>NZ_JBVKBA010000001.1:0-579407 GCF_055639175.1 Streptomyces sp. NPDC107546 | reverse complement strand
GGACCGTCCGCAAGAACCCCGCCAGCACCCCCGGCGACTCCGACCCCAGTGTGGGCACCGGCGCGGGCGGGACCCTCTACATGGGCTACCAGAACAGCGACGGCACCGCGCGGATCGCCGTCAGCCACGACAAGGGCAGAACGTGGCTGTACGACCAGAACGTCGGTGCGGCCCTCGGCATCAAGAACATCGTCTTCCCGGCCGTGACCGCGGGCGACGACAACCGCGCCGCCTTCGCCTTCCTGGGCACGACGACCGGCGGCAACTACCAGGACACGGCGAACTTCAAGGGCGTCTGGCACCTGTACGTGGCCACCACCTACGACGGCGGCCAGTCCTGGGTCACCGTCGACGCCACCCCCACCGACCCGGTCCAGAAGGGGTCCATCTGCACCGGCGGCACCACCTGCGGCCAGGACCGCAACCTCCTGGACTTCATCGACGTCACCCTCGACGCCCAGGGCCGCGTCCTCGTCGCCTACGCCGACGGCTGCACCGGCACCTGCGCCACCGGGGGCGCGCAGAACCACGACGCGCTGGCCTCCCTCGCCCGCCAGTCCTCCGACAACACGCTGTACGGCGCGTATGACGCCATGATCGCCGGCAAGCACAAGAAGACCACGGGAGGCCGATAGATGAAGCCGTTCCCGCCCGCCACCGCGCTGGCCGGCTGCGTCCTCACCCTGGCGGCCGTCACCGGATGCTCCGCCGCGAAAGAGCAATCCGAGCGGCCCGCCGTGGAGGCAGCCGCCGCGCCGACGCCCGGCGGCTGCCCCACCGCCGCCTCACTTCCGCTGCCCAAGGACTTTCCGGCCGACCTGCCGGTGCCCGAGGGCGCGGTCGTGACCTCGGTGGAGCACCGCACGGGCGACCGGCTGGTCGTGTCCACCGTCGTACGCGGCGGCTTCGACTCCGCGCTCACCTTCCTGCAGAAGCAGCTCCCCAAGGCGGGGTACGCGCTGAAGGAGGGCGAGGTGGAGGAGGACGACGCCGAGTCGAACTTCTCCTCCCGGACGGTGGAAGGCCGCTGGACTCTCCGGACGGTGCCCGACTGCGCGGGAGGTGTGTACCTGACGTACCTGACGTCCGCCGTCTCCTGACCGGGCAGTGGTTACCCTTCCTGGATGACGACTCCAGACTTCGCCGCGTACATCGCGTCCCTCCCCCGTGTCCTGTCGGGCGCGGCCGCCCTCTTCCGCGACGCCGAAGGCCGGGTGCTGCTCGTCGAGCCCAACTACCGTGAGGGCTGGGCGCTGCCGGGCGGCACGATCGAGTCCGACGACGGCGAGACGCCGCGTCAGGGTGCGCGCCGCGAGACGCTGGAGGAGATCGGCCTCGACCGCGAGCTGGGCCGGCTGCTCGCGGTCGACTGGGTGCACGGGACGGGACGCCCGCCCCTGGTCGCCTACCTGTACGACGGCGGGGTCCTCGGCGAGGACGACCTCAAGGCGATCCGGCTGCAGGAGGAGGAGCTGCTGTCCTGGCGCCTGGTGCCGCGTGAGGAACTCACCGACTACCTGCCCGGCGCCCTCGGGCGCCGCGTGCTCGCCGCCCTCGACGTGCTGGCGGACGGCGCGGGCACGGCGGAGCTGGAGAACGGCCACCGGGTCGGCTGAGGCGGGCCGCGTTATCCGTTCGCCCCACCGAGATCAGCCGTCCTACTCTCGGTGACATGACCAAGCCCCTCGTCGCCGTGCTCAGCGGCGCCGGTATCTCCACCGACTCCGGGATCCCCGACTACCGCGGGCCGAACGGGTTGTGGCGGCGGGACCCCGAGGCCGAGAAGCTGGTGACGTACCAGTACTACATGAGCGATCCGGAGATCCGGCGGCGCTCGTGGCAGATGCGGCGGCAGCACCGGACCCTGAACGCCGAGCCGAACGCCGCGCACCGGGCCGTGGCCGAGCTGGAGCGGTCCGGGGTACCCGTGCGAGTGATCACGCAGAACGTGGACGGGCTGCACCAGCTCGCCGGGATGCCCGCCCGCAAGGTCCTCGAACTGCACGGCACCGCCCGCAGCGTCGTCTGCACGCGGTGCCGTGCACGCGGCCCGATGGAGGACGCCCTCGCCCGCGTCGAGGCCGGGGAGGACGACCCGCCGTGCCTGGAGTGCGGCGGGATCCTGAAGTCGGCGACCGTGATGTTCGGTGAGCAACTGGACCCCGAGGTCCTCGGCGAGGCGGTCGCGATCACCAAGGCGTGCACGGTGTTCATCGCGGTCGGCAGCAGCCTCCAGGTCCAGCCCGCCGCCGACCTCGCCGGCCTGGCCGCCGACCACGGGGCCCGGCTGGTCATCGTCAACGCCGAGTCCACCCCGTACGACGACCTCGCCGACGAGGTCGTACGGGAACCGATCGGCACCGCACTGCCCGCTCTGCTGCAGAGTCTCCGGGAAGGGTAGGCATCCCCTAGAACAGCGCCGATCCCCGTTCGAACTCCAGCAGCCGGCGCTTGCGCTCCAGCCCGCCGCCGTAGCCCGTCAGGCCGCCGCTCGCGCCGATGACGCGGTGACAGGGGACGATGATGCCGATGGGATTCCTGCCGTTGGCCAGACCCACCGCGCGGGAGGCACCGGGATTGCCGAGGGCGTCGGCCAGTTGGCCGTAGGAGCGGGTCTCGCCGTAGGGGATGCGGCGCAGTTGCTCCCAGACGCCGCGCTGGAACGGGGTTCCCTGCAAGCGCAGTTCGAGCGTGAACTCCTTCAACTCGCCCGAGAAGTAGGCCTCCAGCTGCTCCTCCGCCTCGGCGAAGGCCCCCTCCTTTCGTGCACCGAAGGTCTCCTCCGAGGGGCGGTGGCGCTGGTCGGTCATGTAGAGGCCGCACAGGACGCCGTCGTCGGCGACCAGGGTGAGGGGGCCGTAGGGGCTGTCGATGATCGTGTGCTGTTTCACCGTGTGTCCTTACACCGGAAGGAAGTTGATGGGGTGACTGTCGGTCGCCCACAGGTACTGGACCGCGTACGCCCGCCAGGGCCGCCAGGCCGCCGCGCGTGCGGTGAGTGCCGCCGGGGTCGACGGCAGACCGAGTTCCTGTGCGGCGCGTCTGATGCCGAGGTCGGTGGGCAGGAAGGCGTCAGGGTCGCCGAGGGCGCGCATGGCGATCACGTCGACCGTCCAGGGGCCGAAGCCGGGGAGTGCCAGCAGCCGGGCGCGGGTCTCCTCCCAGTCGCTCTCGACGCCCAGGTGGATGGATCGCTCGGCGAGTTGACGGACGAGGGTCGTGAAGGTCGTCCGGCGGGTACGGGGCATCGCCAGCGACTCGGGGTCGAGTGCGGCGAGGGCCTCCGGTGCCGGGAAGAGGTGGGTGAGGCCGCCTTCGGGGTCCTCGACGGCCTCGCCGTGCGCGGTGACCAGGCGGGCCGCGTGGGTGCGTGCGGCGGCCGTGGACACCTGCTGGCCGAGGACCGCCCGTACGGCGAACTCGGACTCGTCGACGGTGCGCGGCACACGGCGGCCGGGGGCCTTGTCGACCAGGGGCGCGAGCACCGGGTCCGTGCGCAGCTGGTCGTCGACGGCGACCGGGTCGGCGTCCAGGTCGAGCATGCGGCGGCAGCGGCTGATGGCGACGGCCAGGTCGCGCATGTCGCTGAGGCTGAGGCGGCAGGCGATGTGGTCGGGCCGCGGGGTCAGCGCCACGATGCCGTGTCCGTACGGCAGCCGGAGGGTGCGCCGGTAGGCGCCGATGGGGGTACCGCCCACGCCGTCCAGGCTGTGGGGGAGCCATTCCTCCACGCCTGGTACGGCGGTGGCGGCGAGGTGGCCGAAGAGGTTGTCGGGGTTGAGCGGGGCGCGGAACGGCAGCCTGAGGCTGAGGACGCCCGGTGCGATCACCGTCTGCTGGGGCAGACGGGCGCGCAGCTCGCTCGGGGAGAGCGCGAAGACCTCGCGGACGGTGTCGTTGAAGGCGCGGATCGAGGAGAACCCGGCCGCGAACGCGGTCTCCGCCATGGGCAGCCCGGTCGTCTCGATGAGCAGCCGGGCGGTCTGGGCGCGCTGCGCCCGGGCGAGGGCGAGCGGTCCGGCGCCGAGTTCGGCCAGGAGCTGGCGCTCGATCTGGCGGGTGCTGTAGCCGAGGCGGGCGGCGAGGCCGGGCACGCCCTCGCGGTCCACGACACCGTCGGCGATCAGCCGCATGGCGCGGGCGACGAGGTCCGCGCGCTGGTTCCACTCGGGGGAGCCGGGGCTGGTGTCCGGGCGGCACCGCTTGCAGGCCCGGAATCCGGCCTGCTGGCAGGCGGCGGCGCTCGGGTAGAACGTCATGTTCTCCGGTTTGGGCGGCACCGCCGGGCAGCTGGGGCGGCAGTAGATCCGCGTGGTCAGGACCGCTGTGTAGAACCAGCCGTCGAAGCGCGCGTCCTTGGACTGGACGGCGCGCACACAGCGCTCCCGGTCGGTGTGCATCGCGTTCCGCATGCCTCAAGCATCGGGCACCGGAGCGTGCCGGGCTGGCAGAAATCCGACATGGGGCTGGGGCGACCTGCCGTAACCCCGATCGCCGCCGCCACCTGGTCGACCGCAGGCCGCCACCGCGCGGCAACAGGAGGTCTTTGTGTTCAGTGGGGGCGCTCGGGGTGGCGTCCCGGGGGCTGGGAAGGCGGCGGCAAGGGGGGCGACGGTTTCACCCTGCGGGTCTGCGCGATGTCGCGGGCCACGGTCAGCGGCTCCCCGTAGTGCCTGATCCGGACCGATTCCCCCTTCACCAGCGTGTACGTGACCTGGGAGTCGGTGATCTCCACCCGGAGGCACTGACCGCGAACGTGGACCGAGAAGGCCAGGCGGCTGAGCCTGTCGGGCAGCCGGGGCGCGAAGTGCAGGGTTCCGGAGTGGAAGCGCATGCCGCCGAAGCCGGCGACCAGCGCGATCCAGGAGCCCGCCAGGGACGCGATGTGCAGGCCGTCGCGGGTGTTGTTTTCCAGGTCGTCCAAATCCATCAGGGCCGCCTCGCCGAGGTAGTCGTAGGCCAGGCGCAGGTGGCCGACCTCGGCTGCGATGACGGCCTGCACGCTCGCCGACAAGGAGGAGTCACGGACGGTGAGCGGTTCGTAGTAGGCGAAGTTCCGCGCCTTCTCGCCCTCGTCGAAGGCGTCGCCGCGCAGGTACATCGCCAGCACGAGGTCCGCTTGTTTGACCACCTGCTTCCGGTAGATCTGGAGGTACGGGTAGTGCAGCAGCAGCGGGTAGTCCTGCGGCCGGGTGCCGGAGAAGTCCCAGGCCTGGTGGCGGGTGAAGTCCGCGGCCTGCTCGTGGATGCCGAGGGCGCTGTTGTAGGGGACGGTCATCGTCTTGGCGGCGGTGCGCCAGGCGGCCGTCTCGTCCTCGGTCACGCCGAGCGCGGCGGCCTGTTCGGGGTGGCGTTCGGCGGCATCGGCGGCGGCCCGCAGGTTCGCCTGGGCCATGAGATTGGTGTAGGTGTTGTCGTCCGCGACCGCGCTGTACTCGTCGGGACCGGTGACGCCGTCGATGTGGAAGCTGCCCCGGGAGTCGTGGTGGCCGAGGGAACGCCACAACCGGGCGGTCTCCACCAGGAGTTCCACGCCGGTGTCGCGTTCGAAGTCCTCGTCGCCGGAGACCGAGACGTAGCGCAGGACGGCATGGGCGATGTCGGCGTTGATGTGGAACGCCGCGGCGCCGGCCGGCCAGTAACCGGAACACTCCGCGCCGTCGATGGTGCGCCATGGGAAGGCGGCCCCCTCGAGGCCGAGTTGCCGGGCGCGGGCCCGGGCCGCCGGCAGGGTGTCCTGGCGCCAGCGAAGCGCCGCGGAGACGCTGCGCGGGTGGGCGAAGATCAGCACCGGCAGAACGTAGGTCTCCGTGTCCCAGAAGGCGTGCCCGTCATAGCCGGAGCCCGTCAGGCCCTTGGCGGGGATGGCCCGCTGCTCGGCCCGGGCGGCGGCCTGGAGCACATGGAAGAGCGCGAAGCGGACGGCCTGCTGGATCTCGGCGTCGCCGTCCACCTCCACATCGGCGTGCGCCCAGAAATCGTCCAGGACGGCCCGCTGCTCGTCGACCAGGCCCTGCCAGCCCGTGCTGCTCGCCTCGGCGAGCGCGGCCTCCGCCTGGTCCCTCAGGGACGGCAGTGAGCGCAGCGAGGACCAGCCATAGGAGACCAGCTTCTCCAGGCGGAGCTTCTCGCCCGGCCTGAGGTCGGCGATGACGGTGAACCGGGCGACGTCGTGCGCGCTCTCTCCGGCTGTCTGGGGGGATGCCGGACCCTGCACGATGTGGTCGGCGGCGGCCGCGACCCGCAGTCCGCTGCTCACGGTGCGGTGGATCAGGCGCAGCCTGGCCCCTTCCGCGTGGTGCTCCTCGGGCCGTAGCGGGGATTCCAGGGCGGCGGCCACCCGCGGATCGTCGCTGGGCCGCGGCATGGGCTCGTTGGCGACGAGTTCGGACTGGATGACGACGCGCACCTGGTCGTCCAGCGGCTCCACCTCGTAGGCGATCGCGGCGACGGCCCGGTGGGTGAAGGACACCAGGCGGGTGGAGCGCACACGGACGGTCTTTCCCACCGGCGAGACCCATTCGCAGACGCGGTGCAGTACCCCGGCCCGCAGATCGAGGACCCGTTCGTGCGAGAGGAGACGCCCGTAGCGCAGGTCGACCTGCTCGTCGTCGACGAGGAGGCGGATGAGCTTGCCGTCGGTGACGTTGATGACCGTCTGGCCGGACTCGGGGTAGCCGTATCCGGCCTCGGCGTAGGGCAGCGGGTGCACTTCGTGGACGCCGTTGAGGTAGCAGCCGGGCAGTCCGTGCGGCTCCCCCTCCTCGAGGTTGCCTCGCCAGCCGATGTGTCCGTTGGACAGGGCGAAGACCGATTCGCTCTGTGCCAGGACGTCCAGGTCGAGCCCGGTCTCGCGGATGCACCAGGGATCGGCCCCGTAGGCGGGATGGGTGATCATGACGGGACCTCCCAGGGAATCCGGAATGCCTGGAATGCCATGTTCTCTATCTGCCCGCTCAACAGTCACTCCATCCCCAAGGGCCCCGGGAAGAACCGGCGCGGCCTCACCGAGGGCGGGGAATGAGCGGTCGCTCAGGGGAGCTGCGCCGCGAACGCCTCGTACGCCCGCTCGTCGAAGAGGACGAACGTGACCTCCTCGACGGCCGTCTCCGTGGCCCCGACCGTCTCCACCGCGATGCGGGCGGCGTCGTCGATCGGCCACCCGTAGATGCCGGCGGACACGGCAGGGAACGCCACCGTGCGGGCGCCGAGCTCGTCGGCGACGCGCAGCGACTGCCGGTAGCAGGAGGCCAGCAGCGCCGAGCGGTCCTCCTGGGGGCTGAAGCGGGGACCGACCGTGTGGATCACCCAGCGTGCGTCCAGTTCGCCAGCGGTGGTGGCGACGGCCTGGCCCGTGGGCAGTCCCTTGCCGTATCGGGATGCGCGCAGCCGGCGGCACTCCTCGAGGATCGCCGGACCACCCCGCCGATGGATCGCGCCGTCCACCCCTCCCCCGCCGAGCAGCGAGGAGTTGGCCGCGTTGACGATCGCGTCGGCGCTCTGCCGGGTGATGTCGCCCTTGACCAGCGTGATAACGGTCATCGCTGCGTCAGCCTCCGCCAGACCGCCTTCGCCGCGTTGTGTCCCGACATGCCGTGCACGCCCGGGCCGGGCGGGGTGGCCGAGGAGCAGATGAAGACGGCCGGGTGCGGGGTGCTGTACGGGGAGAGGGACACCTTGGGGCGCAGCAGGAGCTGGAGGCCGGACGCCGCGCCGGAGGAGATGTCGCCGCCGACGTAGTTGGCGTTGCGGGCGGCCAGTTCGGGCGGGCCGGCGGTGGCGCGGGCGAGGACGCGGTCGCGGAACCCCGGGGCGAAGCGCTCCAGCTGGCGTTCCATGGCGTCGGTGAGGTCTCCGCGCCAGCCGTTGGGCACATGGCCGTACGCCCAGAAGACCTGCTTGCCCTCCGGGGCCCGGGTGGGGTCGGCGACGCTGGGCTGCACGGTGATGAGGAACGGCCGGTCGGGCGCGCGGCCCTCCCTGGACGCGGCGCGCAGGGCGGTGCCGATCTCCGCGCTGTCGGCGCCGATCTGCACGGTGCCGGCGACGCGCGGTTCCTTCGCGGTCCACGGGACCGGACCGTCCAGCGCGTAGTCGATCTTGAAGACGCCGGCGCCGTAGCGGTAGCCGTCGTAATAGCGTCCGAGGCCGGCGATACGGGCCAACGCGGTGGGCGAGGTGTCGAAGATGTACGCGCGCGCCGGGGGTAGGTCGTCGAGGCGCTTGACCTCGTAGTCGGTGTGGACGGTGCCGCCCAGGTCCTTCAGGTACGCGGCGAGGGCGTCGGAGATCGACTGGGAGCCGCCGCGGGCGACCGGCCAGCCGCGGGCGTGCGCCGCGAGGGCGAAGACCAGGCCGATCGCGCCGGTGGCGAACCCGCCGAGCGGGGCGATCACGTGGGCGACGAGCCCGGCGAACAGGGTCTTCGCGCGCTCGTCGTGGAATCGGCGCATCAGCCAGGTGGACGGGGGCAGGCCCACCAGGCCGAAGCGGGCGAGGGTGAGCGGGTCCCGGGGCAGCGCGGTCCGGGGCAGGGACATGAAGTCCCGGGCCAGGGTGTCCCAGCGGCTCAGGAACGGCGCGACGAGCCGGCGGTACGCTCCCGCGTCGCGCGGGCCGAACGAGGCGGCCGTCTCGGCCACGGACCGTGACAGCACCGCGGCCGTGCCGTCGGGAAAGGGGTGCGCCATCGGCAGCTCGGCGTGCAACCACTGAAGGCCGTACCGCTCCAGGGGCATCGCCCGGAACGCGGGCGAGTTGACACCGAGGGGGTGAGCGGCCGAGCACGGGTCGTGCCGGAAACCGGGCAGCGTCAGCTCCTCGGTCCGGGCGCCGCCGCCGACGGTGTCGCGCGCCTCGAAGACGGCCACGGAGAACCCGCGACGGGCCAGCTCCACGGCAGCCGTCAGCCCGTTGGGCCCCGCCCCCACCACGACCGCATCGAGCATCGACGGCACCTTCGGACTCCTTCGTCAGCCGACGGCCACAGGAGATCAGGATATGCCGGAGGTCTGACACGCCTCGGGTACGGGGGAAGGTCAGGCGGCGCCCGACAGCAGCTCCACCACCCGGCGCGCCGTGGCCTCGTCCCGTGCCGCGGTGAACGGCAGCGCGTTGCCGCCGGTGATCCGGAACGGTTCGCCCGCCAGGGTGAGGTGCGCGCCGCCCGCCTCCTCGACCAGCAGCAGGCCGGCCGCGTGGTCCCACGCCGCCTCCCAGGAGAAGGCCGTGGCGTCGAGCAGGCCCTGGGCGACATGGAGGTACTCCAGGCCCGCCGAGCCGCACGGGCGCGGGCGGACGCCGTCCGTCCACAGTCCGAGCAGCCCGCGCTTCTGCTCGTCCGTGGTGTAGTCGGGGTGCGACGTGGCCACCTCCAGGTCGCGGCCCACCGTGGGAGAGCCCGCTCGCAGGCGCTCGCCGTCAAGGCACGCGCCCTTCCCCCGTACCGCCGTGGCGAGCCGGTCCAGGGCCGGGGCGTACGTCCACGAGGCGCGTACGACACCGCCCTGGGCGAGCGCGACCAGCGTGCAGAACCCGGGGTCGCCGTGCACGAACTGGCGGGTGCCGTCGACCGGGTCGACGATCCAGACAGGGGCCTCGCCCCGGATGGCCTCGTACGTCACCGGGTTGGCGTGCACCGCCTCCTCACCCACCACGACCGAGCCGGGCAGCAGCCTCGAGAGCACCTCGGTGAGGTGGGCCTCGGCGTTGCGGTCGGCGTCCGTGACCAGGTCGTGCGGTCCGTTCTTCTCGTCGATCTCGTGCGCGGCGAGCCGGCAGAAGCGCGGCATGATCTCGGTGGCGGCCGCCTTGCGCACGGCCTCCTCGACGTCTGCCGTGCCGTGCGCGAGAAACCCGTCGATGGTCTCGTAATCGTCGATCATGCCCTCAATGAGAGCACGCGTCACTGACAATCCTCACCGGCCCGGTGTACTCCGGGTGGAACCGGCATGAATTCGGCGCTTCTCCCCCGCTTCGGCCGGTCAGTGGTGCGGCTGGTTCAGCGGGACCGGCTGATTCAGTGGCACTCCCTGATTCGGTCGGCACCTGCTGCTTCGGTGGCACCCGCTGGTTCAGCGGCCGACCGCATAACCCTGCATGCCGCGCGGATTGGCCGCGGCCGAGAGCACGCCCGTCTCCGGGTTCCGGGCGACCGCGCACAGCCGCCCCTCCGACCAGGCCTCGCCGACGGTGACGTCATGGCCGCGCCGGCGCAGCTCGGCGACGACCTCCGGGTCCGTGCGGGACTCGACGGTGACGCTGCCGGGGCGCATGCCACGCGGGTAGAAGGAGCCGGGGAAGCTGTCGTTGTGCCAGTTCGGGGCGTCGATGGCACCTTGCAGGTCGAGGCCGCCGCGGACGTGCGGGAGCAGGGCGACCGCCAGGAAGAAGTGGAGCTGCCACTGGTCCTGCTGGTCGCCGCCGGGTGTGCCGAACGCCAGCACCGGCACCCCGTGGCGCAGGGCGATCGAGGGCGTGAGGGTGGTACGGGGGCGGCGCCCGGGCGTGAGGGAGTTCGGCAGGCCCTCGTCGAGCCAGGTCATCTGGAGCCGGGTGCCGAGCGGGAAGCCCAGCTCTGGCACGACCGGGTTGGACTGGAGCCAGCCGCCGCTGGGCGTGGCCGCGATCATGTTGCCCCAGCGGTCGACGACGTCGAGGTGGCAGGTGTCGCCGCGGGTGGCGCCGTCGGCGGTGACGTCCGGTTCACCGGGCACGGGCGACGTCGGGCTCTTCGCCACTGTCGGTTCGCCGACGCCCATGGGGCTGAAGCCGGGCTCGTCGGTGGCCACCACGCGCGCGTACTCGCTCAGTCGCGGCACGCGGCTTCCGGGGGCCCCGGGGCGCAGCTCGTACGACGCCTTGTCGCCGATCAGGGCGCGCCGCTCGGCGTTGTAGGCATCGGACAGCAGTTCGTCGAGCGGGACTGCGGCCGCGTCGCCGTACCAGGCCTCGCGGTCGGCCATGGCGAGCTTGCAGCCCTCGATCAGCAGGTGGACGTAGTCCGCGGAGCCGTACCGGGGCAGCCCGGGCGGGAGCAGGGCGAGCTGTTGGAGGAGGACGGGGCCCTGGCTCCAGGGGCCCGCCTTGCACACGGTCCAGCCGTTCCAGTCGTAGGTGGCCGGGGTCTCGTAGGCGGCCGACCAGGAGGCCAGGTCGTCGGCCGTGAGGGTGCCGCGGTGGCGTTCGCCGCTGGTGTCCATGGTGGGCCGCCCCGCCTGCCGTACCAGGGCCTCGGCGACGAACCCGGAGCGCCAGACCCGGCGGGCCTCCTCGATCTGCCCCTCCCGGTCGCCGGCGCCCGCCACCTCGGCGAGCAGCCGCTTCCAGGTGGCGGCCAGCGCGGGGTTGCGCAGTGGCTCGCCGGGGCACGGCGGCCTCCCGCCGGGCAGGTACACCTCGGCCGAGGAGGTCCACTCGGTCTCGAAGAGTTCGCGCACGGTCTCGACGGTCTGGCCGACGCGCTCCACGGGCGGGTGCCCGTGCTCGGCGTAGCCGATGGCGTACTTCAGGACGTCGGCGAGGGACCTGGTGCCGTGGTCGCGCAGCAGCAGCATCCAGGCGTCGAACGCTCCCGGGACGGCGGCGGCGAGGGGCCCGGTACCGGGGACGAGATCCAGGCCGAGTCCCCTGTAGTGGGCGATGGTGGCACCCGCGGGCGCGACGCCCTGCCCGCACAGCACCCGCACCCCGCCGCCCGCCGGGGCGAGCACGATCGGGACCTCGCCGGCGGGGCCGTTGAGGTGCGGTTCCACGACGTGCAGCACGAACGCGCCCGCCACGGCCGCGTCGAACGCGTTGCCGCCGTCCTCCAGCACGGCCATCGCCGACTGGGAGGCCAGCCAGTGGGTGGAGGACACCATGCCGAAAGTGCCCTGGAGGGTGGGGCGGGTGGTGAACATATGGCCTCTCAGCTCGCTGCTCGGACGCGCCGGTCGATTCAAACAGCCAAGGTCATCTGTTGTCTCCCCGGCGAGCGGGGCGTTACGCGCCGTATCCCCGCCCCCGTCGCAGCGCTCCCGCCGCGTTTCCCGGTGTGATCGACGGGGACTCGGGCGGCATGGTCTCCCTCGTGGCGGAGCAGCGCGTCCACCTGCCGGCCTTGGAGGCAGGATGGCTGACGCAGACCTTCGTGCACTGGCCCTTCCACCCCGACCAGGTGCGGCGCCTGCTGCCGGAGGGCCTGACCGTGGACGAGTACGAGGGCGCGGCCTGGGTCAGCTTCACGCCGTTCCTGATGGCCGACGTACGGCCGGCGGTCCTGCCCGGCGCGACGCCCGGCCTCCCCACGTTTCCGGAGACCAACCTGCGCACCTACGTCCGGGGCCCCGACGGGCGCGACGGGCTGTGGTTCCTGTCCATCGAGGTGGGCAACCCCCTCATGCTGGCGGCCCGCGCCGTGGGCGCACCCTACAAGCCGGGCCGGCTGAGTCTGTCCCACGACGAAGAGGTGGTGCACTACTCGGGTGCACGCCGGGGCGGCTCGCCCTCGTACGAGTTGGCCGTCCGGCCCGGCCGACCGCTGACGCCGACGCAGCGGGACATCTGGCTGACCTCACGGTGGCGCGCGTACACACGACGGCTGGGGATGCTCTGGGAAACGCCCGTCGAACACGAGCCCTGGCCGCTGCGCGCCGCGACCCTCGAGCGCTTCGAGGAGACCCTGACCCGGGCCGCGGGACTTCCCTCACCCGAAGCCGAGCCAGTGGTGCACTTCTCCGACGGGGTACGGCAGGTGCGCATGGGAGTCTCCCGCCCGCTGTCGCCTTCACGCCCGGCCCACTGACACCACCTGCTCGGACCCACGCAGGGCAGTGGTCGCCCCGTTCGTCCCCTTGTGTCCGCGTGACGCCCGGTCGGGCGGGTACTCGGCGGTCATGAACCAGATGAACCGGGACAGCGGGACAGGGGGGACGCGGAACCGTCAGTACGGTTCCGACCCCGAGCCGTCGCAGACCCCGGGGGTGGAGCCGGGCGGGGTGCCTCCGGGAGAGACGCCGCCGGGCGAGAGCAGCACTTCGGAGGTCACTCACCGGGACGACTACGACCGGACGCGGGGCTGGGCGAAGGGACCACTGATCGCCATCACCGCGCTGGTGGTGCTGGTGGCCGGGTTCTTCCTCGCGTACGCGATATCGCTGATGCGGTGAGCGCGCGCCGGGCGGCCTCGCGGTCGTTCGGGGGCGGGGACGGTGACAACCCGACCGTTCCGGGGTCCTGTTTCGGGGGGCGCTTATCGGGAGCCGGGGCCGGCACTCCGGCCGCGGCCCCGCCCGGCCCACGCGGGTCCAGCCCGGCCGCCCGGCCCGCCACGCGGGTCCGGCCCGGTCGCCGCGCGCGCCCGGCACGGGTCCGGTTCGGGCATAAGGGGACACACGGGCCTGTGCGCGGTCAGCCTGCGTCATCGCGTGGGTACAGAGCGAGTTGGCCCCTTCCGCCTCACAGGCAGTCATGTGAAACTGTGGTCCCGTCCGCAGTGTGGACCTTTCCTCCGCACCGTCCGTCCCCCACGAGAAGTGCGCCCGTGCGTGATCTTCCCCTGCCGCTCGCTCTCACGGCGCGGCTGAGCCCGGTCCTCGTGCTCGCCTGTGCGGGCTGGGCGCTGACCTCCGGTCCGGCCGCCTCCTCGGCCACCGGGCACAAGTCGGCCCAGCGGAGCCAGGACGCCCAGAGCCCCCAGGACGCGGGAACCTCCTCCGCTTCCGACCCGTCGGCCGCGGCGAAGACGTACTCCACCGCACCCGCACCGTGCGCGGCTCTGACCGGGAAGACGATCACGTCCCTCGTCCCGGGCGCCAAGACGGCCGGCAAGGAGATCCCCTCCACGGACCGGTCGGTCCGCCGCACCTGCTCCTGGAACGCGCTCAAGGGCTACGACTACCGCTGGCTCGACGTCACCTTCGAGATCATGGACTCGCAGGCACAGGTGCAGAAGTCGTACACCGAGCGGACCACGGACAAGAGCGGCGGCGGCGCGGTCCCCGGTCTCGGCGACGCCGCCTACTCCGTCGTGAACCTCACCACCGAGGACAAGCAGCAGACCCGTGAGGGCCTGGTACTGGTCCGCGTGTCCAACGCGCTGGTCTCCGTCGACTACAACGGCAGCGACTTCGAGACGAAGAAGGCGCCCGGTACGGACGAGATCAACAAGGGGGCCATCAAGGCCGCCAGAGAGGCGGTGGCCGCGCTGGGGGGCGGTCAGCAGAAGAACTGACCGCCCCGCACGACCGGCTGGAGGTCAGACCGTGGCGTCGTCCCGGCCTCGCGCCAGCATCAGCAGCAGGTACAGCACCAGCGACGTGCCGAGGCCGACCGCCCAGCCGTAGTCGGCGAGCGGCTTCAGGGCCGGGACGGGGCGGCCGTCGATCAGCGGATGGAAGTCCGCGCCGCCGATCGCCAGCACCCCGCCGACGGCGAAGGCCAGCACGGCCCGCCAGTTCCAGCCTCCCCCGTACCAGTAGCGGCCACCCGAGCGGTACAGGTCGGTGAGGTCGAGCCGGGTGCGGCGCAGGATCCAGTAGTCGGCGATGAGGATGCCGGCCACCGTGCCGAGCAGGCCGCCGACCAGGCCGAGCCAGGTGAAGATGTAGCCCTGGGGGTCGGAGTACAGCTTCCACGGGAAGATCAGCACCGCGAGGACCGAGGTGATCAGGGCGCCGGTGCGGAAGCTCACCTTCCTGGGCGCGATGTTGGAGAAGTCGAACGCCGGGGAGACCAGGTTGGCCGCGATGTTCACCGACAGGGTCGCCACCAGCACGGTCACCAGCGCGTAGAGCAGCCCGACCACGTTGTCCGTCTTCGCCGCCAGCTGCACCGGGTCCCAGACCGGCTTGCCGTACACCGCCTGCGAACCCGAGGTGACCAGCACCGACAGGAACGCGAACAGCGTCATGGTGGTGGGCAGGCCGAGCGCCTGGCCCCACGTCTGGGCCTTCTGGCTGCGGCCGTACCGGGTGAAGTCCGGGATGTTCAGCGACAGCGTGGACCAGAAGCCGATCATGCCCATGAGGGAGGGCGCGAACAGCTTCCAGAAGTCCGCTCCCCAGCCCAGCTTGGAGGGCTGGTCGAAGAGCGGGCCGAAGCCGCCCGCCTTGCTGCTCATCCACCAGAGCATCACCAGGGCGCCGACGATCACGAAGGGCGCCGCCCAGTTCTCGAAGCGGCGGATGGTCTCCATGCCCCGGTAGATGATGGCGACCTGGAGCACCCAGAAGATCGCGAACGACAGCCACATGGTCCAGGCGTAGCCGCCGACGTGGGAGGCGTTGGACCAGCTGTCGCCGATGAGCTTACCGGCGAGGAAGTAGATCGCCTCACCGCCGATCCAGGTCTGGATGCCGAACCAGCCGCACGCCACCAGCGCCCGTACGACCGCGGGGAGGTTGGCGCCGCGCACGCCGAAGGAGGCCCGGGCGAAGACCGGGAAGGGGATGCCGTACTTGGGTCCCGCGTGCCCGGTGAGCAGCATCGGGACCAGCACGATCACATTGGCCAGGGCGATGGTGAACACCGCCTGCTTCCAGTCCATGCCGACCGCGATCAGGCCGGAGGCCAGGGTCCAGGACGCCGTGTTGTGGGCCATGCCGACCCACAGCGCGGAGAAGTTGTACGTGGTCCAGGTGCGCTTGGCGACGGGGACCGGCAGCAGGTCCTCGTTGGCGTACGCACCGCTCGGCTGCGGGGAGTCCGTGGCGATCTCCACGCGCCCGTCGGGGAGGGTGACTTGGGCGGACGGCGGTATGGCCGTGGGAGCGGTGTCGGTCATGGGGCAGGCCAATCAGGAGGTGGGACGGGAAAGGCCGTGCGGGTGCGGCGCCGATGGGGGGTGCGCCCGGTGGACGAAGCGACCGGAGCGTCCTGGGTCCCCTTCCCGGGAGAGCGGGAAGGGGACGAACGGAGGGACGAAGGGTCCGGGGACCCGTCGGGGATCAGCCGTTGACGGCCGGGATGACCTGGCTCCCGTACGCGTCGATGACGGCTTCCTGCGCGTCGTGCATGTCGTAGACGGCGAACTGGTCGACGCCCAGCCCGCGCAGTGCCTTCAGCTTCTCGATGTGCTTCTCGACCGGGCCGATGACGCAGAACCGGTCGACGATCTCGTCGGGCACGAACTGGGTGTCGGGGTTGCCGCTGCGCCCGTGGTGGGCGTAGTCGTAGCTCTGGCGGGCCTTGATGTAGTCGGTGAGCTCCTCGGGGACGGCCAAGGAGTGCTCGCCGTACTTGGCGACGAGGTCGGCGACGTGGTTGCCGACCATGCCACCGAACCAGCGGCACTGCTCACGGGCGTGCGCCAGCGCCTCGGGCGAGTCGTCCTCGGTGACGTAGGCGGGGGCGGCGACGCAGATCGTCACCTCGGACGGGTCGCGCCCGGCGGCCGCGGCCGCGTCCTTCACCGCCTTGACCATGTACTCGGTCAGATACAGGTCGGCGAGCTGGAGAATGAACCCGTCGGCCTCCTCTCCGGTCATCTTCAGCGCCTTGGGGCCGTACGCCGCCATCCACACGGGTAGCCTGGCGCCCGGTTTGATCCAGGGGAACTTGACGACACTGCCGCCGCCGAGGTCGGCCTCCTGGCCGCTGCCCAGCGCCCGGATGACCTTCATGGCCTCGCTGATGCGGGCCAGGGTGTTGGGCTTTCGGCCGGCGACGCGCATCGCCGAGTCGCCGCGGCCGATGCCGCAGACGGTGCGGTTGCCGAACATGTCGTTCAGGGTGGCGAACGTGGAGGCGGTGACCTCCCAGGTGCGGGTGCCCGGGTTCGTCACCATCGGGCCGACCGTCAGCTTCCGGGTGTTGGCCAGGATCTGGCTGTAGATGACGAACGGTTCCTGCCACAGCACGGCGGAGTCGAAGGTCCAGCCGTAGCGGAAGCCGTTGCGCTCGGCTCTCTTCATCAGGCTGACGACCCGCGAGGCCGGCGGGTCGGTCTGCAGGACGAGTCCGAAGTCCATGGGGCGCCACTCCTAGTTGAGGTACTGACAGGTGGAGCGGGGGGTGTAGACGCCGTGTCCCGCGCGTCCGGTGAACTCCCGCTCTGTGATGACGGGTTCACCGCGCGAGAGGACGGTCTCGACCCGGCCGGTGGTGCGCTTGCCCTCGTACGCCGAGTAGTCGACGTTCATGTGGTGTGTCTCGGCGGACATGACCTGCTCGGCGTGCGGGTCGTAGATGACGATGTCGGCGTCGGCGCCGGGGGCGATGGTGCCCTTCTTCGGGTAGAGGCCGAACATCCGGGCGGGGGTGGCGCAGGCGATCTCGATCCAGCGGCGGCGTGAGATGTGCCCGTCGACGACGGCCTGGTGCAGCAGGTCCATCCGGTTCTCGACGCCCGGGAGGCCGTTCGGGATCTTCGAGAAGTCGCCCCGGCCCAGCTCCTTCTGGCCCACGAAGCAGAAGGGGCAGTGGTCGGTGGAGACCACCTGGAGGTCGTTGGTGCGCAGGCCTTTCCACAGGGCCGCCTGGTGCTCCTTGGGCCGCAGCGGGGTCGAGCACACGTACTTCGCGCCCTCGAAGTCGGGCTCGGCGAGGTTGTCGGTGGACAGGAACAGGTACTGCGGACAGGTCTCGCCGAAGACGTTCAGCCCCTCGTCACGGGCGCGGGCCAGTTCGGCGACCGCCTCCTGCGCCGAGACGTGCACCACGTACAGCGGGGCACCGGCGACCTGGGCGAGCTTGATGGCGCGGTGGGTGGCCTCGGCCTCCAGCAGGGCCTTGCGCACCTCGCCGTGATACCTCGGATCCGTCTCGCCGCGGGCCAGCGCCTGCTCCACCAGCACGTCGATCGCGATGCCGTTCTCGGCATGCATCATGATCAGCCCGCCGTTCTCGGCGGAACGCTGCATGGCGCGCAGGATCTGGCCGTCGTCCGAGTAGAAGACGCCGGGGTAAGCCATGAACTGCTTGAACGAGGTCACGCCTTCCTCGACCAGGAGATCCATCTCCTTGAGCGTCTCCTGGTTCACATCGGAGACGATCATGTGGAAGCCGTAGTCGACGGCGCAGTTGCCCTCGGCCTTGGCGTGCCAGGCGTCCAGCCCCTCACGCAGCGAGTGGCCCACGCTCTGCACCGCGAAGTCGATGATCGTGGTCGTTCCGCCCCAGGCGGCGGCCCGGGTGCCGGTCTCGAAGGTGTCGGAGGCGAAGGTGCCGCCGAACGGCAGCTCCATGTGGGTGTGGGCGTCGACACCACCCGGGATCACATACTTGCCGGTGGCGTCAATGATCCTCCCCCACCCTCCGGACGGGGGTGCCCCCGTCTCGCTTCGCTCGGCCGTGAAGGCCTCGGCGGCCGGGGTGCCGGACGCGGCGAGGGCGGCGATGCGGCCGTCCTCGATCAGGACGTCGGCGTGGATCTCGTCGGACGCGGTGATGACGAGGCCACCGCGGATGACGGTACGAGTCATGCTCACCCTCCGGGCGTTGACGGCGGACGTGAAAAGTGCGGGCTGTGTGTGGCTGGTCGCGCCCGCGCTGCGGTAGCCGCATGTCGAGCACAGCCCCGCGCCCCATTCAGGGGCGCGGTGATCTGCCCCCTTCTACGGCGCGGTCAGCGGGCCGTACGCGTCGGGACGGCGGTCCCGGTAGAACTGCCAACGGTCGCGGACTTCGCGCAGCTTGGCCAGGTCCAGGTCCCGGACGACCAGTTCGGTCTCCTTGTCGCTGGCCACCTCGCCGACGAACTGGGCCTCCGGGTCCACGAAGTACGAGGTCCCGTAGAAGTCGTTGTCGCCGAGCTCCTCGGTTCCGACCCGGTTGATCGCGCCGACGAAGTACTCGTTGGCGACGGCCGCCGCCGGCTGCTCCAGCTGCCACAGGTAGGCGGACAGACCGCGCGAGGTGGCCGAGGGGTTGAAGACGATCTCGGCGCCCTCCAGACCCAGCGCGCGCCAGCCCTCCGGGAAGTGGCGGTCGTAGCAGATGTACACGCCGATCCTGCCGACGGCGGTCTCGAAGACCGGCCAGCCGACGTTCCCGGGACGGAAGTAGAACTTCTCCCAGAAGCCCTTGACCTGCGGGATGTGGTGCTTGCGGTACTTGCCGAGGTACGAGCCGTCCGCGTCGATCACCGCGGCGGTGTTGTACAGGACCCCGGGCTGCTCCTCCTCGTACATGGGCAGCACGAGGACGATGCCCAGCTCCTTGGCGAGGGCCTGGAAGCGCTTGACGATCGGGCCGTCCGGGATCCGCTCGGCGTACTCGTAGAACGCGGGGTCCTGGACCTGGCAGAAGTACGGCCCGTAGAACAGCTCCTGGAAGCACAGGACCTGGGCACCTTGCGCGGCCGCGTCGCGGGCCGCCTGCTCGTGGACCTGGATCATCGATTCCTTGTCGCCCGTCCAGGCGGTCTGGAAGACGGCGGCACGGATCACTCTGCTCATCGGGACCTCCGGTCGCTCGGTGTGCGGCGAGCTTAGGAAGCCGGGGCAGCCGGATTGAGTTGCAGCGTGTCACGTCTGGGGGCGTGCGGCGTTGCACCGTGTCATACCCGCCCGTACACACCTGTTTCCCGCACTTTTCCATGGCGTGTCACCCTTGTTGGGCGTCGTGCGCGAGCAGCGCGATGTGTACCGAGGCGGCTTGTTCGAAGTCGTCGAGGTCGACCCCGAGGCGGGCTTCTATGGCCTCCAGCCTGCGGTAGAGGGCCGGTCGGCTGACGTGGTGGAGCTGGGCGGTGCGGGACTTGTTGCGGCCGGTGGAGAGGTAGGTGCGCAGCACCGGCAGCAGCTCCTGCTCGGCGTCACGCCCGCACAGCAGCCCGTCCAGCTCCCGCTCGGCGAAGGCCTGCACGTGCGGGTCGTCGCGCAGCAGCCGGATCAGGCCGCGCAGATGGACGTCCCTGAGGCGTACGACGGCAGGGAGGTCCTGCGCGGCCAAGTGGCCGGCCACGGCGTCCGCGACGTGCTGGGCCTCGCGCAGCCCGGCGGGCACGTCCTCCCAGGCGGTACGCGGATCGGCGGCGGCGATGGCCGTCCCGCGCGCGGCCGGGGATTCCGTGCGCAGCCGGGTGGCGAAGTGCGCGGTCAGCGCTTCCGCGTCCTGGTCACGGGCGAGGCTGAGCAGTACGGCGGTGACCCCGTCGGCCAACTCGGCGGCGAGCCCGGGCAGGCCCAGCAACCGGAGGACTCGATCGAGCTGGGCGGGATCGCCGTCGCGTACGACCAGGGGGACGAAGGTGCGGCGGTTGACGGGCAGCCCGGCCGCCCGCGCCCGGGGCAGCAGCCGGCCGGCCGGGACGCCCCCGGAGACCAGGTCGGTCAGCAGGCTCTGTGCGGACTGCTCCTCCCAGGTGTGCACCGAGCCGTGGAGCATCCGGTGCAGGACCAGGGCCTCGGCGCCGCGCTCGGCGAGCAGGCGCCCGATCGGACTGTCGCCGCGGTAACCGCACAGCACGATCCGGCCCCAGCGCTCCCCGCGCCCGCCCAGCTCGGCGCGGACCCAGCCGTCGCCCTCGCTGCCGCCCGCCTGCCGGGAGATGCGCTCCCAGTCGCGCAGGACGTCGTCGACCGCGGGCCGCTCCCCCGCCGTGGCGAGCACGCGGTGCGCGAGGTTGGTGAGGACGACGGGGCAGCCCGCGTGCACGGCGATCTCGTCGAGCAGCCGCTGCAGCGGGGCCCCCGCGGTGATGAGCCCGGTCAGGGCCGTGCGAACGGACTCGGACAGGCTCACCGCCGCGAACTTGCGCCGCACGAGGCGGGACTGGACCTCCTCGGTCAGTTCGGCGAACGGGAAGGGCCGGTGCAGGACCACCATGGGCAGCCCGCACCGCTCGGCGGCCCGGCGCATCACGTCCGGGGGCGCCGGGAAGGCCCGGCCGAGTCCGAGGACGACGGCCGCGGCCTCCGCGCGGTGCAGGGACCGGATGTACTCGGCCTGCTTCTCCACGTCACCGGCGAGCAGCACCCCGGTGGTGAGGACCATCTCACCACCGCTGAGCATCACGCCGACGTCGGGTGCCTCCGCGACGTGCACCCAGCGCACCGGCCGGTCCAGGTGCCCGGCGCCGGCCACCACCTCGGGCTCTCCGGCGAGCACCCGGTCCAGGGCGAGAACCTGGCGTACCGACAGGGCGGGTTCCAAGGCGGTGGGCATGGTTGTAGTTCCCTTGCTGTGGTCCTACCGGAGGCACCTCGGGACGGTGCTGTCGAGGGGGTGGATCGTCACCGGGCGCTCCTGAGGGCCTGCTCGAGGATCGCGGCGCCCTCCTCGGCCTCCGCGACGGTGAGCGAGAGCGGCGGGGCGATACGCAGCACGCTGGTGTTGTGTCCGCCGCCCTTGCCGATCAGCAGTCCCCCGTCGCGGGCCGCCTCGAGTACGGCGGCCGCCGCGTCCGGGTCGGCCTCGTCGGTGCCGGGCCGCACCAGCTCGACGCCGATCATCAGGCCGCGCCCGCGCACCTCCCGTACGCCCGGAAGCTGGGCGCCGACCGCCCGCAGCCGCTCCATGAGCAGTCCGCCGACGCGCCGGGCGTTGCCCTGGAGGTCGTGCTCCAGCAGGTACGTCAGGTTGGCGAGCCCGGCCGCCATCGTGATCTGCGTGCCACCGAAGGTCGAGATGCTGTTGGCGTCCAGGCAGTTCATGATCTCGGCGCGGGCGACGACGCCGCCGATGGACATGCCGTTGCCGATGCCCTTGGCGAAGGTGAGGATGTCCGGCGGGCCGCTCTGGCCGTGCGCCTGCCAGCCCCAGAAGTTGTCGCCGGTGCGCCCCCAGCCGGTCTGCACCTCGTCCGCGATCCACAGGATGCCGTGCTCCTGGAGCACGTCGCGGAAGGCCGCGTACAGACCGTCGGGCGGCGAGGTGAAGCCGCCGACCCCCTGGATCGGCTCGGCGATCAGCGCGGCGGGCGGGCGGGTGTGGCCGAGGAGGTCCCTCAGGTCCTCGACGCAGGCCGCGATGAAGTCGGCGTCGCTCAGGTGGGCGAACGGGCCTCGGGTGCGGACCCCGCCGTGGACGTACAGCGTCTGCAGCGGGGACAGGGAGGTCGGGGACCAGCCGCGGTTGCCGGTGATGCCGATCGCGCTGAACGAGCGGCCGTGGTAGCTGTTGCGCATCGCGAGGATCTGGTTGCTGCGCCGGTACGTCGTCGCGAGCAGCAGCGCGGTGTCGTTGGCCTCGGTGCCGGACGTGGTGAAGAAGACGCGGGCGTCCGGGATGCCGCTCAGCTGGGCGATGCGCTCGGCGAGTTCGACCATCGGCCGGTTGAGGTAGAGCGTGGACGAGTGGATGATCCGCCCGGCCTGCTCGCTGACCGCCTTGGTCACCTCGGGCAGCGCGTGCGCGGTCATCGTGGTCAGGATGCCGCCGAAGAAGTCCAGGTACCTCTTCCCGTCGGCGTCCCAGACGTGCCGGCCCTCGCCGTGGGTGATCTCCAGGGGGTCCTTGTAGTAGAGGGCCAGCCAGTCGGGCAGGACGGCCTTGTGGCGGTCGTACAGGTCACTCACGGCTTCACCAGTCCTTCGTACGCGTCGGGGCGGCGGTCGCGGTAGAACGCCCACTGCTGCCGCACTTCTTCGATGAGGTCGAAGTCGA
The DNA here is from genome assembly GCF_055639175.1 of Streptomyces sp. NPDC107546. Lineage (NCBI taxonomy): Bacteria > Bacillati > Actinomycetota > Actinomycetes > Kitasatosporales > Streptomycetaceae > Streptomyces > Streptomyces sp. NPDC107546. Next base: position 556,880 of record NZ_JBVKBA010000001.1, on the reverse strand, counting down.
GGTCCCGCACGACGAGCTCCTCCTCCTTGTCGCTGGCGACCTCGCCCACAAACTGCCCACGGGGGTCGACGAAGTAGCTCGTCCCGTAGAAGTCGTTGTCGCCGTACTCCTCACGGCCCACGCGGTTGATCGCGGCGACGAAGTACTCGTTGGCGACGGCCGCCGCCGGCTGTTCGAGCTGCCAGAGGTGGGAGGACAGGCCGCGGTGGGTGGCGGAGGGGTTGTAGACGAGCTGGGCGCCGTTCAGGCCGAGCTGCCGCCAGCCCTCCGGGAAGTGGCGGTCGTAGCAGATGTACACGCCGACCTTGCCGACCGCGGTGTCGAAGACGGGCCAGCCCAGGTTGCCGGGTTTGAAGTAGTACTTCTCCCAGAAGCCCTTGACCTGGGGGATGTGGTGCTTGCGGTACTTGCCGAGGTAGGTGCCGTCGGCGTCGATCACGGCGGCGGTGTTGTAGTAGAAGCCGGACTGCTCGACTTCGAAGACGGGGACGACGATCACCATGCCGGTCTCGCGGGCGAGGTCCCGCATACGGCGCACCGTCGGCCCGTCCGGCACCGGCTCGGCCCAGCGGTAGTGCTCGGGCTCCTGGACCTGGCAGAAGTAGGGGGCGTTGAAGACTTCCTGGAAGCCGATGACCTTCGCGCCCTGCCGGGCCGCCTCACGGGCGTGCTCCACATGCTTGGTGATCATGGATGCGGTGTCACCGGTCCAGGTCGCCTGGACCAGTGCGGCGCGTACGACGTGGGCCATGGTGCCGCTCCTTTGCCTGATGGTCCCCGAGGGACGTCAGAGCCTCTACGCCCGTAGAGCCGGGCTGTAGAGGGTCGAACGTAAGCCTCCGCAGCGGCCTTGCCAAGACCATCGTCGTCAACCCGCTGAGTCGATCGCGTTTCGCACTCCTGCGGGTGAGCGCTCGCACGAAGGCCGGGCCGGTCAGGCGGTGAATCCGGCGACCCTCAGAGCGTGGACGAGGTCCCAGTGACGTTCGGCGGAGACGCCCCGTGCGGCCTCCAGGAGCAACGGTACGAGCAGCTGCGGGCCGGCGGCGACACTGCGGGCGGCCTCCTGAGGCGTACGGACGCGTACATACGCGTCGAGGAGGGCGCCGGCCTCGCGGTGTCGGCCGTCGGCGTGGAGTCCGAGGACGGCCTCGCCGATCTCCTTCGCGGGCCGTGCGACGCCCTGCCGCAGCATCTCCTCGCCGTCGGTGCCGCGACCGGCCGCGGTGAGGGCGTCCGCGGCGGCGACGAGGCGGTCGGCGGGCAGCGAGGCGGCCTCCCACAAGAGGGTGGCCCAGTCGGTGCCGAGGCCCGCGCGGTGCAGTTCGGCGGCCAGCAGGGGGTAGCGGTCGGCGGGCCAGTGGGCGGCCTCGACGAGCAGCGCGTGCGCCTCACCGCTGCGGCCCTCGGCGCGCAGCCGGAGGAGCGCGGCGACGGTGTCGACGGTGAGCTGCCGGTCGGCCTCGTCGACGGGCCGGGTACGCGGCTGAGGGCCCTCGGGTGTCTCGGCACCGACGGCACCCACTGCCCCGGCGAACCGGGCGCCACGGGGGCCCCGACGCCCCGGCGCGGGTGCGGCCACGGGCGGAACGGCGCCCGTGGGCGGCTCCTGCACGTCCATCACCCCGGCGAAACGGGCACTGCCGCGGGGGCGGCGTTTGGAGCGCTGCTTGGCGGGAGCGTCCACTGCGGTGGGAGTGGGGCCGGACTCGCGGCTCACGGATTCCCGGGACGGGCCGGACGGTCCCTCGGAACCGGGTCCGGGGGTGTCTTCGGCCCGGGTACGGTGCCAGAAGGAAGCGTCGTCGGCCGGTTGCGTGTCCGCGGGCTCCGAGCCGCCGTGAGGCCGTTCGGACGGCGCGTTCGGGTGGCCGCCGTGAGGCCGTTCGGACGGCGCGTTCGGGTGGCCGCCGTGAGGCCGTTCGGACGGCGCGTCCGGGCCCTGCGGCCACCCCTCGCGGCGCGCCCGGGCGGCCTCCGCCGACCGGCTCTCCGCACGGCCGCCCGACGGCGCCGCTGTTCCCCTGCCGGCCGTCTCCCCGGGCGCGCGAGCTTCCGTGGCCTCTTCCCGCAGGCGGAAGACCTCCCCCGCCCGGGCCGCCCCGGAAGGCCGCTCGCCCTGTGCGGGCAGGGCGCGGTGATCGAGGGTCTCCATACGGCGACGCAGCTCCGCGCAGCGGGCCGTGGCGCGGTCGTGGTCGTCCCGGGCCCAGGCCAGGTCGAGCCGGAGCGACGCGGCCTCCTCGCGGGTGGCGGCCGACTCCAGCCTGCGCGCGAGGTCCGCCCTGCGCTCCGCCGCGAAGCGCTTCTCCCGCAACATCACGTCGAGCCGGTCCCCGAGCGCCTCCCGGGCCCCCGGCCGGGCGTCGTACGCGACGAGTGAGGCACCGTGCAGCGCCCGCGCCCGCTCGGCCTCCGGCGCGGCGACGGCGGGCCCGTATGCGGCGGCGAGGTCCTGCAGCAGCGCCTCCACCACATCCCAGGGCGGCACCTCCCGGCCCTCCAGGCAGGCCCGCATGCCGTCGGGGTCGCGCTGCCAGAAGACCCCGCACCAGCCGCCGCCCTGGTCGAGCCGCGCCAGCAGCCCGTTCAGGTAGCTCGCGAACTCCCGTACCCCTACCGGGAGTTGATCCACCGCCATCGCACAGCTCCCGCCCGAGTGGAGTACTCCGGTCCGGTAGAAAACACCAGTCGTGTTACGGAAGGGCTACAGGCGGTTTTCAGAGCTGACTCAGTGCGCTCCGCGGGGAATTTCGCACCCTGTGCGCGCCCCGCCGCGCCGGCGCCGCACTCGAGGGTCGGCCACCCGCCCGCCCGAGGGCGTCCGCCATGTTGCACATGCCCCTGAACAACGATCGTGCGATGGTGTTCTAAGCGTCAGGGCACGCACCGCACGTGCACGCACCACAGGCGAAAACACACGTAACGCAGGTGCGCGCACGCACCACCGGTGCAAACGCACGCACCGCAGGTGTAACTCGGACAACCCCGGGCACCCGCGACGGACCGGCATGTACATCAGCGGAACGGAAGGCCATGACCAGCGGATTCACGGGTCCGCAGGGCTACGGCTCGGACCCCTTCGCAGAGTTCTTCGCACGTATCTTCGGTGGACAGCGTCCCGGTCCCCGGCAGATCGACCTGGGGCGGCTCCTGAGCGAGCCGGCCCGGCAACTGGTCGCCGGCGCCGCGCGCTACGCCGCCGAGCACGGCAGTCGCGATCTGGACACCCAGCATCTGCTGCGCGCCGCGCTCGCCACCGAACCGACCCGGAGTCTGCTCAGCCGCGCCGGGGCGGACCCCGACTCGCTGGCCTCGGAGATCGACGAACGCTCCGGCCCGGCCCAGCAGAGTTCGGGCGACGCGCCGCCGCCCACCTCGCTCTCCCTGACGCCCGCCGTCAAGCGCGCCCTGCTGGACGCGCACGAACTGGCCCGGGCCAGCGGCACCGGCTACATCGGCCCCGAGCACGTGCTCAGCGCGCTCGCCGCGAACCCCGACTCGGCCGCCGGGCACATCCTCCACTCGCACCGCTTCACCCCCTCTCCCCTGCCCCCGGAGGCCGGGGACCACGTGGCGCAGCGTCCCGAACGGCCGCGCCCCACCTCGACCCCCACTCTGGACAAGTACGGTCGCGATCTCACCGACCTCGCGGGGCAGGGCCGTATCGACCCGGTGATCGGGCGGGAGGAGGAGATCGAGCAGACCATCGAGGTGCTCTCCCGCCGCGGCAAGAACAACCCGGTGCTCATCGGTGACGCGGGCGTCGGCAAGACCGCCATCGTCGAGGGGCTCGCGCAGCGCATCGCCGACGGCGACGTGCCCGACGTGCTGCTCAGCCGCCGGGTCGTCTCGCTGGACCTGACGGGCGTGGTGGCCGGCACCCGCTACCGGGGCGACTTCGAGGAGCGGCTGAACAACATCGTCGGCGAGATCCGCGCGCACTCGGACGAGCTGATCGTCTTCATCGACGAGCTGCACACCGTGGTCGGCGCCGGTGGCGGCGGCGCGGAGGGCGGCTCCATGGACGCGGGCAACATCCTCAAGCCCGCCCTGGCCCGCGGGGAGCTGCACGTGGTGGGCGCCACCACGCTGGAGGAGTACCGACGGATCGAGAAGGACGCGGCGCTGGCGCGCCGGTTCCAGCCGATCCTGGTGCCCGAGCCGTCCGTCCAGGACGCCATCGAGATCCTGCGCGGGCTGCGCGACCGCTACGAGGCCCACCACCAGGTCCGCTACACCGACGAGGCGCTGGTGGCCGCCGTGGAGCTGTCCGACCGCTATCTCACCGACCGGCATCTGCCGGACAAGGCGATCGACCTGATCGACCAGGCGGGCGCCCGGGTGCGGCTGCGCGCCAAGACCAAGGGCACGGACGTACGGGCCCTGGAGCGGGAGGTCGAGCGGCTGACCCGGGACAAGGACCAGGCGGTGGCCGACGAACAGTACGAGCAGGCCACGCGGCTGCGTGACCGCATCGTGGAGCTGAAGCAGCGGATCGAGGAGGCGAGCGGCGAGTCCGAGGCCGACGAGGGGCAGCACCTGGAGGTCACCACGGAGGCCATCGCCGAGGTGGTGTCGCGGCAGACCGGCGTCCCGGTGAGCCGGCTCACCCAGGAGGAGAAGGAACGGCTGCTCGGCCTCGAGGAGCACCTGCACCAGCGGGTCGTCGGACAGGACGAGGCGGTCGCCGTGGTCGCCGACGCGGTGCTGCGCTCACGGGCCGGCCTCGCCAGCCCCGACCGGCCGATCGGCAGCTTCCTGTTCCTCGGCCCGACCGGCGTCGGCAAGACGGAGCTGGCGCGGGCGCTCGCGGAGGCGCTGTTCGGCAGCGAGGAGCGCATGGTCCGGCTCGACATGAGCGAGTACCAGGAGCGGCACACCGTCAGCCGGCTGGTGGGCGCCCCGCCCGGGTACGTGGGTCACGAGGAGGCCGGGCAGCTCACCGAGGTCGTACGGCGGCACCCGTACTCGCTGCTGCTGCTCGACGAGGTGGAGAAGGCGCACCCGGACGTCTTCAACATCCTGCTGCAGGTCCTCGACGACGGGCGGCTGACCGACTCCCAGGGCCGGACGGTGGACTTCACCAACACGGTCATCGTGATGACGAGCAATCTGGGCTCGGAGGCGATCACCCGGCGCGGCGCGGGCATCGGATTCGGTGCGGGCGGTACCGCCGCGGACGAGGACGCGCGGCGGGAGCGGATCCTGCGTCCGCTGCGCGAGCACTTCCGGCCGGAGTTCCTCAACCGTATCGACGAGATCGTCGTCTTCCGCCAGCTGACGGCCGACCAACTGCGGCAGATCACCGACCTGCTGCTCGACAAGACCCGGCGCCGGCTGCAGGCGCAGGACATCGACGTGACGTTCAGCGAGCGGGCCGTGCAGTGGCTGGCGCAGCGCGGCTACGAGCCGGAGTACGGCGCTCGCCCGCTGCGCCGCACGATCCAGCGGGAGCTGGACAACCGGCTCTCCCGTCTGCTCCTGGACGGCCGGATCGAACGCGGCAGCCGGGTCGAGGTCGACGTGGAGGACGACCGACTCGCGTTCCACCCGGGGCCGCAGGCCTCGGCGCGGGCTTCCGCCGACGGGGAGCCGGGCGGCGGTGCGACCCGCGCCCCGGAAGGCGGGGCCGCACCCTGGTGAGGGTGAACCTCCCGGCGGCCGTCAGGGCGCCGGGGTCACCACCATCGCCGAACCGCCACCGCGTCGCACCTTCTCGGCGGCGGCCAGCCACTTGCCCCCGGGCAGGCGCTGCACGCCCGTCGCAGCGCCGATCTCGGGGTTCAGCGTGAAGGAGTGCCCGATGGCCTCCAACCGGTCGCGCAGAGAGCTGTTGTAGAGGGCGGGTTCGAGTTCCGTCCTCGCCGCGTTGCGCTGGCTGGCGCGCGGTGCGGAGATCGCGTCGACCAGCGGCAGGCGCCGGTCCAGGAACTCGGTGAGGGTCTGCAGCACGGTCGTGATGATGGTCGCGCCGCCGGGCGAACCGAGCGCGACGACCGGGCGGCCCTGCTTGTCGAGCACGATCGTCGGGGAGATCGAGGAGCGCGGACGCTTGCCCGGGCCCGGCAGGTTGGGGTCGTGCACGGCCGGGTTGGCGGGGGCGAAGGAGAAGTCCGTGAGCTCGTTGTTGAGCAGGAAGCCGCGGTGCGGGACGGTGATGCCGCTGCCGCCGGTCTGCTCGATGGTGAGGGTGTAGGAGACGACGTTGCCCCACTTGTCGGCGACCGTGAGGTGCGTGGTGTTCTCGCCCTCGTACGTCGTCGGCGCCGCCGTACCGCCGGTCGCGCAGGGCGCCGGGTGGCGCGGGTCTCCGGGCGCGAGGGGGCTGGTGAGCACCGCGTCGTCCTTGATCAGGCACGCGCGTGAGTCGGCGTACCTCTGCGACAGCAGGTCCTTGGTCGGCACGTCCTCGAAGGCGGGGTCGCCGACCCAGCGACCGCGGTCCGCGAACGCGATACGGCTGGCCTCGATGAAGTGGTGCAGGTACTGCACCTCGCTCGCCTTCGACAGGTCCGTCCTCTCCAGGATGTTGAGCGCCTCGCCGACGGTCGTGCCGCCGGAGGACGAGGGCGCGATGGAGTAGACGTCGAGGCCGCGGTAGGACGTCTTCGTGGGCGCCTGGAGCTTGGCGCCGTAGGCCGCGAGGTCCTTCTCGGACAGCTTGCCCGGGCGGGCGTTCCAGCCCGAAGCCGGGTCCACCGGGGGCTTGTCGACCGCGGCGACGATGTCCTCGCCGAGGTCGCCGTGGTAGATCGCGCCTATGCCCTTGCGGCCCAGCTCCTCGTAGGTGCGGGCGAGGTCGGGGTTCTTGAAGGTGGAGCCGACGACGGGGAGTCGGCCGCCCGGCAGGAAGAGCTTGGCGGTGTCCGGGAAGTACCTGAAGCGGGTCTCGTTGGAGGCGGTCTGGGAGCGGAAGGTGTCGTCAACGGTGAAGCCGTCGCGGGCGATCCGCTCGGCCGGCTTCAGCACCGTGCCGAGCCGCTTGGTGCCCCACTCGTCCAGCGCCTTCTGCCAGGTGGCGGGCGTGCCGGGGGTGCCGACGCTCAGGCCGCTGCTGACGGCGTCGGCGAAGGCGAGCGGCTTGCCGTTCTCCACGAACAGGTTCGAGTCGGCGTTCAACGGTGCCGTCTCGCGGCCGTCGATGGTGTGCACCGTACGGGACCTGGCGTCGTAGTAGACGAAGTAGCCGCCTCCGCCGACGCCCGCGGAGTACGGCTCCGTGACGCCGAGCGCGGCGGCGGTGGCGACGGCCGCGTCGACCGCGTTGCCGCCCTTCTTGAGGACCTCGATGCCTGCGGCGGACGCGTCGGCGTCGACACTGGCCACGGCCCCGCCGTAGCCCACGGCCACGGGCACTTTCGCCGGAGTCGTTCTCCCCGGCCCCGTGGCGGCGTGCGGCGGCGCCGCCGCTCCCACCGACACCAGGGCGGCCGAGACCGCCGAAACCGCCAGTTTCCGCGCGACAGGGCGACGCATTCGTACCTCCAGTGGCGTGCGTCCACGCAGGGTAACCACATTGCCATGGCCCCGTCAGCACCGCCTCGACCAGCGGTCCGAATGGGGGACTAGCATGCGCGGCCATGAACGACGACGTGCGCAACATCGTCCTCGGGGTGATAGCCGCCGGCATCAGTGCCGCGCTCGGCTGGCTCGCCCGTACGTACCTGTGGAGGCGCAAGCTGCGCCGCAAACAGGCGTTCTTCGGGTTGCCGGATCACTCGGAGTCGCTGCTGGTGGTCAACCGCGCGGCAGGTGGACCGGAGCTGTCGGTGAAGCGTTACGACGTGTTCGCCCTGCTCGAACTCTCCGCTCTGATCAAGGACTGCCACGCGCGTGCCCAGGTCGTGGCGCACGACGCCACCCAGCAGGGCTTCGGCGGGCGGACGGAGTTCTGCGTCGGCGGCCCCTACTCCAACCGCCGGATGGCGGCCCACCTTTCCTCGCTGCTGCCGGGTGTGTGGGTCAACACGGACCCCGAACCCGCGGCGGAGCGGGGCACGTTCAGGATCGGCGGCGAGCACTACCGCATGGAGCGCGGCCGGAGCGAGTACGTCCTGCTGGCCCGGCTCACCGCGGAAGGGCAGGAGGACTCCCGCCCGGTGTTCCTCTTCTGCGGTCAGCGGGCCGTCGACAACCAGGCCGCGACCCGCTATCTCGCCCGTCACCACGAGCGGCTGCACCGCAGGTACGGCACCGGGTCCTTCGTGCTGCTGCTGAAGGTGGTCAATTCGCAGGCGTATGGCCCGGATGTGGTCGAGCTGGTCGCGGACGTGACGCGGGCGGCGCGGACCCCTATGCCCGAGCCGGCCTCCGCCGACACGACCGCTTAGCGGTTCAACAAACTTTACCGGTACGTAACTTACCGACGGGTTACTTGCGGTAAGGACGCACGGTTACCGTCGGGTCACTTTGCACTGACACGAGTGAAGGAGTGACCCATGGGACACGGTCGCACCCCTCTGCGCACAGCCGCCGCAGGAGCCGTGTCGGCGGCGCTGGTCGCCGGTACCGTCGTCGGCCTCGCGCCCGCCGCCCAGGCCGGCAGCGTCCGCTTCGTCGACATCTCCGGCGACGGCGGCACCGTACTGAAGGCGAACGTCGTCACGCCTGCCGGCGCCGACGGCTCGCACCGCTACCCGCTCATCGTGCTGCCCACGAGCTGGGGCCTGCCGCAGGTGGAGTACCTGACGCAGGCCCAGAAGCTCGCGGACACCGGGTATGTGGTGCTCACCTACAACGTGCGCGGCTTCTGGCAGTCCGGCGGACAGATAGAAGTGGCCGGTCCGCCGGACATAGCGGACGCCTCCAAGGTCATCGACTGGGCCCTCGCACACACTCCTGCCGATCCGGCGCACGTCGGCATGGCCGGGGTCTCGTACGGCGCCGGGATCAGCCTGCTGGCCGCCGCGCACGACAAGCGCATCAAGGCGGTGGCCGCCCTCAGCGGCTGGGCGGATCTCATCGACTCGATCTACTCGGGCCGCACCCAGCACGTGCAGGCGGCGGCCGTCCTGGACGGCGCGGCCACCCTCACCGGCCGGGAGAGCCCCGAACTGCGCAAGATCTTCGACAACCTGTACTCCTCGAACCTCTCGAAGGAGCAGGAGATGATCGACTGGGGGCGGAAACGTTCCGCCGCAACCTATGTCGACCAGCTGAACAAGAACCGCCCGGCCGTCATGCTCGCCAACGCCTGGGGCGACACGGTCTTCCCGGCGAACCAGTGCGCCGACTTCTACCAGAAGCTGACCGTGCCCAAGCGGCTCGAACTGCGCCCCGGCGACCATGCGACCGCCGAACTGACCGGCCTGTTCGGGCTGCCCAACGACGTCTGGACGGACACCGAACGCTGGTTGGACCACTATCTCAAGGGCGTCGACAACGGCATCGACCGTGAGCAGCCGGTCCAGTTGGAGTCCCGTAGCGCGGGGGGATACGAGGGCTACCCGGACTGGAAGTCGATCGCCGCGACCCGCCGGAAGATCGCGCTCGCCGGCTCCACGACCATCCACGCCAACGTCGACTCCGGCGCCGACGGCGGGATCGTCTTCCTCTCCAGCATCCTCGACCAGGTGGGCCGGCTCCCGCCGGTCGCGTCGATCCCGCTGCTTCCGCGCCGCTGGGCCGCCGTGTGGCGGTCGGAGAAGTACGGAAGCGCCCAGCACGTGCGCGGCACGGCGAAGCTGCACACCACACTCACGCCCACCAAGGAGAGCGGAACCCTCATCGCATACCTGTACGACGTGGGCCCGCTCGGCCTCGGCAAGCTGGTCAGCAACGCGCCGTACACCTGGCACGGGCGAACGCCCGGCACGCCGTTCGGCGTCGACCTGGAGCTGTTCTCCACGGCCTACGACGTCCCGGCAGGGCACCGCCTCGCGCTGGTCATCGACACGGTCGACCCGCTGTACATCGAGCACAACCCGTCCGGCGCACAGCTGACCTTCTCCTCGCCCGCGAACGACCCGTCCTACGTGTCGATTCCGCTGCGCGAGCAGTGATCTTCGGCTGCCGCCTTCCGGGCCCGGCCCTCTGAGCTGCTACTCCCCTTCCCCTCGCGGTCGACGGACCGCGGGGGGATCCCCACGGCCGCCAACACCACGGGGACGAACGGCACATCGTAGTCGAGACCCGGCGGGATGCGCCGGGCGGACGGCCACGCACCGCCGAGCCCCCGCTCACCCACGACCGGTCTCCGCGCCCGGCCGCCGCCGCCCCTTCGTTCCCGCGATCACCGTGGACCCACCGCTTCGCCGAGGTGCACCGGTGCGTCTGCCGCCGTCTGCCGCGCTCGCCGACCGGAGCCGGACCCGAGACTTACTGCTGGGCGTCCCGCCTGGTCGGCGACCGTTTCGGCGCGACTCCGGCCGTCTGAGCGGTGACACCGCACCACCTCCCGGGGTGTGGTTTGGGGCCGCGGCACGCCGGGAACTCCGAAAATAGGATTTATCGGGCACAGCTCAAGGGGTCACGGCCCGGCGGCAGCCCTCGTCGGGAGGCGTCATGGTCATCCTGGGGATCATTCTCCTCATCATCGGGTTCGTCGCGCACATCGCGATTCTCTGGACGATCGGGATCATCCTCGTCGTCATCGGAGCCGTACTGTGGCTCCTCGGCTCTCTCGGACACGCGGTGTTCGGGCGACGGCACTACTGGTAGTGCCGGTCGGTCGATGGGCGCCGCCGCGACCGGCGGCATCCGGCGGGCCCCGCACTCCGCGCAGCCGGGTTCACCCGGCTCGTGGCGGCGGGGCCCGTCCATGTCCGCGCCCGGGTCGGGCGTCGCGATCGGAGGTCAGCCGGATCCGTCCCACGTCTGCCGCCGGGGCACGGCGCTAGTTCCCGATTGGGGCGCTCCGCCCTGCCTGGGGACCGTCGGACGGGGCCGGGCGGGGCGTGCGGTGCCGGGCTCGTCCCACAGCGCGGTGGGCCTACCGCGCGCCCAGGCGAGCAGTCCCGGGTCCTCCAGCGTGTCCACCCACAGGTCGGCCAGGGCCACGGCCTCCCCGCCGGGCGTCCGCCCCACTCCGACGGCCCGCAGGCCCGCCGCACAGGCGGCCTTCAGCCCGTTGAGCGAGTCCTCGACGGCCAGGGCCCTGCCGCACTCCACGCCCAGGCGCCGCGCGGCCTCGGCGTAGGTGTCGGGGTGGGGTTTGGGACGTACTCCCGCGCCCGGCACGACGATGTGCCGGAAGTGGTGCCGCAGTCCCACGGACTCGAGGGAGAACTCCACCACGTCTGCGGGGCAGTTGCTGGCCACGGCCAGCGGTACCGCCCGGCTCAGGGCCGTCACCAGGGCCCGCGCCCCGGGCATCGGCACGGGATCCTCGGCGACGAGAGCGCGGAACGCCGCCAGGAGTTGCCGGGTCATCTCCTCGGCTCTGTCGGGTCTGCCGGCGACGCGGGCCATGAGGGCCCCGCACTCGGTGTAGTGCAGGCCCTTGCTGCGGTGCGTGAACTCCGCGTCGGGTACGACGCCGTGGCCGCGCAGGACCGTGTCCCGCGCTTGCTGCCAGTGCCGTTCGGAGTCCACCAGTGTGCCGTCGCAATCGAAGACGACGGCCGCTGGAGTCCAGTCGAAAATACGATGGGTCGTCATGTGTGTGCCGTTCTTGGCGCAGGACGGAACGGCCGGAAGGCGGCACGATCCGCCGGTGGGAATGCCGGTGTGCGCCTGCTGCGCTTTCTTCGCTTCGGGAAAGCGTCGGGAAAGCGTGACATCGCAGGCCGAGATGACTGGTTCACGCATGCACGGGTCACACATCGCGGTCTGCGGTGGTCCTGACCGCATCCGGAACCAGAAACATAATGAACGCTACGCTCTTTTGGAGCAGTCGTGAAGATTTGCCACCGCAATACCCACGTGTGGGTGACGCCTCATCGATAACGCAGCACACCCTCGGCCGTACGCTCGCCGCCCTGCCGAATGCAGAAGAAGCCGGTGCGGCCGCGCGGGAAGCAGTGGATGACCGCGGACGGTGCGTGTTCGGTGAACTTCAGGGCCGTCATACGGCCGGAAACCGGCCGCGGCAGAATTCCTCCGCTGCGCAGGGCGATCGCCTGTCGCGCCGCCTCCAGCAGGGCCATCCCGGGCACATGGTCGGTGCCGTGGTCGAAGTAGTAGGGGTGACGTGGATCGGCCGGGTCCACCAGGATGTCGTCCTGCTGACGGGAGATGAGGACGTCGGCGCTCGACTCGACCCCCAGAACGGCCGGTTGCGGCCGGGGGCGTCGGCCCGGCGCCGGAGCCAGGGCCGCCGCAGCGGGCCCGGAGCGGATTTCCGCGTACCGCCGGGCGTCGAGAATCCGTGCCCCGCCCGCCGCGTGTGCGAACGTGCGGCCTCCGGCCAGGAATTCGGCCCGCATCCGCAGCGCGTGCACCCCTTTTCCGTTCCGGTCGGCGCGGAGGTCACCGACCGACACCCGGCAGGTGACCTCGCTGGCGCCGTGCGGTGCCGTGGGTTCCGCGCTCGTGTCGAGCCGGAAGGCGACGTCATCGATCAGGAAGTGCGCCGTGGCCGGCACGCCGAAGTGGCGCAGCGGAACGCAGATGCCGAGCTGGCGCAGGGTCTCGACGAGCATCCAGGGACTGTGCCGGTCGTCACGACCGCGGGGGAACGTGGGGTGCGAGCGTGTCCACGCGGCGGCGGCGCAGAAGGTGAGCGGCCCGCACGAGCGGACGTCCGTCAGCAGCACCTCGGCCACCGAGATCCGGTGCACCACCTCGCGTTCGACGGTCCTGGACCAGCTCAAGGACGAACAACAGAAGCGGGAATCCATGAAAAAAGCTAATAAGACTATTGCTGCTTTCGCATGCGCGACCCTCCTGACCTTCCCGCGGGACGGCTACATTCCTCCTCGCGACCCATCGACGGACAAGGGGCAACGCGTGCAGGATCGGGCGGAAGAAACCCGCAAAGCCGTATTACTGGCCGCGGCTCACCTGTTCTTCGAACGTGGGTACGTGGCCACCAGTATCAGTGACATCAGTGAACGGTCCGGCCGCACCAGCGGAGCCATCTACTTCCACTACACCAACAAGGAACAGCTCGCCCTTGCCGTGGTGAAGGCACATTTCGCGACCTGGCCGGCCATGATCGCGCGCCATGAGGCCGCCGCGAAGCCGGCCCTGGAGAAGCTCGTCGGCCTCAGCTTCGCCGTCGCCCGGGCATTCCGGGACGACGTCCTCGTCCGCGCGGGCGCCCGGCTGTGGGCCGAGCGGAAGTCCATCGACGTCGAAATGCCTCCGCCCTTCGTGGACTGGATCGCCACGGTCGAGCGAATGCTCACCCAGGCACGCGCCGACGGAGACCTCGCGCGCGGGGCGGATCCCAACCGCGACGCCCCCACCCTGGTCGCCGCGTTCTTCGGGCTGCACACCCTCTCCGACGCCCTCGACGACCGCCTGCTGATCGAGGACCGCCTGACCGACCTGTGGCTGCTGCTCCTTCCGGCCCTCCAGGCCGAGCCCGCGCCACGGACGCTGCTGGCCACGGTGCGCGCCCAGGTGGCCGCCGACGTCTCAGGTCACTAGAGCTCCGCCGCCTCGGCATACACCTGGGACAGCTCGGGGGCGCCCGTGGAGGCCCAGGTGTGGCCGTCGGTGACCACGTCGATCTCGCGGCCGGAGGCCAGCCGGACCACGGGGTGGCCGTTCGGCCAGATCTCCCACGCGGCGCCGGGGACCGTGCGCACGATGACCGTGCCCAGGTAGAGGCCCGCGTCGTTCCCGAGCCAGGGCAGGGTCTCCTCGTCGTCGCGCCAGCGCGGCAGGAGCTGGTCCAGCGCCTCCAACGAGGCGGTGGAGTCGTCGAGTTCGACGCCCGCCTGTTCGGCGTGGGAACGCAACAGCTCGCATTCGGACAGGAGTCCGGTGACAGCGTCCGTGTCGGCGCCACCGTCGGAGAACACCGCGACACCCAAGGCGGGACCGCGTTTCTTGCGCCAGTTGCCCAGGAAGGAGATGTTCATACGCCCAGCGTGACACCGACGCGCTGCGAGACACCACAGGCGCGCAGAGGCCGCCGTCACGCCCCGGCGGCTACGGCTCCAGGTCCACCACCACCGGCGCATGGTCCGAGGCGCCCTTGCCCTTGCGCTCCTCTCGGTCCACATAGGCGTCCTTGACCGCCTTCGCGAACGGCTTGTTGCCGTACACCAGGTCGATGCGCATACCGCGGTTCTTGGGGAAGCAGAGCTGGCGGTAGTCCCAGTACGTGAACGGGTGCTCGTACTTCAGCGGGCGCGGCACCACGTCCTCCAGGCCCGCCTCACGCAGGGAGGCCAGGGCGGCACGCTCGGCCGGGGTGACATGGGTCGAGCCCTCGAAGGCCGTGACGTCGTAGACGTCGTCGTCCGTCGGCGCCACGTTGTAGTCGCCCAGCACCGCGAACGGGCGGCTGCCCGCGGCGTCGCCCGCGACGGCCGCCTTCAGCGCCTCGAACCACTGCAGCTTGTACGCGTAGTGCGGGTGGTCCACCTCGCGGCCGTTCGGCACGTACACCGACCAGACGCGGACCGGGCCGCAGGTCGCGGAGACGGCGCGGGGCTCCTCCACGCCGTCGTAGCCCGGGTCGCCGGGCAGGCCCTTGACCACGTCCTCCAGGCCGACGCGGGACAGCACCGCGACGCCGTTCCACCGGCCGTCCGCGTGGACCGCCGCCTCGTAGCCCAGCTCGCGCAGCTGGTCGTACGGGAACTGGTCCTCGGCGATCTTGGCTTCCTGGAGGCAGAGCACGTCCGTGCCGCTGCTCTCCAGCCAGGCCAGGAGCCTCGGGAGGCGGGCGGTGATCGAGTTCACGTTCCAGGTCGCGATGCGCATGCCTCACAACCTACCCGGCGGGTACGACAACCGGCCCCCGCCCTGTCTCCCGAGGCTTGCGCCCGCCTCAGAGATCCGCCGATCCGCCCGGCGTCAGCCGCAGGTGCTCGGCTCCGCCCAGGGCGCCGATCTGGTGGTCGTAGATCGGGCGGGCCAGGTCGGTCAGGAGGGCGTCGTGGATGTCGTACGCGCGCTGCGGCTTGACCTCCCGGACGTACTCGATCACCTCGGCGATCTTGTTCCAGGGCGCCATCACCGGGAGCATCAGCGTCTCGACGGGGTGGTCGGGGACGGTGAGGGCGTCGCCGGGGTGGAAGACCTTGCCGCCGTCGATCAGATAGCCGACGTTCGTGATGCGCGGGATGTCCGGGTGGATCACGGCGTGCAGTTCGCCGTGCACCTGGACGTCGAAGCCCGCGGCGGTGAAGGTGTCACCGTGGCCGACGGTGTGCACGCGGCCCGGGAAGGCCGCCGAGATCTGCTCGGCGACCGACTTCAGGGTCCAGATCTCGGCGCCCGGGTTGGCCTCCATGCCGGCCCGCAGCCGGTCCTCGTTGAAGTGGTCGAGGTGCTCGTGCGTGACCAGGATGGCGTCCGCGCCGACCGCGGCGTCCTCCTCGCTGAACGTGCCGGGGTCGATGACGAGCGTCCGCCCGTCCTTCTCGAGCCGGATGCAGGCGTGCGACTTCTTCGTGAGCTTCATGGGTCCATCCTGCCCTCGCCCCGGGGGACGTGGGCCTGCCGGGCATGGTGTTCCTGGTACCCGGCTGGCGATCACTCCTGCGGGGTGGTCTCCTCCCGGATGACCTGCTGCGCCACCTTGAACGCACGGTTCGCGGCCGGTACGCCGCAGTAGACCGCGGTCTGGAGCAGCACCTCCCCGATCTCGGCGGGGGTCAGGCCGTTGCGCAGGGCCGCCCGGGTGTGGGCGGCGAGCTCGTCCAGATGGCCGGCCGCGACCAGCGCGCTGAGGGTGACACAGCTGCGGGTGCGCCGGTCGAGGCCGGGCCGGTTCCAGATCTCGCCCCACGCGTAGCGGGTGAGGAACTCCTGGAAGTCGCCGGAGAAGTCGTCCGCGGAGGCCAGGACCCGGTCGACGTGCGCGTCGCCGAGCACCTCGCGGCGGATCTTGATCCCGGTGTCGTACGGATCGGGCGGGGCCGAGGGCTGTGGCGGGGCCGCGGCCGGGGCGATCTCGGCCACGGGGGCCACCGGCGGCGGCGCGACCGGCACCGGCTTCGCCGGGGGCGCCGCGATCGCCGCCATCTGACCGGTGGTCGCGTCGAAGGCGGGCTGCCACGCGGTCGCGAAGTGGTGGACGAGCAGGTCGGTGACCGCCGCGGGCTGTTCCACGGGCACCAGGTGGGAGGCGCCGGGGACGACCGCGAGCCGGGCGTCCGGGATTCCGGCGACCAGGGTGCGTGCCTCGGCGGGTCCGGTGACCTGGTCCTCGGAGCCGACGAGGACCAGGGTGGGCACGCCGATACGGCCCAGCTCGGCCCGTACGTCGAAGGCGGCGAGCGCCTCGCAGGCCGCGATGTAGCAACCGGGGTCGGTGGTGCGGACCATCTGCACGGCCCACTCGGTGATCGCGGGCTGTGCGGCGGCGAACCCTCCGGTGAACCAGCGCTCCGGGGACGTGCGGGCGATCGGGTCCAGTCCGTTCGTCCGGACGATCACACCGCGCTGGCGGAACTCGTCCGCCGTGCCGAAGCGGGGCGAGGCGGCGATCAGCGCGAGCGAGGCGAGGCGCTCGGGGTGGCGCAGGGCCAGTTCGATGCCCACGGCGCCGCCGAGGGCGCAGCCCGCGTAGCCGAAGCGCTGCACACCGAGCGCGTCGAGGGTGGCGAGCAGGCGGGCGGTGAGGTCGGCGACGGCACCCGCCGGGTGGGCGGGTGCGCCGCCGTGACCGGGCAGGTCGAAGCGGAAGACGCGCCACTGCTGGGCGAGCTCCGGAACCTGCCGGTCCCACATGTGCCAGGTGGTGCCCAGTGAGGGACCCAGGATCAGGACCGGAGCGTCTTCTGGCCCGTCAAAGCGGTATTGCAGGGTGTTCGGGGGTGTCTCACTCACGCCCCAGACCCTCTCACGTCTCACGGACGCCCCTATAACGCGGGGGCGCGGGAAACCGGTCTGACCAGGTTGAAGACCTCGCGGGCTGCGTATCGCTTGAGGCATCGGATGATCTCGCGTCGGGTCTTGCCCTCCTGGGTGCGGCGTTCGAAGTACGCCCGGGTGCGAGGGTCGTGGCGCAGGCGGGTGAACACGATGCGGTGGAGGGCCGCGTTCGCCTGGCGGTCGCCGCCGTAGTTGAGCCGGCGCGTGCGCCGCCGGCCAGAGGAGTACTCGATGGGGCTGACTCCGCAAAGGGCAGCAAAGGACGCCTCAGTGTTCAGTCGCTCGGGATTGTCCCCCATGGTGATCAGGAGAGTGACGGCGCTGTCCGGGCCGATGCCCACCGGTACGAGCAGCTGTGGGGCGTGACGTTCGACGAGCCGGGTCAGGCGTTGGTTCAGCTCGTTGATCTGTCCGCTGAGCTGCTCAATGCGCTCGGCGAGCATGCGCAACGTCAAGTGGGTGGCCTGGGTCACCGCGTCCTCGTCTCCCCCACCGCCGAGGCGTGCGCAGGTGCGGAACAGCTCAAGGTTGCCCAGGCTGGACAGCTGTTCCCGAAGTGCGGGGTCGGCGATGACCAGGACGGCTTTGAGCTGGTTGATCGCCTGGGTACGGGCCTTGACTGCAGAGTCCTTGGCGAGCTTGAACAACCGGGCACTGTGCACCGGACCGTCGCCGGACTTGGCCCGAGCCCGGGCGCGGCCACTGAGCACGGCTCGCGCGGCGGCCTGCGCGTCGAGCGGGTCCGACTTCCCCAGCAGCCGGCGGGCTGAGCGGTCAGGCCGGTTCACCTCGTACACCTCGACGTGCTGAGCCAGCAGGTAGCGGGAGAGGCCCGCGCCGAAGGTGCCGGTGCCCTCCACACCGGCACGGCGCACCGTACCCAGCTTGCGGGCCCACACGAGCAGCTGCCGATAGCCGGCCGCCGTCGCGGGAAAGGACTCCGTTCCCAGGATCTTCCCGAGCGGGGAGATCACGGCAGCAACATGCACCTCGCCGTGCGTGTCCACGCCCAGGACGACCTCGCGCCGAACGGGCGGATCCGTGCTCGAGGAGGTGCTGCGCTGTCTGGTCGTCATGGTGGTTCGACTCCGGCGTGGTGACGTGCTGGGTGGATGGCACCGGCCTGCTCGGGCGGTCTGAACCGTGATGGCGCCTGAACTCGGCAAGACCCCTATCGGGACACGCCCTGTGGCTCGGTGGCAGGCAGCGTCCCGCAACGGCAGTCGACAGGTCCGTGACTGGACACTTCGGTCATAGATCTCACGAGTCAGACCCCCGCCCGGGACGGCACTGCACAACCGTCCCATCGATCCCGGTACAGCTGTATGACTCGATCACTGCCGGATGACTTCGGCCGAACCGATGCTCAATCTGACTGAGCGGGCTGACAAAGCGTTGACTCTCGTCCGCTCCTGACCCGTATTGGCAGGGAGACGTCACGCAAGGAGGTGGTGCTGACCGGCTGCGGCTCCACCGGCGCCCAGCGCAACACCGGCCGGTGGTCGCGGCATCTCAGGAGTCAGACTCCGCCGCAGGACAGCACCCACCTACTGTTCTCCGATGGATCAGACCCCGCCGACCATGGACAGACGGGAGGGACATGGGCACCGCTGGTTTCCTGGCTGGTTCACGGTGGCTGAGGCGGCGTACGGCCCCGGTGCAGCCCAGTGCGTTGACGCCTTCTGCGACCGCGGTGCCCTGTTCGCCGAGAGCCAGGTCCGAACCGGCACACACACAGTGAAGGCCCGGTGGATGCCGGGCCTTCACGTTTGAGTAGCGGGGACAGGATTTGAACCTGCGACCTCTGGGTTATGAGCCCAGCGAGCTACCGAGCTGCTCCACCCCGCGTCGGTACGGTGAACTGTACGGCACCGATCGGAATCGACCCAATCGACTTTCGCATGCGCTCGTCGCGCTGGTCGTCATCCGCCTGTGAACAAACAAGCAGACTCGTCGGACGAGCGAGCACCCCCCGGAAGCTCCCCGTCGAGACCGCACACCCACAGTCATGCACATGGCCGCCTGTCCATGCAGCGCCGGAGGAGGACGCCATGCCCACTGCGGCGTCCGAGCGTCGGTTCCGCCCAGGGGGACTCGGTGGTGTCCGGAGGAAGGCCGCCGCATCACCGACGTCTTGCTCGGCAGGATTGATGTCCAGGGTGGTGATCTCGTCGCCGGTTACCTTCACCGCGCACGAAGAGGGTGCTGCGGAACCCGCCACGACGACTCCGTCGGCGTACTGGAAGCGGGCGACGGTCGCGAAGACGGGTCGGGCGTCGCAGACGGTGACGCGGTACCCGAGTAAGCATGCGGCCTGGCTGAAGTCGACGGCGCCGAAGATTGGCATGCGGGGCGGAGCAGCATGTACAAGAACGAGGACTGAGAGCTTCTCGGGGCAGCTGTCAGGGTCCCCTCCGGTATCGATCACGGCGTGCTCGGATTCCCTGAACGTGTGTGTTGCCGCTGATGGTCGAGCACGTCGTGGTCCCGCCATTCCCTCATGTCTTCCGCCTCGAACACGGGGCGCCTACCATCGCAGGTCAGCTGAAGACCGCTGACTCGCCTTCTCTCGCTCCTCTGTCCCTACCCTGCCCCACCAAGCGCCGCATCCCGGAAAACAGCCGACTTGCAGACAGGGCTGCGGCGGATTTCAAGCAGAGGGGATGCCCAGGGACCGCGCCGCCCGTCGCGGAGCAACACGCGGCAACGTGTGTGACGAGCGGCGCGAGCCCGAACCTGTCGCGGTCAGTAGGTGGCGAGGGAGATGGCGGCGTAGTGCGCGGTGAACGCTGCCACGGTCAGGGCATGGAAGACCTCGTGATAGCCGAACCAGCGGGGTGAGGGGTCGGGCCGCTGCAGGGCGTAGACGACCGCGCCCGCGCTGTACAGGAGACCGCCGACAATGATCAGGATGACTACTGCTGCTCCGCCGGTGTGCAGGAAGTCGGGAAGGTAGCTTACCGGCGCCCAGCCCAGGGCCAGGTAGCACGGGGTGTACAGCCAGCGCGGAGCTCCGACCCACAGGACCCGGAACGCGATGCCGGCCAACGCTCCCGTCCAGACGATCCACAGCAGCACGGACCGCTGGTCCGGCCGGAGGAGGAGCACGGCCAGGGGGGTGCAGGTGCCGGCGATGATCAGGAAGATGTTGGCGTGGTCCAGGCGTCGCAGAAGCGCCTCACCGAGCGGTCCCCAGGTGCCACGGTGGTAGATGGCGCTCGTCGCGAACAGCAGCCAGGCGGTGACCGAGTACACGGCGCAGGCCAGGACCGCCTGCTGAGTACCGGCCAGGCAGATGAGTGCGACGCCCGCGATCAGTGCGGCGGGGACCATTCCAGCATGGAGCCAGCCGCGCAACCTCGGCTTGATCGGTTCGGCCAGGTCGGCCACCTGCTCCACCAGAGCAGTAACCGAGTGAGCGCCCTTCCCCGCCTGGCCGCCTGGTGATTCGTCGGGTAGCCCGTCTGCCCGGCGCCCTCCACGCGCTGACACGACGTGACCACATTCGACTTCAGCGGCGTCGCGGGACACAGCTTCTCGTCCTGCCCCGGGCTCCTGGGTGTCACTGGCAACCATGCGGTCATGCTAGGAAACCTCACCCGGACACATGACGGGAGGTCGGTCCAGAACAGAGCCACGTCGCCGGATCTGAGCCGGTTCGCCACCGTGGGAACTCCGGCCCCGCTGGCCTACCGCCAATTGGGCCTGCCGAAGCCGAGTAGAACGGCTGGTCCTGGGAACGATCAGTGCTTACGAACGGGCATCTCCGCTCGCCTACGCGCAAGGATCGCCGATGCTTCCTGAGGTCCGCCCCTACGTATCCACCGCGCTCGCGGACCAGTTGGAACACCAACTGGACCTGGCTCCGCATCTCGAGGCGGGCCAGCTCGATGTGGAGGGCGTCGCCGGCGTCGCAGTGGTCGCAGCCGCCCACTCCGATGGCTATGCGGCCACCGGCCATCTCCTCGGGCTGCTGGCCGCGCTGCCTGCCCCCACCGCTGCAGGAGAGCACT
Organism: Streptomyces sp. NPDC107546; assembly: GCF_055639175.1. Lineage (NCBI taxonomy): Bacteria > Bacillati > Actinomycetota > Actinomycetes > Kitasatosporales > Streptomycetaceae > Streptomyces > Streptomyces sp. NPDC107546. Next base: position 535,926 of record NZ_JBVKBA010000001.1, on the reverse strand, counting down.
TCTGGTCGGACCTGTGGAGGTCTTCGGGCACCGCGTACCTGCTGCCGGTCAACATCAAGGATGCGGTGCTGCGTTCGCTGGCAGGAGAGGGAACTGCCCTGGCCCGGCAGATCCTCTCGGCCGTCGATGAGATGACCCCGCCCCAGCGCTTCGCGGCCGGGGAGGTGATCGGTCAGGCCCTCGTCGAGTCCGACCATCTGCCCGACCTCAAGACACAGGTCATCGGAGAACTGTGGCTCCGAGATCTCGAGCTCACCGCCTGGCGCGTCCTGCACGCAGACCGCAGGTCGGACGATCCGCCTGGACGGAAAGCCTTCCTCGACGCCTGGACGAGCGTCTGAACGTCGGCTCCTCCGAGCTGCACCGTAGCCGCGCCAGACATGCGGCTCCCGTGGCGACGACGCTTGCAGCGACTGAGGTCAGGAAGGTTCAAGCCGAAGTGGCAGCGGCCCCGGGCTTCCACAGATCAGGGGGCCGCGCAGCCATTGCTGCGCGGCCCCCTGATCCTGCACCGGCCCGGCGCGACAGCAGGCAGGGCCTGCACGGGCGCCGGCCGCCTGACGCGGCGTGCGCAACCTCTCGGCCAGGTCTGCGAGGTCAGACCAGGTTGATGTTCTCGGCCTGCGGGCCCTTCTGGCCCTGGGTGACGTCGAACGTCACGGCCTGGCCCTCCTGGAGCTCACGAAAGCCGGTGGAGTTGATCGCGGAGTAGTGCGCGAAGACATCCGGGCCGCCGCCGTCCTGGGCGATGAAGCCGAAGCCCTTCTCCGCGTTGAACCACTTCACAGTTCCCGTTGCCATGCCCATGCCTTCCAGTCAATGAACGCCTCCCACTCCATGTGGCAGACGGAGGTGATCGTCCTGGTCCCTGCGGCACAGCACAGCAAAACGCCCACACCAAAGGCGTGGGCAGGGAATTCCGAACCACGACAGCTGACGCAGACGCTACACGCCCACGCACCGGGTCACCACAGGAAATGATCACGCCACACACGAGACCGTACGTGCGGTGCCCGCCGACGCTGACGGGCACGCTCATCTCATGCTGCTGCCGTCGGGTTCGCTGATTCGGCGGCCCGGCGGTATTCGGCGTTGAGGCGCTGGGCTTCCTCAAGCTGGTCTTCAAGGATGACGATCCGGCAGGCGGCCTCGATAGGGGTCCCGTGGTCGACGAGTTCCCGGGCGCGGGCGGCAACGCGCAACTGGTAGCGGGAGTAGCGGCGATGTCCGCCTGCGGAGCGCAGCGGGGTAATGAGGCGGTGTTCGCCGATGGCCCGGAGGAAGCCCTGTGTGGTGCCGAGCAGTTCGGCGGCCCGGCCCATGGTGTAGGCGGGGTAGTCGTCGTCATCGAGACGGCCGAACGTGTCGTCTGCTGTCATCGCACCTCTCTGTGGAACGCGTGGAGGGGCCCTGGCGCCGTACTGGCACCAGGGCCCCGAAGGAACTACTACACCATCTGCCGGCCCTGATACTGCACCGGCCCTCTGTTTCCGCAAACCCGACCGAGACGCTGTCGGGGGCGCGGGGATCGCGGTTGCTCGACCGGAGACCACCTCACTATCGATGTCCTGCGGTACCCGGATCCAAGACTTCCACCCGGGCGATCCTGATGGCGCTCGGCTCCTCCGTTCTTCCCTCTTGATCAACTACTCACTTACGGAAACTGCGAACTGCTGGTGGCCTCGAACAGCGCCACTCTTCGGCAGCCAGCCCCGTCGCCCATCCTGCGTCTGCTCTGGCTTGGAACCCCACTGCCGAACTTCCCGGTGCGCGCGTCCGCAGCCGACGCCTTCACCGAGGTACTGCTCACTGACTTCACTGCTGGGTACTGCGAACCTTCACTTACTAGTACTGCCACTGCGGTGCTGCTCATGGCGGCCCCTGATCACTGCGGGCCACCCGGTCCGGTCGTCAGTCCCGTCGCCGTCCTGCAACCGCTCTGGCTTCGGAACTCCACCACCGCACCGTCCTGCGAACTACAACTGCGTACTACTGCCCGGCAGTTCATCTCTGCCGGGCCTCTCTTGATCTCGGCTACGAGAGAAACCATAACCACACCGCCGACGAATGTCTACTTCGGCTGGCATAGATTTCCGTGCACTCGACGATGAGGTAATCCGTCTCGACCAGTCTGCCTCGACCGGTCCACGTACGGTTCAAGCAGCTTCGGGACTCAGTCCGGCGCGCAGGGATCCCCCGCCGCGCAGCACGTCGGGCTGAGCGGGACGTCGCCGACTGCGCCGCGGCTACCGTCGGCGGCACCGGCCAACACTGCGTCTCGTGGAGAACTCCACTGGCCGGGACGGGCGTTTCCAGCCGTGACTCCCCGCAGGTCGGCCGTTGACGAGCGCGGCAGGAGTCCCTGCGCCGCCCTCGACGATCCCGGGATGATCGAGCAGCTCGTGGCGAACCAGCACAGCCTCTGACTCGAGCAGACCGCGGGCTGCGGAGACACGGGCTCACGGCAGCAGGTGCCTGTCATGCGTCGACTGTGGTCCTCCGTACCCTTCAGGCAAGCACTGTGGCTCCGCAGGGTTGGCGGGTGGAGGGCACAGGGGCTGGGTACGCACGGGCAGGGGCATGGACTATTCAGAGACCGTGGTGACCCTGATGATCACGGTGATGGCCAGCGCCGCAGCCGTCCGTTCCACCACAGCCATTGCCGACGCACGCGATACGGCACGGGCCTTCCTCTAAGGTTTGCAGCAGCCGGCCGTGGCCCCTGACGCGGCGGACACTGTGGTCTTGGTCGTGTCCGAGCTCGTCACCAATGCCCTGCGCCACGGCGGGGGCCGCTGCAACTGGAACTGGCTGCGCACCCCGACACCATCGAGGTCGCCGTTCACGATCCCGGCCGGCATGTGCCGCGCATGCGCACGCCTGACCTGAACGGCGGCACCGGGGGCTTCGGCTGGCCCACAGTCACCCGCCTCGCGCGCGCCACGGCGGAAACCCGCCGGGCCTCCGGCGGCAAGACCGTGAGCGCCTTCCTTGCCCGGTAGCGTCACCGCTCAGGCAGCCGGATGGCCGGCGAATATGGTCCGCCTCATGTCGCAGCCTGACAAGTTGCTCGCTGGCGTCGGCACCCCGGGTGGAGTGCGACCAGAGCGATCGGAGTCCCTGACCGTGGTCACCAGTGGCGCTGTCATCACCGGTCGATTGGCTCTCTCGCAGCCACGTGAAGGCAGAGGGTGTCGGATGTGCTGACGGATCCGCCCGCTTGGACGAGTCGCCGCCGTCTTCGACTCCCCAGCGAAGAAGGACGGGCCGCCCACGCGTCTGCACTTCCATGTCGCCCGGATCCTGCAGGGCACCCTGGAGGTCCGGAGACGGGTGGAGGTACCGGGTTGCGATCGAGGACGTCAGCGCCTGGACCGTGGGCGACTTCAGCTGTTCCGGCCACTGAGCGACGGCGACGGGAACCCGCTGCACGCAGTGTGGGCCCGACCGGCGTACCGGTCGGGCCCACACTGCTGCTCAGGCGACGGCTCGCGTCTGTTTACCCGGTCAGACCGTGACGGGGGTGCCGAGCATCGCGGAGGCGTGCTGCACCGGGCTGAGAATGCCCGGGGACGCTGTCTTGGGAACGGCGCGGCAGGTGAAGCCGAGCGCAGTCATGGCCCGCAGGACTTCGGCGGTGCTGAAGTCACGGCGGTCCTGGCGGGTGATGACCTGGCCGACTTGCTTGAGGGGGTAGTGGCGGCGGCCGATGATCACCGATTCTCCGGTGACCGGTTCGGGCTTGATGCCCTTCATCGATTCCAGCACTCCGCCCTTGGTGAGTTCGAAGGGGAAGCGGGCGATGACGCAGCGCATGTGGCCTCACAGAGAGAAGAGGGGAGAACGGCCCGACCGGCGGTGGGTGTTTCAGCGGGAGAGGGTGAGGATGCCCAGGGCGCTGCCTGGCTCGTCGACCACCGGCAGGACACCGAGTCGACGGGTGCGCATCGCGTGCTCGGCTTCGGCCATCGTGGTGACGGGTGAGGCGAACGAACCGTGGTCGTCGAGGAGGTCGCGCAGGCGGACACGGTCGGTGTAGTCGGAGCTGTCACGGACGGCGGCGAGTTCGGTACGGGTGACCAGGCCGGTGCACTGGTCGTCCTGGTCGCAGACGACCAGTCGGACCGTGCGGGCGGCGGCCATGACGGCCAGCGCAACCTCGACGCTCATGTCGTCACAGACCTGCGGTTCGCCCTCGTCCATGCCCTCCACCGCCGTCCTGGGCGCGGGGTCGGTGTCCGCCGGGCGGGGCTGCGTCTGAATCAGCGTCAAAAGGTGCCTCCTGCAGAGTTGGGCCGGCTTCCTGATCGCGAAGGTTCTAGGCCACCGTGTCGAGGACGGGCTGGCGTACGGCGGTGCGCCTGGTCGCCGAGGCGGGGCGGCGGCGGCCTCGGGAGGTGGCGCTGCGCTTGGGGCGTTCGACCACCGGTGCGGTGATGACGACCGGGATGCCGGACGGGGCCTGGGCGCCGGTGATCCGGCTCAGGGCCTCGTCGCCCGAGCGGATCTGGGTGGTCTGCGGCCGGATTCCGGCGTCCGCCATGAGGCGGACCATGCCGCGGCGCTGGTTCGGTGTGACCAGGGTGACGACGCTGCCGGACTCGCCGGCGCGGGCGGTACGGCCGCCGCGGTGGAGGTAGTCCTTGTGGTCGGTCGGCGGATCGACGTTGACGACCAGGTCGAGGTTGTCGACGTGGATGCCGCGCGCCGCGACGTTGGTCGCCACCAGCACGGTGACGTGCCCGGTCTTGAACTGCGCCAGTGTGCGGGTGCGTTGCGGCTGCGACTTGCCGCCGTGCAGCGCGGCGGCGCGTACCCCGCTGTTGAGCAGGTCCTGGGTCAGCCGGTCGACGGCGTGCTTGGTGTCAAGGAACATGATCACGCGGCCGTCGCGGGCGGCGATCTCGGTCGTGGCGGCTTGCTTGTCGGCGCCGTGGACGTGCAGGACGTGGTGCTCCATCGTGGTGACCGCACCGGCCGACGGGTCGACCGAATGCACGACGGGGTCGGTCAGATAGCGGCGCACCAGCAGGTCGACGTTGCGGTCCAGGGTGGCGGAGAAGAGCATGCGCTGCCCCTCCGGGCGCACCTGGTCGAGCAGCGCGGTGACCTGGGGCATGAAGCCCATGTCGGCCATCTGGTCGGCCTCGTCCAGCACGGTGATGGCCACGTGGTTCAGCCGGCAGTCGCCGCGGTCGATGAGGTCCTTGAGCCGGCCCGGTGTCGCGACGACGACCTCGGCTCCGCCGCGCAGCGCGCTGGCCTGACGGCCGATCGACATGCCGCCCACCACCGTGGCCAGCCGCAGCCGCACGGAGCGGGCGTACGGGGTCAGCGCGTCGGTCACCTGCTGTGCCAGCTCACGCGTGGGTACGAGGATCAGCCCCAGCGGCTGGCGGGGCTCGGCACGCTGCCCAGCGGTACGCGCGAGCAGGGCGAGGCCGAAGGCCAGAGTCTTGCCGGAACCGGTGCGGCCGCGCCCCAGGACGTCACGGCCCGCCAGGGAGTTCGGCAGCGTCGCGCCCTGAATCGGGAACGGTGCCGTCACACCCTGCCTGCCGAGTTCGGCCAGCAGCTGCTCAGGCATGTCGAGATCGGCGAAGCCCTCAACGGCGGGCAGTGCCGGGGTGATCGTCCTGGGCAGCGCGAACTCACCTTGCACTGCGGCGGGCCGACGGCCGTAGCCGCCGCCGGAGCGGACGGGCCCGCCGGTACGGCGCGGTGCCTGCGAGCCGTAGCCGCTGCCGCCCCTTCCGGCGTCGGCACGGCCGTCACGGGTGCGGGAGGGGCGGTCGTTCGTGTACGTGCGGTTCATGCGGAACCTTCCTCGATGTGGCACATATCAAGGAATTTTCGCTGCAACGAATGGCACGAAGAATTACAAGTATGGACCGATGGCAAAAGAAAGCAGATCTGGCCGGCGAAGACATCCGTGGGCACAGGTGCTGAAATGGGTGACGCGATGGGGACCTTGTGATCCGGACGTCGGCTGCGGTGCAGCGCTTCAGGATGCGTCCGCTTCCTGAGGGAGGAACCACTTGGGTGGTACTGCGGATTCCTCCGGGGCGTCCCGCGGGCGAAAGCCGCTGTGGGAAACGCATGCAGCTGGGGCCCGCACCCCGAAGGATGCGGGCCCCAGCTACGGATTGCGCGTGAGCGTCAGGCCGGAACGATGTTCTCGGCCGTCGGGCCCTTCTGGCCCTGCGCGATGTCGAAGGTTACCTTCTGACCCTCGAGCAGCTCACGGAAGCCCTGCGCGGCAATGTTCGAGTAGTGGGCGAACACGTCGGCGCCGCCACCGTCCTGCTCGATGAAGCCGAAGCCCTTTTCCGCATTGAACCACTTCACGGTACCAGCAGCCATGTCATATCTCCTTTGGGGCAGTGCCTCGGCGTCCGCACCACGCGGACGCCGTGTCGCCGCGATGATCACCCCGCCCGGAAATGACCGGAAATACAAAAGCGCTCCCGACCGGCAGAAAGCTGGTGGGGCACCTGAAGTTTCGGGAACCACAACTGCAACTGAGATAGACAGTAGCACGCCGGAGCGGCCCGCGTGCGGTGGATAATTCCTCTCTGCTCTTCGCGGCAAAAACTCCCGCTGCCCGGCCCCTCAAAATCTGATCCCTCGGGCACAGATATTGATTCACTCGGAGTTCAACGTCTCAGCAGAGTTGCCGACCGGCACGCTGCGCGACGGCCGGGAAAAGGCTGCCGCCGCCCAGGAAACGCAGCCGCGAGCCGTGGCCGGGGTGGCCAGCTGGCCCGACCATGAGCCCGGGCTTTCCGTGCCCACTGCCGACCACGGCTGGTCAGCGTGTCAGCCTCTCGGGCTCTTCGCCAGCCTCGGCTGGCGAAGAGGCCCATCCCACATGTGTGATTTTCGCTGCCGTGCTGAGGGTGCCTTGCTGTCGCGGCAGGGGGAGGTGTACAGGAAGCCTTGCCTCTGTATGGAGACCAGTGATGACGACCTCTCGCGTGCCGCGGTCCTCGCTTGACGGCATACCTGACGGCGCCGTGATCGCCCGCCGAGCAGGAGAACGCGCAGTTGCGGCACGCCGTCGGTTCCCACGCGACGGTGGACCAGGCCATCGGTGTCCTCACCGCGAGCCACCAGCTCGCGCCGCCCGTCGGGTTCGAGGTGCTGCGGGAGGTGTCCCAGCACACCAATACCAAGCTGCAGACGGTGGCCGAGACGGTGATCGCCTGAGCGCTGGGGCAGCCGCTGCCGGAACGGCGGGGCAGGAGCTGTACGCGGCCGTGCAGCGGTGCTCACGCCGGCGGGATGCCCCAGGCGCGGAAGCCGGGTAGGACGCGGTGGCCGGGCACGGCGCGGGTCAGGCGGTCAGTGCCTGGTCGACGGTGGGATGGCAGCCGATGACCTCGTCCAGGCCGACGATTTCAAGAAGCCGTAGCACCGATTCCTGGGCGCCGGCGATACGCAGCCATCCCTGATCGTCACTCGCGGCCTGGTGTGCGGCGACGAAGACGTTGATGCCGCTGGAGTCCATGAAGGTCACGCCGCTGAGGTCCACCACGGTCCGCAGGGGCGCGGCGCCGTCGTAGGACATGAGGGCCTCGCTGAGCATGTCCTTGACGGCGTGGTCGATCTCGCCATGCACGGTGACCACCCGGATGCCGTCGATGGCGGTGTGGCCGATCGACAGGTGGCCGGGCCGGGCTGCTCTGTGAGTGTCTGTCACCGTTTCCTCGACTGTTCTCGCTGATGGAACCTCAAGGCCCCGGCGCGAACGCCGGTAACCTGCCTCGATGCTACGGCGAACACGTGTGCGGCCCGTTATGCGGTTCTCACGGGGCATGTGAGGCATAGTGCCGGGTACGCGCAGGACGTGTGAAGGGGGAACAAGGGTGGACCCGGCTGTATCAGTCCCCGAGGGGGAGGGCAGCGTAATGCCGGACGTCCCTCAGATACAGGACACCGTCGCGCTGGACGGTGACGGGCACGTGATCGCTGAGGCACGCCACCGGGCAGTGGACTTCCTCACCCGTGTCCAGGCGGAGCACGGCCTGCCGGTGTCCGCTCGCGCGATGGACCTGACCCAGCTGGTGGTAAGCGAGCTGGTCACCAACGCCCGCAAGTACGCCCCTGGCCCCGTGCTGATGGAACTGCGCGTTCACGGCGCCGTGGTGGAAGTTGTCGTGTGGGACAGCGATCCCGTGCTGCCAGTGGCGCGGGCCTCCGATGCGGGCAGGGTCGGGCAGCACGGACTGGAGATCGTCATGGCCGTCGCCCAGGGCTTCGAGGTCCAGCCGGAGCCGGTCGGCAAACGCATCACTGCCCGCATCGCCCTACCTGACGACCCCGGCGGTGACATCACCGGACGCCGCCCCCAGTAACAGCCTGCGCTCACGGTCGACCTCACCGCCTTCCCTGACGATCTGCCGTGAAGCGGGGCGCTACAGGGGCGAATTCAGCGGAGAGCGGTCGAGGTGGGGCACGGTGCCGGCGTCCGGGGTGAGCGCCGCCGACTGGCACCGTCGCGAGCGACGCCGACTTCGCCCCGTATACGCACACTGCCGGCGCCCAGTGCGTCGGGCGGGCCGGTCCCTAGCTGCCCTTGCCGCCCCGTAGCAGAACCGCTTCGGTGAATACCACCAGGCCACAGCCATCAGGCGTTTCGGTGACGGTGTGTCCGAGCTGGATCAGCAGCCCTGCTACTGCGGTCTGCACGATTACTCTCATGCTGTCGTTGCTTGCTGCCCGGCCTGCCTGGTCACGGGCGAGCGCGGTGAACCCGTCCGAGGCCGTCCAGCTGACCAGAGCGCCGGCGGACACCTCAGTCACCCGCAGCCCCGGAACCCCGCTGTCCGCGTCACCCAGCACTTGAAAGCCGGCCTGGACCAGGCAAGAGCTCACCCGGGACACGAGTTCAGCCGGGGCGCACGACACGCCGGTCGCCTGCCCACGAGAAGGGCGATCATGCCACCGAACTGCACAGGCGCCTGTTCGGACGGCGGGCAGGACGCGGCGGCCCCCGGACGACGGCAACCGTCGGGTGAGCCACCGGGTGGCCCGGCCGTTACATGCTGACGGCTCCCGTCCTACGAACAGGGAGGGGAGCCGTCCGGGTGTGTTCGGAGGCGTTATGCCTTCAGCGGGTCATGCGTGACGGTGCGAATGCCGGTTGCCGGTGACGAGGCGGTAGAGGGCGAGCAGGATGACGGAGCCGATGATCGCGGCGATCCAGGTGGAGAGGTGGAAGAACCCGTCGATGGAGTCGACGCCGAAGATGACCTTGCCGAGCCAGCCGCCGAGCAGACCGCCGGCGATGCCGATGAGCATGGTGATGATGATGCCGCCCGGGTCCTTGCCCGGCATCAAAGCCTTGGCGATGGCGCCGGCGAGCAGGCCGATGATGATCCACGCGATGATGCCCATGGTGCCTCTCCACTTCGTCATATAAAGGCTGTGTCAGCTCATCGTCTGCACCAATCTCGCCCGAACAAACGTCTCCTCCGACCCCGACGGTGCCAGGTCCTGACACCATCTCCCACCGTCGGCGCAGCGGCGACGTCAGGCGGCGAACGGTGACCGGCGTGGGCGGTCGGGTGACAAGCGGCGGCTCCGGGGTCTACATCCCCGAAATGGACTCCTCCTGCCAGAAGAAGCCCACCCTGCACGCAGGCAGGCCCGGTCGGCGTCAGCACAGTCGTCACCGGCAGGGCGCCCTCGGCGCACAGCAGGGTCCTCAGTCGAGGCCAACATGCCGCCAGACGCGGTCGGCCGGGAGCCTGCCGACCGCGACAAGGCAGCGTCCTCGGCGGTGACGCGTGGCAGGCTGGCGACCGTCGCCACCGGCAATGCCGTAGCGGTCGCTCCACGCGGTCCGCGCAACATTGGAGGGAACAGGCAGTGCCGCAGGCGCCTCCAAAGGCATTGAGCTTTGCAGAGGTGAAGGCTACATCCTGATTGGGCGCGAAGAGTTCCCGGGTCGGATTCTGCGCGTCGGCCGTAAGACGCGTGTCGCCACCGCGTCCTTGCTTCGGGTGCTCGAGAGAGGAGAGCCGAGTGCAACGGTGCTTACGGCGGACACTGAAACGCACCTACGCGGAAGCCCCGCCGGGCCGCGCCTGCGGGGCTTCTCGTCGCCCTCCGCTCTCACACGCCTATCACCGACTGGATCGACTCCACCGGACCGGAATGCCCTGACCTGGCATTACGCGCTCATCTTGGACTGGCCTGGACGCCCACGGACGGTCTCTACAACCTGTGCCATGTGGTACCCAGTGAGGGACCCAAGATCAGGACGGGAGCCTCTTCTGGCCCGTCAAAGCGGTATTGCAGGGTGTTCGACGGTGTCTCACTCACGCCCCAGACCCTCTCACGTCTCACGACTGCCCCTATAACGAGGGTTGCGGCTGCACAGGTCTGATCAGGTGGAAGACCTCCCGGGCCGCGTAGCGCTTGAGGCTTCGGAGTATCTCGCGCCGGGTCTTGCCCTCTTTGCTGCGGCGTTCGTAGTAGTCCTGGGTGCGCGGGTCGACGCGCAGGCGGGTCTGCACGATCCGGTGCAGGGCTGCGTTAGCTTGCCGGTCGCCGCCGCGGTTGAGGCGACGGTACTGCCGGCTGCCCGAGGAGTGCTCGACCGGCTGACCCCGCACAGCGCCGCGAACGACGCCTCAGTGCCCAGGCGTTCCGGGTCGTCCCCGATCGTGATCAGCAAAGTGACGGCGGTGTCCGGACCGATGCCCACCACCTCGAGCAGCTGCGGAGCGTGCCAAGAACCCCACCCGAACAAACCGAAAGGTCCGCCAAAACCTGACGGACCCTCACGAAAGATCGAGGCCAGAGCTCACCTTCCGCACTCTCAGGTCAAGGCCGTCCCTAGCAGCTCGACGCGATGCGAAGTCGTTCGGGTGCTCACACCGAGTATGCCGAAGATGAGATCACGGCCCATCGTCGCGCCCACCAGCGTATTGACCGGGCCGAACGAGGCCGCCATCGGCGTGACCGCGGTTCCGGCCGCGGCCTTCGCCTCCTGGAGCGACGCGAGGAAGGCCGGGACGTCGGCGGGCCGGATCAGCGGGCCGCTCGATCCCACCCGGAGGCCGCAGCCGCCCGTGATCATCGACACTCCGCGATCCAGACACGCCTGGGCGGACAGTTCCGGCAGCGACGCGGGACGGTCGGCCGCCACGACGAGGAACCCGCCTTCGCGCAGGTGCGGCACCAGCGCCTCGCTGGTCGTGATGGTCTCCATGGCGGTGGTCAGCTCCGCTTCGGGGAGGCGCTCACGCACCCACTCGCCGGCCGCGTCGACCTTTGGCCGTCCGACGTCACGACGCCGGTAGAGGTACTGGCGGTTCAGGTTCTCCAGCGCGACCCGGTCGCCGTCCACGAGCGTGAGTCCGCCCACGCCCGCGCCCACCAGCTCGGCCAGCACCACGCCGCCGATGCCGCCGACGCCGAGGACGGTCACGTGCGCCGCGCGCAGCCGTTCCTGTGCCGCGCCGGCTTCCAGACCCAGGGCCGCGAAGTACTCGACCTGGTTCCGCCAGGCAGACGACTGCCACGAGCGGTCGAACGGTGCGACGACGAGGCGGAGCCGAAGGAGCGTGCGCACGATGGCGTCCATGTTCCTTCCGCTCGGCACCGGGAGGCCGAGCGGGTCGTCGGAGACCGCTTCGAGCCATGCGAACATCGCTTCGGGGCAGCGCCGGACCAGCAGTACCTCGTCAGAGAAGACGCGCAGCTCGTCGCCGTCGCGGGACCAGGTCGCCGCAGGCGAGAGCACGTAGCGGTCGCTTCCGTCAGCCATCCCTGGCCTTCCTCCTTAGCGAGATCACCGTTTGCCGAGGGTCAGGGAGAATCGGCGCTCCAGCTGAACCGGGGGAAGCGCACGGCGTCCATCGACGGCCAGGGCCGGCCCGCCAGTGCCTCGTGCTGCAGCCAGTGGCCCCGGAGCCGCAGCAGCGGCAGGACCGGGCACTGCTCGCGCACCGCTCGCCGCAGCTCGTCGGCCGCGTCCTCGTCGTCCGGGTCCTCGGACAGCCGGCGCAGCAGCGGCGCGAGGACCGGGTCGCGGCGTGCCGGGTCGAGCAGGTCCAGGGCGCCGATCGGATCCTCGAAGAGCGGGCCCCGCAGGGCGAGGAGCAGGTCGAAGGACTGGGCCGAGCCCGAGACGAAGTCGGCGGGTGCCAGCTCGACCTCGACGCCGAGGTTCTCGGTCAGCTGGGCCGCGACCTCTTCGGCCACGTCCAGGTTGGGGTAGTAGTCCCAGTACCCCAGGCGCAGCCGTTCACCGGCGCCGGCGGTGCTGGGTGGTGCTTCGACGTGGTGGTCGGGCGCCGCCGACTCCGCGCCGTTCCAGCACCGGGCGACCAGGCGGTCGTAGCGGAGCGCGCCGAGGAGCCGACGGCGGAACTCCGCGTCGCCCACCGCCGACCGGCCGTCGGGGACTACCTCCAGGCACATCTCGATCGCGGTCGGTGCCGTGTGGAACGCCCGGCTGTCCGCGAAGTCCGGGACGCGGTCGAGCGGAAACGCCGTCGCACACGTCACGTCGACCTCGCCCCGCCGGAACCGCTCCGGGGCACCGTGCGGATCCCGGCGCACGAGCACCCGCACGGGGGGCGTGCCGGCCCTGACGGGTTCGAGCCAGTACTCGTCATCGGTGGTGCGCACGGCACGCTCGTACGCGCCGGAGGACAGCTGTCCGCACGACGAGATCGGAGCGAGGTCGACGCTCTGGAGCAGGCTGGGGAGGTGCGGCACCGGGCGGCGGAGCTCGATGACGAGCGTGTCCTTCGAGGTGCGGACCGCGCGGATATCGAGCAGGAACCGCTGGAGCGACGGCACCGTGAGCGCGGTCCGGATCGCCCGGGCGTGATCGCTCGCACGCACCGGGCTCCCGTCGGAGAAGGACGCGCCCTGCTGGACGCGGTAGTGCTGGCTGAGCCCGTCGTCCGTGACCCAGAGGAGGTCGAGCCGGCTGTGCTGGCTCGCCGAGGCGAACCAGCGGCTCAAGTAGTCGCCTCCCGTGGGTCCGTGCCATCGGATCGGGTCGTCGTCCACCTCGACGACGACGGGGCGCATGGCGCTCATGTGGTCAGGAGGGGGCTGTCGGCCGCCGGCGGAGTCCGCTCGGGGGCGTCCGGCGAGGCGTCGATCCGGGCACACAGTCCCGCCACCGCCGTCGCGACCTCGCGCAGCCGGCCGGGGGCGACCTGGGCGAGGAGGGCTTCGCGTTCCTCGGGCCCGCGCGGCATGAGGGCCTTGAACATCTTGGCCTGCGCCGGAGTCAGGCGGAGAGTCGACACCTCGGCCTCGCTCGCGCGGTACACGACCACGACGGTCGGACGGTCCAGCTCCGGCTCCCAGGTTATCTCCCGCGGGTCGGAGACCATCGCGACGACGTCGAGGTCGAGGTCCGCGGTCAGGAAATGCGGCTTCTCCCTCACGGTGACGGGCCGCCGGTACACGTTGACGAGTTCTTCCTCGACCTCGTCGCCGCGGAACTCCGCGAGCATCGAGTCGTACGTGAACAGCGCCCTGGCGGTTTGCGCGTGCGCGCCGTCCAGCTTCGCCAGAATCTCGTCGAGCGCTTCCTCGACCGGCATGGCGGACCGCTCCAGCAGTGCGTCGATGACTTCCACGTACGTGAGCCCCGCGCCCTGCTTCAGGAAGCGCAGCAGGTGGTAGTAGCGGCGCGTGAAGTACCGCGAAAGGCGCAGCACGTCCTGGTAGTACTCGTATTCCCGGTTTCCGCTGCGGATGAAGCTGAAGCCGGTGAAGATCTCCGCCTCTTCCTTGATGAGCGCGCGGACGTCCGGCGGGAGGAAGGTCCCCATGACGTCGAGTTCGCCCTTGAGCGGTTCGAGTTCGGCCCGGTACTCATCGGTGATCTCGGCACCGGGAAGCGGCTGGAGCACGCTGAGGTCGCTGTTGACGGCCCCGTAGGCGATCGCGTCGAACACGACCTCCAGGGACTTCTCGAGGTCTTCGGCGGCTTCCTCCGGGTAACCGACGATCGTGTTCGTCTCGAACTGGATGCCGACTTCCTGGGCGGACCGGAAGAACTCGTAGGTCCGCTTCGTCGAGGGCATCTTCAGCATGGACTTGAGGATCTTCTCCGATCCCGCGTCCGTGCCGCAGAAGATGTTGAAGCACCCCGCATCGGCCATACGCCGCAGAAGGGACGGATTGACGTTGTCCGGCCGGACCGCGCAGCCCCACTCGAAGATGTCGTTGTGCTCGGCGAAATAGGACACGAACTCGTCGAGATACGTGCGCTTGTTGGCGAAATTGTCGTGCAGGAAGTTGAACTGGGTGACCCCGTAGGTGCGGTGCAGGAACCGCAGCTCGTCGAGGATGACCGCGGGGTCCTTGATCCGGAAGTCGCGGTCCCAGAACGTCGACGTCATGCAGAACTTGCACGAATAGGTGCACCCGGAGCCAATGTGCACATCGAAGATGTGCGGGGTCGAGAGCCGGATGTAGTCGCCCATCGGGACGGCGTCGTACGCGGGCATCGGCACGAGGTTCAGGTTCGTGGTCGGCTGCGGCCCGCTGGACGCGACCTGGCCGTTCCTGCACGACCAGAAGCCGCGCACCTCGGCGGGGTCGGTCCCGTCGGCGAGGGCGTCCGCGAGAGCGGTGATCGCGAGCTCTCCCTCGCCGCGGCACACGAAGTCGACGCAGTCGGCGAAGCGCGGGAGGGCGTCGGGGAAGACACCGAACGTCCCGGGTCCACCGAGCACCACCGTGACATCGGGCCGGAGCAGCTTGACCCGGCGCCCGATGAGAAGGCACGACGGGAGGGTGTCCGCGAGGCAGGTGAGGCCGAGCACGTCGGGATCGGCGGCGAGCAGACGCTCGCAGGTCTGGTCGAGCCAGTCGGCGTCACCGGGCTCGAAGGCACCGATCCGGTGCTCGTACTCCAGGTCGACGACGACGGTGGGGTGGCCATGCGCCATCAGGGGTGAGGCAATGCAGAGAAGTCCGAGAGGGACGAAGAACGGGGAATTGACGTCGGAATTGATCAGGGGCCGGCCCAGCGTCACGCGAGCATTCCGCGTGGACGACCGGACCGACACCTGGCCCTCCCCAGCGAACGAGAGGGCCAGTCGTTTCGGAGTCGCCATCAGATGCGATCAGCAGCGCCGCGCGACGATGGCGCCCAGGGTGGCCGATGACAGGGAGATGAGCTCCACGTCATCGACGAGGTCAAACCCTTCGCCATCGGTGAAAAGCACCATGTCCGGCTCCGCCTCGGTCATCGCGATCACCGGACGCTCCTGCAGTTCCTGCGTCATCGTTTTCCTTTCTTCACCTCAACTGGCACCAACATCCCCATCCCATACAGACCTTGAGGTCCTGTCAATGGTGAGTGCACACATGGTCCGGCGCGGCATCCGATCCCGGTTCCCGCCGGCGAACGGAGGGACCGCCGCCGGCCGATCAATTCCGCTTATTCCCCGGCCGTCGGCGCTGCAGGCCACGAATGCCCTGGCCAGGACCCTTGTCGCGCCGGAGCGTGGCGGAGCACCTAGTCGCTCCGGATGGAGGGCATTCCGCGGCGCGGGAACCGCTGACGGCCCGAGCGGTTTGGGCGATTTCGCATGGCTGAAATCCCTTCAGGCACGTGCCCCGATCTCCGCCGGCCGACAGATGCAGCGCCTTCCTGCCTCTTGTAGGGCTTGATCAATTCTGGGTAGGGTGCTTCGGGTCCGGAACGGTGCCAAACGGAGAGGTCAACGTTCGACGGTGCCTGCCTTCAGCGGGCAAGGGCCGGGTATGGCCGGTTTTCCACCCTGTGGCGCAAAAAGATCGAGCACCGGAATCCGCAGGCCGCGGAAGCCGATTCGGCGATCACACCATTCAGCGGGCATCGGCCCCGATTGTTCATGTGTCTTCCGTTATGGGACATTCGGAACGGAGCTAGGATTGTGACGTCTTCGCAGGCCAACGTTCCCGATCTGGAATCCACGGCAATCCCGTACTTTCCGATGCCCCGGGCGTCCGGTTGTCCGCTGGATCCGGCACCCGAGCTCGCCGAGCTGCAGGAGCGGGCGCCGCTGGTCCGGGTCCGGCTGTGGGACGGCAGCACTCCGTGGCTGGTGACGCGGCACGCGGAGCAGTGCGCGCTGCTGTCGGACCGCCGGGTTAGCGCGGACTGGATGCAGCCGGGCTACCCGTTCCACACCCAGTTCCTGCGCGACCACCACGGCGAAGGCCAGTTCCTGACCGCCATGGAGGGCCCCGAGCACCTCCGGCTGCGCCGGATGATCGCCCGGCCGTTCACCCCTCGCATGGTCGAGAAGCTGCGGCCCACGATCCAGCAGGTCGTCGACGACCGCATCGACGCCCTGCTGGCCGGCCCGAAGCCGGCGGACTTCGTGTCGGAGTTCGCCCTGCCGATCCCGTCCAGGGTCATCTGCCATGTGCTCGGCGTCCCCTACCAGCACCACGACTTCTTCCATCACGCCATCAGGGCGGTGACCGAGAGCGACGTCCCGGCCGACGTCGCGAGCAAGTCCGAGCGCGAGCTGTACCACTACCTGGCCAAGCTGATCGGCCGCAAGCTCGCCCACCCCGATGACGGCCTGCTGTCCCAGCTCGCCACCGAACGGCTGGCCACCGGCCAGCTGAACCGGCACGAACTGGTGATGCTGGTTCTGTTCCTGCTGATCTCGGGGCACGAGACCACAGCCAGCATGGTCGCGCTGGGCACGCTGGCCCTGCTGCTCCATCCCGACCAGATCGCCGTGCTGAAGGATGCCGACGAACCCGGGGTCGCCGCGGCCGTCGACGAGCTGCTGCGGTACCTGACCACTGTCCAGCCCGGCCGTCGCCGCGTGGCCGTGGAGGACATCGAGCTCGCCGGGCAGCTGATTCGCGCTGGCGAGGGCCTGATCCTCCCGGAGGAGATCGGCAACCGCGACGAAAGCGTGTTCCCCGGCGCCGGGGCGCTGGATCTGCGCCGCGACGCCAGCCAGCATCTCGCCTTCGGGTTCGGTGTGCACAAGTGCACCGGCCAACCGCTGGCCCGCCTGGAGCTCCAGGTCGTGTTCGCCGCCTTGTTCCGGCGCATTCCGACACTGGCCTTGGCCGTCGACCTCGGCGACCTCCCGTTCATGGACGACGGGCTCGGGTACGGCCTCAAGGAAATGCCGGTGAGCTGGTAAGTGAACGAGGTCGAACCGGTGGCGGGAGGCGGAGTGGAGTTGTCGCAGGTCGGGCACATCCGGCCGGAGCAGGAGCCGAGTCCGCCAGTGGTGGTGGAGGACGTCCTTGATCACCAGAGTCGCCAGGGGGAGCCCGCAGCATGACCAGCACCACGGAGGCCCCTGGCGGGTCGGCAGCAGTCGACGATGCAGTACGAAGCGTCACGCGCCCGTTCTACGTGTACGCCGTGCTCGCCAACTCGCTGTTCCAGCGTGGCGTATTCGTCCTCTTCCTTCAGCAGCGAGGCTTCTCCGCCGGGCAAGTGGCCCTCCTTCAGACCCTGATCTACCTGGTCGGCGGACTTGCGGAGTTGCCGACGGGAGTCATCGCCGACCGAATCGGTAGGCGTGCCAGCGTCGTGATCGGCCAGATGCTGGTAGCTGGATGTCTGCTCGGCCAGGGGACGTTCTCCAACTACTGGGTGTTCCTGGCGCTGTTCATCGGGCAGGGCGTGGGCATGGCATGTGTGTCCGGTTCGGACCGCGCCCTGCTGTACGACCTGCTCGTGCGTCGTGGTGCAACGGCCAGCTACGTCAAGATCAATTCCCGGTTCACCATGCTCGGGACGGTCACCTCGGGAGTCGCCATCGTCCTCGGCGGCCAACTGCAGCGGATCTCCTGGGGAGTCGTCTACGTCGGTTCGGCGTCGTGTCTCGTCCTGGCCGTGGTGGTGCTGATGTCACGGGTGCCCGAGATCCGCGGTGCGGACGCGGTAGACGAGCAGGGCGGAGCCGAGAAGCACCACGGCGACGCCACAGCATGGCGGGCGATGCTTCGGGTCGCCACGCCGGCGCTCGTGACGCTTGTCGTGGTGTCCGGATTGATGCATGCGACTTTGACGCCGTACATCATTTTTACGCAGAAGACCCTCTCCGATCAGGGAGCGGGCACCGCATTGGTCAGCGTGGTCATATCGGCGGGATTCTTCGTCGGCGGACTCACTCCCTTGCTGTCGGACCGCGCGAACCGGCGCATCGGGTATCGGGTCATCGTCCCGGTGTCTCTCCTGACGCTCGCCGTGGCGCTCGGCCTGAGCGGCCTCGGCCTTGTCTGGGTCACCATCGCCGCGTTCCTCGTCCTGGTCGGAATTCCCGAGATCACCGCCGTGCTCGTGGACAACGTGTTCCACGAGGCAGTGCCGTCGCGCCACCGGGCGAGCCTGCTGTCGATGATCGCATTCGTGGAGTCGGCGCTCATCGGCACCGGCTATCTCGTCCTCGGCGCGCTCATGGACGGGTTGGGCTCCAGTGTGGGCATGGCCACCTACGCCGCGGTCCCCCTGCTGGCATGTCTCCTGTGGCTCCCGGTGCTCTTCCGACGGGCACGGGTGACCACCGAGATCGAGAAGCCCGCCGACCAAAAGGCATCCTGAAACAGACCGTCTCGATCAACGCCCCTTATCGATGAGGAGCCGAAGTGGAATTGATGCAGATCGGGCACAAACGACCGGTGCTGGATCTAACCCCGCCGGTCGTGCACGAGGATGCCCTTTCGGTTGCGTTGGTCTGCATGCCCTGGGCCGTGGTTGACATGCCCTCACTCGCGCTGAGCACGATCGCTCCGTTGTTCGAACGGCGCGGAGAAGTTGAGCAGCTCGACGTCGTCTACGCCAATATTCGGTGGCTCGACTTCTTGGTCCGGGAGGCGGGCCTCGAACGTGAACACTACGAACTGATCGTCGATGCTGAAGTGTTCGGGGTCGGCGAATGGGTCTTCTCCAGCTGTTTCCGCCCCGGTATCGACCCACGCCACACGAGCTTCTACGACCTCGTGCGCGACAGCGAGCACGTCGAAGCCTACTGTGCGATGTTCCGCGCGGCGCCCGCCTTCATCGACGAGCTGGCCCGGGATCTCGTGGCGTCGGACGCCGACGTCCTGGGGCTGACGACGACCTTCGACCAGAACATCGCCTCGTTCGCGCTCGCGCACCGCGTCAAGGAGCTGCGGCCGGACGTCGTGACGATCCTCGGCGGGGCGAACTGCGACGGCGTCCAGGGCACGGCGGTCCACCGCGCCCGCCCGGAGTTCGACTACGTGATCCGGGGGGAGGCGGAGCACTCGATCGCGCCGCTCATCGCCCACATCGCGGAATGCCGCAGCGGTGGCGGGAAGAAGGACGACGGACTGCTGCGTGCCGTGCCCGGCCTGTGCTGGCGGTCCGACGTCGACGGAGCCACGGTCAGCAACCCCATCGGGCGGACGCCCGTCTCCATGAACGTGGTGCCGGAGCCCACCTACGATCACTACTTCCGCGATCTGGGGAAGTCTCCGGCCGCTCCGTTCATCGACGTCAAGATTCCACTGGAGGCCAGCCGCGGTTGCTGGTGGGGCGCGAAGCACCACTGCACGTTCTGCGGCCTGAACGGGTCGGCCATGACCCATCGCGCGAAGCCCGCCGAGCGCGTGCAGGCGGAGGCCAGCCGGGCCATCCGCCGACACAACGTGCTCGACCTGGTGTTCTCCGACAACATCCTGGCGCCCGAGCACGTCGTGCAGCTGACCACGGATCTGGCGCTGCCCGCCGAATGGGACGTCCGGCTGTTCGCCGAGGTGAAGTCGAACCTCAACTTCAGTCAGCTGGAGTCCCTTGCGCGTGCCGGTTTCACGCAGTTGCAGCCGGGTGTCGAGAGCCTCTGCACGCCCATCCTGCGCATCATGCGCAAGGGGGTGACCGGGTGGCAGAACGTGCGGTTCCTGCGGGACTGCGCCACCTGCAGGATCTACCCGTCGTGGAACATCCTCGTGGGCTTCCCCGGGGAGCAGGACAGCGACTACGAGGCGTTGATCGACTCGCTCCCAGCCCTCCATCACCTGACGCCGCCCGCCGGGGCATTCCCGATAAAACTGGAACGCTTCAGCCCCTACTTCGACGATCCCGCCCTCGGTCTCCAGGCTCTCGGCCCCTCGCTCAACCTGGTGAGCGCTTACGAGGGGGTGGCGGACGGCCTCGACGACCTCGTCTACGTGTTCGAGTCCGAGCCCGCTGGCCTCTCCCCCGAGACGGGCGAGCTGTTGCGCGAAGCGGTCGCGAACTGGAAGGCCACCGCATCGGTCTCCCGGCTGGTCGCCCTGCCGGCGCCGGACGACTCGCTCGTCGTCATCGACGACCGGCCCGCCTGGCCCTCCCGTGAGCTGGTGCTCCGGCCGGGTCTCGAAGCCGAGGCGTACCGGGCGCTGGCCAAGGGCAAGACGCTTCCCGCGCTCGCTTCCGCGATGCGCTCGCTCGGGATCGCCGTGCGGGAAGGTCAGCTCGAAGAGCTCGTCGAGAACTGGACGGAGCTCGGCATCGTTTTCCATGAGGACTCCACCTATCTGGCGCTCGCGACGGGATTGCGCTGGTGACGAAGCAGACAGCAGAGCGGCGGTCGAACCGCCGGAGGCTCTTCGCGCCGGTGGATCTCCACTCGGTGCGGAGCAGGGAGGACCTCGTCGCCCTGACCCGGTCGGGATACGCCGGGATCCGGCTGACCGGCCACTTCGCCATGCCGGAGATGGGCGACGCCGAACTCGTCTCCTTGATCGCGCTGCTCCGTGACGCCCGCGGGGTCGGTCTGCGGGTTTCGTGGAGCGGCGACTGCGGCGCCCTGGAGGTCGGGGGCCTCCGCCACCTCGACCCGCCGCGGCGGCCGGACGGCTCCTTCGCGTGGTCGGCGCAGCAGGGAGGATCCCTTGTCGTCCGGCGCGGTCCGACGTTCCTGGCCGTCGAGGACACGCGCCACGGGGAGCGCCGCCGCATCGACGTCGACCGCTCGGAACCGGCGGCGGCCGTCCTCGACGAAAGCCGCTGGGGGCGCACGCTCACCCCCGCCGAGGCGGCCAGTCTGGACGCTCTCGAACTGCACGACCTCGTCTTTCGTGCCGGCGACCACGGTGTTGGCATCGCCGTGAGACAAGGAGTCTGGTGTGTCTGAAGGCCACATCCTCTTCCGCAGGACGCTCGACGAGCGGACCGTGTCGCGAGGGCCGGGGGATCCGGCCGCCGCCGTCGTCCCCATGCGCATGGGGACGGCCGGCCTGGGACTGCTCGTCAACGATCACCGCGAAGCCACCCGCATCCTGTCCGACGTCGAGACCTACGGCAGCGCGGGCGAACTCATGGCGAGCGTTTTCGACGAGCCGGACGAGTCGCATCCGGACGCGTCGTCCGAGGCGGTCTTCGCGGTCAACCAGACCGACGGGGAAGAGCACCGTCGCGTACGGCGCGCGCTTCGGAGGGTCATCGACGCCCGCGTGCGCAATGTCTCGGACCAGCTGGTCCAGGATGTGCAGCACGCGGTCGAGAGCGCCCTCGCCCTGGGACGGCTCGACGCGGTCGCGTCGATCGGCGTGCCCATCGCCGACAGCGTGATGTCGCGCCTGCTCGGGCTCGACGAGAACCTCGTCTCAGCCCTGAGGACCGCGGTGTACGAGGGATACCCGGTGCGCGAGCTCGACGCCACGCTCGTCGACTGGGTGCGCGACAGGCGTGCTCACCCTGCCGATGACCTCGTGTCGGACCTGATGGCGGAACTCCCCTCTCTCGACGATCGGCAGGTCGCGGCGAACACTCGACTGCTCGCGCTGTCGGGTGTCGAGGTGTTGGCGGCACTGATTACGAATGGAATCCTCTGCCTGGCGCAAGATCCGAGGACTCAGAGTCTCGTACGCGATGACGAGACGCTGCTGCCTGGCCTCGTCCATGAGGTGCAGCGGTACGCGAGCCCGATTGCGCGGGGGATCTACCGGATGACGAAGGAGTCATCCGTGATAGGCGGGTACGCGGTTCCCGCGGGTACCTTGCTCGTCATCGGGGTGGACGTCTGCAACAGGGACACGTCAGTGCTTCCTGATGCTCACAGGTTCGACCCCACTCGCGGTCGGGATTTCGAATACCTGACGTTCGGCCGCGGGAAGCATTCATGCCTGGGCATTCCGGTCACACGGCTCATTGCGGCGCAAGCTCTGCGCGCGTTCCTCTCGGGAACAACGAGTTTCGGCCTGACTGTGGAGCCGTCAGAGCTACGTTTCCACGATACTGCGGTCATGAACGGTCTCGTCGAACTCCCGATTTGGGTTGAGTGCGCGAACTAGTGTCGCGTGATCCTCATTGCGTCACTTCGCCTTGTTATTGACGAGTTCCTTCACGCTGGTCTGGACGAGTCGGACCTCGACGAGGATCTCGTCGGTGGGGCGGTCCGGGTGAAGGGTTTCGCGTTTTCGTTCCAGGAGTCGATGTAGTCGCGGATCTGTTTGACCAGGACGTTGACGCTCGCGAACGTGCTGCGGCGGATGGACTGCCGGGTGGTGATCCCGAACCAGATCTCGATCTGGTGTGGTCGTACCCCTTCATGGTCAACGCGTTCTCCTCGGCATCGACGCACGTGCGGTCGCCCTCGACGGCGACCACGGCGGTGCGCAGGTCGTCGAGCGCGTGGCCGAGGCGTTCGTCGGCGAGTTCGTAGCCGGTGCGGTGACCACCCTGATGACTCCCCGCCTGACCCGCCCGGCGAGCAAGACCACTCCCTGGACCGGGCCGCCCGGCTCCTTCGCCCCGATCGCCGGCCGTCTCCAACTCCCGCAGGGCGCCTTCACGATCTCCGTGCTGTGCTGGCCGGGAGCCGAGTCACACAGCTGTCAGGTCAGACAGCTATGGCTTGTCGGCGGGGGCTTTCTTAGCCGGCGCTTTCTTCGCCGGCGCCTTCTTGGCAGGCTTCTGCGCGGGGACCTTTGTCTCCTTCGGAGTCTTGCCGGCGGACGGCCCGTCTGGCTGGGCCTGGTCAACGACCGCGACGCCGCAGACGACATCGCGGCCTGGGTCGAAGCCGGCGGGCCGGGCCTGGCCGACCCTCCCGGCGTCCTCGACCTGTACGCCTTCAGCCCGTCCCGCCGCATCCGCCAAGCCGTCGAACCGTGACCCGACCGATCCGGTAACCGCGTCACCGTCCGGCATCCCGCCGCTGCGCGAGCAGGTACGGCGGGTGCCGGCAGCGCCGCGCCGCATCTGGCGGGCTGTTTCGAGTCGAGCGTGCCGGGGCTGTACTTCACCAGGTCACTGGCTGCGGCCACCTTCGGACCGGTGATGCGGTTCGTCGCCGGCGCCGCCTATGCCGCAGACCGCATCACCCGCCACACACTGCGCACCGCCCGCCCGCGCCGACCAACGCACCAGCCGTACCCCGTCGTTCTGTGCCCTGTAGCCCGATGGCTTTCCGAAAAGGGGTCGCCTGCGGCGTAGGATCGGTTGCCGATATCGGTTTCGTCACTGCCGTTCGGCGGGTGTGTGGAGGTGGGGCGGGTGCGGGAGTTCCAGCGGGGTGCGGTGCGGCTGCACATCCTGCACCACGCGGCCGAGGAGGAGATCCACGGCGCGTGGATGACCGAGGAACTGGCCCGGCACGGCTACGACATCAGTCCGGGCACGCTGTATCCGACGCTGCACCGGCTGGAGGCCGACGGCCTGCTCACCTCCGAGCAGCGCGTGGTCGACGGACGCACCCGCCGCGTCTACACGGCGACCAAAGCCGGGAGGAAGGCACTGGCCGAGGACCGCAGGGCGCTGCGGGAGCTGGCCCGCGAGGTCCTCGGCGACGATGCCTCTGACGGCGGCGAGCCTGGTTCAGGAGTCGCGCCGGCCGAGGAGAATGCGGCGGACGCCGTAGGCGGCGACGCCGACAGCCAGCACCGCAGCACCGGAGATCACTGAGGCCAGGGGCAGGGCGAAGGCCAGGATCATGCAGCCGGCCAGGCCGACGACGGGGATGATCCGGACCGGGCGGCCTTCCTCCGGAGTGAGGGTGAAGGCGGAGGCGTTGGCGACGGCGTAGTAGGCCAGCACGCCGAACGAGGAAAAGCCGATCGCCCCGCGCACGTCCGCCACCGCCGCCAGGACCGCCACGACCGCGCCGACCACCAGCTCCGCCCGGTGCGGCACCTTGAACCGGGGATGCACCGCGGACAGGGCGTGCGGCAGGTGCCGGTCACGGGCCATGGCCAGCGTGGTGCGCGAGACCCCCAGGATCAGCGCGAGCAGCGAGCCGAGTGCCGCCACCGCCGCGCCCACCCGGACCACCGGGGCCAGCCAGCCCGCTCCCGCCGCCCGCACCGCCTCCGACAGCGGCGCCGCCGCCGCGGCCAGACGATCCGGTCCGAGCACCATGAGGACCGCGACGGCGACCAGGGCGTAGACGACGAGGGTGATGCCCAGCGCAAGCGGAATGGCACGGGGGATGGTCCGGGCTGGATCCCGCACCTCCTCGCCGAGGGTCGCGATCCGCGCATACCCGGCGAAGGCGAAGAACAGCAGGCCGCCCGCCTCCAGCACCCCGCCGAACGACGCGTCCGCGCCCACATCCAGCCGGGACGCCATCGCCGCGCCGGAGGTGAGGGTGGCGACCACGACGGCGGCGAGCACCGCCAGCACGATCGCGACGATCACCCGGGTCAGCCACGCCGACTTCTGCACCCCGGCGTAGTTCACCGCGGTCAGCGCCACCACCGCCGCCACCGCGACCGCGTGGGCCTGCCCGGGCCACACGTACGCGCCGACGGTCAGCGCCATCGCCGCGCACGAGGCGGTCTTGCCCACCACGAACGCCCACCCGGCCAGGTACCCCCAGAACTCGCCCAGCCGCTCCCGCCCGTAAACGTAGGTGCCGCCCGAGGCCGGATACCGGGCGGCCAGCCGCGCCGACGAGGTCGCGTTGCAGTACGCCACCACCGCCGCCACCGCCAGCCCCACCAGCAGCCCCGAACCCGCCGCACGCGCGGCCGGCGCGAGCGCGGCGAAGATCCCGGCACCGATCATCGACCCCAGGCCGATTACCACCGCGTCCGGCACTCCTAGCCGACGCTCCAGCTCATCCGGCACCCCGGCCGCTGTCGAAGCCCTGCTCATGGCCCACTCCGCCCGTATTACGGTTCCCGATATCGGGTGACGATATATGAGCCGGGTGAACCTGCTCCAGGGGGCGGTCCGGAGCCGGGTGCGATATCAGCCGGTGCAGCCGCATCCGGAGGCCGTCTTCGCCTGTGCGACGGTGAGGCCCGGCGAGAGGGAGGACTCGGCCGGTGTGCAGCACGCGTCGGCGGATCCGTCCGGTTGGGGCGAGGCGTCGGCGGCGAGCGGCTTGACGGCGCGGACGATGGCAGAGTGCATGCCGTCGGCAACCACGTGAGTCGGGGTGATCTCCACATCCGCGAACCCGGCCGCCTCCAGTCCCGCGCGGTACTCGGCGAAGGAGAGGGCGCCTGCGATGCAGCCGACGTAGTTCCCGCGCTCGGCGCGCTGTTCGGCGGTGAGGGTGTCGTCGGCGACGACGTCCGAGACACCGATCCGGCCGCCGGGCCTGAGCACTCGGAAGCGACGCGATCGAGTCACGCGTCCGGGTGTTGATTTCGGAAGTGACGCCCGGCTGACGGCCCGGTCACTCGCGCTGGTTCAAGGCCCTGGTCAGCAGCCGGTTGGCTTCGGGGAAGCCGCCAGTTCGGCTTCGCGCTCCTCCAGGGACGCCTTCAGATCGACTGTCTGCTGTGCGCTACCAGGCCAGCGGAGCGATGCGGCCGCGCGTCGCACGCCGCTCTCACACTGCCCCTATCACGGGGGCATGACCATATGGCCCTGACCAGGTGGAAGACCTCCCGGGCAGCGTAGCGCCGCCTCGGGGCCCACTCGCTCCTGAGCGCCGACGGCACCCGCGTGTCGACTACTGCGAGCGGACCAGTGCCGAGGTCCACCGGGAGGTGGCGAACGCCGGAAAACACGACAGGGTGCACGAGATCTTCTCCAGCACCGGGCGAACGGTTCGGCCACGGAACTTTCACCACTGCCTGTGCCGGCCGTCGGCGTGATCCGATCGTGCCGCGGCACCCACCGCGGGTATCCCGCTCCGTCGGGAAGGAGAGATCACACAGGCAATGGATCATCCCGTCCCGCTCTCCGGGTACCGTCAAGGTATGAGTCATCCGCACCCCGAGCTGAAAGCCGCCCCTCCCCTGCCTGCAGGAGGGCTGCGGGTCATTGCCCTGGGCGGCCTGGGTGAGATCGGCCGCAACATGACCGTCTTCGAGCACGCAGGCAAGCTGCTCATCGTCGACTGCGGCGTGCTGTTCCCCGAGGAGACCCAGCCCGGCGTGGACGTGATCCTGCCGGACTTCACCTCGATCCGGGACCGCCTGGGCGACATCGTGGCCGTGGTCCTCACCCACGGCCACGAGGACCACATCGGCGGCGTGCCGTACCTGCTGCGCGAGCGGTCCGACATTCCCCTCGTCGGCTCCAAGCTGACGCTGGCGTTCCTGGAGGCCAAACTCAAGGAACACGGCATCCGGCCGCGCACCGTGCGGGTGCGGGAGGGCGACCGGCGCGGCTTCGGGCCCTTCGACTGCGAGTTCGTGGCGGTCAACCACTCCATCCCCGACAGCCTCGCGGTCGCGATCCGCACCCGGGCCGGAATGGTGCTGCACACCGGCGACTTCAAGATGGACCAGTTCCCTCTCGACGACCGCATCACCGATCTGCGCGCCTTCGCCCGCCTCGGCGAGGAAGGCGTGGACCTGTTCCTCACCGACTCCACCAACGCCGAAGTACCCGGCTTCACCACCTCCGAGCGTGAGCTGAACCCGGCGATCGAGCAGGTGATGCGCACCGCACCGCGCCGGGTCATCGTCTCCAGCTTCGCCAGCCATGTGCACCGCATCCAGCAGGTCCTGGACGCCGCCCACCAGCACGGCCGCAAGGTCGCCTTCGTCGGCCGGTCGATGGTCCGCAACATGGGCATCGCCCGTGACCTGGGCTATCTGAAGGTCCCCTCCGGTCTGGTCGTGAGTACGAAGGAGCTGGAGAAGCTCCCGGACCACAAGATCACTCTGGTGTGCACCGGCTCCCAGGGCGAACCGATGGCCGCGCTGTCACGGATGGCCAACCGCGACCACATGATCCGCATCGGCAAGGGCGACACCGTCCTGCTCGCCAGCTCCCTGATCCCCGGCAACGAGAACGCCATCTACCGGGTGATCAACGGACTCACCCGGTGGGGCGCCCACGTGGTCCACAAGGGCAACGCCAAGGTGCACGTCTCCGGGCACGCCAGCGCCGGCGAACTCGTCTACTGCTACAACATCGTCAAACCCCGCAACGTCATGCCCGTGCACGGCGAATGGCGCCACCTGCGGGCCAACGCCGACCTCGCCATCCGTACCGGTGTCGACCCCGAACGGGTCGTCATCGCCGAGGACGGCGTCGTCGTCGACCTCGTCGACGGGCGTGCATCCATCACCGGCAAGGTCCCCGCCGGCAACGTCTACGTGGACGGCATGGAAGTCGGCGGCGCGACCGAAGCGTCCCTCAAGGACCGCCTCACCCTCGCCGCCGAAGGCGTCGTCACCGTGGTGGCGATCGTCGACGCGGACACCGGCGCCCTCGCCGAGGCCCCCGACTTCCTGGCCCGTGGCTTCGTCCACGACGACACCACCTTCGAGCCGGTCATCCCCGTCATCGAGAAGACCCTGGCCACCGCAGCCCAGGAAGGCGTCGGGGACGCTCGCCAACTCGAACAACTCGTCGCCCGCGCCGTGGCGAACTGGGCGTTCCGCACCTACCGCCGCCAGCCCCTCATCATCCCCGTCATCATCGACGCCTGAGCCACAGCCCGGCAGCACGGCCCCCGGTTCCGGTCGTGGCGCCGCGGGCATCTCGATTTCGATGGCCCTGGGAGTGCCGGAGGTGAGGGAGTCGCCGGGAGAGGCCGCTGGCGCGGGCGATCCCTCCGCCAGGGCAGAGACGACGGCACACACGGAGCGCGCGGCGTCCAACGGCTCCTGCATGCCGGCCACCATGCAGGCGAAGCCGGTGTCCTGCGAACCGGCACACCGCGTCATTCCGAAGGAATGCGAAACTCGAATTCGGGACGGTCCCACGGCACGGCGGGCGGGTTCGCGAGCGCGGTCCCGATCCGCACTGCACCGACGCGGTGGTAGAAGTCCTCCGCGGGAAGATGCGACACGACCCTGACACGGTCGAGCCCGGCGGCACGGGCCTCGGACCGCATGTGCGCGATGAGCAGTCGTCCAATACCCCGTCCTTGCGCTTCGTCGGCGACGAACAGCAGGTCGAGCTCCGGTGGAGCGAGGACGAGCGAGTAGAACCCGAGGACCCGGCCTCCATGCTCGTCGGCGCCGACGGCCACGAAAGCGCGGTGGGCCTCGATGTAATCAGGACCGACCCGGTAGCCCGCGACTGCGGCCGCGTACTTACCCTCGTAGGCGCCCGAGCCACGCACGAGCCGCGTGAGCCGCTTGGCATCCCGCGCGACGGCCCTCCGTATCGTGATCGGCTGGCTGACGGGGGAAGTGCGTGTACTCATCGGGAGAGTATTTCGCACCGGGGAGTGCCTTCGTGCGGCGGGTCGGCTGCTCGGGCAGGCGTTCCTGCACCGCTCCCGGGTACTGCTCGCCCAGGCCCCGATCGACCCGCGTCCTTGCTGAGGGTGCTCTGGAGAGCAGAGCCCGAGTGCAACGGCGCCCCCGGACACTACGTCCGAACCTCTCGTTCCGGTTGTGGGGCCTCCGGTCCGTACATCCGCCTCCAGCGCATCTCCCGAAGACCCTCACTCTTTCCGGGGACGTTCACGTAGCCTCCACCGCGGCCGTGCGGCACGGCGCCGTGCGCAAACGCCGATCACCTCTCCCCCGGCGCCCCGAGTCCGGTCAGGGCGCCGACCGGGTCCGGATCGGGGGTGCCCCGGGGCCACCAGTCGTCGCGGCCCGGTTCCGACTCGTACGCGTACCACAGTCCGTCCTGGCCGAGACGGAGCTGGACATGGCCGTCGGGGTGGGTGAGGCGGTTGCGCCACGGGCGGAAGGCGGGCAGGTCCGCGGCCAGGAGCAGGGGGCGGGCACGGTCGAAGCGGCCGGCCGGCGGGTCCCAGGGCTCCTCCAGTACGGCGAGGGCTTCCCTCCCGCCCTGCCGCCAGGCGGCGACCGCCCGCGCCAGGTCGGCCGGTGTCCGCCCGGTGGCGGCGGCCAGCGACGCGTACAGCGCCCGGCTTCCGGCGGTGAGGCCCGAGCCGGGGCGGGCGGCGGCGAGCCGTACCGCGTCCTGCCACAGCGTCAGCTCGCCGACCGGGTCGTGCCCGGTGGTGAGCAGGGCGTGCGCGCGGGCGGCGGCGTCCGTGGCGAGCTGGTCCAGCGCGAACGAGTCGGGGCCGCCCGGGGCGTCCGGGTATACCGGCGGCTGCTCGGGGTGGGCGGGCGGGGGCAGGGGCGCGGGGAGCGGCGGCCGGGTGCGGCGGGCCAGGGCGTCCCGGGCACGTATGCCCGGGGTGGGGGCGGGCTTGCGGTCCCGGTCGGTCCGGGCCGCGCGGGCCGCGTTGCGCCGCGACAGGGCGTCGAGCAGGTCGCGCTCGCCACGGCCGCGCAGCAGGAGCAGGACGAAGGGGTCACGGTCGAGCAGGTGGGCGGTCTGGTAGCAGACGGCGGCCGCGTGCTTGCAGGGGCGGCCGAAGTCGGGGCAGCTGCAGTGGGGTTCGAGGTCGCCGGCGCCGGGGAGCAGGCGGACCCCGCACTCGGCGAGGGACTGCGGCATCTGCTTGTCCAGCAGCGCGGCGATGTGCGCGGGCCGCTCGGCGGCGGCGTCCAGGAAGAGGTCCCACTCCTCGTCGGAGAACGTCCTGAGCCGCACCTGCACGCGGTACGGCCGGGGTCGGCTGCCTTGCACATACGCCAGCACGAGCCCCGGGGTGACGGTGATGGCGTCCACCTTCCCCCGCCCCGCGTACGCCCTTCCCCGCGCCAGCCGCGCCGCGTCGAGGGCCCCTTCCTCCAGCGCGGACACCCAGGCGTTGCCCCACCACGTCTCGGCGAACCGGTCGCGGTCACGTACCGGGCGGGCGGGGAGCGCCGCGAAGGTGCGCCGCAGCTCGCCGTCACGTCCGGGGGCGGCCATGGACCGTGGATAGCGGGGGGTGGCCGGGGGCGCGGCGGACGGCGTACCGCGGGGCCTCGCGGACGGTTCGGGTGTGCCCTGCCGCGGCCGTGTGGGCGGGCTCGGCGTCTCGTGCGGGGAGGACGGCGAGGATGTGCCGCTCCGCTCGCCGGACTCCCCCGCGACGGACGCGCTCCCGCTCGGCGGTGCCGCCGACGCCGGCAGTTCGAAGGCACCGGCCAGGAGCGCCCGTACGTCCCGGACCTCGCGGCCGCCCGCCGGAGGACGAGCGCTGCGGCGGCCCCGAACGCCCGTCGGCCTCGGTGCGGCGACAACTCCCCGCAGGGCGCGGGTCTCCTCGGCGCCGGACGGCTCGGCGGCGCCCTCCTGGGAGCGGGTCGGCCCCGGGCTGCCGGACCGGCGCCGTACCTCGGCCGCCGTGGCGCGGCTCTCCGTGCGTTCCCGTTCCGCTTCCTTCCGTGCCGTCCGCAACGCCTCGCGTGCGATGTCGCCGGGCCGTGTGACCGGCGCGCTCTCCCGCGCGGCGGCCGGGGGCGCTGTGGCCGGTAGCTCTGTGGCCTGCGGCGCTTGCGCCGGTTCCCCCTCCTTCGACTCCTCCTCCGGCTCGTCCTCCGGCTCGTCCACCTGGCGGGTGCTCCGGCGCTCCGCGTTCGCCCGCCGCAGCGCCGCGCGCGCCGCATCGCCCGGCCGGGCGGTCGTCGGCTTCGCCTCCGGCTCGGGGAGGGCGACATCCGCTCCCCCGGCAGAAGGCTCAGCGTCGGCAGGGGGCTCGGCCCCGGCAGAAGGTTCGGCCCCGGCAGAAGGTTCGGCCCCGGAAGAAGGTTCCACGCCTTCCGCCCCACCGTGGATCGGCTCGCGCTCCCGTGCCGCGCGCAGCGCACGGCGGGCCGCGTCGGCGGGGCGCGTCGCGTGGTCGCCGCTCGGTTCCCCGCCCGCCCAGGAGCGTTCCTCCCCCGCCCCGTTCACTCCGTCCTCCTCAGCGACACCAGATCCGCCAGCTCGCGGTCCGTCAGTTCCGTGAGGGCCGACTCGCCCGAGCCCAGGACGGCGTCCGCCAGCGCGCGCTTGGCCTCCAGCATCTCCGCGATGCGGTCCTCGACCGTGCCCTCCGTGATCAGACGGTGGACCTGGACCGGCTGGGTCTGACCGATGCGGTAGGCGCGGTCCGTGGCCTGTTCCTCGACCGCCGGGTTCCACCAGCGGTCGAAGTGGACTACATGGCCCGCGCGGGTGAGGTTCAGGCCGGTGCCCGCCGCCTTGAGGGAGAGCACCAGGACCGGGGTCGCGCCGCTCTGGAAGCGGTCCACCATCCGCTCGCGGTCGGGCACCGGCGTGCCTCCGTGGAGCAGGTCGACGGGCACCGCGCGGGAGGCCAGGTGCGTGGTGATCAGGCGGGCCATGCCCACGTACTGCGTGAAGACCAGCGCCGAGCCGTCCTCGGACAGCAGCGTGTCCACCAGCTCGTCCAGCAGGGCGAGTTTGCCGGACCGCGCGGTGAGACCTCCGGTGGTCCTGGCGTCCTCCTTCAGATAGAGGGCCGGATGGTCGCAGATCTGTTTGAGGGCGCCCAGGAGCTTCAGGACCAGGCCCCGCCGCGCGATGCCCTCGGCGGTCTCGATCGCCAGCATCGACTCCCGTACGACCGCCTCGTAGAGCGCGGCCTGCTCGCGGGTGAGCGGGACCGGGTGGTCCGTCTCGGTCTTCGGCGGGAGCTCGGGAACGATGCCCGGGTCGGACTTCTTGCGCCGCAGCAGGAAGGGACGGACCAGACGGGCCAGCCTCTCCACCGCCTGAGGGTCCTCGCCGGTCTCCACCGCCCGCGCGTGCCGGGCGCGGAAGGACTTCAGGGGGCCGAGCAGTCCGGGGGTCGTCCAGTCCAGCAGGGCCCACAGTTCGGAGAGGTTGTTCTCCACCGGTGTGCCGGTGAGGGCGACGCGGGCCGGGGACGGGATGGTGCGCAGTGCCTTCGCCGTCGCCGAGTAGGGGTTCTTGACGTGCTGTGCCTCGTCGGCGACGACCAGGCCCCAGGTCTGTTCGGCCAGCCGGGATGCCGCCGTCCGCATCGTGCCGTAGGTGGTCAGGACGAATCCGCCGTCCACGTCGTCCAGGGTGCGCTCCGGGCCGTGGAAGCGGCGGACCGGGACTCCGGGCGCGAACCTGGTGATCTCCCGCTGCCAGTTGCCGAGCAGGGAAGCGGGGCAGACCACCAGCGTGGGCTCGCGGCGCGCCCGGCGCAGATGCAGGGCGATGACGGTGACCGTCTTGCCGAGCCCCATGTCGTCGGCGAGGCAGCCGCCGAGGCCGAGGGAGGTCATGAGGTCCAGCCAGGCCAGGCCGCGCAGCTGGTAGTCCCGCAGCCGGGCGGCGAGGCCCGGGGGCGGATCCACCGGGCCGATGCCGGCCGTCAGCCGGTCCCGCAGGGCGGCCAGCGCGCCGACCGGCACCGCTTCCACCGTCTCGCCGTCGACGTCCGCGGTCCCGGTGAGGGCGACGGCGAGCGCGTCCACCGGATCGAGCAGGCCCAACTCCCGCTTGCGGGCCTTGCGGACGAGCGCCGGGTCGACCAGCACCCACCGGTCACGCAGCCGGACGACCGGGCGGTGAGCCTCCGCGAGGGCGTCCATCTCGGCGTCGCTGAGCGGATCGCCGCCGAGCGCCAACTGCCAGCGGAACCGCAGCAGTTGTTCGCTGTCCATGAAGCCGGTGCCGTCGGTCGCCGAGCCGGGCGCCGGTCGTACGACCGCCGTCGCGGTCAGGTCGTGTGCCAGGTCCCGG
Source organism: Streptomyces sp. NPDC107546 (assembly GCF_055639175.1). Classification (NCBI taxonomy): domain Bacteria; kingdom Bacillati; phylum Actinomycetota; class Actinomycetes; order Kitasatosporales; family Streptomycetaceae; genus Streptomyces; species Streptomyces sp. NPDC107546. Next base: position 503,045 of record NZ_JBVKBA010000001.1, on the reverse strand, counting down.
GGCCAGTGGACCGCGACGCCGGCCGCGCCGAGCCGGGTGGCGGCGATGCCCAGCAGGTCGCTCAACTCGTCCTCGGACAGCGCCAGGACGTTCGGCACCTCCTGTTCGGCGAGCCGTTCCAGCGGGGGCCAGACCCGGGCCGCGCGACGGACCGCGAGGGCCGCGTCCACGCGCGCGCGGGGGCCGAAGGCCGCGTCCGCCTCACCGGCCCACAGCGCGGCGGCGTCCACGACCAGCGTCGGATCGGCGAGGCTGTGCACCTGCACGACCGCCGCACCGGCGCGGCCGGCTCCCTCGCCGCCGTCGAACAGGTCGTACGCCGACAGGTCCAGGCGCAACGAGATCCGCACGCCCGCGTCCATGCCCGCGGCGACCTCGGCGGCCCACTCGCGCGCCTCGGGCAGCCGCTGCGGCTCCTCGGCGGCGAACGGCCTGCCCGCGGTGTGGGCGGCGGCCGGGGTGCGCGGCAGGGTGTCCGCGACCGCGTCCAGGAAGGACCGGACGAGGACCTCGGGCTCGGGCAGCAGCAGGGGGCCCTTGCCGGGGAGCGGGACGGCATGGCCTTCGTACGGCAGAGCGGCGGCGATGGCCCTGAGGTGGGTGATGTCGTCCGGCTCCAGGGGTCCCGCCCGCCACGCGTCGTAGCCGTCCGCGGTGAGCCCGGGCAGCAGCCGGCCGCGCGCGACGAGCCGCAGGGCGTGCAGGGCGGCCGCGCCCCAGCAGGCGGTCGCGGGGTGGGCGGCGGGAGCGCGACGGGCTCGCGCGAGCAGCGGCAGGGCCTCGGTGAGGGGCAGGGTCACGGCGGGCACGGTGCTTCTGCGCGCTCCGGACCCGTGCGGCCGGACGACCGTCAGCTCCTCGGTGCCGTCCGGCGGCAGCGGGCCGCCGTCCGGGTCCCAGAAGGCCACCCGGCTCCGGCGGGGCAGAGGCGCGGGCAGGAAGACCGCGGCCAGGCTCTCCCATGCGGGCGCCCGCCCGGGCGCGGCCGCCTCGGCCACCTGCTCCGCCATACGTCCGGTCACCTCCCGCCGCTCGTTCGTGTCAGTCGTCTTCGACTCTACGGGCGGGGTCTGACAATCGGCTCCGGCCGCCGGCCGGGCCCTGCGGGGGCGGGCCCGTCAGGGGACCATCGGTCCGGGGCTCACCGGTCGGGGGATCACCCGTCAGGGGATGGTCCGCGACACCACGTACACCGTCGGGTGCTGCGGCTGGGACGTGTTCACGACGACGTCCAACGTGGGGGCCGGGTTCTTCTGCGCACGGGTCAGGCCGTACCAGGGGCCCTGCCCGGTGAAGGACCAGCTGACGACGTGCTGGTCGCGCGTGCTGATGGCGATGTCGCTCGCCTTCAGAGAGGACCGGGTGGCCTTGAGGGTCGACAGGAACCGGTTCAGTCCGTCGTCGCTGGTCGTGAACTGCACGTACAGCCGACTGGTCTTCCAGTTGTTCGTCTCGTACGACGCGATCTTCGTCGCGTCCGGCGGGATCCACACCTGGTAGAGGTGGCGCTGCAGCCACGAGGGCCGGCCGGGGACGAGGCCGGTCGCCGCGTACTTCGCCTCCTTGTCCTTGCCACTGTTGCGGGACTGGTTGGCGGAGATGATCAGGTACCCGGCGGGCACGCCGATGAGCAGCACGATGATCAGCAGGGTCAGCGCCCGGCGGCGGATGGTGCGCCGACGGTCCTCCGGCGGGCGCGGCGGCTCACCGGGAGGTGACGACTGGCGCGGCAGTGAGGCGGCGGCCGTCACAGCAGTCCCTTGGTGGTGCGGCGGGACTCCGTATACCGCTCGTACCGCTCGTACCGCTCCACCCGGCGCCGGTTGGCGCGCCGGAAGCGGCGGGCCACCAGCCGGGCGAGGTCCGCGGCGCCGACCATGCCGGCCTCGGGGCCCAGCTGGGCGCGGGCGATACGCGCCTCGGGGCGGTAGCCGCGGCCGGTGAGGTGGCGCCTGAAGGCGTCCCGGGCCGGGCCGATCAGCAGGTCGTCGGCCGCGCTGACGCCGCCGCCGATCACGAAGCAGGACGGGTCGAGGGCAGCCGCGAGGTTCGCGATGCCGACGCCGAGCCACTGGCCGATGTCCTGGAGCAGCTCGATGCACATGGCGTCGCCCTCACGCGCCAGCTCGGTGATCATCGGGCCGGTGATGTCGGAGATGTTGCCCTTGACGTGCTCGATGATCCCGTACGCCACCGGGGAGTCGGCGGCGGCCAGCTCCCTGGCCTCGCGGACCAGGGCGTTGCCGGAGCTGTACTGCTCCCAGCAGCCGCGGTTGCCGCACGGGCAGCGGTGGCCGCCGGGCACGACCTGCATATGGCCGAACTCGCCCGCGACCCCGTACTTGCCGCGCTTGACCTGGCCGTCCTCCAGGATGGCGCCGCCGATGCCGGTGCCCAGAGTGATCATGACGAGGTGGTCCTCGCCGCGGCCGGCGCCGAAGCGCCACTCGGCCCAGGCGGCGGCGTTGGCGTCGTTGTCGACCAGGACCGGGACGGCGAGCCGCTCGGCGAGACGGTCGCGCAGGGGCTCGTTGCGCCAGGACAGGTGCGGGGCGAACAGGACGCGGTTGCGGTCCGCGTCCACCCAGCCGGCCGCGCCGATGCCGACGGCGTGCACGTCGTGCCGGTCGGACAGGTCCAGGACGAGCTCCACGATGGTGTCCTCGACGACCTTGGGGCTCTTGGACTTGTCGGGCGTCTCGGTGCGGAGCTTCTCCAGGATGTTGCCGTCGGCGTCGACGACGCCGGCCATCACCTTCGTGCCGCCGATGTCGATGCCGACCGTGGGGACGCGCGGCGCCGACAGATGGGAACGGCGCTCGCGCGTGCCGACGGTCCGCAGGACGGTGGCCCGGGCGGAGCCGCGGTGGGTGAAGTCGCGGTAGGTGCTCACCGGCCCGATTCTGCCGCACGCGCACGTTGGCCTGCACTGTGGGCCCCTTCGCCGCACCGGGGTCTTGGACCGAGCCCGGCGGGGGGCGCCCCCTACGGAGCGCGTTCCAGCTCGTGGCGCAGATCGTCCAGCTCCTCACCGCCCGCCATCTGGCGTGTCAGCTCCTCCAGGGTGATCTCCTCACGGACGTGGTTGGCGATCATCGTGCCGCGCTTGAGGAGGACGAACCGGTCGCCCACCAGGTACGCGTGGTGGGGGTTGTGGGTGATGAAAACAACACCAAGGCCCGCGTCCCGTGCGGCGGCCACGTATTTGAGGACCACACCTGACTGTTTGACGCCGAGTGCCGCCGTCGGCTCGTCCAGGACCAGGACCTTCGCGCCGAAGTACACCGCGCGGGCGATCGCCACGCACTGGCGTTCACCGCCCGAGAGGGTCCCGATGGGCTGGTCGACGTCGCGCAGGTCGATGCCCATGCGCAGCAGTTCCTCGCGTGTCGTGCGGCGCATGAGGTCGACGTCCAGGCGCTTGAAGGGCCCCCTGCCCCTGCGGGGCTCGGAGCCGAGGAAGAAGTTCCGCCACACCGGCATCAGTCCCACGACGGCCAGGTCCTGGTAGACCGTGGCGATACCGCGGTCGAGGGCCTCGCGCGGGGAGGACAGACGGGTCTCCTCGCCGTCGATGCGCAGCAGGCCCTCGTCGTGCCGGTGCAGCCCCGCGATGATCTTGATCAGGGTGGACTTGCCCGCGCCGTTGTCCCCGAGGACACAGGTGATCTCGCCCGGGTGCACTTCCAGGGATACGCCTTCGAGGGCGCGGACGTTGCCGTAGTGCTTGCCGACGCCGGACAGTTCCACGAGTGCCGTGCGCGCCTGGGTCCGCGTCACTTGCCGGCCTCCGCACGCTTGCGGACCCAGGCGTTGAGCAGGGTCGCGAGGAGGAGCATCGCTCCGAGGAAGAACTTGAACCAGTCGGGGTTCCACTCGGCGAAGACGATGCCCTTGCTGGTCATGCCGAAGATGAACGCGCCGACCGCCGAGCCGGCCGCGGACCCGTGGCCGCCGGTGATCAGGCAGCCGCCGATGACGGCAGCGATGATGTAGATCAGCTCGTTGCCGACTCCCTCCCCGGACTGCACGACGTCGTACGAGAACAGCAGGTGCTGCCCGGAGATCCAGGCGCCGAGCGCCACGCCCATGTACAGGCCGGTCTTCGTCCTGGCGACCGGGACGCCGACCGCGCGGGCCGCGTCCTTGTTGCCGCCGACCGCGAAGACCCAGTTGCCGGCGCGGGTGCGCAGCAGGATCCAGGAGGCCAGGGCGACCAGGGCGAACCACCACAGGATGGTGATCTTGAAGCCGACGCCGCCGAGGGTGAGCGTGGCGGCGAACACGGCCCGCGCCGAGGCGAAGCCGTCCATGTCGGAGATCGACTTGGTGGAGACCGTGCCGCTGATCAGCTTGGTGAAGCCGAGGTTCATGCCGGCGAGCATCAGGAACGTACCGAGCGTGACGATGAAGCTCGGCAGCCTCGTACGGCTGAGCATGATGCCGTTGAAGGCGCCGACCACCAGAGTGACCAGCAGCGACACCCCGACGCCGACCCAGACGTTCGCGGTCATCCGGTAGCTGAACATCGACGAGACGAGCGCGGAGAACGTCACCAGGACGCCCGCGGACAGGTCGAACTCGCCGCCGATCATCAGCAGCGCGACCGGGACGGCCATGATGCCGATCGTGGAGGCCGCGTACAGAACGGTGCTGAGGCTGGAGGCGCGCAGGAAGCTGTCGGCGGCGATCGAGAAGAACAGGAAGACGGCGAGTGCGCCGACCACCGAGCCCAGCTCGGGCCGGCCGAGGAGCCTCTTCAGCGGTGAGGTCTTCAGGAGCCGTTCGTCCCGGGGCCGGCCGGGGCGCGGTTCCGCGGCGCGCTCCGGGGCGGAGGCCGGGGCGGTGGCGGTCATCGGGTCCCCCGCTTCGTGTACTGCTCGAGGGCGGCGGCCTGGTCCTTGGTGACGATCTGCGGTCCGGTCAGCACCGGCTTGCCGCCGCCGAGGGCGTTCGCGTTGTACTTGTGGAGCCAGAGCTGGTCGACCGCCTCATAGCCCTGGAGGTAGGGCTGCTGGTCGACGGCGAAGCCGAGGATTCCGTCCTTCAGCTCTCCGGCCACCTTGGCGTTGAGGTCGAAGGTGTCGATCTCCGCCCGGCTGCCGGCGTCGGCCTTGGCCTTCACCGCGGTGTCGGCGTAGGGGGCGCCTAGGGTGACGACGGCGTCGACGGACGGGTCCGCCTGGAGCCGCGCGCCGACGGCGGACTGCACGTCGGGCATGTTGGTGCCGTTGACGTACAGGTTCTCGACCGTGCCGTGGAAGGTCTTCCTGACGCCCGCGCAGCGCTGTTCGTGGCCGACGTTGCCCTGCTCGTGCAGCACGCACAGGACCTTCTTCCTGCCGCGCCTGTCGAGCTCGTCGCCGACGGCCTCGCCCGCGATGGTCTCGTCCTGGCCGATGTGGGCGAGCGCGCCGAACGCCTTGGACTGAGCGGATCCGGAGTTCACGGTGACCACCGGGATGCCGGCCTTCTCCGCCCGGGTGACGGCGGCCTTCAGCGCGGCGGGCTTGGCCAGCGTGACGATGATGCCGTCCACCTTCTGGTCGACGGCTGCGTCCACGAGCTGCGCCTGCTGCTGCGCCTCGGCGCTGTGCGAGTACAGGAAGTCGATGTTGTCCTTGACGGCGGCCTGCTCGGCGCCGCTCTGCACGATGTCCCAGAAGGTGTCGCCATCACCCGAGTGAGTGATCATCGCGAAGGTCCAGCGGGGGGTGTTCACCGCTGCCCTGCCCAGGGCCGCGGCCTCCCGGGCGTCCTCGGCGCGCTTGCCGCCGTGGCTGCTGCACCCCGATAGCGAGAGGCCGAGCGCTCCTGCGAGCGCGATGGTTGCCCAGGTTCTGGTCCGTGCCACGTGGCCGTGCCCTTCTTGCATGGTCCCTGCAGTTGCTTGGAATGACCAAGTATCGCCGACCGCTGATCGACGCCGCAGGTCAGGGCCTGGTAGGGCCGGGGAAGGGGCAGGGAGGGATGGAGTGCAGGGAGGAACGGGGTGCGGGTGGCGGGGCGGGGGGACCGTGCGCCCCGGCTGGCTCAGGAGCGTACGAGCAGCTGGAATTCGAACGAGTAGCGCGAGGCGCGGTAGGTGTGGGTGCCGAACTCCACGGCACGACCCGTGTCGTCGAATGTGGTGCGCTGCATGGTGAGCAACGGGGCTCCCTCGGGCTCGCCGAGTCGTTCGCCCTCGCCCCGGCCGGCTACGCGGGCCCCGATGGACTGCCGGGCGCTGTGCAGGGTGATGCCGGCGGCGCGCATCAGCCGGTAGAGGCCGGTGGCCTCCAGCTGGTCGCTGTCGAGGTCGAGCAGGCCGGTCGGCAGGTAGTTGCACAGGTACGCCATCGGCTCGCCGTGCGCGAGGCGCAGCCGTTCGACCTGGTGCACCTCCATGCCCTCGGGGACACCGAGCGCGGCGGCGACCTCGGCGGAGGCGGGCGCGAAGGTGTTGACGAGGACCCGGGTCGCGGGGCGCTGCCCGGCCGCCTCCAGGTCGTCGTAGAGGCTGCTCAGCTCCAGGCCGCGCTTGACCTGGCTGTGCACGACCTGGGTGCCGACGCCGCGGCGGCGTACGAGCAGGCCCTTGTCGACCAGGGACTGGATGGCCTGCCGGACCGTGGGCCGGGACAGGCCGAGCCGCCCGGCCAGTTCGATCTCGTTCCCCAGCAGGCTGCCCGGCGTCAGCTCGCCGTGCTCGATCGCGGCCTCCAGCTGCTGGGCCAGCTGGAAGTAGAGCGGCACCGGACTGCTCCGGTCGACGCTGAGCTGGAGCGGGACGGTGGGGTCCACATCTGGTTTCGGCACGGGGCGAGCGTAGCTCCGGCGCTTGTTGACGGGAAGTTGTGTAGTCCGGTTGTCCGGACAAAGCATTGACATAGTGGGGAGTACACCCCCACGTTGGTCCCATGCGCATCGGACTGATCGGAGCGGGGCGTATAGGGACATATCACGCAACTTCCCTCAGCCGTCACCATGAGGTGGGCTCGCTCATCATCACGGACGTCGACACCGCGCGGGCCCGTCAGCTCGCGGACCGGCTGGGTGCGACGGCGGCGCCCGGCGTGGACGAGATCTTCACCTGGGGCGTGGACGCGGTGGTCATCACCGCGGCGACCGCGGCGCACGCCGAACTGATCGGCCGGGCGGCGCGCTCCGGGCTCCCCGTGTTCTGCGAGAAGCCGATCGCGGTGGACCTGCCGGGCACGCTGGCCGCGCTCGCCGAGGTCGACGCCGCCGGGACGGTGCTGCAGATGGGTTTCCAGCGGCGGTTCGACGCGGGCTACGCGGCGGCGCGGGAGGCCGTGCGCTCGGGTCGGCTCGGACGGCTGCACACGGTCCGCGCGCTGACGGCCGACCAGGCACCGCCGCCGGCCGCGTATCTGCCGCTCTCCGGCGGCATCTTCCGGGACTGCCTCATCCACGACTTCGACATCCTGCGCTGGGTGACCGGCCGGGAGGTGGCCGAGGTGTACGCGACCGGGTCCGACGCGGGCGGGGCGATGTACCGGGAGGCGAACGACGTCGACACGGCGGCGGTCGTGCTCACACTGCAGGACGGCATACTCGCCACGGCCACGGCGACACGTACGAACGGTGCCGGCTACGACGTGCGCATGGAGCTGGCGGGCGAGCTGGACACGATCGCCGTGGGCCTGGACGACCGTACGCCGATCGCGTCCACGGAGCTCGCCGGTCCGCCGGCCGCGGACAAGCCGTGGAGGGGTTTCCTGGAGCGGTTCGCGCCCGCGTATGTGGCCGAGGTCGCGGCGTTCGTCGAGGTGGTGCGCGGCGAGCGCGCCAACCCCTGCGACGGCGGCGAGGCATTGCAGGCCCTGCGCGTCGCGGAGGCGTGCGAACTGTCCCGCGCGGAGCGCCGCCCGGTGCGTCTCGGGGAGATCCCGGGCGCCCGGGACTGACCGGCGGCCGGGCCGGGCCCCGTCCGCGTGCGGTGGCGCGCCGGGTGTCGGGCCCGGCGCCGGCGGTGTGCGCCTTCGACCGGCGGCTGACGGCGGGCAAGGACCGGGGCGCCGGCCGCGACGCGCCGCGCCGAGTCGACCGCGGCCGGGTACCAGGGCCCGAGGCGGCCTCTGCCGCACTGATACCCGTAGGGCATCACAGCCGACCGAACAGGTCTTGGACGCCTGTCTCGGGTCCGGCGCACGCTGAACGCGTCGCTCTGGACCGAACGAAAGGCAAGGCGATGAAGGTTTTCCTCACCGGTGGTTCCGGTTACCTGGGCAAGGCGACGATCACCGCGCTGATCCGGCACGGACACGCCGTCGAGGCACTGGCCCGCAGCGAACGCTCCGCGGAAGCGGTCCGCGCGCTGGGTGCCGTCCCGGTGATCGGCGCTCGCGCCTCCCCGGTCCGACGCGATGCCGCAGTGACCGGGCCGCGATCGCGCCGCCACCCGGCGATCTCCTCCCGGGGCCCGCACGCCGGGCACCGTGCGCCCTACGGCACCGCTCGCCGTGGCGGCCGCCTCTCGGCCGCCCCGGGGAGCCGGGGGTCCGGCCGAGTGCGGACCGGACCCCGGCTCGTGGTGACCGCTCCGGTCAGCAGCCGAAGTCGATCAGGTCGAACGTCGCGTAGTGGTCCGAGGTGTAGTAGTCCTCCTGGTACTCCTCGCCCGTGACGATGCGGCGGGCGCCACGCGTGGAGGAGCCGGGGGTGACGACGGTGTACTCGTGGTAGTAGCCGTAGGACTGGCCGGGGAGTACGCCTTCGCGGTTGGAGAAGACGGTGCCGTCCTGCGAGTACGGGAAGGGGCCGCCCTGGTCTATCAGGTCGAGGGTGTCGTATGCCTGGGACGGCAGGTTGCTGTAGCAGATGCTGCCGACCGAGGTGGCGGCGGCGTCCGCCGTGGTGGCGGAGACGGTACCGCCCATGAGGAGGGCGGACAGGAGCGCGGCTGCGGCGCCGATCCGGGTGGCGCGTGTGGGGGTTCTCATGGCGGCATGATGACGCGCGTAGAGCGTGGCATGTCAATGACAATCAACGAGATTTCCACGTCAAGTGCCATCTGTTTTCGTCGAGTTAACCTGCCGCCCGCCGCCCGGGCCGACCCGCCGCCCCGGGCTCTCGGGGCGGTGGGCGATTGCGGACAGCGGCGGTCAGCCGCCCGCTGGGAGCCCGGTGGCCGGGCTCACCCCGCGTGGGTGGAGAACAGTCCGCCGGTCGGCCCCTGCTTGTCGCCTCCCTGCGCCTTCTTCAGGGCGTTGGCGAGGCTCTCGATGGTCAGGGACTGCAGGATGACGCGGCCGTTGCCCTCCAGGGTGGCCAGGGACAGGCCCTCGCCACCGAAGACCATGTTCATGATCCCCTGGCGGTTGAGGCCGCCGACGCGCTGGACGCCGTACTCGATGCCCTCCTCGAAGGCGACGACGCACCCGGTGTCGACCTCGATGCGGCCGCCGAAGTCGGCGGGGTTGAGGTCGATGAAGTTGCCCGCGCCGGCGATGATCACGGTGCCGTGCCCGGTGAACTTCTCCAGGATGAAGCCCTCGCCGCCGCTCATGCCCGTGCGTCCGCCGGCGAAGGCGATGCCGAAGTCGACGGTCGACTCGGCGGCCACGAAGGCGTCCTTCTCCCCGAACCACGCGCGCCTGCCGTCGAGTTCCAGCGCCCGCATCTCGCCGGGCAGCACGCCCGCGAAGCCGACGGTGCCCTCGCCGCCCTGTGCGGTGAAGTACTGGAACGCCAGCGACTCGCCCGCGAGCGCGCGCTGACCGACCTGCATGGCGGTGCCCATGGCCTGGCGCAGGAACCCGCCCATGCCGCCGGCTCCGCCCTGGGGCTGGCCGCCGCCGTTCGACGGGCCGGACAGGCGGGTCTCCATGGTGACATTCGTGGTCTTGAAGAGGAACTTGCCCGCCTCGCAGTACACGGTCTGGCCCGGGTGCAGGTTGACGACCGCCATCTGCATGGCGTTGCCGACGATTTCTTGCTGAAGAGTCACGCGAGGAGAACGCGGCGGGCGGGGCGAAGAGTTCCGGCCGCCCGAGGACGGTTCCCGTTCGCCGCCGGCCCGCCGACGCTCCGGCCGGGGTCGTACAGGTGCACGCGGTGTGGGGCGCGGGCGCGCACCGGTGTCGTCAGCCCGGCGGCGCCCCAGGCGCCCCGACAGCCCCAGCAGTGGCCGGTGCGCCCCACGCGCGCGAGGCGTGTGTCAGCCGCCCAGCTCCTGGTGGCGCGCCGCCAGCCGGTTCGCCCCGTCCTGTGTCAGGGAGCCGTGCAGGCGCAGGCGGGAGATGCCGCCGTCCGGGTGGATGTCCACGCGCGCGTGGGTGCCGATCGCCGGGTCCGGGAGGGCGAAGCGGTGGTTGGTGTCGGGCTGGAGGCGGGCGCGCGGGAGGATCTCGCGCCAGTCGCCGTCCTCACCGTCCTTGACCGAGACCGACGCCCAGCCCGCCGCGTTGCCCTTCAGGTAGGCCGTGTCGATCTCGATCGCCCGGATCCGCGCCTGCGCCGCCAGCCGGTAGCGGATCCAGTCGTGCCCCCGGTCGCGACGGCGCCGCGTCTCCCAGCCGTCGTCCATCTTCCGGGAGCGGCCCGGCTGGATGGTGTTGGTGGCGGGTGAGTAGAAGAGGTCGGAGGCGTCCTCCACCTGCCCCCCGTTCTCCAGGGCCACCACGTCGAAGGTGCCGAGCACCTCCAGCCACGCCGGGTCCGGCACCACCTCGCCGTGGACGCGCAGGCGTGCGATGCCCCCGTCGGGGTGCTGGTTGAGCCTGAGGTGGGTGAAGCGCTGCTCCACGTCCACCTCGAAGCCGTTGGCCGCGTGACCGCCGACCGGCGTGCGTGGCACCAGCGTCGTCCACTTCACATCGTCCCCGAGCAGTTCCTCCGGCGACGGGGAGCCGGCGATCGACGTGCCCTCGACGGACACCGCCCGCGGGTAGTTGCCCCGGAAGTGGGCCGTGTCGACGACGACGCCCCGTACGACGCCGGGTGCGCCGAGGCGCACCAGGGCCCAGTCGTGGTCGTCCTGTGCGGGCCACGGGTGCCCGGCCGAGGCGCCCCGGCGGCGGCGTGTCTCCCAGCCGTCCATGACCTTGCCCTTGTGCCCGAAGTGCTCGGGGTCGAACTCGGCGCGCCCGGGCACCAGGAGGTTCTCGCGCTCGGCGAAGAACTCGTCGTTGGCAGCGATGACCCCGGCCCCGAGCCGGCGGTCGGCGAGGTCGGCGTAGCGGGTGAAGGGGAAGTCGGCGGTGCGGTAGTCCGCGTAGGGGTCGCCGCCCCGGTAGGGGTTCGCGTCGCCCGTGAAACTCGGAATCGCCGTCACGGTGATCAGTTCTTCCTTTCGGGGTCGCCCACTGCGGGCGCCGGAGTCGATGCGGGCGGTTCAGTCGGTCCTGCCGAGCAGTCGTCCCTTCGGTCCGGTGAACTCGCCGTTCGCCACGATGCGTTCGCCGCGCAGCCAGGTGGACCTGACGACGCCGTGCAGGGTCCTGCCCGCATATGCGGTGACCCGGTTGCGGTGCTGGAGGGCCGCCGGGTCCACGGTGAACGTCTCCTCGGGCGCCACCACGGCGAAGTCGGCGTCGTGGCCCGCCGCGATGGCGCCCTTGCGACCCTGGAGCCCCACGAGCCGGGCCGTGCGCTCGGACATCCAGCGGACCACGTCCTGCAGGCCGTGCCCCCGCCTGCGCGCCTCGGTCCACACCGCGGCCAGGCTCAGTTGCAGGCCCGAGATGCCGCCCCAGGCGGTGGCGAAGTCGTCGGTCTTCAGGTCGGCGGTCGACGGGGAGTGGTCGGTGACGACGCAGTCGATCACGCCGTCCGCCAGCGCCTGCCACAGCAGGTCCTGGTTGGCGGCCTCGCGGATGGGCGGGCAGCACTTGAACTCGCTGGCCCCGTCGGGGACTTCCTCAGCCGTCAGGGTGAGGTAGTGCGGGCAGGTCTCCACCGTGATCCGTACGCCCTCCGCCTTGGCGGCGGCGATCAGGGGCAGCGCGTCGCTGGAGGAGAGGTGCAGTACGTGCACGCGCGTGTTGAACCGCTTCGCCCGGTCGATGAGGTGCGCGATGGCCGTGTCCTCCGCGCGCCGGGGCCGGGAGGCGAGGAAGTCCGCGTACCGGGGACCGCCCTGCTGCGGGGCGGCGGCGAGGTGGCGCGGGTCCTCCGCGTGCACGATCAGCAGCCCGTCGAACCCGGCGATCTCGGCCAGGGCGCGGGCCAGTTGCTCCTGGTCGAGGTGCGGGAACTCGTCCACGCCCGACGGTGACAGGAACGCCTTGAAGCCGAAGACGCCCGCGTCGTGCAGCTGCCTGAGGTCCTTGAGGTTGTCGGGCAGCGCGCCGCCCCAGAAGCCGACGTCGATGTGGGCCTTGCCGGCCGCGACCTCCTGCTTGGTGCGGAGGTGGGCGACCGTCGTGGTCGGCGGCACCGAGTTGAGCGGCATGTCGATCAACGTGGTGATGCCGCCCGCCGCCGCCGCGCGGGTGGCGGTCCAAAAGCCCTCCCACTCGGTGCGGCCCGGGTCGTTGACGTGCACGTGAGTGTCGACGAGGCCGGGCAGCAGGACGTCGTCGCCCAGGTCCTCCAGCCGGGCCCCGGCCGGCGCGGCGGCGTCGTACGGCAGGACGGCCGTGATCGTGCCCCCGGCGACCGCGACCGACGCGGCGCGCGTGCCCTCGGGGGTGATCACGCGCTTGGAGCGCAGCACCAGTTCAGCGTCGGACACCCGGGCCCCTCTCTGCCGCCGTCCCGCTCCGGTCGACTTCCGGATGACGGGATTTACATCCGCGTAACGGAATTCAACGTTCTGTTGAAGGAGTCTTCCCTCCCGCACCCGTGCCGTCAAGGGCACAATTCCTCCTGGCGCCCCTCGCTGTACCGGCTCCGGCGAACCCTGGACGTTTCCGCCTAGCGGAATTAGAATTCCAAAACACAGAACACAGCCGAAAGGAACGCGCCGTGCCGCCGTCGACGTCCAGTGCCAGCGACGCCCCCGCCAAGTCCGCCGCGAGCGGTGGCGTCCAGTCCCTCGAGCGCGCCTTCGACCTGCTGGAGCGGATGGCGGACGCGGGCGGCGAGGTCGGCCTGAGCGAGCTGTCCGCGAGCAGCGGCCTGCCGCTGCCCACGATCCATCGCCTGATGCGCACCCTGGTGGCCTGCGGTTACGTACGCCAGCAGCCCAACCGCCGCTATGCGCTCGGCCCCCGGCTGATCCGGCTCGGCGAGTCGGCGTCCCGGCTGCTGGGCACCTGGGCCCGTCCGCATCTGGCGCGCCTGGTGGAGGAGACCGGCGAGACGGCGAACATGGCGCTGCTCGACGGGGACGAGATCGTGTACGTGGCGCAGGTGCCCTCCAAGCACTCGATGCGGATGTTCACCGAGGTGGGCCGGAGGGTGCTGCCGCACTCCACCGGCGTGGGCAAGGCTCTGCTGGCGAGCACGCCGGATGACGAGGTGCGCGCCCTGCTCGCCCGTACGGGCATGCCGGCCGCGACCGAGAAGACGATCACCACGCCGGACGCGTTCCTCGCCGCGCTGGAGGAGGTGCGCCGGCTCGGGTACGCGATCGACGACAACGAGCAGGAGATAGGCGTCCGCTGCCTCGCGGTGTCCGTGCCCGACTCCCCCACGGCCGCCGCGATCTCCATCTCGGGCCCGGCGGGCCGCGTCACCGAGGCGGCCACGGAACGGATCGTGCCGGTGCTCCAGCAGGTGGCGGCGGAACTGTCCCGGACTCTGGCGGCCTCGGGCGGCCCCACCGCCTGAGGCGACCCGGCATCACCCACACCCCTCGGCCGATCCAACCCTCAGGCACTCCCTAGGCCCTGCCGTCGAGCTCCCGCCTGCCCCGCGGCGGCTCCCCGAACAGTTCGACCGCCTTGCGGACCTCCGTCAAACCCCTGGTCAGTGCGCTGACCGAGCCGATCGCTCCCGCGATCAGCAGCAGGGAGCGGCGCAGGCGGGGAATCTCGGGGACGCCACCCGTGGCCATCGCGGCGAGTGCGGCCAGTTCGTCCTCGGCTATCGCCCGGTCGGGGAACTCGGCCGGATGTGCGGCGAGTTCACGGCGCAACCGGGACACGGCGGTACGCAGTTCCGCCACTCTCGGATCCTCTTCGCTGCCGGTCACCGGCCTCTGCCCCAAGCTCCGCACCACAGCCGTCCCCCTCGAAACGCCGTTGTGTTCGTACCTCCCCCGGGGCCCCGGGGCGTGGTCGGGCGCCGGGGACGCGGGCCAGTAAACGCCACCGGGCGCGCCGGGCGCCACCGTGCGGACGGAAATTCAGCCCCGGGAGACCGTGCGATCGGCACCGGGTCAGGTAAGCAGGACGTGTGACAGGAAACGAAGGGCGGATCGCCGGGCTGCTGCTCGCGGCAGGCGGGGGGCGGCGGCTCGGCGGGCAGCCCAAGGCACTGCTCGAACACCGGGGGCGCCCACTGGTGGAGCACGCGGCGGAGGTGCTGCGCGCGGCCGGATGCGGCCGCGTCCACGTGGTACTGGGAGCGGGGGCCACCGCCGTACGGGAGCGTGCCGACCTCACCGGCTGCGTACTGGTGGACAACCCGGACTGGGAAGAGGGCATGGGCTCCTCGCTGCGGGTCGGACTCGCATCGCTCGCCGGGACGGGGGCGCGGGCGGCCCTGGTCCTGCTCGTCGACCAGCCCGGCATCGGGCCCAAGGCGGCGGCTCGGGTGCTCTGTGCGTTCCGGGACGAGGAGTCGCTCGCCTCGGCCGCGTACGAGGGGGTACGCGGGCATCCGGTCCTGCTCGGCTCGGCCCACTGGGCCGGTGTCGCCCGGACCGCGGCCGGCGACCGTGGGGCACGCGCCTATCTGAAGGCGCACGACGACGCGATCACGCGCGTCGAGTGCGGAGACGTGGCACAGGCGTACGACATCGACACGGCGGCGGACCTGACCCACCTCGAGTGAGCGGAGCGGCACCGAGCGCCACCTTGCCTCGATCCGGAGATTCTCGACATCAACAAAGCATTGAACTTCCACTATGAGGAAACTAGTATCCACTGATCAGAAGCGCTCGACCGCTCCCCAGGCGCCACCGGCCGCGTACGGGGCCCTGGCACGCGGTGCCGCAACGCCCTCATGCCAGCTCGTCGAAGGAAGTGACAGCCTCATGTCCGCACCAGCGCCGTCCCCGGCGGCCGTCGTCGACGCCGAGCCCCTGCCCCGGCAGGAGGAGGTCCTCACCGACGCGGCGCTCGCCTTCGTGGCCGAGCTGCACCGGCGGTTCACACCGCGCCGCGACGAGCTGCTGGCCCGCCGCGCCGAGCGCCGCGCCGAGATCGCCCGCACCTCCACGCTGGACTTCCTGCCCGAGACCGCCGCGATCCGCGCTGACGGCACCTGGAGGGTGGCGCCCGCCCCCGGAGCGCTCGAGGACCGCCGGGTCGAGATCACCGGCCCCACCGACCGCAAGATGACCATCAACGCCCTCAACTCGGGCGCCAAGGTGTGGCTCGCGGACTTCGAGGACGCCTCCGCGCCCACCTGGGAGAACGTGGTCCTCGGCCAGCTCAACCTGATCGACGCCTACACCCGCAACATCGACTTCACCGACCCGGCGACCGGGAAGTCGTACGCCCTGCGCCCGGACGAGGAGCTGGCGACGGTCGTCATGCGCCCGCGCGGCTGGCACCTGAACGAGCGTCACCTCCAGGTCGACGGACAGCCGGTCCCGGGCGCCTTCGTCGACTTCGGCCTGTACTTCTTCCACAACGCCCAGCGGCTGCTCGACCTCGGCAAGGGCCCGTACTTCTACCTCCCGAAGACCGAGTCGCACCTGGAGGCCCGCCTCTGGAACGACGTCTTCGTCTTCGCCCAGGACCACGTCGGCATCCCGCAGGGCACCATCCGCGCCACGGTCCTGATCGAGACGATCACGGCGGCGTACGAGATGGAGGAGATCCTCTACGAACTTCGCGACCACGCCTCCGGGTTGAACGCGGGCCGCTGGGACTACCTGTTCTCCATCGTGAAGAACTTCCGTGACGGCGGAGCCAGGTTCGTCCTGCCGGACCGCAACGCGGTCACGATGACGGCCCCGTTCATGCGCGCGTACACCGAACTCCTCGTCCGCACCTGCCACAAGCGCGGCGCGCACGCGATCGGCGGCATGGCGGCCTTCATCCCGTCCCGCAAGGACCCGGAGGTCAACAAGGTCGCCTTCGAGAAGGTCCGCGCCGACAAGGACCGCGAGGCGAACGACGGCTTCGACGGCTCCTGGGTCGCCCACCCCGACCTGGTCCCTATCGCGACGGAGTCCTTCGACAAGGTCCTCGGCGACAAGCCGAACCAGAAGGACCGGCTGCGCGAGGACGTCGACGTGAAGGCCGCCGACCTGATCGCCGTCGACTCCCTCGACGCCAAGCCGACGTACGCGGGCCTGGTCAACGCCGTCCAGGTCGGCATCCGTTACATCGAGGCCTGGCTGCGCGGCCTCGGCGCGGTCGCCATCTTCAACCTGATGGAGGACGCGGCCACCGCGGAGATCTCCCGCTCCCAGATCTGGCAGTGGATCAACGCGGGTGTCGTCCTCGACAACGGCGAGCGGGTCACCGCCGAGCTCGCCCGGGAGGTCGCCGCGGCGGAACTCCAGAACATCGAGGCGGAGCTCGGCGCGGAGGCCTTCACGGCCGGCAAGTGGCAGCAGGCCCACGACCTGCTGCTGAAGGTCGCGCTGGACGAGGACTACGCGGACTTCCTGACGCTTCCGGCCTACGAACAGCTGGAGGGCTGAACTCTCACTTCTCCGAATGGCCCAGGGGCTTTCCCGGGGCCACACGGTCGCGTACGAGCTGCTTCACGGCCGTCGGCTCCGGGAAGCCCTGCTCCCGCCGGTCCCACACCACCTCGTCGTTCACCCGGACGACGAACACACCGCCGGTACCGGGCTTGAGCGACAGCTCGGTCAGCTCCGCCTCGAAGGTGGTCAGCAGTTCCTGCGCCAGCCAGGCCGCCCGGGGCAGCCAGCGGCACCGGGTGCAGTACTCGATCTGGACACGGTGGGTCATCCCAGGTGCACCGACCAATCCTGTTCCGCGGCCGGTTTGCCGTGCAGGTCCGGGACCCGCTTGAGCCAGCCCGGCCGGCCTTGCTGTGTACGCGCCGCGCGCTGGGCCTCCTCGGCTGCGCGCTCCTCCTGGGTGGGGAAGTCGGTGGGTAGCCATGCCTCGGACGCCTTGACCCGGGCCGTGAGGTAGTCGACGTAGGCGTCACGGACGTCGCCGGGCGTCGCGAAGCCCGGCTCGTCCGCCAGCCAGGCGTCCGGTACCTCCGCGGCGACCTCGCGCAGCAACTCCTCGGTCACGAGCGGCGCCAGGGCGTCCTCCGCGGCCCGCATGTCAGGGCTGAAGTGGCCGAGGGCGTGGTGGCGGAAGTCGTAGGCCTTCTCGGGTGCCGAGGCGTCCCAGCGGTGGTGGAAGACGAGCGCGGCACCGTGGTCGATCAGCCACAGCCGCGGCGGTGCGATGCCGAAGGTGGGCCACACCATGAGGTTGGAGCTGTGCACCGTGCGGTCCACGTTCACGGTCAGCGCGTCGAGCCAGATGATCCTGCCGGCCTCCACCGGGTCGACGGGGAAGACCTGGGCGACCTCGGGCGTGAAGTCCCGGGCGCCCGGCAGGTAGTCCATGCCGAGATTGAGGCCGGGGCTGGCGTTCAGCAGGTCGCGCACCTCCTGGTGCGGCTCCTGCGCGCCGATCGCGGGGTCGAAGTGGGCGAGGACCAGCTCGGGGACGCGCAGCCCGAGCCGGCGCGCCAGCTCCCCCACGATGACCTCGGCGACCAGGGCCTTCGTGCCCTGTGCGGAGCCGGTGAACTTCACGACGTACGTCCCCAGGTCGTCGGCCTCGACGACTCCGGGGACGGAGCCGCCGGAGCGCAGGGGCTCGATGTAGCGGGTTGCGAAGACCTCTCTCAGCATTTTCCCAGGCCACCCGTCTCTTCAGCCTTGAAATCCACGATCGGCCTCAGAGGTACACAACAGCGGGAATCGCCCATCGTCAGCCCTGGGGAGAATCCGGGGGTTTCGACCGGCATGCGGATCTCCCTCTCTCCCCCCAACGGTTTATCGATGGCCGTCCGCCCCTTGCTTCCGGCCTCCGGCATGAAGTGAGCATAGTAACCGGGGGTGACCGCTGGGGAGGAGTGCCCGAGCCACCCGCACGCCCGCAGATACGCCATCGACGCCATGCTCAGCGCCACCGCCCTCGCCGCCCCGGGCCCCGTCACGGTCCCCACCTCGGTTCCCGAGGACCTCATGGCGCTGTGCGGCGTACGTGTCACCGTGATCGTCTGACCCGCCGCATTCCCAGAGGGCAACGGAACGGACGTCAACCGTTCAGCCCTGGCTGCGTCCCCGCTGTGACCGGGAGAAGGTGGCGGCGGGCGGTGTCCACCGGTGGGTGCGGGGCACGGTGCCGCTGACGCCGAAGTCCTTCTTCAGTTGTTCGGGGATGGCGTAGTGCATGACGCGTCCGCGGGTGAGGGAGGACAGCTCGAAGATGGTGGTGAGGTGGCCGAGGCGGTCCAGCGCCCAGGCTCCGAGGGGGGAGCGGTCCTCGATGGTCTCCAGCACGCCGAGCAGCTGGGGCACGGTCTTGACGACGGTGTCGAACGGGGTACGGGGAACTCGAAGCCAGTCGGCGCAGGTGTCGCCGATCAGGTAGCGGATGAGGGCGGAGACGATGGGGTCGAACAAGGTGCCGGGCACGACCTCCTCGTAGAGATCGATGAGTTGCCGGGTCAGGTGGGCGCCTTCTTCCGAGGGGCCCATGTGCCGGACCATGTAGAGGTCGAGGAACTGCCGGGCCTCTTCCAGGGTCTTGGGGACGGCGTCCTGGTCGACCCCCAGGATCGCGCCGACCACACGCCAGGCGTAGAAGTACGCCTCGGCTCCTTCGACACTCATGTGGATGCCGAGCCGATGGAGGCTGTCCAGGACCAGGAGGGAGAAGAACATCTGCCCGCCGATCATGTCCTCCTGGCAGATCGGCGTCCCCATCGTCTCGGTGTCCCAACGGTTCTCCCGTTTGAGGTGGTGGCGGACAGCGGCGTGCAGCAGGCGCACTTTCTGGGCGGCGGGGATGAAGCGGCTGTTCGCCTCGAAGGCGTCGGGCTGCATGAGGTAGACGGTGAACTGGCCGGTCTCCGCCATCCGCTTGGACGGGTAGTTCAGCCCGTGGGTGGCCGACAGCAGCTTCGCGACGTGCGGGACGACGTAGCAGGCGGGCATGGAGGCGAAGGACAGCGCGGTGGAGATGTGCACGTTGTTGTCGATGAAGAACAGCCGGGCCTTTTCCATCTCGGCCCAGTTCACCCAGGCCGGTGGCGCGCTGGTGGCCTGAAGGTACTCGCGTGCGACGTCGGGCAGCCCGTCCGGCAGGGGGGCGCCTGCGGTGGAGACGTAGCGCATCAGGGTGTTGAACTTGCCCACCTCGCCGCGCTCGAACAGTTCGGCGACGACGGCATCGGCGAGGTCGTCACCGGCCTGTCGCAGAGGGTTCATCGATGCCTCGGTGCAGGTCATGGGAGAACTCCTTGTCTGAGGCGGGATATCACGAGGTGAGTCGGCGGCCGAGGAGCGCACAGGCTGCCCCCCCCGGGGGGAGGGTCAGGACAGGCGGACCGCTACGGAATGCGCCAGCGCGGTCAGGGCCGTGACGGCGTGCGCGGGGGCTTCCAGATCGTGCAGAGCACCAAGGGCCGTCTCGACCCGCGCGGTGATCATGTCCTCGATGCGGTCGGGCGTCTTCAGCCGACGCATCAGCTCGCGGACCGCGTCCAGACCGTCGGTGTCCAGGTCGCGTCGACCGAGCAGGGCGCGCAGTTGCTCACGCTCGTCCTCACCGGCGATACGCCAGGTCTCCGCCAGCAGGGCGGTGGGCCGGTGGCCGCGCACATCGTCGGCGTTGGCCTTGCCGGTGCGTTCCGGGTCTCCGAACAGACCGAGCAGGTCGTCCCGCAGCTGGAACGCCTCGCCCAGCGGCAGCCCGTAGGCGGAGTAGCCCTCGCGCAGCCGCCCGCCGGCCCCCGCCAACACGCCCCCGATCAGCAGGGGCTGCTCGACGGTGTACTTGGCGGTCTTGTACCGGACCACCTTCAGCGATGCCGCGGTGTCCGGATCGGCTCCGGTGCGCAGGATCTCCAGGCACTCGCCCGCGATCAGTTCCCGGGCCAGCACCGACCAAAAGGGGCGGGCCCGGGCCAGATACGCCGCGGGCAGACCGCTGGTGGCGAACAGCTGCCCGGCCAGCGACATCAGCAGATCCCCGACCAGCATCGCCAGCGACCGGGCGGCGGAGACGGCATGCGGGCGACAACGTACCGCTCCGCGCAGCGCGATGTGCGCGGTGGGCCTGCCGTGCCGCAGCGGGCTGTCGTCGATGAGGTCGTCGTGCACGACCGCAGCGGCATGCACCAGCTCCATGGAGGCCGCGGCCCGCACCAGCGCGTCATTGTCCGGCTGCCCTGCCGCACGCCAGCCCCAGTAGCAGAACGCCGCCCGCAGCCGTTTGCCTTGCGCGACCGCCTCCTCCAGCTGCTCGGCCACCGGCCCCAGGGCAGGGTCGATCGCCGCCAACTGGTCGGCTTCCTGCGCGACGAAGTCGCGCAGGACCTCATCGACGCGGCTCTTGAACGCGGCCGGCTCCCACCGCTCAGACATCGCCGGCGGCCCGCCGGGACAGGGCCTGCCGGGCGAGGATCTCCAGATGGGCCGGGGGAACAGTCGCGTACCGGTCCAGCACCAGGCGCCCGCGCGCCCTCAGGTCCTGCTCGGCCTCCGCGACCAGCTCCGTGGCGTCCGAGCGGCGCAGCATCCCCCGCACCGTCCCCAGAGCCGACCCCAGTGTGCTCACCGCCAGATCGGCCAATCCGGCCACCAGCAGCACCGCCTGCTCGTCCAGGCCCCCGCGGCGACCCGCCCCTTGCGTCACGCCCGTCCCCCCTCCCGTCCACAGCACGTCCGAGCGGCGCCGGTCATGCGCCGTCCGACCCAGGATCGCGCCCCACCGGGCACATGAAGGGATGAACTCACGTCCGAGTGATCACGTCGCACATGCGTATGAGTTGTGCTGTGTCAGCCGCGCTCCGGGCTCCATGCCCATCGAACGGCCCGTACAGGGGCAGTGAGTCATCCTCTGGGGTGCGGTGATGGCGTCGACCGCCTTGTCTCCGAAGAGCAGGGACTGGAAGCACTTCGCTGAACGGCTCTCAGCGGCAGGCCAGCGGATTCGGCAGGGGCAGATAGCGCGCGTCCGCGCCGTCCGCGCCCGTCCAGCGCAGCAGGAGGTTGGTCTTGCCGGGCAGGGTGGGCGAGGCGAGCAGGGCGGGGATCTCGGGCACGGGGTGGCGGGACAGCTCGGCGCGGGCGGCGGGCCAGGGGTTCCAGCCGGGGTGGCGTTCGGACAGCAGGGCGGCCACCTCGATGAGGTTGTTGACGACCAGGCAGTACACCAGCCGCTCCCAGCCCTTCTCGCGGGACACGTCCGCCAGGAGCTTCACGCCCTCCGCGTCCCGGAACAGGGCCTGCACGGGCCGTCCCGTGCCGTCCACCGCGACCAGCGTGTTCTGCAGGTGCGCCTCGAGGACGACACCGTGCCGTTCGAACGCCTCGAGGGCCGGGGGCACGACCTGGCGCAGATACGCCGTCCACCAGGCGGCGGGGTCGGTGAGCACGTCGAGCGGGCTGCCGTCGAACCCCTCCACCAGGGCGGCGGCGAGCAGCGGGGTGGCGCCGGGCAGCAGGTGCGGGCGCAGGCCGTCGCGGACCAGGACCGCCAGTTCCTCGAAGGCGAAGGCGGCCGTGCGCCAGCCCCGGTCGCTCAGCCAGACCGCCGGACCCCGGTGCGCCGCGAACGCGGCGGCCGCCGCCGCGTCGGTACGGCGCAGCTCGAGCAGGTCGTGGCGCCACAGCCGGCGGATGTCGTTGGTGATCCGTACGTCCAGGCTGAACTTGACGAAGAGGTCGTCCTCGGGGGCGTACACCGTACGGATGGCGGCCGTGGGCCACACGGGCCGAGCGGTCTCGCCGAGCCGGATCAGGCGCCCGTCCTCGAACGCCTCCGCGATGTCCGGGCGGGCGCCGACCAGGGCGAGCTGCCAGGGATGGGCGGGCAGCAGCCGGTAGCCGCGCGGGGCGGTGCCGAGCGCGTCCAGTGCCGTCGTGTCGCCCTCCTCGACGACCGTGTCCTCACGTACGCCCAAAAGGGTGAGCGGGAAGCGGCCGTACGCCTCGGGCGCGTACGGCAGCCAGCTCGCGAGGGGTCCGCCGCCGCGCGCCTTCGGGGCCGGGTGGTGGGGGTGCCCGGTGACCAGGGACTGTTCGGAGCGTACGTACGGGTCGTCCGGAGCCGTCAGACGGGCGCGTGCGGCCAGGATCGCGGCCACCGCGTCGCGGCTGTCGAGCATCTCGCCGGGCAGTTCCGGGTTGGACAGGCCGGTGGCGCGGCGCAGCTCGTCGGCGGTGAGTTTGACCAGCTCGGCGTGGGTGAGCGGGTGCCAGGAGCCGCCCGTGTACAGCTCGGGGTCGCGGGGGCGGCGTGTGCCGCGCACGCGCAGCAGCCGACCGCCGGCCCGCAGGCGGTGGACGCCCAGCTCGCCGGCGGGCTCGGCCGCCTCCCGGAGCAGGCAGTTCAGCAGCGGCGCCGCCGCGTGGGCGTCGGCGCGCGCGGGGACGTCGTCCCTGGGGTGCATGGGGTCCACGCGATCCATTCGTTCCGTACGGTGCACTGGCGATCAGTATGTCTGTCGTGGACCCGCGCCACGACGCATCGCCCCGTCCCCGAGGAGCTCCGACCGTGCCCCCTTCCTCTCCTGCCGAGGTTTCCGCCGAGGCCGCGCTCGCCGCCGAGCTGGACGCCGTGCGGCCCGATCTGTCGGCCCCCTACGCGGCGGCGCTCCCCGGCGCCCGGGCCGCCGTCCTCACGCGTCTGTGGCGGGCGCTGGCCCATGAGCCGCTGCCGTGGATCGCACGCCGGGAGCGGACGGCCGACGGGCTCACCCTGTGCCTGGGCGACGGGCGGCGGCTGCACGGCCCACCCGCGGACCCGTACACGACCGCCGCGTACGTCACCGAGGTGCTGCTCGACGGGCGGGCCCACGACCACGCGGCGGCGCTGGTCACGGCACTCGGCGTGCCGCACGGAGACGCCTTCGCCGCCGAACTCGGCCACAGCACCGCCTCGCTGGCGCTGTCGCGGGCCGGCCAGCCCCGTGAGGCTCCCGTACCGGTGACGAGCTGGGCGTGGGAGCAGCGGGTGGTCGACGGGCACCCCTATCACCCGAACTGTCGTTCGCGCCCCGGCTTCTCGGTGGCCGAGCAGCTGGCGTACGGGCCCGAGCACCGGCCGCTGGTACGACTCGGGCTCGTCCCCGTGGGTGACGCCCTCGTACGGGGCGAGTGGCCCGCGTGGCTGCGGGACGGCGAGCTGGTGCTGGTCCCGGTCCACCCCTGGCAGACGGCGCATGTGCTCGGTGTGGCGGCCGAGGACGGTCCGGCCGCTCGTCCGCTGATGTCCCTGCGGACCCTCGCGCTGCCCGACGGCGGTCCGCATGTGAAGACCGCGGTCAGCGCGCGGCTGACGTCCTCCGTGCGGGACATCTCGGTCTCCTCGATCGAGACGGCCCTCGCGGTGTCCGGTTTCCTGGAGTCGATGGCCGCGCGCACGGACGGTCTGCTGCACGTCACCCGCACCCTGGGCGCGGCCGGCGCCCACTCCCCCGATCTCGCCGCCGTGCTGCGGGAGCCTCCGGAGACGTACGCGGACACGGCGGCCGGCGAGCGGATCGTCCCGGTGGCCGCCCTGCCGCTCACCGGGCTGCCCTCCTCCCCCGCCTGGCTCGCCGGGTTCACCCGGCTCGCCCTCACCGTCGGCCTGCGGATGCTCGACCTGGGGGTGGCCCTGGAGGCGCACGGACAGAACCTCCTGGTGGTGCTGGCGCCCACGGGCGAGCCGGTGCGGCTGGTCTACCGGGACCTGGCCGACATCCGGGTGAGCCCGGCCCGGCTGGCCCGGCACGGCGTCAAGGCCCCCGAGGTGGCCGACCGGATCGTCACGGACGACGAGACGACGCTGCGCCGCAAGCTCTTCGGCTCGCTCGTGGCGGGCGCGCTGGCCTCCACGGCGGGTTCGGCGCCCGCACTGCGGGGGGCGCTGGAGGCCGTCGTACGGGATCTGCCGGACACCCCCGATCTGGCGGTTCTGCGCGAAGAGCCGCTGCCCACCAAGGCGTTGACGCTGATGTGGCTGTCCCCCGAGCGGTCCGGGGACCTGTGGACACGGCTCCCGAACCCGCTGTCCACACAGTCCCATCCGCTCGGCCCTTGATCGTTTTGAAGCACGGCCCCATTGATCAATAAGATCCGCCGATGATCACAAGACAACGGCTGGCGGCGGGAGTCTGCGCCCTGCTCGCCGCCCTGGCGGCCGGGATCGCGGTTCCGGCCGATGCCGTCGCCGACGAGACGACAGCCCAGGACGCGCCCAAGGTCGATCTCGTCCTCGACGTCAGCGGTTCGATGCGGGCGCGGGACATCGACGGCGGTTCGCGGATGGCCGCGGCGAAGCAGGCCTTCAACGAGGTCCTGGACGCGACGCCGGAGGAGGTGCAGCTCGGCATCCGGACGCTGGGCGCCAACTACCCGGGCAACGACCGCAAGACGGGCTGCAAGGACACCGCGCAGCTCTACCCGGTCGGCCCGCTGAACCGGACCGAGGCCAAGACCGCCGTGGCCACGCTGCAGCCCACCGGCTGGACGCCGATCGGCCCCGCCCTGCTGAAGGCGGCGGACGACCTGGACGGCGGCAACGGCTCCAAGCGCATCGTCCTCATCAGCGACGGCGAGGACACCTGCGCCCCGCTGGACCCGTGCGAGGTGGCCCGGGAGATCGCCGCCAAGGGCATCGGGCTCACCATCGACACCCTGGGGCTCGTGCCGGACGCCAAGCTGAACAAGCAGCTCAGTTGTATCGCGGAGGCGACCGGCGGGACGTACACGTCGGTGCAGCACAAGGAGCAACTGTCCGACAAGGTCAACCAGTTGGTGAACCGCACGGCGGACCGTACGGTCACCCCGGTCGCCGTGGACGGCACCGGCCAGTGCGCGACGGCGCCCTCGCTGAAGTCCGGCCTCTACACCGACCGAGAGGAGTTCGGGCAGCACCGCTTCTACCGTGTGGACGTCAAGCCGGGCCAGGAACTGCGCGCCTCCGTCAGCGTCTCCGACGACCGGCAGGTCGACCCCGACTACGGCGTGACGCTGCGGGCCGTCACGGTGCACGGGCGGGAGATCGTGCGCGGCGAGGCCACCGGCTCGGGCCGCACGGACGTGCTGTCGACGGGCCTGCGTTATCCGAAGGCCGAGAGCGACGACGAGGAGGCGCCCGCCGAGACGGTGTGTCTCCAGGTGGCCAACTCCTTCTCCCCGGCGGCCGGTGTGAAGACCACGCCCGGGCTGCCGCTGGAGCTGACGGTCGACGTGGTCGACGGCCCCGGAACGGCGAGCGACGTGGCCGCCTTCGGCCTGGGGCGCGGCTGGTGGCTGCTCGGCGCCCTCGTCCTGACCGGCTTCCTGGCGGGTCTGCTGTGGGGCTGGCTGTCGCGCTGGCGGATCGCCGTCTGGAGGACCAACTGATGCGTATCGCACGAGTGCTCACCGCGGCGGCCCTGCTGCTGGGCGTCGCCGCCTCCCCGGCGGTGGCCGACTCCTCGCCCTCCGCGAGCCCGTCCGGCGACAGCGCCGCGCCCACCTCGGCCGGCACGTCGTTCCGTACGGCCACGGAGATCCAGCAGGGGCAGCAGGCCACGGCGAGCGCCTCCACGGGCGACTACCTGTACTGGCAGTTCCCGGCGGAGGAGCAGCAGCGGCCCGCCGTGCGGGCAACCGTCAAGCTGCCGTCGTCGCCGCGGAGTTCGGCGCAGACCTGGCAGTTGGACGTGTACGACGGGCTGCGGCGCCGCCAGGCGTGCCAGTACGGGGTACAGACCCGGACCGCCGCCCAGGACGCGTCGTCGGTGAACCTGTCCTGCACGCTGCGCACGGTTCGCGCCTGGGCGGAGCCGTGGGCCAACGACCCGCTGCCGGGCACGTACTACATACGGCTCACCGTCGTGGGGGTCGGCGCCGCCGACCTCGGGCAGCCGGTGAACGCCGAGGTCCGGGTGGATTCCACGGACATCGGCGGCTCGGCGGCGGTGGACGGTTCGCTGGCGGAGCCGCTGGTGCCGGGGATAGCGACGAGGTCCGAGAAGTCGGACTCGGAGACGGACACGGCCGCACTCTCGAAGCTGAGGCCCGACGCCTCCGCCTGGTGGTCCGACCGCTGGGTGTGGACCGGAGTCGGCGGCATCCTCGCAGCGCTCGCGGGCATCGGCGGCTACGCGCTGACCCGCGGCTCGGGCCGCCCGTCCCGGGTCCCGCCGGGCGCCTGAGAACCGGCCCCGTCACCGGCCGCCGTCAAGGCCGACGCCCGCCGCGCAATCCCTCAGCGCGGCGGGCCGCTGTCTTGTCACCCGGCCGCGCCGCCGTCAGTCCCCGCGCAGCAGCTTGGCGAGGGCGCCGTCCCCCGACACCTCCACGCGCCCGTCACCGACCGCCTGACGGAGCGTCATGCAGCCCCGGCTCAGGAGGGAACACGTCTCCGCGTCGAGGACCAGCCGGGCATCGGGCTCCTCCGGGGCGGCCCCTTCGCCGTAGACCGGGCCGTCCTCGGCCCCGAGCCACAGATGGAACTCTCCTTCCTCCAGCCGGACTTCCACCAGGCCCTCCCCCGCCCTCTCGTTCTCCAGCGTGCGCAGCAGCGGCAGCGCGAACCAGTGGGCGCGCACCGCGTCCGTCGGCCGGCGCTCCCCCAGCACGGGGCCGCCCCAGGTGCCGAGCACCTGGAGCACGGGCAGCAACTCACGTCCACGAGGGGTCAGTTCGTACACGTAGGCGGCACCGGGCGGTGGCAGCCGACGCCGTGTGGTCAGCCCGTCGCGCTCCATGTCCCTCAGCCGGGAGGCCAGCACGTCCGTGCTCACGCCCGGCAGGTCCGCGTGCAGATCGGTGTAGCGGCGGGGACCGGCGAGCAGCTCGCGGACGATCAGGAGGGTCCAGCGGTCGCCGACGACGTCGAGCGCGCGGGCCGTGGAGCAGTACTGGTCGTAGCTTCGGCGAGGTGACATGCGACGCAGTCTAGACGTGTTGTTGGACTTTCCAAGCTGCCACTTGGTAAAACCAAGCAACACAAATCACCGGAGGGGAAGCGGCCATGGAGTTCCGGCAGTCGAGCAAGCTCAGCGAGGTCTGTTACGAGATCCGCGGCCCGGTGATCGAGCACGCCAACGCGCTGGAGGAGGCGGGCCACAGCGTGCTGCGGCTGAACACCGGCAACCCCGCGCTGTTCGGTTTCGAGGCGCCGGAGGAGATCCTCCAGGACATGATCCGGATGCTGCCGCAGGCGCACGGCTACACGGACTCGCGCGGCATCCTCTCCGCGCGCCGCGCGGTGGCGCAGCGCTACCAGGAGCGGGGCCTGGAGGTCGGTGTCGACGACGTCTTCCTCGGCAACGGCGTCTCCGAGCTGGTCTCCATGGCCGTACAGGCGCTGGTGGAGGACGGCGACGAAATCCTCATCCCCGCCCCCGACTTCCCGCTCTGGACGGCCGTGACCACCCTGGCGGGCGGCAAGGCGGTCCACTACCTGTGCGACGAACAGTCCGACTGGTACCCGGACCTGGACGACATGGCGTCGAAGATCACGGACCGCACCAAGGCCGTGGTCATCATCAACCCCAACAACCCGACCGGCGCGGTCTACCCGAAGGAGATCCTCAGGGGCATCCTCGACCTGGCCCGCCGCCACGGCCTGATGGTCTTCGCGGACGAGATCTACGACCAGATCCTCTACGACGACGCGATCCACCACTCGACCGCCGCGCTCGCCCCCGATCTCGTGGTCCTCACCTTCTGCGGCCTGTCGAAGACGTACCGCGTGGCGGGCTTCCGCTCCGGCTGGCTGGTCGTGACGGGGCCCAGGCAGCACGCCAAGGACTACCTGGAGGGCCTGACGATGCTGGCCTCCATGCGCCTGTGCGCCAACGCGCCCGCCCAGTACGCCATCCAGGCCGCCCTCGGCGGCCGCCAGTCCATCGACGAGCTGACCACCCCGGGCGGCCGTCTGCACGAACAGCGGGACCGCGCCTGGGAGAAGCTCAACGAGATCCCCGGCGTCACGTGCGTGAAGCCGAAGGGCGCGCTGTACGCGTTCCCGCGCCTCGACCCCAAGGTGCACAAGATCCACGACGACGAGAAGTTCGTCCTGGACCTGCTGCTGCGCGAGAAGATCCAGGTGGTCCAGGGTACGGGCTTCAACTGGCCG
The DNA here is from genome assembly GCF_055639175.1 of Streptomyces sp. NPDC107546. NCBI lineage: Bacteria > Bacillati > Actinomycetota > Actinomycetes > Kitasatosporales > Streptomycetaceae > Streptomyces > Streptomyces sp. NPDC107546. Next base: position 474,708 of record NZ_JBVKBA010000001.1, on the reverse strand, counting down.
ACCCCGGACCACTTCCGCATCCTGACCCTGCCGCACGCCGATGTCCTGGACACGGCGATCAGCAGGATCGGACGGTTCCTCAGCGGCTACCGGCAGTAGCGCGGCCGGCCCTGCGGGCAGGGGGCTTCGGCTCTCCTGCCGGACGACCGTCAGCCACGGAGGGTGACCTCGCTCGGGCCGTTGAACGGGGCGAGGGAGGTCACCGTCCTCGGCGTCCGCAGCCCGTCGTTCTCCGCGAACAGCTCCCGCACCGCGGTGAAGGACCCGTCCTCGGCCGTCACCTGTGCGGCTCCGTCGTACAGCTCGCGGATGGCGTCCGTCATCCCTGCCGAATGTCCATGGACGGGAACGGTCCGCGCCCCGCGTCCAGTTCTTCACCGGACGCGGAGCATCGGTCCGAGTCCCTCGGCCTCTCAGCTGCCCAGGGCCTGGCGCAGGGCCGTGGTGGCCTTCGCGACGGCGGACTTGGCGGCCTCCGTGTTCGCGAGGCCGTTGAGCATCACGAAGTCGTGGATCATCCGCGGGTAGTGGGTGGCGGTGACGGGGACGCCGGCGGCGCTCAGCTTGGCGGCGTACTGGCGGCCCTCGTCGGACAGCACGTCGCTGTCGGTGATGACCAGCGCCTTGGGCAGGCCGCTCAGCTCGGCGTTGGTGGCGCGCAGCGGGGAGGCGGTGGACCGGCTGCGGACCGAGGTGTCCGGTGCGTACTGGTCCCAGAACCACTTCATGCCCGCGGCGGTCAGCCAGCACCCGGTGGCGAACCGCCGGTAGGACGCGGTGGTGAAGTCGGCGTTGGTGACCGGGTAGAACAGCACCTGCTGGGCCAGCTTGGGGCCGCCGCGCTGCTTGGCCATCAGGGTGACGGCGGCGGTCATGTTGCCCCCGACGCTGTCGCCGGCCACGGCGAGCCGGGAGCCGTCGACGTCGATGTCGTTGCCGTGCTGGGCGACCCACTGGGTGGCGGCGTAGGCCTGCTCGTTCGCGACGGAGTACTTGGCCTCCGGCGACCGGGTGTAGTCGACGAAGATCACCGCGGCCTTGGCGCCGTTGGCGATCTGCCGTACCAGCCGGTCGTGGGTGGAGAAGTCGCCGAGGACCCAGCCACCGCCGTGGAAGTACATGACGGCCGGCAGCCTGCCGGTCATGCCGTGCGGCCGCACGATGTGCAGGGAGACGGAACCGGTGGGACCGCCGGCGATGGTCCGCGTGGTGATGTCGGCGGGCAGCTTGGACACCGGGTAGGCGGCCTGGAGGTTCAGGAGCGACTGGCGGGCGGCGGCGGGCGTCTGGTTCTGGATCGGCGGGCCGTCCGCCGCGGCGAGCTTGTCGAGAAACGCCTGGGCGCCGGGCTCGAGGGTCATCTTGGGGTCGCCGCAGGGCGCCTTGGGGGTGGCGGCGGCGGCCGGGGTGGCCAGGGCCGGGACGACAGCGACAGCTGCGGTGGTGAGCAGCGCCGTGAGACCGGACAGGGGCTTCAGCGGGGACCGGGAGCGTCGGATGGCGCTCATGGGCGTCCTCCTTCCGAGGGTCACTTCGTCAGCGAGCCTTCCTGCGCTCCCCGCCCATCGGCCCGCCGGGGTGGGCCGATGGGGTGGCGTCGTACGGCCGCCCGGGTGACCGGCGGACCGGTGCGGTTTTCGGGCCCCGGCCGTTGTCGGGTGGGGGCGGCCGACGCGGTCGGTCGTGCGGGCGCCGCCCGCAGGTGTCACCGTACGAGGAACGGAAAGGGGACGGCGATGGGTGACCTCCTGCTCGTGCGGCACGGCGAGACCGAATGGTCCCTGTCCGGCCGGCACACCGGGCGGACCGATGTCCCGCTGACCGAACGCGGCCGCGAGCAGGCGCGCCGGCTGGCTCCGCTGATCGCGCGGCATCATGTGACCGCCGCGTTCGTCAGCCCGATGCAGCGCGCCCGGGAGACGGCACGGCTGGCCGGGATCGGCGGGGCGCGGGTCGACGCGGACCTGTCGGAGTGGGACTACGGCGGGTACGAGGGGGTCACGACCGTGGAGATCCACCGGACGCGGCCGGAGTGGTTCCTGTTCACGGACGGTGTCGCGCCCGGGCCGCCCGAGCGTCCCGGGGAGAGACCGGAGGAGGTCGGGACGCGGGCGGAGCGGGTGCTCTCCAAGATCGACGCGGCGCTCGCGGAGTCGGAGGGCAGCGTGGTCGTCGTCTCGCACGGGCACTTCCTGCGGGTACTGACCGCGCGGCGGCTCGGGCTGCCCGCCTCGGCGGGGGCGCTGTTCCAGCTCTCGACGGGGACGGTGAGCCGGCTGAGTACGGAGCACGGCCGTCATGTCGTGGCCGGCTGGAATGTCCGACCCGACGCGTACTGTTCCCATGGGTCCCTCCCCACGGGGGAGGCGGGGCCGTCCGAGGGGCACTGAGACGCTGAGGGGAGGGGCCGTGATCCGACCGCCGACCGCCGCGCAGCGGCGCCTGATCGAGGCCGCCGATCCCGTGACCGGGCGGCTGCGGGGGACGGATGCCCAGTTGGCGGCGCTGGTGAAGCGGGGGCTGGCCTTCCGGCATCCGCGTCCGCCACACGACCACTTCCTGACCCCGGCGGGGCATCGCATACGGGAGACACCCGCCGAGGAATCGGCGCCGGGCGCCCCGGCCGTGGCGGACTCGGGCGTGTTCGCGGCGCGGGTCGGCGGCGAGGAGACCGCGGATGCGGGGCCCGCCCGGATGCGCGAGGTGCACAGCGCCTGGCAGGGGCTGCTGGAGCTGCGCCGGATGACCAATCCGGGCGGCGCCTCGGACCGCCCGTGCGGCTGGGAGCGGCAGCATCTGGTGCGGGCCGCCGCGCTCGCCCTGGAGGCGGCCGGGCACCGGCCCGCGACCGGCGGCCAGGGCAGCGGCTACCGGGTGCGCGCGACCCCGCAGCCGGAGGCGGTCGCGGTGCACGAGCCGGACCTCGCCGCACTGCGCGCCTGCGCGGCCACGCTGGAGCGGACGGGCTGGCAGGTCGGCGAGCACACCGAGCCGCGGACGCGGGAGCGGTACGTGCTGGCGTCGCCGAGACGCATGTGACGGACGCCGGACCGCGAGGTCGCCGTAGGACTGCGCGCTGCGGTAGCCGAGACCGATGAGCGCTGTGCGAGTGCTCTCCGGGTGGAAGTCGCCGCGCCTGCACAGCGGTTCGAGCGAGTGCTTGACGCGCGCGACGGCCGTGAGCCCTTGGCAGCGGCTGCGGCCGTGCACGGCAGGCGTCATGAGTTGTTCCACTCACCGTCCCGCGCCCGGGCGGGAGTTGACGATCGCGCGCCGACCGCTGCCGTACATTCGTACATCTGTATGTCGTCCGATGCCGTCACCTGCGTCGCTGTGGAGGAAACACCGTGGCCGAGCACGTCACCGAACCGTTCTCCGTCCGCGTCACCGTCCGGGGCTATGAGACCGACGCCCTGGGGCACCTCAATCAGAGCGTCTACCTGCAGTACGCGGAACACGCCCGGTGGTGCGTGCTCCAGGAGGCCGGGGTGGGCCAGTCCGAGTTGCTGTCCAAGGGGGTCGGTCCCGTCGTCCTGGAGACGACCATCCGCTATCAGCGGGAACTGCGCGCGGGCGAGGAGGTGGACGTGACGTGCGCCTTCGAGTGGGGCGAGGGCAAGACGTTCCGGGTGGTGCAGACGATCCGGAAGGCGGACGGCACGGTCTCCGCCGACATCGCCTCGGTCGGCGGTCTGCTGGACCTCAGGGAGCGCAGGCTGGTGGCCGACCCGCAGGGCTGCTTCCGGGCGCTGGCGGGCAGGCCGGAGTTGTTCGGGCTGTGAGCACCAGGTCCTGGCGGAACAGGGATGCGAGGCGTCCGGCGACCTGGGATGCTGCGGGCCCATGGCCGCACGACGCATCAAGCCCAGCCTCTGCATCTCCGTAGACATCGAGGCGGACGGCCCCATCCCGGGCCCGTACTCGATGCTGAGCCTCGGCGCGGCGGTCGCCGGCGTGCAGGACGCGGACGGGTTCACGGCCGCCGACCCGGAGCGGGACACGTTCTACCGGGAGCTGCGGCCGATCAGTGAGGAGTTCGTGCCCGAGGCGCTGGCGGTGAGCGGCCTCGACCGGGACAGGCTGACGACGGAGGGGGCCGAACCGGCCGTCGCGCTCGCCGAGTTCGGCGACTGGGTGCGACGGGTGAGCGCGGGCGCGCAGCCGGTGATGTGCGGGTATCCGGCGTCGTACGACTGGACGTTCCTGTACTGGTACCTGATCCGCTTCACCGGCGGGAGTCCCTTCGGGCACTCGGGCTGCCTCGACATGAAGACGCTGTACGCGGCGAAGGCCGGGCTGCCGCTGCGGGCGGTGGCGAAGGGCACGATGCCTCGGCACCTGCTGTCGAAGCGCCGCCACACGCACCATGCCCTGGACGACGCCATCGAGCAGGCCGAACTGCTCGCCAACCTCATGAGGTGGCCCGGCCCCGCATAGGCGCCCGACATGCCGTCCCCGGGGCGCGCACGTCCCTGCGCGCCCCGGGGACGGTCGCCGTGGACCCCGTTCGGTCCGCGGCCACCGGACGGGAGCCGTCCCTCCCGGCCGGAGTCTTAGACCGCCGGTCAGCCCTGTTCGGCGATCCGCGCCAGGCGCCGGGCCTCGTCCCGCGTGGAGCGGGCGACGGCGTCCTCGTCGGCGGTCAGCAGCCTGCCGTTCTCAACGATCTGACGGCCGTTCACGAACGAGGCGGTGATCGGCGCCGGCGCCCCGAAGACCAGCGCCGTCACCGGGTCGGCGATCGAGGAGTGGGCGAGCGTGTCCATCCGCCACAGCACCAGGTCGGCCAGCTTGTCCGGCTCCAGGGAGCCGATCTCCCGTGCGCGGCCCAGCACCTGGGCGCCGCCGTAGGTGCCGAGGCGCAGCGCCTGGCGGGCGTTCAGGGCGGCTTCCCGGTGGGAGCCGAGGCGGTTGATGAGGAGCGCGTTGCGCAGTTCGGTGTGGAGTTCGCCGGACTCGTTGGAGGCGGTGCCGTCCACACCGAGGCCGACCGGGACACCCGCGGCGAGCATGTCGGGTACGCGGGCGATGCCGGCCGCCAGGCGGGCGTTGGAGGACGGGCAGTGGGCGACCCCCGTCCTGGTCCGGGCGAAGGCGGCGATGTCGGAGTCGTTCATGTGCACGCAGTGCGCCATCCACACGTCCTCGCCGAGCCAGCCGGTGGACTCGAAGTAGTCGGTCGGGCCCATGCCGAACAGTTCGTGGCAGAACTTCTCCTCCTCCACCGTCTCCGAGCCGTGGGTGTGCAGCCGTACGCCCTTGCTGCGCGCCAGCTCCGCTCCCTGCCGCAGGAGTTCGGTCGACACCGAGAAGGGCGAGCAGGGCGCCACGGCCACCTGCGTCATGGCGTCATAGGAGGAGTCGTGGTGCTCGTCGACGGTCGCCTCCGTGGCGGCCAGCGCGCCCTGAAGCGTCTCGACGGCGAAGTCCGGCGGCAAACCGCCGTCTGACTCGCCCCGGTCCATCGAGCCGCGGGCGAGGGTGAAGCGGACTCCCATCTCGCGGGCCGCGCGGATGATCGCGCCGGACAGGTCGCCGGAGCCCCTCGGGAAGACGTAGTGGTGGTCCATGGCGGTGGTGACGCCGCCGCGGGCCATCATCGCGAGCGATCCCTGGGCCGCCGCGTACACCATCGGCTCGTCGATGCGGGCCCACGTCGGGTACAGGGCGACGAGCCAGTCGAACAGGTTGTGGTCGGTGGCCAGGCCCCGGGTGATCCACTGGTAGAAGTGGTGATGGGTGTTGACCAGGCCCGGAGTGACGAGGTGGCCCGTCGCGTCGATGCGGCGCACGACGTTCTCCAGGCCCTCGGGGGCCGCGCCCGGACCCACCGCCTCGATGCGGTTGCCGGCGATGACGACGTGTCCGCTCGCGTACTCGGTGCCGTGCGCGTCGACGGTCGCGAGGGCGCAGTTCTCGATGACGATGCGCTGGGCTGTCATGGTTCGTGGTTCTCGCTTCCGTCACAGGTTGGTGAGGTCCACCGGGATCCGCGCCTCGCAACCGTCCCGCAGGACGGTGGCCTCGATCAGGCCGTAGGGGCGGTCGGCGGCGAAGTACACCTCGTTGTCGTTCTTCAGCCCGAACGGCTCCAGGTCCACCAGGAAGTGGTGCTTGTTCGGGAGCGAGAAGCGGACCTCGTCGATCTCGGCGCGATGCTCGATGATCCGGGTGCCCATCTGGTACAGCGTCTGCTGCAGGGAGAGGGAGTAGGTCTCGGCGAAGGCCTGGAGCAGGTGTTTCTTCGTCTGCTCGTAGGACGTCTCCCAGTTCGGCGTCTGCTGGGCGTCATCGGTCCAGTTGAAGCGCCAGCGGCCGGTGACGGATGTGGCCAGGATGCGGTCGTGGGCCTCGGGCAGCGTCGTGTACTCGTCCTTGACGTAGCCCCAGAACTCGGAGTCGGTGGAGTTCATCACCGTCAGGTCCTTCAGGCCGGAGACCACCTCCCAGGACGAGCCGTCGTAGGTGATCTGCGTCAGGCGGGTCTCCTGGCCTGTGCGGACGAAAGAGTGCGCGCCCTTGCCCGAGTGCTCGATCCGGTCCCAGGCGTACTCCTCGATGCGGATGCGGGCCCGGTGGATCGGCTCCTGCGAGGTCACGAAGTGGCGGGCGAGGTGGATGCCGAACTGCTCGGCGGAGTCGACGCCGTGCTCCTTGGCGAACGCGTACACCGTGTTCTTGGTGGTGTCGGTCGGCAGCACGTTGGCGTTGGAGCCGGAGTAGTGGACCTCGTCCATGTCCCCGCTCAGCGACACCGAGACGTTGAGGTCCTTGATGTGGTGGGTGGCGCCGTCCCGCGTGATCCTGACGACCCGGTTCTCGGCCTTGCCGTACTGGTTCTGCCCCAGTACGGGGCGGGCCGGGCGGGAATTGACTGCTGCCATGTGTGCTAGCTCCCTCGGTAAACGGAGTAGCCGAACGGGGTGAGCAGCAGCGGTACGTGGTAGTGCTCGCCCGGCACGACGGCGAAGGTGACCGTCACCTCCGGGAAGAACGCTCCTTGCGCACCGCTGTCCCGATTCGCGGGGGCGTCCTGCTGCGCATCGGCTTGCTTCTTGTCGGACCTCTCGAAGTACGCCTCGACCGCGAAGTCGAGCCGTACGTGGGTCGTCCCTTCCGGCAGGGCCGGAAGGTCCTTGCACCGGCCGTCCGCATCGGTCGCGGAGCCGCCGAGTGCCTGCCAGTCCGCGTCCCGGCCGGGACGGGCGGCGAGGCGGACGGCGACGCCCGTCGCGGGGCGGCCGATGCCGGTGTCCAGGATGTGCGTGGACACGGAGGCGGTGGTGCGATTGCTCATGCGTGGTCGCCCTCTTCGACGATGCGTGCCAGCCGGATGCGGTTGATCTTGCCCAGTTCGGCGCGGACGATCTCCCGTTCCTGCTCCGGCGCGTTGCCGATCCGCTCCTTGACCGCGTCCCTCATCTGTTCGCCGCTCTTCCCGGTCGCGCAGATCAGGAAGACGTGGCCGAACTTCTCCTGGTACGCCAGGTTCAGCTCGAGCATCTCCGCCTTGAGCTCGTCGGAGGCACCGGCCATGCCCCGCTGCTCCCGTGCCGAGGCGGGATCACCCGGCTCGGGCCGGCCGATCGGCGGATGCCCGGCCATGGCCTCCTCGAGATCCGCGGTGGTCAGCTCCGCCATGGCGGCGTCGTTCGAGGCGTAGAGGTGCTCGGCGGTGGCGTAGGGGCGCCCGGCGAGCAGCCGTGCGGCCCAGGCCGTGGACGTGCACACCTCGTGAAGGGCGAGGCGGGCCGCGGCTTCTTCCAGGGCGTTGAAGCGGGCGAGGCCCGGCGGCGTGGGAGTGGACGTCACGGGTGCCTCCGTGGCCTTGGTCCTTGAGCGGGCTGCGAACAGCTAACGCCCTCCACCCGCACGCGGTCAACAGTTTGTTGAAAATTCGGGGTGCCAAGCCGGGGTGAGCCACCCCCCGGCGCAGGGGCCGAGCCGCTCACCGGCGGTGCAAGGGGCGAGCCCGCTCACCGGCGCAAGGGCCCGTCAGGACTCCTTCTCGCGGTTGAGGTAGTTGTAGACGGTGAACCGGCTGACGCCGAGCGCGCCGGCGACGGTCTCCACTCCGTGGCGCACGGAGAAGGCGCCGCGCGCCTCCAGCGCCCGTACGACCTCCTGCTTGGCCTTGCGGTCCAGTTCGGACAAGGGCTTGCCGCGCTTGCGCTCCATGGCGGCCAGGATGTGATCCAGAGAGTCGGCGAGCTGCGGCAGGCGTACGGCGACGACGTCGGCGCCCTCCCAGACGAGCACCACGTCGTCGGGGCCGGCCTGGTCGGGGGGCAGCATCTCACCCCCCATGGCGTCGACCAGCGGTTTCACGGCCGTGATGAACGGCTCGTCCCACCTGCCGGTCACTTGCCCTCCCCGATCACGTTGACCTGCAGCGAGATCCGGGTGGCACCGGCCTGGAGGGTCTTGCGCAGCAGCGCGTCGACGGCGGTGAGCACGGCGTCGGCGCGGCCCTCCGCGGTGTTGCCGAACGGGCCGACGTCCACGGCGTCCAGATCCGCGGCCCCGAGGACATCGCGGGCCACCAGCGCGTGCGCGGGCGCCTCATCGAGGTCGAAGGGCTCGGTCGTGAACTCCACCCTCAAACGCATACTGCCCCCAACCACCGACTGACCTGCGCCTGACCTGCGCCTTCACCAGGACCGCCCGTTGCGGAGGCACGCCCGGCAGCGACTCTAACGGAAGCGGGGCCGCCGTGGACGGCGGTCGCGGAGGGCGGTCAGGCCAGGGGCTGTTCCAGGGACTGTTCGGTCCAGATGATCTTGCCGTCGGTGGTGTAGCGGGTTCCCCACCGCTCGGTGAGCTGCGCGACGAGGAACAGTCCGCGCCCGCCCTCGTCCTCGTTGCGTGCACGCCGCAGCCGGGGCGAGGTGCTGCTGCCGTCGGAGACCTCGCAGATCAGCGCACGGTCCCGAAGCAGGCGCAGCTGGACGGGGCCGGTGGCGTGGCGGATGGCGTTGGTGACCAGCTCGCTGGCGACCAGCTCGGCGGTGTAGCCGAGTTCGTCCAGGCCCCAGGCGGACATCTGGCCGGTGACCGCCTCACGCGCGCGGGAGACGACCGCCGGATCGCTGGGCAGCTCCCACTCGGCGACCCGCTCCGGGCCGAGCGCGTGCGTCCGGGCCACGAGCAGGGCCACGTCGTCGCTCGGCCGGGACGGGAGCAGGGCGTCGAGGACGGCCTCGCAGGTGTCCTCCGGCGCCCGGCCGGGGCAGGCAAGGACGCTGCGGAGCTTGTCCAGGCCGGTGTCGATGTCCCGGACCCGGTCCTCGATCAGACCGTCGGTGTAGAGCACCAGTTGGCTGCCCTCGGCCAGCTCCAGCTCGACCGTCTCGAACGGGGTCCCGCCGAGCCCGAGGGGCGGGCCCGACGGCAGGTCGACGAAGTCCACGCTGCCGTCGGGGCCGACGACCGCGGGGACCGGGTGGCCGGCCCGGGTGAAGGTGCACCGCCGGGACACCGGGTCGTAGACGGCGTACAGACAGGTGGCGCCGACGATCCCGGCGTCCGGGTAGGTGGGCTCCGCGGCCCAGCCCTCGCCCCGGTCCAGGCGTCCGACGAGGTCGTCGAGGTGGGTGAGGAGGTCGTCGGGCGGCAGGTCCAGGGAGCAGAAGTTGTGTACGGCGGTGCGCAGCCGGCCCATGGTGGCCGCGGCGTGCAGTCCGTGCCCGACGACGTCGCCGACCACCAGGGCCACCCGGGCGCCGGACAGCGGGATGACGTCGAACCAGTCGCCGCCGACCCCGGCCTGCGCGGGCAGGTAGCGGTAGGCGACCTCGACGGCGTTCTGCTCGGGTCGGCCCCGGGGCAGCAGGCTGCGCTGCAGGGCGAGGGCGGTGTTGTGCTCGCGCGTGTAGCGGCGGGCGTTGTCGATGGAGATCGCCGCGCGGGCGGCCAGTTCCTGGGCGAGGGACAGGTCGTCGTCCTCGAAGGGGGTGGGCTTCTCGGAACGGTAGAAGCTCACCACGCCGAGGATCGTGCCGCGGGCCCGCAGGGGCACGGTGATCAGGGAGTGGATGCCCTTCGTCAGTGCCTGCCCGAACCGCGCCGGGTCCTGGGCGATCCAACCGTCGGCTTCGGACAGGACGGGTTCGAGCGCGGACTGGCCGGTCTCCAGGCAGCGGACCTGCGGGGTGGAGGGCACGTACTGGACGAGGTCGCCGATGCCGTACACGGGCAGTTCCTCGCGCACGCTGCCGAGAGCGACCCGTCGCAGCGGAGTGTGCCCGCCGAGCGGGCCCGGCTCCTCGCCGAGCAGCACGGAGTCGGGCAGGTCGACGACCGCAAGGTCGGCGAAGCGGGGGACGGTCACCTCCGCCAGCTCCTCCGCGGTGCGGGTGACGTCCAGGGTCGTGCCGATGCGCACGCCGGCGTCGTGCAGCAGCTCCAGGCGCCTGCGGGCCAGGACCGCCAGGCGGCCGACGCCGGGCTCACCAACGAGCAGCAGCCAGCCCTCGGCGCCACTGTCGCCGTCGTCCGCGGTCGTCTCGGGCCGGGTGCGCTGCTGGGCGGCCTCGGGCGGCGCGGGCGCGGTGGCCGGGGACGGCGGTGCCACGGTGCGCAGGACGACCGGAGGGGTTCCGTTCGGTCCCGCGGGGGCGCGGGGCGGTGCCGGTGCGGTGATCGGCGGTGCCTGCGAGGTGAGCAGGGCGGGCGCGACGGTCTGCGGCGGCGCGAGCGGTGGCGCCGGCGCGAGCGGTGGCGGTGGTGCGAGCGGTGGCGGTGGTGCGAGCGGTGGCGGTGGTGCGAGCGGTGGCGGTGGTGCAAGCGGTGGCGGTGGTGCCAGCGGTGGCGGTGGTGCGAGCGACTGCGCCGGCGGGGCGAGTTCGACATGACGCAGGTGCGGGCCCCCGGCGACACGGGCCTCCACGACCACACCGGTCTCACCGGCCGCTCCCTTGACCTGGCGGCGCATCAGCGTGGCGACGCGCCCACCGGACACGGCCACTTCGTCGAGGGTGCGCTGCGGCGAGGCGATCAGTTCCTCGGCCTTCTCCCGCAGCACGGCCAGGTCGATACGGGTGAGGGTGTCTCCGTCGAAGCCGAACTCGCCGCCCACGTGCTGGGGCTGCCGCGGCCAGGCGGGTGCGCCGCCCGTGTCGCCGCAGGTCCGCTGGTACGCGGAGAGGAGCGCCCGCTCCCGCTCCGTGGCCTGTTCCAGCAGTCGCCCCTCGATGTCGCGGGCGGCCTGCCGCACCAGCCGCAGCATGGCGGGGTCGCCGTCCTCGCGCAGGCAGGTGAGGTCGAGGACGGCCTCGATCCGCCCGCTGAGCGGGTCGCGGATGGGCGAGCCCGCACAGGCGAACGGCTGCAGACAGTCGGCGAAGTGCTCGCGGCCGACCACGTAGATCGGGCTGCGGCCGGCCAGCGCCGTACCGACGCCGTTGGTGCCTGCGGCCCGCTCCGAGGCGTCGAAGCCGGGGGCGAAGTTCACCGAGTCGAGACGTCGGCGCAACTGCAGGTCACCGCCGTGCCGCTGGACCATGTGGGCCCGCGCGTCGCAGAACGCGATCGCCATGTTCACGTTGGCCAGTGACGCGGTCAGGCCCTTCAGCACGGGGTCTGCCGCGCGCAGCAACCGGTCGTCCAGCGACAGGTCGGCGGCGTAGGGCACCAGGAGGCGGTGCGGCTGCACGCCTTCGGACCTGCACCGCTTCCAGGACTCGAGGACCGAGAGCCGGACGTCTGTCTCGACTCGTGCGCCGGCCAGGAAACGCTCATGGGCATCGACGAGACCGCCGATGTCGTCCCAGGCGACGGCCACCGCGATCACTTCCCTCACGGAGGGCATGCTTCCAGCCGTTTGCCGTAGCCCCATTATGCCGCGAATCACAACATCGAAAACATGGGCCGCAAAGGAGATACCCAGGGGACACGGGCCCCCACGCCAGGCGGGAAGATCCACCGCCGGAAGACCGTGATCGCCACTCCGGGGGCGGCGCCGACCACCCCGGGCAGCACCGCCCGACCCGGAATTCGTGCTGCATGTTATGGGCCTTCGAGTGGGAATTCGCAATAATCTCGGGAAATCGCTTGAAATAGGCCGGGAGCGTTTTTCGTCATGCGGCGGCGGTTACCCGAAACACGCAACGTCATCGGCAGCGTCGTCTTCTCGGTCACGGGCAAGCTCGGCATCGTGCTGCTGGCGGGCAGCGTGGTCATCGACCGAAGCGTCCTGACCTGGCACCTGCCCGCGCTGCTCGTGGTGAACGGGCTCGGGGCGTATGTCATCTCCACCGGACGGCTCAGGCGCCGGCACGGTTTCGCGCTGCTCGCCCTGTACGTCGTGTACTGGACCGTGAGTTTCACCTGGTTCGGGATGGTTCCCGCCGATACGTCCTGACGGTGCCCGGTGCCGGCCCCGCCTCCCGCGACGGACCCGCCTCCCTGCCGCGTAGAGCAGAGGAAGGGATCCGTACAGGGAGGGGAGTGCTCCGTGGCAGGGCGAGTGTTCAGGCATGCGTTCGGGGGTGCGTTCAGAGGGGTCAGGGGGACGGCGGTCGCGGCGGCGGCCATGGCGGCGCTCACGGCTTCCCAGGCGCCGGGCGCGGTGGCGGCACGGGCCTCCGAGCCGGTGCGGCCGGACGCACCCGCCGAACACGGGCCGAGCGTGTCCGGCGACACCCCGTACCGCACCCAACTGCCACCGCTGCGCACGCAAGAGCCGCAGAAGGGCGGGCGGGCGGCGGCGGGCGGCGCAGGGGCGTTGCCCGCGACGGTGTTCGCCGCCTACCGGCACGCCGAGGCGGAGCTGGCGCGCACCGCGCCCGGATGCCATCTGCGCTGGCAGCTGCTGGCCGCGATCGGTCAGGTGGAGTCCGGGCAGGCGTGGGGAGGCCGGGTGCGGGCGGACGGTACGACGGTGACGCCGATCCTCGGACCGCGGCTGACCGGGGGGCCCTACGCCGTCGTACGGGACACCGACGGGGGCGCCTACGACGGGGACCCGGTGTACGACCGCGCGGTCGGGCCGATGCAGTTCATCCCCTCCACCTGGGCCCGCTGGGGCGCGGACGGCAACGGTGACGGAAGGGACGACCCGAACAACGTCTTCGACGCGGCGCTCGCCGCGGGCCGCTACCTGTGCGCGGGCGGCCGGAACCTGTCGGACCCCGCGCAACTGGACCGGGCGATCCTGGGCTACAACGCCTCGCAGGATTATCTGCGGACGGTCAGGGCCTGGTACGCGTACTTCCTGGCAGGGCACCGCGTGGTGCCGGACCTGCCCGGGGGCGCCGCGGCGTCGCAGGGACCGAAGCCGCCCCGGCAGGGCAGTACGGCGCACCCCTCGCCGAAGCCGTCGGGGCACCACCCGGGCGCGACACCGTCCCCGGCTCCGTCGGCCACGGTCTCCGCGCCCTCCCCCACCCCGTCCCCGTCCCGTACGGCCGGGGTGCCGCAGCAGACGGACGCCCCGCCGTCGCTGCCCGTGCCCACCCCGAGCATCGGGCTGCCCGGCACCGGGGTGCTGCCCAGTGGCGGCCCGCTGACCAGCAACGGTGCGGACACGATGGGCTCCACCCCCTCCCCAACCCCGGATACTGGGCGGTAATGTCGCCACCCGCCGGGTGCACAGGACCGGCGGGTGAGCGCAAAGGGGCCCTCATGGCGACGGACATGCCTGCTGAGACAGGGGAGGCCGGGGACGCGGAGACACAGGCGGCCCAGGACCGCTGGAAGCGCATGTGGAGCCACCGGGAGCACCTGCTCAAGGTGGCCAGGCGCCGGTCGATGAGCCTGGAGGACGCCGAGGACGCGGTGCACGAGGCGATGCTGCGTGCGGCGGAGCGCCCGGATCTCGACGACGAGCGCCTCGGCGCCTGGCTGACCACGGTGACCATGCGGCTGTGCGTGGACCGGTACCGGCAGGTCAACCGGGAGGCCGAGGTACGCAGCAGCCCCACGCTCCTCACACCGGGCCCGGTGCCCGTCGACGAGGCGGTGTGCGACCGGGCCGAGGCCCGGTGGCTCGCCGTGCGCAGCGGGGAGTTGCCGGCGCGCCAGGCGGAGGCCCTGCGGCTGAAGTCCGAGGACCTGGACGTGGGTCAGGTGGCCGTGCGGATGGGCCTGAGCTACCGGACCGTCGAGTCGCTGCTGGCCCGGGCCCGGCGGACGCTGCGCGCCTCGCTGGCCGGGACGCTCGGCGCCGTGCTCTTCCTGCTCGGGCGTGGACGGCCGCGCGGGGCCGGCAAGGCGCAGACGGTGGCGGTCACCTCGACGGCGGCGACGCTGGTGGTGGCCGGGTTCGTCCTGCCGCAAACGCTGGGCGGAGGCGGGGGCTCCACCGACGCGCCGGTCCCGCGTCCGGCGGTGACGCACAGCACCCAGCCGCTCGAGACGGACGGCACGGCCAGCACCGGCCGGGTTCGTCCGCCCCAAGCGCGCACCGCCTCGGTCGGGACGCGGACGCCGGCCGGCCGGGAGACGGCCCGCACACCGGGCACCGGCTCACCGCTGCCCCTGTCGGTGCCGTCCCTCCCGGGGGTCTCGTCGGCCCCGCTTCCGACGTTGTCGGCGCCCGGGGTCCCCGGCGTGCCCACGGTGCCGAGGCTGCCGGTCCCCACCGCCGTCCCCTCGCTTCCGTCGGTACCGACGAACACTCCCTCCCTGCCGTCCGCCTCGCTGCCCGTGCCCACCCCGAGCACGCCTTCCGTGAAGCTGCCGTAGGGCCCGTCGGCAACGCCGCCGTGGGCGCTGCCGACGCGTCCGAAAAAATTTCCGCTTCCTCGCGACGGACTCCCCGCCCCTCCCCGTAGAGCAGATGTCGGAGCTGCTCACGCGGGCGAAGGGTTGGAGCGCGGATGGGTGTCGAGATCTGTGTGGAAGGGCTGACCAAGTCCTTCGGACACCAGGTCATCTGGCAGGACGTCTCGCTGACGCTGCCCGCCGGGGAGGTCTCCGTGATGCTCGGCCCCTCCGGGACGGGCAAGTCCGTGTTCCTCAAGACACTCGTCGGGCTGCTCAGACCCGAGCGCGGTTCGGTGAAGGTAGCGGGCCGGGACATCACCAGGCTCCGCGAGCACGAGCTGTACGAGGTGCGGAAGCTGTTCGGCGTGCTGTTCCAGGACGGCGCGCTGTTCGGCTCGATGAACCTGTACGACAACATCGCCTTCCCGCTGCGTGAGCACACCCGTAAGTCGGAGTCCGAGATCCGGCGGATCGTGCTGGAGAAGATGGACATGGTCGGCCTGCTCGGCGCCGAGGGAAAGCTGCCCGGTGAGATCTCCGGCGGTATGCGCAAGCGGGCCGGGCTCGCCCGGGCGCTGGTGCTCGATCCGGAGATCATCCTGTTCGACGAACCGGACTCGGGCCTCGACCCGGTGCGCGTGGCCTACCTCAACCAGCTGATCGTCGATCTCAACGCGCAGACCGGCGCCACCTTCCTGATCGTCACCCACGACATCGCCTCGGCCCGCCAGGTCCCCGACAACATCGGACTGCTGTTCCGCCGCGAACTGGTGATGTTCGGGCCCCGTGAAAAGCTGCTGACCAGCGACGAGCCGGTGGTGCGCCAGTTCCTCAACGGCCGGATGCAGGGGCCCATCGGCATGGCGGAGGAGAAGGACGCCGCCCAGGTCGAGCAGGAGCTGGCGCGTCTGGACGACAGCGCGCCCCAGGAGATGACTCCCCGGCTGCTACCCGGCCCGGGCATCACCCGCCCGCCCCGCTGGGACGCCATCGCCAGGCGCGAGGCCGCACTGCACCGGAAGGAGGCCGCCGGCGCATGAGCCTGTCCCCCACCGCGCCGCTGCGCCACTCGGGCAACCTGTTCGCGCTGGCACTGGACGTCGTACGGACGCTGCCTCGACGGCCGTTCCAGGCACGGGAGTTCATCCAGCAGGCGTGGTTCGTCGCGAGCGTCACCATCCTGCCCACGGCACTCGTGTCGATCCCCTTCGGGGCGGTCATCGCCCTGCAGATCGGCAGCCTGACACGGCAGCTGGGCGCGCAGTCCTTCTCCGGTGCCGCCTCCGTGCTGGCGGTGCTGCGCGAGGCGTCGCCGATCGTCACCGCGCTGCTGATCGCGGGCGCGGGCGGCACCGCGATCTGCGCGGACCTCGGGGCGCGCAAGATCCGTGAGGAGATCGACGCGATGCAGGTGCTCGGCATCGACCCGATCCACCGGCTCGTGGTGCCCCGGGTGCTGGCGTCCATGGTGGTGGCCGTCCTGCTCAACGGCCTGGTGTCCGTCGTCGGTGTCGCCGGCGGCTATTTCTTCAACGTCGTCCTCCAGAACGGCACGCCGGGCGCGTACCTGGCGTCCTTCACCACCCTCGCGCAGCTCTCCGACCTGTGGGCGGCCGAGATCAAGGCGCTGGTGTTCGGGGCGATCGCCGCGATCGTCGCCTCCTACAAGGGGCTCAACGCGAAAGGCGGCCCGAAGGGCGTCGGGGACGCCGTCAACCAGTCAGTGGTGATCACCTTCATGTTGCTGTTCGTGACGAACTTCGTGATGACCGCCGTGTACTTCCAGATCGTCCCGCAGAGGGGTTGAGCGATGCGACCTCCACGACCCCTGTGGCTCCTCGAACGGCCCCTGCGCTCCCTGGAGGACCTGGGCGCCCAACTCTCCTTCTACGGCCGTTCACTGGCGTGGACGGGCCGTACCCTGCGCCGCTACAAGAAGGAGATCCTGCGGCTGCTCGCCGAGGTGAGCTTCGGCCGGGGCGCGCTCGCCGTCGTCGGCGGCACGGTCGGCGTGATCGCCTTCATGTCGTTCTTCACCGGCACCGAGGTGGGCCTGCAGGGCTACGCGGCCCTCAACCAGCTCGGCACCTCCAACTTCGTGGCGTTCCTTTCGGCGTACTTCAACACCCGGGAGATCGCCCCGCTGGTGGCCGGGCTCGCCCTGTCCGCGACGGTCGGCGCCGGCTTCACGGCGCAGCTCGGCGCGATGCGGATCAGCGAGGAGACCGACGCGCTGGAGGTGATGGGCGTGCCCTCGCTGCCGTTCCTGGTGACGACCCGGATGATCGCCGGGTTCGTCGCCGTGATCCCGCTGTACGTGATCGGGCTGCTGTCGTCGTACCTGGCCGCCCGCACGATCACGACCGGCTACTACGGGCAGTCGACGGGCACGTACGACCACTACTTCCACCAGTACCTGCCGCCGGTCGACGTGCTGTGGTCCTTCGGCAAGGTGATCGTGTTCGCGGTGCTGATCATCCTGGTGCACTGCTACTACGGCTACCACGCGAGCGGCGGCCCGGCGGGAGTCGGTGTCGCGGTGGGCCGGGCGGTGCGCACCTCCATCGTGGCGATCAACGTCCTGGACTTCTTCCTCAGCCTCGCGATCTGGGGCGCCAACACGACCGTACGGATCGCGGGGTGAACCGGTGCGAGCACTGAGACTGAGGTTGTACGGCGTCGCGTTCATCGCCGTGCTGGCGCTGCTGCTGTCGCTCGCGGTGGCGGTCTACCAGCAGGCGTTCACCTCCGTGGTGCGCGTGACGCTCCAGGCCGACAGCCTCGGCGACCAGTTGGAGCCGCGCGCCGACGTCAAGCTGCGCGGGCTGCTGGTGGGCGAGGTGCGCGCGGTGCACGCGGACGGCACGAAGGCGACGCTCGACCTCGCCCTCAAGCCGCAGTACGTCACGTTCATCCCGTCCGACGTGCATGCCCGGCTGCTGCCCAAGACGCTGTTCGGCGAGAAGTACGTCGACCTCGTGCCGCCCGCCGGCTCTGCGCAGTCGTCGGCTCGGCCCATCCGCGCCGGGGACGTCATCACCCAGGACCGCACGAAGACCGGTATCGAGCTGCAGCGGCTGATGAACGACCTGCTGCCGCTGCTGCGCACGGTCCAGCCCGGCGAACTCAACGCCACGCTCTCGGCGTTCGCCACCGCGCTGGAGGGCCGCGGCGACCGGATCGGCGACAACCTGACCCGGGTGGAGGCGTATCTGCGCCGCCTGAATCCGCATCTGCCGTCCCTGCGGGAGGACATCTCGCGCTTCGCCGACGTCGCCCAGGTGTACGGGGACGCGGCACCCGACCTGATGGCGGTCCTGCGCAACACCGTCACCACCAGCCGCACCCTCGTCGAGAAGAAGGACGAGCTGGCCGCCGCGCTCCGCACCACCGCGGCCGTCGCGGACACCGGGCGGGACTTCTTCGACGAGAACGGCGACCGGCTGATCACCCTCGGCCGGGTGTCCCGCCCCACGCTGGAGCTGTTCGCCCGCTACTCCCCCGAGTACCCGTGCCTGCTGCAGGGCCTGGTCCATCAGGAGCAGGTGTCCGAGGACGCGTTCCGGGGCGGCGAGATGAGGATCACCCTCGAGGTCGTCCGTCCGCAGGGCGCGTACAGGCCCGGTGAGGGGCCGCGCTACGCGGACCGGTCGGGGCCCGACTGCCGGGGACTGCCCCATCCGGCGGTGCCCGGGCCGAAACCCAAGCTCAACGACGGTACGTCGTCCGGTGGTTCGGGCGGCGGCGCTCTTCCCGGAGGTGTCGACGTGTCCGCCACCCGGGCCGAACAGCGGGCCGTCGGCTCGCTCGTGGCTCCCGTCATGGGCGTGCCCGCCGACCAGGTGCCGCCCGTCGCGACCCTGCTGTTCGGGCCGCTGGCCCGCGGAACGGCGGTGAGCGTCGCATGAGGACCGCAGGAGCCCGGCAGACCGCGGCACCGCTGATCAAGTTCGGCCTGTTCGCGTTGGTGACGATCGCGGCGACGGCCCTGCTCGCGGCCACCATCGTCAATGTCTCCTTCACCCCCAAGGACACCTACCACGCGGTGTTCAGCGACGTCACGGGCCTGGAGAACGGTGACGACATCCGGGTGGCCGGAGTGCGGGTCGGCCAGGTCGAGGGCATCCGGATCAAGGACCGGACGCTGGCGGAGGTCACCTTCAGCGTGGAGGCGGACCGGCCGCTGCTCACCAGCACCCACGCGGTCCTCCGTTACCGCAACCTGGTCGGGCAGCGGTACATCGCGCTGACCGAGGGCGCGGGCGACGGCACCCGGCTGCGGCCGGGCGGCACCATCCCGCTGTCCCGTACCCAGCCGGCGCTGGACCTGAACGCGCTGCTGAACGGCTTCAAGCCGCTGTTCGCCGCGCTCAGCCCGGGCGACGTCAACCAGCTCGCCACCGAGATCATCCAGACCCTGCAGGGCGAGGGCTCCACCGTCGACAGCCTGCTCGCGCACACGGCGTCGCTCACCACGACACTCGCCGACCGGGACCAGCTGATCGGCTCGGTGATCGACAACCTCAACACCGTGCTGGACACGCTGGACCGGCGCGGCGCGCGCTTCTCCGCGCTGATCACCCAGCTGCGGCGGGTGATCTCCGGGCTGTCCGCCGACCGCAAGCCCATCGGGGACTCCCTGGTGAGCATCGGCGACCTGACCGAGGCCACCTCCGGGCTGCTGCGGGACGCGCGTCCGCCGCTGAAGGACGACATCGCCGGGCTGAACCGGCTCACCGGAACGCTGAACAGGAACGAGAAGACCGTGGAGGGTGTGCTGCAGCGGCTGCCGAACAAGCTGAACGCGCTGACGGGGACGGCGTCGTACGGCTCGTGGTTCAACTTCTACCTGTGCGACTTCGACGGCCGGATCGTGCTGCCGAGGACGAAGCAGATCATCACCCCCGACTTCCATGTGGCGCAGGCGAGGTGCGGCGCATGAGGACGCCCGTCACGCCCGGCAGGTCCCGGCGTCCCGAGCCCCTGGTGAAGGTGCGGGTCCTGCCCCCGAAGCTGCCGACGGTCCGCCTGCCCCGCAGGCCGAGCCGTCCGGAGCCTCTCGTGAAGGTGCGGGTCCTCCCCCCGAAGCTGCCGAGGGCGGCCCGCCCCCTGCCTCGCCGGACCCGGGGCCCCGAACCCCTGGTGAAGGTGCACGTCCTGCCGCCGAAGCTGCCCGCGATCCGGCTGCGCCGGCCACGGCTGAAGCCGTTCCGCGAGCGCAATCCCGTCGTGGTCGGTGCCGTGGGCCTCCTGACTCTCGCCCTGCTGACCGTCGCCGCGTTCAACGCCGACAGCCTGCCGCTGATCGGCGACGGCGAGACGTACGACGCGGCCTTCTCCGAGGCGGGCGGACTCAAGCCCGGCGACGAGGTGCGGATCGCCGGCGTCAAGGTCGGCAAGGTCGAGGGCGTCGACCTCGACGGCGACCACGTGAAGGTGACGTTCAAGGTCAAGGGCGACCCGGCGATGGGCACCGCGACGAGCGCGGCGATCCGGGTGAAGACGATCCTCGGCGCCAAGTACCTGGCGCTGTACCCGAAGGGGCCCGGCCGGCTGAAGCCGGGCGGCGAGATCCCGATCGGGCGGACGGTGTCGGCGTACGACGTGGTGCAGGCGTTCAGCGATCTGACCACCACGACGGAGAAGGTGGACACCCAGCGGCTGGCGAAGGCCATGGACACCATCTCCACCACCTTCCAGGACTCCCCCGCCGAGGTGAAGGCCTCCATCCAGGGGCTGTCCCGGATCTCCCGGACGATCGCCTCGCGCGACCAGGCCCTGGGCGACCTCCTCAAGCACGCGAACGGGGTCACCGGCGTGCTGGCGGAGCACACGAAGGACTTCTCCGCCCTGGTGAAGGACGGCGACAAGCTCTTCCAGGAGATCAGCGAGCGGCGCGAGGCGATCCACACGCTGCTCAAGACTTCGGCGGCCCTGGGCATCGAGCTGTCGGGCCTGGTGGACGACAACCAGAGGGAGATCGGACCCGCGCTGCAGAACCTCAACACGTTCGTCCGGATGCTGGAGCGCAACCAGGCGAGCCTGGACCGCAGCGTCAGCCTGCTCGCGCCCTACGTCCGGCTGTTCACCAACACCCTCGGCAACGGCCGCTGGTTCGACTCCTACGTCCAGAACCTGGTCGCCGCCCCGGTGGTGCCGCGCACGGGAGGCTCCCAGTGAACAAACGCTTCCGGCAGGCCCTGGCCCTGCTCACCGTGCTCGCGGTGGCCGCCGTCGTCGCCGTCGTGCTGTGGCCGCACCCGCGTACGGTCCGCGTCACCGCGTACTTCCCGCGCACCGTCGGCATCTACCCCGGTTCCGACGTCCGCGTCCTCGGCGTCCGTATCGGCCAGGTACGGAAGATCACGCCTCAGGGCGACCGGGTACGGGTGGACCTGGAGTACGACGCGGGACGGAAGGTCCCCGCGGGCGCCCAGGCCGCGATCATCAACTCGTCGGTGGTCAGCGACCGTTATGTGCAGCTGCTGCCGGTGTACCGCAGGGGCCCGGTGCTGCGCGACGGCGCCGTCATCCCCGAGTCGCGCACGGCCGTGCCCGTCGAGCTGGACCGGATCTTCGACAGCCTGCACACCACGGCCGACGCCCTCGGCCCGAAGGGCGCCAACAAGGACGGCTCGCTGTCGCGGCTGCTCGGGGTGAGCGCGGACAACCTCAAGGGCCAGGGCACGAACCTCAACCAGTCCGTCGAGGACCTCTCCCAGGCGGTCACCACGTTGTCCGACGGCCGGGGCGACCTGTTCGGCACCGTGCGCAACCTCCAGGTGTTCACGGCGGCGCTGGCCGCCGACGACCAGAGCGTGCGCTCGTTCAACGACAGCCTCGCCGAGGTGGCAGGGCAGCTCGCCGGGGAGCGCACGGACCTGGCGGCCGCGCTCAAGTACCTGGGGACGGCGCTCGCCGACGTCTCCGACTTCGTGAAGCACAACAAGACGGCACTGACCTCGGACATCGAGGGCCTCAGCGAGGTCACCCAGGTCCTGGTCACGCAACGGGCCGCACTGGAGGAGCTGTTGGACGTCGCCCCGACCGGCCTGTCGAACCTGCAGAACGCCTACAATCCGTCCGCCGGCACCCTCGACACCCGCAACAACGCCCAGGCTCCGCAGGACCCGGCGTCCCTGCTGTGCTCCCTGCTGAAGACCACCGGCGACGCGGGCGGCAAGAACCCCGACTGCGCACAGCTGCGGAAACTCTTCGACTCGCTGCCCGAGCTTCCCGCCGCCCCCACGGGCACGGGCACGGTCGACCGGACCCTCGGCGGAATCCTCGGGGGCGCGGCATGAGCGCGCGGCGCACGGGCCGGACGGTCGCGTGGACGGCGGCCGGTTCGCTGCTGCTGTCCGGGTGCGGGTTCAACGGCTGGTACGACATCCCGCTGCCCGGCGGCGCCGCCTCCGGCGGCCACGCCTACCACGTCACGGTGGAGTTCCGAGACGTCCTCGACCTGGTGCCGCAGTCGGCGGTCAAGGTCGACGACGTCACCGTGGGCGCCGTAGAGAAGGTCGAGCTGGACGGCTGGCACGCGCGGGTGCGGCTGCGGGTGGCCGACTCGGTGAAACTGCCGGCCAACGCGGTCGCCGACCTCAGGCAGACCAGCATCCTCGGTGAGAAGTACGTCGCGCTGTCCGCGCCGACCGGTACCGCCTCCGTGGGCCGGCTCCACGACGGCGACGTGATCCCGCTGTCCCGCAGCGGCCGCAACCCGGAGATCGAGGAGGTGCTGTCCGCGCTGTCCGCGCTCCTCAACGGCGGCGGCGTGGCCCAGCTCAAGACCATCACCGTGGAGCTGAACAAGGCCCTGAACGGCCGCGAGACGAGGGTCCGGTCGCTGCTGGAGCAACTCGACACGTTCCTGGGCGGCCTGGACCGGCAGCGCTCGGAGATCGTCCGGGCGCTCGAGGGCATCGACCGGCTGGCCAAGCGGCTCGGGACGGAGAAGGAGACGATCGCCCAGGCCGTCGACACGATCCCGCCCGCCCTGAAGGTACTGGCCGACCAGCGGCGCGACCTGACGAAGATGCTCACCGCGCTGTCCGAGCTCGGCACGACCGGCACCCGGGTCGTCAACGCCTCGCGCGACGACACCGTCGCCAACCTGAAGGAACTCCGGCCGATCCTCCAACAGCTGAACAAGGCGGGCGACGACCTGCCGAACTCCCTGGAGCTGCTGACGACGTACCCGTTCCCGCGCAACGTGGCCGACGCCGTGAAGGGCGACTACGTCAACCTCAAGATCACCGCCGACCTCGACCTGGCGGACCTGTACGGCAACCTCGCCGACGAGCCCGGCAAGGGCGGCAAGGGCGGCGGGTCCGGGAAGCAGCCGGTTCCGACGCCGTCCCTTCCCGGCCTGCCCAGCGTCCCGGTGCCGGTGCCCACCGCGCTGCCCAGCGCCCCGGGGCTGCCGAAGGTGCCGAAGCCGTCGGTCACCCCCTCCGCCCCCTCGGGCGGCGGCGGTCCGCTGTGCCCGCCGGTGTGCACCGCGAGCTACGGCACGTCCGACGGAACGCACCGCCTGCCGCCGGGCATCGACCTCGCGCTCGCCGAGCTGATGCTGAAGGGGATACAGCCGTGATCACCCGTATGGTCAAGGCCCAGCTGGTCGCCTTCGCCGCGGTCACCGCCGTCGGGGTGTCGTACGTCGGCGCCGAGTACACCGGCCTGGCGGACGACGTGCTCGGCCGGGGCTACGCCGTCACCGCCGACTTCGCCGAGTCGGGCGGCATCTTCACCGGCGCCGAGGTCACCTACCGCGGGGTGCCGGTGGGCCGTGTGGGCGCCCTGCGGCTGAACGGCTCGGGGGTCTCGGTGGCCCTGGACATCGAGGACGGCGCCCCGAGGATCCCGGCCGACACCCTGGCGGTGGTCGCGGACCGCTCGGCGGTGGGCGAGCAGTACGTCGATCTGCAGCCCCGGCGCTCCGGCGGCCCGTATCTGACGGACGGCAGCCCGATCCCGCGCAGCCGCACCCGGACGCCGCTACCGGTCACCGACCTCGTCCTCAGTCTGGACCGGCTGGTGAACTCCGTCGGCAAGGACGATCTCCGCACCACCGTCGACGAGTTGGGCAAGGCGTTCGCCGGCACCGGACCGAACCTGAGCCGCCTGGTGGACTCCGGCAACCAGCTCGTTCAGTCGGCGTCCGACTCGCTCCCGCAGACGGTGTCCCTGATCGAGGACTCGCGGAAGGTGCTCAAGACCCAGGCCGACAAGGGATCGGCGATCAAGTCGTTCTCCCACGATCTGGCCACCCTCACCGCGCAGTTGAAGTCGAGCGACGGGGACCTGCGCCGGGTCGTCGGCAACGCGGCGCCCGCCGCTCAGGAGGTCGACTCCCTGTTGAGGTCCACCCGGCCGACCCTGCCGGTGCTGTTGGCCAACCTGATCAGCGGCGGTCAGGTCACCGTCGCCCGGCTGCCCGGGGTGGAGCAGGCCCTTGTCACCCTCCCCGTCGTGGTCGCGGGCAGCTACACCGTCATCCCCGGCGACGGCACCACCCACTTCGGGCTCACCGTGAACGCGAACGACCCGCCCGCGTGCACCCAGGGGTACGGAACCCGGCGGCGCGACCCCTCGGACACCGGAACCCGCGCAGCGAACACCGGCGCCCACTGCACGGCGCCGCGCGGCAGCGCCACCTCGGTACGCGGCGCGCAGAACGCGCCCGGCGCGGCGTCCGGTTCGGGCAGCGCGAACCGGACCGCGTACGTCACCCCGTACGACCCGGAGACCGGCACCGCGACCGGCCCGGACGGCACGCCCGTCGAGATCGGCTCGGCGGGCGGCGAACAGACCGTCTTCGGAAAGGAGTCGTGGCAATGGCTGCTGGTCGGACCGATGTCATGAGATGGGGACGCCCCCGGGTGCTCTCCGCCGGGCTCGTCGCCGCCACCGTGCTGACGACCGTGCTGTCCGTCTGGCTGGGCCTGCGCCTCGCCGACCAGCGCGCGGCCGAGCAGCGCCGGCAGGACATCCTGGCGGCGGCCCGGCAGTCGGCGCTGAACTTCACCTCGCTCGACTACCGGCACTACGACCGCGACAGCGGGAACGTGCTGAAGGGCGCGACCGGCGAGTTCAAGAAGGAGTTCGCCGCGCAGACCGCGGAGTTGACAAAGCTCGTCGCCCAGAACAAGTCGGTGTCCGAGGGGCAGGTCCTCGAGGCGGGCCTCGTCCGCTCCGACGCCGACTCGGCCCGGGTCCTGGTCGTCGCCGACAGCAAGGTGACCAACACCGCCGCGCCCCAGGGGCAGGCGCGCACCTACCGGTTGCAGCTCGACCTCGTGCGCGAGCACGGGCGCTGGCTGACCTCCGACGTCGAGTTCGTGGGCTGACCCACGCCACCAGAGTTGAGGAGAGTGACCGTGGCGAACCAGACCACCAAGGTCCGCGGCGCCGGTACCGCCACCCGACGCACCCTGACGGCTGCCGCACGAGCGGCGGCCAAGCGCTCCGCACGGTCGGAACGCGAGGTGGCCGAGGACCGCGAGGAGCGGCGCTCCTCGCGCACGCTGCTGATCGAACGCCCGGACGGCTGGGACGACCCGCCCGAGCCGAGCGCCGAGGAGGAGCCGGAGCAGCCCGCACCGGGGCCCGTACGCGGACGCAGACTGCTGACCGCGGCGCTGTGCGTCGTGCTCGTGGCGGGCCTGGTCGCGGTCGCCGTCCTCGGATGGCAGTACCGGGAGGGCCGGCGGGCGGACCAGGCAGGGAGTCAGGCGCTGACGGCCGCCAGGAAGGCCGCGCCTGTCGTGCTGTCGTACGACTACCGGCACCTGGACCAGGACTTCGCCCGGGCCCGTGGCCATCTGACCGGCGGCTTCCGTGACCAGTACCTGAAGACCACGAAGACGGTGGTCGGTCCGACGGCGGCGAAGTACCACGGCGTGGTGAGGGCGACGGTGGCGGCGGCCTCGGTGGTGTCGGCCGCGCCCGACAAGGCGGTCGTCCTGCTGTTCGTCAACCAGAGCACGCAGAGCACCCAGGTGTCGGGATCGCGTCTTGATCTGAACCGGGTGCGCATGACGCTCAGCCGCACGTCCACGGGCTGGAAGGTGAGCGCCGTCGACGCCCTCTGACCCACGCCTCCCCTGTGCCCCCGCGCGGACCGCGCGGGGGCACTTTTCGTGCGCGCTCTTGACAGTGTCCACCACACACAGGCACGCTTTCCAATAAGCAGAAACTTAATTCCGCTATACGGAATTCAAGGGCCGTTCGATGAGAGCGAGATCCAGGGAGCGCCACACGATGGGATTCGCAGACCAGCGCTACACCGTCAACCTGTCGATCCTCTTCACGGAACTCCCGCTCCTGGACCGCCCCACGGCCGCAGCGGCGGCGGGCTTCACCGCGGTCGAGCTGTGGTGGCCCTGGGTCGACGCTCCCACCCCCGAGCGGCCCGAACCGGACAGCCTGAAGAAGGCGATCGAGGACGCGGGCGTGCGGCTCACGGGGCTGAACTTCTACGCCGGTCGGTTGCCGGGCCCGGACCGCGGCGCCCTGTCGGTCCCCGGCGAGGAGTCGGAGAGGTTCCGCGCCAACGTCGAGGTGGCGGCCGAGTTCGCCGAGTCGCTGGGCTGCAGGTCGCTCAACGCGCTGTACGGCAACCGCGTCGACGGCGTCGACCCGGCCGAGCAGGACGCGCTCGCGCTGGAGAACCTGGCCCTCGCGGCGCGGGCGGCGGACCGGATCGGCGCGACGCTCCTCATCGAGGCCCTGAACAAGCCGGAGTCGCCGCTGTACCCGCTGGTGTCCGCGCCGGCCGCCGTCGAGGTGGTCGACAAGGTCAACCAGGCGACGGGACTGGGCAATGCGCGCTTCCTGATGGACCTCTACCACCTGTCCATGAACGGCGAGGACCTGCCGCAGGTGATCGACCGGTACACGGGCCGGACGGGCCACGTCCAGATCGCCGACACCCCTGGCCGCGGCGCGCCGGGCACGGGGACGCTGCCGCTGGAGGATCTGCTCGACCGGTTGCGGAAGGCGGGCTACGAGGGCCGCGTCGGCCTGGAGTACAAGCCGGGGGACCGCCCGAGCGCGGAGACCTTCGACTGGCTGCCGGTCCAGGCCCGCGCCGCCCGCTGAACGGCAACCCCCGGACGTACCGCAGCAGCGAGAAAGGCACCCTTGATGACCGCACTTCCCAAGATCGCCTGGATAGGCCTCGGCATCATGGGCTCCCCCATGTCCGAGAACCTGATCAAGGCGGGCTACGACGTCACCGGCCACACCCTGGAGCAGGCGAAGCTGGACCGCCTGGCCGCCGCCGGAGGCACCGTGGCCGGCTCGGTCGCCGAGGCGGTGCGGGACGCCGACGTGATCATCACGATGGTGCCGGCGTCTGCTCAGGTCGAGGCGGTGGCGTACGGCCCGGACGGCATCCTCGGGAACGCCCGGCCCGGCGCCCTGCTGATCGACATGTCCTCCATCACCCCGCAGACTTCGATCGACCTGGCCGCGGCCGGGCGGGCGAAGGGCATCCGGGTGCTCGACGCGCCGGTGTCCGGCGGCGAGGCCGGTGCGGTCGAGGCGGTGCTGTCGATCATGGTCGGCGGCGACCGGGCCGACTTCGAGTACGCACAGCCGATCTTCGAGACGCTGGGCCGGACCGTCGTGCGGTGCGGCCCGCACGGCTCGGGCCAGACCGTGAAGGCCGCCAACCAGCTCATCGTCGCCGTCAACATCCAGGCGTGCGCCGAGGCCGTGGTCTTCCTGGAGAAGTCGGGCGTGGACCTCGGAGCGGCCCTCGACGTCCTGGGCGGCGGACTCGCCGGCTCCACCGTGCTGACCCGCAAGAGGGAGAACTTCCTCCGCCGCGACTTCAGGCCGGGCTTCCGTATCGACCTGCATCACAAGGACATGGGCATCGTCACGGACGCGGCCCGCGCGGTCGGCGCCGCCCTGCCGGTGGGCGCGGTGGTCGCCCAACTCGTCGCGAGTCTGCGCGCGCAGGGCGACGGCGGCCTGGACCACTCGGCCCTGCTGCGGGGCGTGGAGCGCCTGTCCGGCGCCCAGGTCTGACGCCGAGACCTCCGGGCCGCGTCGGCGCCGACACTTGTCCTGTCGCGCCCAGGCGTCGCCGCGGCCCGGAACCCCTCCCGCGGACCAGGGCGTTCCGCAGTGGGCCAAGGCTTCGGGGAGCACGTCGGTCCGCGAAGTGGCCGGCGTGCTAATGTGCGGCGGTCGGAAATCTGCATGGTCATGCAGATTTCTGACAGCGCGTCAGGCAGCGAAGCCGGTGACGCCCGCCTCCCGCGGGCCAGTCCGGCGCTGTCCCGCAACTGTGAGGGTCGCCTCAACCGGGGCCCAAGCCAGGTCGCCTCCTGCCGCGCTACGACATCGACCCTCGTGGGAAGGGCGATCCGTCTCCGTCGGCGCGCGTTCGACGCGACCCGTCGACGGATTGCTTCTTCCCGTCCTCACGGGAGGAAGTGCCGCATGGCACCCCAACCTGTCCGGCTTCGGCATCGTCGGCGTGAGCCGCTCGTCCGCGCTCTGTCGGCGGCGACCGCCGTGATCGCGGCCGTGGCCGTCGTCACCGGCTGCAGCTCCAAGAGCTCCGGCGCCGCCACGTCGTCCGCTTCGGCACCCGGACCCTCCGCCGCCGCGTCGTTCCCTGTCACGGTGACTCCCGCCAACGGCAGGATCACCATCCAGAGCCGTCCGCAGCACATCGTGTCGCTCTCACCGACCGCGACCGAGGACCTGTACGCGGTCGGCGCGGGCAAGCAGGTCGTCGCGGTGGACTCGAACTCCGACCATCCGGCCGGCGCGCCCGTCACCAGCCTCAGCGGACTGACCCCGAACATCGAGGCGATCGTGAAGTACGACCCGGACCTGGTCGTCGCCTCGCAGGATTCCGGCGGACTGGTCGCCGGACTGCGCAGGCTGGGCGTGCCGGTACTGATCGAGCCCGCGGCGGCGACGGTCGACGACGCCTACACGCAGATCGAGCAGATCGGCCGGGCCACCGGTCACGCCGCCCAGGCCGCACGGACCGTTGCCGGTATGAAGTCCGCGATAGCCTCCACGGTCAAGCAGGCCGGCACCGCCCATGCGAACCTGACCTATTACTGGGAGCTGGGTGCCAGCCCTTACTACTCGGCGACCTCCTCGACCTTCGTCGGGCAGATAGCGTCCCTGTTCGGCCTGAAGAACATCGCCGACAAGGCGGACAAGGCCTCCGACGGCGGATATCCCCAGCTGGCCCAGGAGTACATCGTCTCGGCACAGCCGCAGCTGATATTCCTCTCGGACAACGAGTCGTCCGACGGCGGGCAGACCCCTGCGATCGTCGCCGCCCGGCCCGGCTGGTCAGGGATTCCGGCGGTGAGGAACAAGGAGATCACCGGCCTGAACGATGACGTCGCCTCCCGCTGGGGCCCGCGTCTGCCCCAGCTGGTCGCGCAGATCGCGCAGGCTGTCGAGAAGGCCTCCGGCCGGTGACTCCTGGCGGGCTGTGGCTGTGAGCAGGGTCGCAATGCGCGCCGGAATGCGCTCTCGCACCGTGGGCGTCTACGCGATCGCGGTGGCGTTCCTGGCCGCCGCGCTGCTTGTCGGTGCGATGGCCGGGGCAGCGGCCGTCAACCCGCTCGCGACGGCCGTCGCGTTGCTGGACCGGTTGCCGTTGGTACGTCTGCAGTCCGAGCTCAGCCCGCTGCAGAATGCCGTGCTCTTCCAGATCCGGCTGCCGCGCGTGGTGCTGGGAGCGGTGGTCGGTGGGGCACTCTCACTCGCCGGCGCGGGGTACCAGGGCGTGTTCCGCAACCCCCTGGTCGACTCGTCGCTGCTGGGGGCGTCGGCGGGGGCCGGCCTGGGCGCGACGGCCGCCATCGTCTGCCTGGACGGTTCGGTACCGGCGGCGGTGCCTGTGGCCGCGTTCATCGGGTCGCTGGCCGGGGTCACCATCGCCTACCTGGCCGGCGTGGCGGGCGGGCCGGGTACCTCGACACTGCTGCTGGCCGGGCTGGCGGTGTCGATGTTCCTGACCGCTGTTCAGACGTACGTCCTCCAGCGTTCCAGCCAGGACATCCAGCAGGTCTACTCCTGGCTGCTGGGCTCCCTGTCCGCCGCCACCTGGCGCCAGACGACGGAGATCCTGCCCTACACGGCGATCGCCGTCGTGGTCGTGCTGTTGCACGGCCGCCATCTCGACGTGCTGTCCGTCGGCGACGAGGAGAGCCGCTCCCTCGGCATGCACCCCGGCCGCATCAGGCTGGCCGTCGTGGCCGCGTGCGCGCTGGCCGCGGCGAGCGCCGTGGCGGTGAGCGGGCTGATCGGCTTCGTCGGGATCATCGTGCCGCATGCGGTGCGTCGGCTGGCCGGCGCCTCCTACCGGCTCGTCCTTCCGCTGTCACTGCTGTTCGGCGCGGGCTTCCTGGTCCTCGCCGACGCTCTGGCCCGCACCGTTGTGGCACCGGCCGAACTGCCCATCGGCGTCGTCACAGCACTGATCGGCTCACCGGCATTCATATGGATCCTGCGCTCCACCCGGTCGGTGCGCACATGAGCGCACCCGCCTCGGACGGGCTCGACGTGGCCGGGGTGGAGGTCGACCTGGACCGCGCCCCGGTCGTGCGCGCGGTGTCCTTCTCCGTCCCGTCGGGCGGCTGGCTGGCGCTGATCGGCCCCAACGGCGCGGGAAAGTCGACGCTGCTCCGCGCCATCGCCGGTCTGCTGCCCCATCGCGGCACGGTCGTCGTCGGCGGCACCGTCGTCGGGCGCCTGCGCGCCCGGGAGAGGGCCCGGTTGATCGCCTACGTGCCGCAGGCACCCGTACTGCCGCCGGACATGACGGTCCAGGAGTACGTGCTGCTGGGGCGCACGCCACACCTCGGCTACCTCGCAAGCCCCGGCGAACGGGACCGCACGGCCACCGCGCGCACGCTGGCCGCGCTCGACCTGACCCACCATGCCGCTCGCCGCCTGTCCGAGCTCTCCGGTGGCGAGCGCCAACGCGCCGCGCTCGCCCGGGCCCTGACCCAGGAACCCCGGCTGCTGCTGCTCGACGAACCCACCTCCGCGCTCGACCTCGGACACCAGCAGCACGTTCTCGACCTTGTGGACGAACTACGCAGAACTCGGCGCTTGGCGGTGGTCACCACCCTGCACGACCTGACCACCGCCGCCCAGTACGCGGACCGGTTGGTCCTCCTCGACAGGGGACGCGTCGCGGCGGGCGGCACGCCCGCCGAGGTCATCACCGAGGACGTGATAGCCCGTGTGTACGCGGCACGGGTGTCGGTGACCACGGACACCGAGGGCCGTCCCGTGGTCACCCCGCTGCGCGGCCCCGGCGGCGGAGCCGGGAGAGGAACGCCCCGCAGCCGTCGCGTCCGCCGTGGCCCCCGGGGTGCGGATCCGGCGCGGCCGCAGGAGGCTGAACCCATGGAACAGTCACCGCAGCATCCGCACATCGTGGTGCACGCCCCGGCGCTGGACGGATCCCGGCGGGTCACCGAGGGCGACGTGACCCTCGGGATCGCCTCCCACCTGGACGACGTCATCGAGATCCTGCGCCTGGCCGATCTGGACCGGATCGAGGTGGAGGAGAGCGACATCGTCGAGTGGCAGGGCGGCGGCCCCGAGGACTGGCCGGGGCTGTCGGAGCACGAGATCGAGTGAGGGCGTCTACGCAAGCAGGCGTACTCCCTCTACGCAACCCTCAAATGAACCTCTGAAGACCGGTCAGGGGGCTTCAACTGGCCCTGGCCATGGGGAGATTCTCGGCACACGGGGCCCGCCGACACGGGGGCGGCGGGCCCCGCAGGGGGGTGTCAGCCGGGGGACCGCGGCCCGTGGGGGCGGGCCGCGGTGGTGCCCCGCTCCGTACGGAGGGCGCCCCGGGAGGCGCGGACCGGCGGGACGGGCCGCGGTGCACCACGGTGGCGGATGACTCCAGGTACGCCCGAACACCTCTGGTGGAGCACGCAGCGGGTGGGGCGCCTGTTCCCGAAGGGGCCGAGTCCGTTAGCCTCGCCCTCGCATGGGGGGCGTGGTGACCGAGGGCTCGGGCACCGTGGCGACTGGGGGGCTTCAACAACCAGAGCCGTCCTGGCCCTTGGGCGGTCGGCCGTCGGCTGCATGTCACCCGTGCCTTCCCACTTGAAGGAGGAATGGGTGGCCCAACACACCCTGAGGAGCGGATCCGTCGCGGTCGCCGCGACGTTCGCCCTCGCTTCGGGGGCCCTGCCGCTGACCGCGGCGACGGCCTCGGCCGACACCCCCACCGAGACGGTCATACCGGCCGCTCTGTTGAACAACCCGCCCAAGGACATCGTCGTCTTCGCCGGCACCGGTGGCTTCCTGCACCAGACCGACAGCCACTCCGGGTACGTCTGGACGCCCTACGCGGGCGGATCGGACACCCCGGTGCCCGGTGTCCAGAGCAACCTGCAGATGCCCGGGTACTCGGGAGCGGGTTCCGACATCGTGGCCACGCCGTCGGCCGCCGGGTACCTGCTGCACGACATGGACTCCGGCACGACCACCACCATCAGGCCGGGCGCCGGACAGACGTACCTGGGCACCTTCGGTTCCCGCGTGCTGACGGTGACCAAGGCCGCGGACGGATCCGTGACGGGCTTTCATGTCCTCGGCACGGCGGACGGGCAGCAGACCGACACACCGGTCACCGGCTGGCCCGCAGGCGCCACGCCCCAGGCTCTGGTGCTGGCGGGCGACGCCGACTCCGTGGTGATCCGCTACATTCAGGACACCGACGGCACGACCGCGGCCCGGGCGGCCCTGGTGGACCTGACGACCGGCGCGGTCACCCCCGTCTCCGGGCCGCTGGTCAACGGCTCCCGCGTCGTCCTGTCCAAGGATCACATCGCCTGGTACACCTCGACGAGAGCCGCCGGAACCGGCTCGGCGGGAGAGGTCCAGTTCGTGTCGCGCTCCGTTCCCGGCGGCACCGTGAGCACCGTGCAGGTCCCAGCAGCACCGCTGGGCACCGAGTACAGCAGCGCCCTGCGCTTCCTGGGGATCGCGGGCGACTCCCTGCTGATGACCTACTCGGTGTCGCACAACGGTGCCTCGAGCACGGACGACACACTCGGTTACCCGCTCTACGCCATGCCGCTGTCCGGCTCCCAGACCGTCACCCCGGTCCTGGACCACGCCAACTCCAACACCATCAGGCAGGCGCCGGACGGTGCGGTCGTCGTGGGCGGCTCGTCCGTCACCGACTGGGCGGCCCGTCTGTTCACCGCCGGGCCGGACGGCACCCCGGCAGGGACCGCCGTGGACTCCGACCCCCCGGTGCCCGCCCCCCTGGACGGCCTGGCCTTCGGCGGCGGGAAGCTGTACCCGGTCAGGCGCCTGTCGAACGGCGGAGACGCCGTCTACGACCGGAGCGTCCAGCTCGGTTCGCCGCCCTCCTACGGTCCCGAGCAGAGCTTCGGCCAGCCCTTCGCGCCCACCCACTGCGACACCGCGGCCACCTGCAACCCGCCCATCGCCACCGGCGACGGCAACATCTCGCAGCTGTGGGCCAATGCCAACAGCCAGGGCGACGCCGTCACCGTGCAGTCTCCCGGCGACAGCGCGAATCTGATCACACCCGGCGCCACCGGCGGCACCCTCGTCGACGCCGAGGGCCGCTACGTGGTCTACAACGGCGGCTCCACGGACAAGCAGTACGTCGGTGACGCGGACGCGGGCGGCAACAGTCACGTGCTCTTCAGCCGCCCGGTCTCCGCCGCCGCGCTGTCGGGCTCCACGGTGTGGGTCCCCGGAGCCACCGCGGGGGCACTGACCCAGATCGATCTCACCACCCGGCGCACCGTGCAGACGGTGGCGACCGGCGCGCCGTGCGTGCCCGGCGAGCTGCAGGCGGCCGCCCAGCACTGGGTGTACTGGTCGTGCGGACCGTCGGGTCCGGCGGGCGTGTGGGACCTGGCCACCGGCAAGGACGTTGCCGTGCCCGCCCATCCCGCCCAGCTCGGGGACGGGTTCGTCGTCGAGCACGACACGGCGGCGGGCAAGCTGACGCTCACCGACGTGCACAGCGACACGGCCGCCACCGGCGACCTGGCCGACCTGCCCGGCGGACCGGTCGCCGACGACCGCAGGGTGTCCTGGGCCGTCGACAAGTACCAGGGCGGCGTCGCCTACGTGGACGGCGGGAAGAACATCCACCTCCTCGACCCGCACATCCCCGCCTCGGCCCCCGCCCCGGCCGCAGGCACCTTCATGTACCCCGGACAGCGACTGTCCCCGGGACACAGCCTGAGCAGCACCGCGATGACGCTGACCATGCAGACCGACGGCAACCTCGTGGCCCGCCTGAACACCGGCAAGGGCGCCGGTCAGGTGGTGTGGTCGACCGGGACGAGCGGCAGCTCGGGTGCGTACGCGGTGATGCAGACGGACGGCAACCTCGTCGTCTACAGGAGCACCGGGGGCCCCGGCGCGGGCGGCGCCCTGTGGTCGACCCGGACCTACGGCAACCCGGGCGCGTACACCACCGTGCAGGACGACGGCAACGTCGTCGTCTACGCGAAGGCGAGCACCTCGCCCCTGTGGTCGAGCGGCACCTACGCCCGGCCGCAGACCATCGCCTCGGGCACCACCCTCAAACCCGGCTGGTGGACCCAGGGCACCTACACCCGACTGGTCATGCAGACGGACGGCAACCTGGTGATGTACCGCCGGCGTGACGGCGCCGCCCTCTGGTCCAGCCGGACCTACGGCCACCCGGGCGCGTACGCGGTGATGCAGACGGACGGCAACCTCGTCGTCTACACGAGCACCGGGGGTCCCGGCAAGGGCGGCTCCCTGTGGTCCACCGGCACCTACCACAACACGGGCGCCTACGCGGTCGTGCAGAACGACGGCAACCTGGTCGTCTACAGGAGCACCGGGGGCACCGGCAAGGGCGGCGCCCTCTGGGCCAGCGGCACCACGACGACGGCACGGTGACCACATCCTGACGCACATTCAGCACGGGGCCGCGGGCAACCGCGGCCCCGTCCGCGTTCGAAAGCGCAACTAGACGCTCTCCTCGAACTCCACCACCTGGCTGATGTCGTTGGTGGTCGACATCGAGATGTCGGTGACGCGCTCCAGAATCACCTCGACGACCACGGGCACCCGGTACTCGGCGGCGAGCTTCTTGGCCTGTTCGAAGGCCTGGGCCAGGTCGTCGGGGTCCGTCACCCGGAGCGCCTTGCAGCCGAGGCCCTCGGCGACCTTGACGTGGTCGACGCCGTAGACGCCCAGTTCCGGTGAGTTGATGTTCTCGAACTCCAGCTTGACCTGGAAGTCCATGTCGAAGGCCCGCTGTGCCTGACGGATCAGGCCGAGGTAGGAGTTGTTCACGAGGACATGGATGTACGGGATCCGGTGCTGGGCACCGACCGCCAACTCCTCGATCATGAACTGGAAGTCGTAGTCGCCGGACAGCGCGACCACGAACGCCTCCGGGTCGGCCTTCGCCACCCCGAGCGCGGCCGGGATCGTCCAGCCGAGGGGGCCCGCCTGGCCGCAGTTGATCCAGTGCCGCGGGCGGTACACCCGCAGCATCTGGGCGCCGCCGATCTGGGAGAGGCCGATGGCCGTGACATACCGCGTCTCGGGGCCGAATGCCTTGTTCATCTCCTCGTAGACGCGCTGCGGTTTGATCGGGATGTCGTCGAAGTGCGTACGGCGCTTCAGACGGGCCTTCTTCTCCCGCACGGCGGCGGCCCAGGCCGAGCGGTCGGGGAGCCTGCCGGCCCGTTTCAGCTCCTCGGCCACCTCGACGAACAGGTCCAGGGCCGCCTTCGCGTCGGAGGCGATGCCGTAGTCGGGGGCGAAGATCCTGCCGATCTGGGTGGGTTCGACGTCGACGTGAACGAATGTCCGCCCGGCCGTGTAGACGTCGATGCGCCCGGTGTGGCGGTTGGCCCAGCGGTTGCCGATGCCGAGGACGAAGTCGGACTCCAGGAAGGTCGCGTTGCCGTACCGGTGCGAGGTCTGCAGGCCGACCATGCCGGCGTGCAGCCGGTGGTCGTCGGGGATGGCTCCCCAGCCCATCAGAGTGGGGACGACCGGCGTGCCCGTCAGTTCGGCGAATTGGACGAGGAGTTCGGCTGCGTCGGCATTGATGATCCCGCCGCCGGCGACGATCAGCGGGCGTTCGGAGGCGTTCAGCAGTGCGAGGGCCTTCTCGATCTGGGCGCGGGTCGCGGCGGGCCTGTGGACCGGCAGCGGCTCGTACGTCTCCGGGTCGAACTCGATCTCGGTGAGCTGGACGTCGACCGGCAGGTCGATGAGGACGGGCCCGGGGCGACCGGAGCGCATCAGGTGGAAGGCCTGCTGGAAGACGCCCGGCACCTGCGCGGCCTGAAGCACGGTGACGGCCATCTTCGTCACCGGCGCGGCGATCGACGCGATGTCGACGGCCTGGAAGTCCTCCTTGTGGAGCACCGCGGTCGGGGCCTGGCCGGTGATGCAGAGGATCGGGATCGAGTCGCCGGTCGCCGAGTAGAGCCCGGTGATCATGTCGGTACCGGCCGGGCCGGAGGTTCCGATGCACACGCCGATGTTGCCGGGGTGGGTACGGGTGTATCCCTCCGCCATGTGGGACGCGCCCTCGACATGGCGGGCCAGAGTGTGGTGGATGCCGCCGGACGCTTTCAGGGCGGCGTAGAAGGGGTTGATCGCCGCACCCGGAACCCCGAACGCGTCCCGGACGCCCTCACGTTTGAGGATCTCGACTGCCGCGCGGGCAGCGGTCATACGAGCCATGGAGTACTCCTGCTTCGGCTGTCGGACTCGCGCTCCCGTCGCGCCCCGCGGTGAGCACCAATGCGCCTTTCGACTTCTTCTTTCCGTATAGCGGAATATTTTTTCTGCTATCTGGAAGCAATGTAGGCATGGCAGGGAGAGCCGTCAAGAGACGGCCTGTCAGGGGGGGCGCGATCGCCGAAGTCGGGGACAAGTGGGCATCCGTGGAAGCACCATGGGAGCCATGCCCGAGAGCGTGCCGGTGTCCTGTCCGGTCTGCCGGCGCGAACACGTCTACGCCGCGCCGTCGTATCCGTGCGTGTGCGGCGGGCCCGTCGCCCCGCCGCTGGACCGCTTCTCGCGGCCCTCCGTGGTCACCCACCGCACCTGGGACGACGGCTGGGTCGCGGTTCGCTGCGGGAGTTGCGGCCGGGAGGGTCAATGGCCCTGCCCGGAGCTGGACTGCCCGTGCGGGACCGTCCTCCGTGTCCCGGTGAGTGGGGCTCCGGTGAGCGGGACGCCACGCCCCGCTTCCGCCGGGGACGGTGCGGGCGGTCCGCGTGCTCAGAGCCCCCTCTTCCAGCCCGTCACCATCCGCACGGCCGCCGACGCCATCGGCGCAGCCGCGCTCTGTCTGCGCCGGCTCGGCCACCACGACGTCCGGCGTGCCCAGGAGCGTCCGCCCAGCGGGGTCCTGCTCACGGCGCAGGGGATGCGGGCGCTGGTGGAGCCGACCATGCGCCCGGCGTCGCTGCGGGACGTGGAGTGCCTGTGGCTCACCGCCCTGTCGGAGTCCGCACGCTGCGTGTGCTTCTCACTGGCGGGATACGCCGACGCCGCCCGTGCCGCCGCCGACCGCCTCGGCGTCCCGCTCTTCGTCCTCGATCTCACCGGCACCCCCGAGCCGGTGAACAGGCAGGCCGACGATCTGGCCGCCGGCCTGGCCTGAACCCTCCCTCGCGCGGGAGCCCTACGCCGGTTCCGCATACCTCTCCCGCAGCTCGATCTTGCGGACCTTCCCCGAGACCGTCATCGGGAAGGCGTCCAGGATCTGCAGCCGGCTCGGGATCTTGTAGTGGGCGAGCTGCCCCTCGCAGAAGGCCCGCACCTCCTCGAGGGTCGGCGGGGCGGCCGGGTCGCGCGGGATCACGCAGGCCAGCACCTCCTCGCCGTACCGCTCGTGCGGGACCCCGACCACCTGCACGTCGGCGATCTTCGGATGCGCGTACAGGAACTCCTCGATCTCCCTCGGGTAGATGTTCTCGCCCCCGCGGATGATCATGTCCTTGATGCGGCCGACGATCTCGACGTAACCGTCCTCGCGCATCATGGCGAGGTCGCCGGTGTGCATCCAGCGGCCGGGGTCGACGGCCTCCGCGGTCTTCTCGGGCTCGTTCCAGTAGCCGAGCATCACGCTGTAGCCGCGGGTGCACAGCTCGCCCGCCGCGCCGCGCGGCAGGGTCACCCCGGTCGCCGGATCGACGATCTTGACCTCGATGTGCGGGAGGACCCGGCCCACCGTGCCCGTGCGGTGCTCCAGGTCGTCGTCCATCCGGGTCTGCAGCGAGACCGGGGAGGTCTCCGTCATGCCGTAGCAGATGGACACCTGCTCCATGTGCATCTCGCCGACCACCCGCTTCATCACCTCCACCGGGCACGGCGAGCCCGCCATGATGCCGGTCCTGAGGGACGACAGGTCGTACTCCGCGAAGCCGGGCAGGTTCAGCTCGGCGATGAACATCGTCGGCACGCCGTACAGGGAGGTGCAGCGCTCCTGCTGGACGGCCTCGAGGGTGGCACGGGGTTCGAAGGACGGCGCCGGGATGACGATGCAGGCCCCGTGGGAGGTGGCGCCCAGGTTGCCCATGACCATGCCGAAGCAGTGGTAGAAGGGCACCGGAAGACACACCCGGTCCTGCTCCGTGTAGCCGACCGTGCGGCCCACCCAGTAGCCGTTGTTGAGGATGTTGTGGTGGGAGAGGGTGGCGCCCTTCGGGAAGCCGGTGGTGCCCGAGGTGTACTGGATGTTGACCGGGTCGTCGCAGCTCAACTCGCCCGCGATGGCGGCCAGTCGCTCGCGCGGGACCGACACCGCGCCGGCTGTGAGCGCGCCCCACGTGGGGTCGCCGATGTAGACGGTCTCACGCAACTCCGGGCAGCTGCCGCGCACTTGGTCGACCAGGGCCCGGTAGTCACTCGTCTTGTGGGCCAGGGAGGCGACCAGGAGCGAGATCCCGGCCTGCTTCAGCACGTACTGAAGCTCGTGGGCGCGGTAGGCGGGGTTGATGTTCACCATGATCGCGCCGATCCGCGCGGTGGCGTACTGCACCAGCACCCACTCGGGGCAGTTGACCGCCCAGATGCCGACCCGGTCGCCCTTGTGCACACCCTTGGCGAGCAGCCCGAGCGCCACCTCGTCGACCGCGGCGCCGAACTCGGCGTAGGTCCAGCGCCGCCCGG
The DNA here is from genome assembly GCF_055639175.1 of Streptomyces sp. NPDC107546. Classification (NCBI taxonomy): domain Bacteria; kingdom Bacillati; phylum Actinomycetota; class Actinomycetes; order Kitasatosporales; family Streptomycetaceae; genus Streptomyces; species Streptomyces sp. NPDC107546. The sequence goes on along the minus strand of NZ_JBVKBA010000001.1, from coordinate 435,810 downwards.
ACGGCACGTCGACCAGGGCCTCCCGGTCCGGGTACGCGGCGATGGCACGGTCGAGGTCGGCGCCGATGGTGTCACCGAGGAGCGGCGTCGTGCTGGTCCCGTGCGTGTACGACAGGGCGCTCACCTGAAGTCCTCCTCGCGGTACTCGTTCTGCGAGCCCGCGGCCGTGGCCTCGCGCAGCTCGATCCGGCGGATCTTGCCGGAGACGGTCTTGGGCAGGTCGCCGAACTCCAGGCGACGGATGCGCTTGTAGGGGGCGAGCACCTCACGGGAGTGCTCGAAGATGACCTTGGCGGTCTCGGGGCCCGGCTCCCAGCCGGCGGCGAGCACCACGTACGCCTTCGGCACGGCGAGGCGCAGTTCGTCCGGCGCCGGCACGACGGCCGCCTCGGCCACCGCCTCGTGCTCCAGGAGAGCGCTCTCCAGCTCGAAGGGGGAGATCTTGTAGTCGGACGCCTTGAAGACGTCGTCGGCCCGCCCGACGTAGGTGATGTACCCGTCCGCGTCCCGGGAGCCGATGTCGCCGGTGCGGTAGTAGCCGCCCGCCATGGCCTCGGCCGTACGGTCGGGGTCGCCGTGGTAGCCGGTCATCACGCCGACCGGCCGTACGGACAGGTCGAGCGCGATCTCGCCCTCGTCCGCGCCCGGCGCGCCGCTCACCGGATCCAGCAGCTCCACGCGGAAGCCGGGGCTCGGCCGCCCCATGGAGCCCGTCTTCAGCGGCTGGCCGGGGCTGTTGGAGACCTGCACGGCCGTCTCGGTCTGCCCGAAGCCGTCCCGGATGGTCACCCCCCAGGCCCTGCGTACCTGTTCGATCACCTCGGGGTTCAGTGGCTCGCCGGCGGCGACCGCCTCGCGCGGCGGGGTGGCGAGCTGGGTGAGGTCGGCCTGGATCAGCATGCGCCACACGGTCGGCGGCGCGCAGAACGTCGTCACGCCCACGCGGTCCATCTCCGCCATCAGCCGGGCCGCGTCGAAGCGTGTGTAGTTGTGGATGAAGACGGTCGCCTCCGCGTTCCACGGGGCGAACAGGTTCGACCAGGCGTGCTTGGCCCAGCCCGGCGAGGAGATGTTCAGGTGGACGTCCCCGGGCCCCAGGCCGATCCAGTACATCGTCGCCAGATGACCGATCGGATACGACACATGGGTGTGCTCGACCAGCTTGGGCCGGGCGGTGGTGCCCGAGGTGAAGTACAGCATCAACGGGTCGTCGGCGTGGGTCGGCCCGTCCGGCTCGAAGCCCGCGTCGGCCGCGTACGCGTCCTCGTAGGCCCGCCAGCCCTCCGGCGCGCCGCCGACCGCGATCCGGGTGCAGTCACCCGGCACCTCGGCGAACTTGCCCGTGTCCTGCGCACGCACGATCACGTGCCGGACCCGTCCCCGGTCGACCCGGTCGCGCAGGTCCGCGGGGCCCAGCAGCGGGGTGGCCGGGATGACCACGGCCCGCAGCTTCATCGCCGCGAGCGCCGTCTCCCACAGCTCGGTCTGGTTGCCCAGCATGACCAGGACGCGGTCCTCCGCGCGCACGCCCCGCTCCCGCAGCCAGCCGGCGACCCGGTCGGAGCGCTCGGACATCTCGGCGAAGGTGCGGCGTTCCTCGGAGCCGTCCTCCTCCACGATGTGCAGTGCGGTGCGGTCGTTGCCGTCCGCGATGACGTCGAACCAGTCGAGCGCCCAGTTGAAGTACGCCGGGCGCGGCCAGCGGAAGCCCTCGTACGCCGTCGCGTAGTCCTCCCGGTGCTTCAGAAGGAAGTCCCGCGCGGTCCGGAACGCCTCCGTCGCGTCGGTGTTCGCCGTCATGTGTCCTCCTCATTGCCGGACAGCCATCTCACATCGTGTAATCGGTGACGCAGGTCTCACCACCCCCGAACGGGGGTGCGCCGCGACGGAGGGGCGAGCACGTGGCAGTTGACGCAGCCGAGACGGTTCAGGTGCGGAGCGCGCTGGTGCGGCTGCGGCGGGTCACGGGGCTGCCGGTCGCCTTCGGCGGACTGGTGGAGTCCGGGCGGCCCCAGATACGCATCAGCGAACTGAGCGGCACCGCGACGACGGCGCTCAGCTCGCTCGCCGTCGTCTCCGGCAGCGGCCTGGGCGGCAAGGTGACGGCTCTGGCCCGGCCGTGCGCGGTGACCGACTACTCGGCGTCCCGGCAGATCAGCCACGAGTACGACGCGGCGGTGGCGGCGGAGGGCCTGAGGTCGGTGCTCGCGGTGCCGGTCGTCGTACGGCGCCGGGTGCGCGGCGTGCTCTACGGCGCCCTGCGGACGGCGCAGCCGCTGGGCGACCGCACGCTGAGCGCGGCGGTGGAGGCGGCGCGGGACGTGGAACAGGCGCTGGTCGCCCGGGACGAGGCGCGCACCCTGCTGACGGCGGTGCGGGAGCCCTCGGGCCCGGCCGGGGCGGCCTGGGAGCAGGTGCGGGAGGCGCACGGCGCGCTGCGGGCGCTCGCCCAGCGGGTGGAGGACGCGGCGCTGCGGACGGAGCTCCTGGAGGTGTGCGGGCGGCTGGCCGGGGCGGCCTCCCCGGGATCGGCGGTGGGGAACGTGGGGCTGTCCCCGCGGGAGGTGGACGTCCTGGCGTGTGTGGCGGTCGGGTCGACCAACGCGGCGGCCGCCGAGCGGCTGGGGCTGCGCCCGGAGACGGTGAAGGGGTATCTGCGCTCGGCGATGCGGAAGCTCGGCGCGCACAGCAGATGGGAGGCGGTGGTGGCGGCGCGGCGGGCCGGGCTGCTCCCGTAGATCTGTAGTTCACGATTCATTCGGTACTCCGATGAATTCCCTTGTGTCACCGCTTGTTGTTTCCCTCACCATGCCGCCGTCCGAATTTTCAATGACGGGACGCCTAATATTGGCCAGGACACGACACCCGGAGGGGAGCGGCACCGTGCGACGGGACTTCCAGGAGCCTGCGAGACCCCACCATGACCTGGTCATCGGCCGGGAGGAGCTGTGCACGGCGGCGCGCCGCCGGCTCACCGACGGGGGAAGTGTGCTCCTGCACGGCCCCGCCGGAATAGGAAAGTCGACGGTCCTGCGGACGCTGGCCGCGGAATACGGCGAAACGGTGCGCACCGTGTTGCGCTGCTCGGCGACCGAGTCCGAATCCCACCTTCCCTTCCTGGCCCTCGCCGACCTGCTCGGGCTCGTCATGGACGAGGTCGCCGACCGGCTCCCCGCCCCCCAGCGCACCGCCCTGGAGTCCGCGCTCACCGGCCGCGGCGAGTCCACGCTGCAACGGGACGGACTCGCGCTGCGACTCGCCGTCCTGTCCACCCTCCGTGTGCTCGCCGCCCGCGGTCCCGTGCTGATCGTCGCCGACGACCTGCAGTGGCTGGATCCGGCCAGCACCGAACTTCTCGGCTTCGCCGCGCGGCGCCTCGGCGGCACACCGGTGCAGATGCTGTGCGCGGTGCGCACCCACGCCGAGCAGGGTCAGGAGTACGACCGCTATCTGGGCGCGTCCCCGCCGGACACCCTCGCCCTGCGGGTGGGACCGCTCTCGCGCGCGCGGATCGCCACGCTCCTCGACCACCGCGGCTACACGGGACTGCCCCGTTCCACCGTGCGGGACATCCACCGCACCAGCGGCGGCAACCCGCTGTTCGCTCTGGAGCTCGGCCGCGCCCTCGCCGAGAGCCCGACTCCGCCGAGGCCGGGCGAGCCGCTGCCGGTGCCGACCTCGCTCAGGACGCTGGTGCTCAACCGGCTCGAGGCGCTGTCCGACGAGGCCCGCCGCACCCTGCTCGTGGCGAGCGCGGGGGCCCGGCCCACACTGGCCCTGCTGCGCGCCGCGGGCCGGGACAACGCGGAGGCGGAGACCGCGCAGGCCGCCGCGCTCGGGCTGCTGGTGACGGAGCGGGACGCACCGTTCGTACGGTTCGCGCATCCGCTGATATCGGCCGCGCTGTACGCGCAGGCGAGCGCCCAGGAGCGGCGGGCCGTGCACACGGCGCTGTCGACGGCGGCCTCCGACCCGATCGAACGGGCCCGGCACCTGGCGCTGGCGACCACCGGCACGGATCCACGGGTGGCGCAGCGGCTCGCCGAGGCCGCGTCCGCCGCCCGGGACCGGGGCGCGCCCTCGGTGGCGGCCGGGCTCGGGCTGCTCGCCGCCCGGCACACCCCCGCGGACGCGGTGCCGGGCCCGGACGAGCGGCGGCTGCAGGCCGCCGAGGACGCGTTGACCGCAGGGGAGACCGACCTCGCCCGGGACATCGCCCGCGAGGTGCTGGCCCAGGCGACGGAACCGGCGGACAGGGTGCGGGCCTGGATGGTGGTGATCGACGCCGCAGGGCACGCGATGGCCGAGGTCGACGCGGTTTTCCCCCAGGCGCTTGCGGACGCGGGCGACGACCCCCGGCTGCTCACCCTGGTGCACTACCAGCTCGCCTGGCGGGCGCTGCTGGTGGAGGGCGACTTCGCCCGGGCCCGGCAGGAGGGCGCCCTCGCCGCGGAACTGGCGGCACGGGTCGGCGACCGGCGCAACGAACTGCTGGCCCTGGCCTTCCAGGCGCAGGCCGAGACCCTGATGGGGCACCCGGACGCACCGCGCACCATCAAGCGGGCGATGAGGGAACCGCAGGACGCCCGGGTGGCGTGCGACCACAACGGCGTCGGTGCCGTGCGGTTCCGCTGGCTGATCATGAGCGACCAGCTCTCCGAGGCGCGCAAGACGGTCAGCGCGCTGCTGCGTGAGGTGCGGCGGCGCGGCATGGTCGAGGCCGAGGTGCACTTCCTGCGCGGGCTCGCCGAGACCGAACTGCGGGCCGGACACTGCGGGCGGGCCCTCGACCTCGCGCGGGAGAGCCTCAGGCTGGCGCGGGACACCGGGATCGGGGAGGCCGCCAGCGCCATGCTCACCTCACTGGCGGAGGCGGCGGGCGGCGAGGCCGACCGGGCGCTGACGCTGGCCCAGGAGGCCGTGGCGCGGGCCGAGGAGGACGGCGACGTGATCTACCTGTCGCGGGCACTGGCCGCGCTGGGACACGCCCAGCTGGTGGCCGGGGACGCGGCGGGGAGCGTCCGGTCCCTGCGCCGGGTGAGGGAGCTGGAGGAGGGGCTCGGGGTCACCGATCCGGCCCGGGGCCGCTGGCACGGCGACCTCGCGGAGGCCCTCGTACGCGTCGGGGAGCCGGCCGAGGCGCAGGACGTCATCGACGCCGCCCGCGCCCACGCGCTCAGACTCCGGCGGGAGAGCGTGCTCGCGGTGCTGGACCGGGCGGAGGCCCTGGCCCGGGCGGCACGCGGCGAAGTGGACGCGGCGGAACGTCAGTTGACAGCGGCGCGGGACCGGCTCGCGACGCTCGGCTACGGCCTCGAGGAGGCCCGGGCGGCCTATGCGCTGGCAGGGCTGCGCGCCGGGCGGCCGGGACCGGCGTCGTACGACGAGGCGACCCGTCTCTTCCGCCGTTGCCGGGCGATGCCGTGGCTGCGCCTGGTGGGGACGGCCACGGCCACGGACCCGGGGAGGCCGGAGCCTCACCCGGCGGGGCCGGCGCCGGTCGCGACGGCCGCCCTCGACGGCCTGGCCGCGACGGAACGGCAGGTCGCCGCGCTGGTCATGGAGGGCGCGACGAACCGGGAGATCGCGGCCCGGCTGTTCATCAGCGTCAAGACCGTGGAGGCCACGCTGACCCGGGTCTACCGCAAGCTGGGCATCCGCTCACGGGTGGACATCGTGCGTCTGGCAGCCGGGCACCGCGCGAGCTGAACCAGCGCACACGGCACGCCCGTTGGCTGGTTCACGCGCGTAGACCGAGGGTTTTCCCTGCCCAACTCGCCTAGGGCGTTCCCTCATTGGGAGGGGCCCACTCCGGCTTCTAGCGTAAAGGTGTGCCGCTCGCCGGGCACACCGGGGCCGGTCCCCACTCGCTCGAACCCCCACCGGCAACCCCACGAGGAGACCCATGTCCGGGCCGAGACGCGTCAGAAAGGCCGCCACTGCCGCCGTGGCGACCGCTGCCGCCGCCACGGGCAGGCTCACTCCCTCCGGCGACATGGACACCTGCCAGGGCGACAGCGGCGGCCCCCCGCTCACCGGGGGCGTCCTGGCAGGGATGACTTCCCGGGGCGACGGCTGTGCGGAGAATGTGGTGACCGCGCAGGTCGACACGTAAGTCCCAGAAGGCCCCTGGGGTACACCCCAGGTAGATACCAGGGGGCGTTGCGGGCCTCCACGAGCGGCCCGCAACGCCCCCTTTCCACGTCACTTCCATGGCCCGGCTCCCACGCGCCGGTCGGATGGGCGAGGTTGGGAGGGCCGCACATGGTGTGCCGTGGCAGATTCTCCTGCTGGGGCTGAGGCTGGGCTGTCGGTGGCGGTGACCGGGCGGGCGGATCGAGGCGCCGCGGGACCGCTTCACGGACCGGGCGTCAGGGGCGTGGGGGGACGACGGTGCCGAACCGGATGTCGTACGGCATGCCCATTCGTGCCGCGAGCGCGTAGTACGGCGGCCTGACGTTCTGCGCCTGGAGGCCGGCCAGGTGCGCGACGGCCGCCTTCGCGGACAGCGGCGAGCGGCGGAGCAGCAGCTGACGGGCGAGGGTGGCGCGGTTGAGGGCGCGGTTGCGGAGGACCGGAACGGTGCCCGTGAGGGTCCGGCCGACCCTCCGAGCCGCCGGGATCGACTTCGTCATGCCAGGGACGCTAACGGGCCTCGCGGACAGGGAGTGTCCGCGACTCCCGGCCCGTGGAGGACCGGGCCCGGACCGAGCGGCGCGTCCACCGTGCCCCCGGCGGAACGGCCCCCTGTCCCCCTGCCGCTCGGCGGACGACGCGGGGGTATCACCGATCGCCTCCCTGTTTCTTCGCGTCCTCGATCGCCTTCAGGTAGTCGTCCGGCGACAGTTTCGCGCACTCGGGCAGGCCGTTGTCCGCGGTGTCGTTCTTCGCGGCGACGATCGCCTTGGCGCACGCGGCGATCTGCTCCGCGTCGGCGGCCGCTCCGGCCGGCGCGGAAGGACTCGGGGCCGAGGGTTTGTCGCTGCCCGAGCCGAAGGGGGAGCATCCGGTCAGCATGAGCACGGCTGCGGCGAGCAGGGAGATGGTGTTGCGGCGCATGGGTCTCCTTGGAAGCCGAGTGGTGGCCGAAATCATGCACCCCAACACGCACTTTGAGTGATCTCCGAGTGACGCTGTGTCCGTGTTGTGATCTACGGCCGCCCCCGGCTGGAACCAGTTCACGCAGATCACCGGCCAGGGCGACCTACCCGGCGACGGCAGCCGGGCATCGTTGCCTGTCAGCCGACGGATACCGGTGTGCTCAAGACGCGCCGGCCGACCCGCCTGGGGATCGAGAAGCCGTACCCGGCCACCGTTGTCGTGTGCGTAGACCAGGTGTCCTGTCGCCTCGACCCCGGAAGACCCATGCCTGAGGCCGCTCGGCGACCGCGCCGGAACCGGTCGTCGCGGTCAGTGCTCGGCGGCCTCCCGGGCGATCCGTTCGAACTGGGCGCCCATGGCCTCGGACAGCGCCTGGGCGGCCGAGAGCGGGCGCACCATCACCGTGAACTCGTCGATCCTGCCGTCCTCATCGAAGTGCAGGAAGTCGCAGCCCTGTAGCTTCTTGCCGCCGACGGTGGCGGTGAAGACGAAGGCGTGGTCGCGACCGTCGGGATTGGCGATCTCCCGGACATAGGTGAGGTCCTCGAACACCCGGGCCACGCCACGCAGGATCGCGGCGGTGATCGCCTTGCCCGGGTACGGCTTGAAGGCGACCGGGCTGGTGAAGACGACGTCGTCGGCCAGCAGGGCGGCCACGGCGTCCATGTCACCGCTCTCGACGGCCTTGCGGAAGGGATGCATGGGCCTCGCCTCACATACTCAATAATTTGACTAGGTGTAGTGGACGTTAGACCTGCAGGGCATGCTCTGTCCACGGGATGGGTTCCCGGGACCGGGGCGACTGTCAGTCACCATGTTGACTAGTCGCACAGGTGCTAGCTTGTTTCCCATGGCGTTGCGGAACGCGGTGATGGCCGCGCTGTTGGAGGGTGAGGCATCCGGTTACGACCTCGCAAAGGCGTTCGACGCGACGGTCGCCAACTTCTGGATGTCGACGCCTCAGCAGCTCTACCGGGAGCTGGAGCGCATGGAGGCCGAAGGACTGGTCACGGCCCGTGTCGTCGAGCAGGAGCGCCGCCCCAACAAGCGACTGTTCTCGTTGACGGAGACCGGGCGGGAGGCCGTCCGCGCCTACACGGCCGAACCCCCGGGCAAGCCGGCGGTGATCCGGGACGAGTTGCTGGTCAAGGTGCAGTGCGTGGACGCCGGCGACATCGAGGCGGTGCGAAGGGCCATCACCGAGCGCATGGAGTGGGCCACCGCCAAGCTCGCCCGCTACGAGAGGCTCCGGCAGCGCCTCCTCGCCGGACGCTCGGAGGAGGCGTACTTCTCCGAGGCCGAGCGCATCGGCCCGTACCTCACCCTGCTGCGCGGGATGTCTTTCGAACGGGAGAACCTCCAGTGGGGGGACATGGCGCTCCGCAGGCTCGATCAACGGATGGCCGCCCTCGCGTCAACGGCCGGCTCACCGGCCAACCACTGTCGTCAGCGCGACTGATCGACATAGCGCGGGCCTGTTCGGCCGGGTTCCGGGCCCACTCCACACCGTGCGGACCCGGACCGTGTCCCGGGCCTGTCATCGGGCGGCGACATGGCCGCGCACACGGTCAGCCGCCTCGGCGGGCGGCACCGGCTCCGACTGCATCGCGTGGATCCGTTCGGCGAGCTAGTGCTGTGGCCAGATACTCTGCAAAGTCGCCGCCCACTGGTTCCACTCCTGGTGCGGACCGTTCCGGAAAGTCGCCGACGGGCTATTTCACCAGTCCATGCCGCTTCGCGTATGCGTTTGCCACGTCCTCGGGGTCCTTCTTGTCGTTGTCGACCAGACTGTTGAGTTCGGTGAGGTCGGCGGTGGTCAGGACGTTGCCGAGCCGGGCGAGGGCCTTGCGGACGGTGTCGTCGGCCTTGCGGTCGGCGATGAGCGGGACGATGTGCTGGCTGGGGATCAGATGCTGGGGGTCGGACAGCACCACCCAGTCGTTGGCCTTGATGTCGGTGTCGGTGGTGAAGAGGTTCGCCACGTCCACGTCCCCCTTCTTCAGGGCGCCCTTGACCAGCGGGCCGTCGGAGTCCAGCGACTTGAACTCCTTGAACTCCACGCCGTACACGTCCTTCAGGCCGACCGCGCCGACCTGGCGCTTCTTCACCTCGGGGGCGGCGCCGATGACAAGTTTGCCGTTCTGCTTCCTCAGGTCGGCGAGGGAGGCCAGGCCGTACTTGTCCGCGGTCTCGCGGGTGACGACGAAGGCGTCCGAGTCCTCCGCCATGCCGTACGGCAGGACCTGGAGGCCGGCCGGTAGCGCGAGGGTGAGGGCGTTCTGCATCGCGCCCTCCTCGGTGGGCGTGGCCTTCGGGTCGAGGTAGTTGAGCAGGGCGCCCTGGTACTCGGGGAGCAGGTCGATGTCGCCGGCCTTCAGGGCGGGGATGACGATCTCGCGCGTGCCGAGGTTGGGGCGGACCTTGGTCGTGACGCCGGCCGCCTCCAGGACGGCCGCGTAGAGGTAGCCGAGGACCTGGTTCTCGGTGAAGTTGGCGGTGCCGATGGTGACCCCGCCCTTGCTGGAGCCGCCGCCGGAGCTGGTGGCGCCCTGGCCGTCGAGGGAGGTGATGCCGCTCGCGCACGCGGAGAGGGCGGGGACGGAGGCAGCAGCGAAGAGGCCGCCGAGGAGAGCACGACGATTCATGGTTCGGGTTCCTAGGCAGTGCGGTGGCGGAAGAGGAAGCGCTGGAGGCCGGCGAGGGCGATGTCCAGGACGACGGCGACCACGGCGACCAGCACCGCGCCGCCCAGCACCTGCACGAGGTCGCGCTGGGCGAGCCCGTCGAAGACGTAGCGGCCCAGGCCGCCGAAGGAGACGTAGGCGGCGATGGTCGCCGTGGCGACGACCTGGATCAGGGCCAGGCGCAGGCCCGTCGTGATCAGCGGGAGCGCCAGCGGCAACTCCACCTGGAACAGCACCTGGTGGCCGCGCATGCCCTGCCCGCGCGCCGCGTCCCTCACCTCCGGGTCGACGGCCGTCATGCCGGCGTAGGTGTTGGTGACGATGGCCGGGACGGCGAGGGCGACCAGCGCCACGTACACCGGCAGCATCGACAGGCCGCCGGCCAGGAAGACCAGGACGACCAGGCCGACGGTCGGCAGCGCCCGACCGAAGGACGCCAGGTTGATGGCGATGAACGCGCCCTTGCCGGTGTGGCCGATGAGCAGGCCGAGCGGGAGGCCGATGGCGGCCGCGATGAGCGTGGCCAGCAGGGAGTACTGGAGGTGCTCGGCAAGGCGGTGGGCGATGCCGTCGGGGCCGGACCACTGGGAGGCGCTGGTCAGCCAGGTGCCGAGGTTCTTGAAGAGTTCGTACATGTCAGGCTCGCCGCCTCCGCCACGGGGTCAGGACGTACTGGAGGGCGACCAGCAGGGCGTCCCCGACGACGGCGAGCAGGAGGGTGAGGACCACTCCGACGATCACCGGGGTCGGGAAGTTGCGCTGGAAGCCGTCGGTGAACAGCTGGCCGAGACCGCCGTCGCCGATGTAGGTCGCGACGGACACCAGAGAGATCGACATCACCGTCGCGATGCGGACACCCGCCATGATCACGGGCAGTGCGAGCGGGAACTCGACCGTGAGCAGTGTCCGCAGCGGGCGCGTGCCCATCGCCTTCGCGGCCTCCTTCGTCCTCGCGGGCACCGAGTCGAGGCCCTCGACCGTGTTCCGCAGCAGCACGACCAGCGTGTAGACCGTCAGGCCGATCACGGTCGTGGTGCGGGTCAGCCCGCTGACCGGGAGCAACAGGACGAAGATCGCGATCGACGGGATCGTGAACAGCACGTTGGAGACGCCGAGGAGGAAACCGCGCAGGGGGCGGATCCGGTGGGCGACCACCGCGAGCGGCAGCGAGATCAGCAGGCCGAGGAAGACGGCGGTCAGGGCGGCCTGGAGGTGGGAGAGGGTGAGACTCACGAGGTCGCCGGTGTGGCCGGATATCCAGGACCAGTCGGTCGTCATGCGGCCACGCTCACTTCGGCGTGCACACGGCTGGCGTGCGCGTGGATGTCGTCCCGTGACGAGACGCCGGTGAGGACGCCGTCCGCGTCGACGCGGACGACCAGGCCGGTGGGGGAGGCGACCGACTCGTTGAGGGCCGACAGCAGGGAGTCGGTGTCCTTGAGCGGGCGGACGGGGAGTACGGCGTCCCCGGCGTCCTTGGAGGCCCAGTGCAGGGGCCTGCGGGCCGCGTCGAGGACGAGGGCCCAGGTGCCGCCCTCCGGGGCCGGGCCCTGCGGGACGTCCGCCAGGGTCTTCAGCGAGAGCAGCTTCAGCCCGCGCTCGGCGCCCAGGAAGTCGGCGACGAAGTCGTCGGCGGGGCGCGCGAGCAGTTCCGCGGGGGAGGCGCACTGGACGAGGTGGCCGCCGGTGCGAAAGACCGCGATCTGGTCGCCAAGGCGGACGGCCTCGTCGATGTCGTGGGTGACGAAGACGATGGTCTTGCTCAACTCCTTCTGCAGCCGCAGCAGTTCGTCCTGGAGCTGGGTGCGCACGACGGGGTCGACCGCACCGAACGGCTCGTCCATCAGCAGCACCGGCGGATCGGCGGCCAGCGCGCGGGCGACGCCGACCCGCTGCTGCTGGCCACCGGAGAGCTGGTGCGGGTAGCGCTTGCCGGCGTCGGCGGCGAGACCGACCGTCTCCAGGAGTTCGGCGGCGCGGGCCCGTGCCTTCCGGCGGTTCCAGCCGAGCAGCAGCGGGACGGTGGCGATGTTGTCGAGCACCGTGCGGTGCGGGAAGAGACCGGCCTGCTGGATGACATAGCCGATGGACCGGCGTAGCTCGGCGGCGTCCTGCCGGGTGACGTCCTTGCCCCCGACCCTGATGGTGCCGGAGGTCGGCTCGACCATCCGGTTGATCATCCGCAGGGTGGTCGTCTTGCCGCAACCGGAAGAGCCGACGAGAACGGTGACGCCGCCCTCCGGCATCTCCAGGGAGAGATCATGGACTGCTGTCGTGCCGTTGGGGAAGCGCTTGTGGACCGCGTCGAACTGGATCATGAGATGTCCCTTGCCCGGCTGTATAACGTCATGCAGAGTTCTCGGTATGTGAATAGCTTGTCAACAGGTCAGCGTTAATCCGACGTAACGGATGACCGGCAGGCAAGATCAATCGTCCGGTTTGAGGGGAGTTTGGGATTTATGTCGTCTCGCATGGTGGACACACCCGGATTCGTACACTCCGGATCGGTGGTCCTCAACGGAATCGGTCTCGAGGTCGAGGACGTCGTGCGCCTGGCCGACGGGGCTGCGCGGCCGGTCCCCGGTGCCGAGGCGATGAAACGCGTGACCGAGTCATGGGACGCCGCCCGGCAGATCGCGGCGACCGGGCGCGTCTACGGCCGCTCCACCGGTGTCGGTGCCAACCGGAGCGAGGACGTGCCCACCGAGGACGCCGCCGGACACGGCCTGCGCCTGCTGCGCAGCCACGCCGGCGCCATCGGCGAGGAACTTCCGGCCCGCCAGGTCCGCGCCATGCTCGCGATACGCGCCAACCAGCTGTTGGCCGGAGGCGCAGGCCTGAGGCCCGGCGTGATCACCGCGCTGTGCGTGGCGCTGGAGGCCGGAGTGCACCCGGTCGTCAACGAGTTCGGCTCGGTGGGAACGGGCGACATAGCCGCGCTGGCACAGGTGGGCCTGGCGCTGGCCGGGGAGCGGCCCTGGCGGGGGCCGGGAACGTCCTGGGCGGGTTCGTCGGCTGAGGCGGCCGTGGTCCGCGCCCCCGAGCCGCAACCCCTCGACAACAACGACGCGCTCGCGCTCATCAGCAGCAACGCTCTCACTCTCGGCCAGGCCGCCCTGGCCCTGCACGAACTACGCGGGCTCATCGGTGCCACCCAGGTCGTCGCCGCACTGTCACTGCTCGCGGTCGACGGGTCGCACGAGCCCTACGCCGCCCCCGTGCACGCGGCCCGCCCGCACCGGGGCAGCGCCGAGGTCGCCCGGCGGATGCGGGAGCTGATCGGCGCGGCGGAACGGCCGTCCCCGCCGCTCGGCCGGATCCAGGACCCGTACGGCTTCCGCTGCCTGCCCCAGATCCACGGCCCCGCGCAGGACGCGGCGGACGCCCTGGAACAGGTCCTCGCCGTCGAGATCAACGCGGCCGCCGAGAACCCGCTCATCTCTCCCGAGGACATGGCCGCCTACCACCACGGCGGTTTCTACCTGACCCAACTCGCCCTGGCACTGGACCACTTCCGGCTGGCGGTCACCCAGGTGGCCCGCCTGTCCACGTCCCGCCTGTCCACCCTCAACGAGCCCGCCTACACCCGCCTGCGCCCTTTCCTCGCCGACCAGGAGCCCGCCTCCTCCGGAGTGATGATCCTCGAGTACGCCGCCGGGGCCGCCCTCGGTGACGTGCGGGCCTTCTCGGCCCCGGCCTCGCTCGGGCACGCGGTGCTCTCCCGGGGCGTCGAGGAACAGGCCAGCTTCGCCTCGCTCGCCGCACGTCAGACCCTGCGGGCGTGCGGCGCGTACCGTCTCGTCGTCGGCTGCGAACTCGTCGCCGCCGTACGCGCGCTGCGCCTGCGCGACCTCAGGCCCGACCCGGATCTTCCGGTGGGCCGGGCCCTGGCGCTCGCCGAGTCGGTACTCGACGAGGACCCGACCGACCGGCCGCTCACGGACGACGTGACGGCGGCGGCCGCACTGCTCGACGAGTTCACGGAGATCTGGGCCCGGAGCACATCATGAGCGTCGCCGGCGGGATCGGCCCCGAGCGATCCACGGCAAGCGGCTAGGCTGCGAAGCCGGGGCATCGGCGTCGGGGGGAGGGACGGTTCGATGCGTGAACGCAGGACGCGGGTCCGCGAGGTACGCCGTCGGCTCGCACAGGAGGGGCCTGCGTGGACGCGGGACCGCGAGGCGGACTTCGAGACGGTCACCGTGCCCGAGCGCGAGTGTGATCAACTGCGCGACCTGCTGGTCCGCGAAGGCGCGCAGACGGTCGTCGAGGTCGGTCTCGCGTACGCCAGTTCCGCGCTCGCGATCGGTGAGGCGCTGATCACTGTGAATCCGCCGCAGCCCCGGCACATCATCATCGACCCGTTTCAAGAACGTGACTGGTCCAACGCAGGCTGGGATCTGCTGCGCTCTGCCGGGCTGGATTCGATCGCCTCGCTCATGCCCACCCCTTCATCGATCGCGCTCCCCCGACTGCTCACCGAGGGTCTCCGCGCCGACGCGGCGTTCGTGGACGGCAGTCACCGGTTCCATGAAGTCTTCGTCGATCTCTACTTCCTGCGAAAGATCGTTCGGCCCGGCGGACTGATCGTGGTCGACGACTCCTGGGCGCCGTCCGTGCGAACCGCCGTGCGCTACTACGAGCGGAACCTGGGGTGGACGGTGATTCCGGACGCCTTCCCCGGCGAAACCGTGACGACGGGCGCCGCCGACTCCCGGTCCGAACCGACGACTCGCTGCAGGGCTCTTCGCCTGCCCAATCCCTCGTTCGAGCCGCCCTTCGAGGAGTTCCACGCGTTCTGAGACCGAATCCGGCATCTCCGCCTGAACCGCACCGCCGCCGGTCGCCCTCCCCTTCGCGAGGGCGACCGGCGGCGCTCGGTGAACTTGACGGCCATGCAAGACACTCGGTCGAAGACCGGCTCAGAGGCCCAGGTCGGCGGCCAGACAGGAGAAGGACATCCACGATCCTTCGGGGTCGTAGGCGTCCCTCGCCGGGTCGTTCGACGTCGCCTGCTTTTCTTCGACCATGTCCTCGAAGCGAATGCGCTCCGGCAACTTGCCGAACCGTGCGTGACGTGCCGCAGCAGCACTGTCCACGGCGCTCTGGCTTTCCATGGCCATCCTCCGCTCAGTCGGTGGCTTCCCACCTTGCGGATGTCAGACTCACACCCCGCATCGTCACCTGTCAAGGTGGTGACGCGTTGCGCACAGCGCGGCTCGTCACACCTCCTCCCCGGATGCCCGCGACTTCGAGCGATCAGCGGCGCCGCAGTGACGGGTCGAGGAGCGCGGGCGGAGTGTCGTGCTTCTCGTGCGGGGCCAGGTCGGTGCCGGGGGCGACGATCCCGTCGATCGCGTCGAGCACGTCGGCGGAGAGCACGGTGTCCGCGGCGGCGAGCTGCGCGTGCAGGTGTTCCGGCGTGCGGGGGCCGACGAGCGCACTGGTCACGGCGGGGTGCGCGGTCACAAAGCCGAGTGCGAGCTGGATCATCGTCAGTCCGGCCTCGTCGGCGACCTCGGCCAGCCGCTCTACGGCGTCGAGCCTGGCACGGTTGGCGGGGAGAGCGGTGTCGAAGCGTTCCGGCATGAACGCCGAGCGGTGGGTGGCGACGTCCCGGCCCGCGCGGACCGCACCCGACAGCCAGCCCGAGGCCAGCGGGCTCCACACGAGCACGCCGAGCCCGTACTCCTCGGTCACGGGCAGGACGTGGCTCTCGATGCCGCGCTGCAGGATCGAGTAGCTGGGCTGCTCGGTGACGTAACGGCTCAGGCGGTTCTCCCGGGCGGCCCACTGCGCCTGCACGATGCGGTACGCGGGGAAGGTGGAGGAGCCGAAGTACCGGATCTTTCCCGCGCGTTGCAGATCGGTCAGGGCCGACAGCGTCTCCTCGTCGCTGGTGCTCGGGTCCCACCGGTGGATCTGGTAGAGGTCGACATGGTCGACACCGAGGCGGCGCAGACTGTCGTCCAGCGCGGTGACCAGCCAGCGGCGCGAACTGCCCCGGTGGTTGCGCTCGTCACCCATGGGCATGGTGGCCTTCGTGGCCAGCACGATGTCGTCGCGGCGGCCGGCGACGGCCTTGCCGACCATCTCCTCCGACTCGCCGTCGCCGTACATGTCGGCGGTGTCGATGACGTTGATCCCGGCCTCGAGGGCGGCGTCGACGATGGCAGTGGCATCGTCCTGGGTGGTGCGCCCGATCCGGCCGAAGTTCATCGCGCCCAGCGCGAGGGAGCTGACCTGCACTCCGGTACGGCCCAAGGTGCGGTACTGCATGACTGTGGTCCTCCGTCGAGGGTGGTGCAGGGCGAGAGGGCATGACTTGGTGCCGGGTCCCCGCTCTGACATGATGAGTAAACGGAACCTCGTTCCGGAACGATACGGAACAGCGTTCCGCTTTTGCAAGGGCGGCTGGGAAGGAGCGGCGCGGTGAGCGACAGCGACGAGGGCGCGGGGCGGGCGGCCCCGTCCAAGCGGAAGGACGCCCGGCGCAACAAGGAGGCACTGCTCGAGGCGGCCGCCGCCGTATTCGTCCGGTCGGGCGTGGACGCGCCGGTACGCGACATCGCGGCCGAGGCCGGGGTCGGGCTCGGCACCATCTACCGCCACTTCCCGACCCGGGCGGACCTCATCATCGCCGTCTACCGGCACCAGGTCGACGCCTGCGCCGACGCGGGCCCGGCCCTGCTGGCGAGCAGCGCAACCCCGTACGCGGCACTGAGGGAATGGATCACCCTCTTCGTCGACTTCCTGGTCACCAAGCACGGACTGGCCGCCGTACTGCAGTCCGACAACGCCGGCTTCGACACGCTGCACGCCTACTTCCTCGACCGCCTCGTGCCCGTCTGCACCGAACTGCTCCAAGCGGCGGCGGCCGCGGGCGAGATCGACTCCGACATCGAGGCCTACGAACTCATGCGCGGCGTCGGCAACCTCTGCGTCGGCGCGGACAACGACCCCCGCTACGACGCCCGCCGACTGGTCGAACTCCTCATCGAAGGACTACGCCGGCCGCACCGAGCCCTGGCCTCCTAGGGCCTGATCTCGAAGCCGCCACGCCCGTCGAAGCGCACCTCCCGGACCGCGTCGAAACCGTCCGCCTGGGACGGCTTGCGCAACCGCTTCAGGGTGGCGAACACGCCGACGTCCGGGACGCGCGCGCGGTCCTCGCGAGCAGCGTTGCGGTGGAGCGAGCCCGTGAGGTCCGGCGGGAACCAGTACGCCGTGACCGTCGCGCCGTGGGCGTGGCCCGCTTCCACCAACGGGCCCCACTCCTGCGGTGAGGGGTTGGTGTTGTCCACCGCCACCGGCCGACCCGCAGCGAGGGCCTCCTGCACCTGCCGCATCTGCCGCTGCTGCTTGTTGCGGGCGCGCCGGGGGAACAGGTCCTTGCTGACCAGCACATACCGAGCGGACAGGTGCTGCGTGCAGAAGGTGGACTTCCCCGACGCCTGCAGCCCGACCAGCACGGCCATGTCCAGTCCTGTCCCCATGGGAGCCACGATGACACGAGGCCGGCGGACGGGTGAAACCCCGTGCGGCTCGGCGTTCCCGCGGACCGGGCGCACGATGGGGAGTGCGGAGGATTCGTATCCACTGCAGAGCGCGTGACGAGAGCGGCGCGCACCCGGCGGCCGCCCGGGCGGGATCGCGGCCGACGGGCCGTGCGCCGGGAAGGTGAGGCGTTCGATGAAGGAGACACTGTCTCTCGGGCGCATCGCCGGCGTGCGCGTCGGACTGCACTGGAGTGTGCTGGTCATCATCGCGCTGGTCGCCGTCGCCCTGGCCCGCGGGCGCCTGCCCGCGGCCCACCCCGGTCACCCGGCCTGGGCCTACTGGGTGGCGGCGCTGGTGACCTCGCTGGTGTTCCTGACGTCGCTGCTCGCACACGAACTCGCCCACGCGGTCGTCGCACGCCGCAACGGCGTCCAGGTCGACGGCATCACACTGTGGATGCTGGGCGGTGCCGCCCGGCTGCGCACCGAGGCGCCGACGCCCGGTGTGGAGCTGCGCATCGCCGTGGTGGGGCCGCTGACCAGTCTGGTCGCGGGCGGGGTGTGCGTCGGCCTCGCGGTGGGTCTCGACGCGCTGCACACCTCGGGTCTCGTGGTGGAGGCCGTCGCCTGGCTCGCCGCCATCAACATCGTGCTGGCCGTGTTCAACGCCCTGCCGGCCGCCCCGCTGGACGGCGGACGGCTGCTGCGGTCGTTCCTGTGGCACCGCACCGGTGACCGGGTGCGGGCGACCCGGGGCGCCTCGGCCGCGGGCCGCGCTCTGGGCTGGTTGCTCGTGGCCGGCGGGTTCGCGGCGGTGCTCTTCGCGGGCAACCTGTCGGGGCTGTGGTCGGCGTTGATCGGCTGGTTCCTGATCAGCGCGGCGACCGCGGAGGCCCGCCAGGCGGAGCTGCGCAGCGCCCTGCACGGCATCCCGGTGAGCCGGGTGATGACCTGGGACCCGGTCACCGTGCCCACCGCGACGACCATCGACCGGTTCCTCGCGGACACGCCCTTCGACCGGTTCCGTCACTCCGCCTTCCCGGCTCTGGCGCCCGACGGCGGCGTGGCGGGGCTGGTCACCGCCGGCGCCGTCCGCGACGTCCCGCCGCAGGCCCGGCCGACCACCACGATCGGCGAGGTGATGCGCCCGCTCTCGGACATCGAGACGGCCGCACCCGGCGACATGGTCGTGGATCTGCTGCCCCGCCTCCAGGAGAGCCGGGAACGCAGGGCACTCGTGCTCGACGACGGGCGCCTGGTCGGCATCGTCACGCTCGCCGACATCAGCCGTGTCGTGACCTGGCTGACCGGCACGCCCCGCCGGCAGGGTTGAGCCATCCGCGCAACGGCGCCCGCGGTCGCCCTCACCTCAGCCGGCTGCCTCTCTCACCCCCCGGCCCCTCCCCTCCACCGCTGTCACGGCCATGGCCAGCGGGCCGGGAGCCAGGAACGCCAGGGGCAGCAGCATCCACGCGCACAGCGCCGCCGTCGCCAGGGCGAGCAGGGTCAGGGCGCTGCCCGCCGCGTCCCGGGCGGCGGTGCGCGCCGCCGTGCGCAGTGCCGTCGGCCAGTCGTTCAGTGACTCGGGGCGGGCACAGGCCCTCAGGCCCACCACCGCGGCGCACGCTCCGATCGCCGCGGCCAGGGCCGTGAACGCCGGCGCCCCCGGCAGGCCCACGCCCGCCAGGGCCAGGTCCGCCGCCAGCAGCAGAACGCCCGCGAAGGCCACCGCCCCGGCCGCCAGGTCCCCGGCCCGCAGACGGCCGCGCAGCACCCTCAGGTACCGCCCCGCCGTGACCGGCCGGTCCTCCCGTGCCCCGCGCAGCACCGCGCACGCCGTCGACAGGGCCGCGGGCGCGGTCAGCAGCGGCAGGGCCGCGACCGCCGTCGCCAGTCCCACGCTCAGCACGTCCGCGAACAGCGTCATCCGCGGGCCGAAGACCTCCCCGGGCTCCCGGGTCGTACGCCCGCTCATCCCTTGAGCCCCGAGCTCGCCATGCCCTCCACCAGGAACCGCTGGAAGGCGAGGAAGAACAGCACGATCGGCAGCAGCGCGATCACCGACATCGCGAACATGGGCCCGAACGCCGAGGTGCTGGAGGCGTCCACGAACGACCTGAGCGCGAGCGTGAGGGTGAACTTCTCGGGCGAGAACAGGTAGATCAGCTGGGTGAAGAAGTCGTTCCACGTCCAGATGAAGGTGAAGATCGCGGTGGTGATCAGGGCGGGGCGGGTCAGCGGCAGGATGACCAGGAAGAAGGAACGAAACGGCCCGCAGCCGTCGATCCGGGCCGCCTCCTCCAGATTGCGCGGCAGCCCCCGCATGAACTGCACGATGAGGAAGACGAAGAACGCCTCCGTGGCCAGGAACTTGGGCAGGATCAACGGCCAGTACGTGTTCACCATGCCGAGCTTGTTGAAGATGATGTACTGCGGGATCAGCACGGCGTGGTGCGGCAACATGATCGTGGCGATCATGAAGGCGAACAGCGGCCCGCGGAAGCGGAACCGCAGCCGGGCGAAGGCGTACGCGGCCAGGGAGCAGGAGATGACGTTGCCGAGGACCGCGCCGCCCGCGATCAGCAGGGAGTTGCCGAGCAGCCGCCAGACGGAGACGTCGTTCACCCCGTCGAACGCCGTCTTGTAGTTCGACCACTCGAAGTGGCTGGGCAGCAGGTTCAGGCTGGCGATGACCTCGTTCGCGGGCTTCAGCGAGGTCGCGAGCAGCCATGCCAGCGGGTAGAGCATCACCAGCAGCGCGGCCAGGCAGCCGGCGTGGAGGGCCACCCGGCGCGAGGCCACCGGCTTGCGCAGGGCGGAGGCGGTCGAACTCATCGGGCTCCCCCATCGGTGTCAGAGGCGTAGAAGACCCAGGACCGCGAGGTGCGGAACAGCACCGCGGTGACCGCTCCGATCACCAGCAGCAGCACCCAGGCCATCGCGGAGGCGTAGCCCATGTGGGAGGCGACGAAGCCGCGGTCGTAGAGGTAGAGCGTGTAGAACAGGGTCGAGTCGGCGGGCCCGCCCTTGCCGGCGCTGACCGCGAAGGCGGGGGTGAAGACCTGGAAGGACTGGATGGTCTGGAGCACCAGGTTGAAGAAGATCACCGGGGACAGCATCGGCACGGTGATGGACAGGAACTGCCGCCACCGGCTCGCGCCGTCGACCTCGGCGGCCTCGTACAACTCCCCCGGGATCTGCTGGAGTCCGGCGAGGAAGATGACCATCGGCGCACCGAACTGCCACACCGTCAGCAACGCCACCGCGAGCAGCGCCCAGCCGGGCCGGGTGACCCAGCCGCCGGTGCGGAGAAGGTGGTCGACCGTGCCGCCGTCGTTGAAGATCGCCCGCCAGACGAGGGCGACCGACATGGAGGCGCCGAGCAGGGAGGGCGCGTAGAAGGCGGAGCGGTAGAAGCCCTTGGCGCGGCGCATGGACTTCAGCGCCAGGGCGACGACGAGGGCGAGCCCGAGTTGCAGCGGTACGGCGATGACGACGTACGTCAGCGTGGCGAGGACCGAGCGCCAGTAGCGCGGGTCCTCGGTGAACATCTGCGTGTAGTTGCGCAGGCCCACCCAGTGCGGCGGGTTGAACAGGTCGTAGTCGGTGAAGGAGAGGTAGAGCGAGACGGCCATCGGGAGCAGGGTGAGCACGGTCGCGCCGAGCACCCACGGGGACAGGAACACCCAGGCGGCACCCTCGCGGCGGCGCTTCGGCCGGCTCGGGGTCGCAGGGCGCGTTCGTGGAACTCCGCTGGCCTGTACGTCGGTTGCCGTCATGACCTCAGCTCCGCCTTCGCCTCGGTGATGTAGTTCCTCGCCGCCTCGCGGGGCGACATCCGCTCGTACGACACCTGGTCGTAGTCGCGCTGGAAGGTGGTCTGCAGCGCGTTGTCACCGGAGGGGGGCGCCTGCGGCGGGGCCTTGAGGTCGCCTTCGAGCGAGGACTGGTAGTCGGAGATGGTCCTGTCGAAGTCCTTGAGGGTGGGGGCGAGTTTGTCGCGCAGGGACTCGTTGACGGGGATGCCGCGGGCCGCGCCGAGGACGGCACCGGCGTCGGGGTCGTTGATCAAGAAGTCGATCAGCTCGGCGGCCTCCTCGGGGTGGGGGGTGTGCGCGGAGGCGCCCATGAACATCGACGGTTTGAAGTACTGGCCCGGGGTACCGTCCTCGCCCGACGGCATGGGCGCGAGGGCGATGCCGTCCGGGACGAGGGCGAGGAAGCCGCTCGCGGGTGCGTCCCAGTTGATGTCGGACACCGCCTTGCCGCGGCCCAGCGGGGTGTTCTCCACCGACCCGTCGAGCTGGGTGGTCTGCTCGGCGGGCGAGACGGCGCCCTCGCGGCGCAGCCTGTCGGTGAAGGTCCACCAGCGGGTCAGGTCCTCGGCGGTGAAGCCGAGCCGACGGTCCTTGGTGTAGAGGGACTTGCCCTGGCCGCGCAGCCACACCTCGAAGGCGTCCTCGCTCTGCCCCGGGTCGGTGCCGCCGGGCTTGCCGGTCTTCTTCGCCAACTGCCGCATGGCCTCGGCCCACTGGCTCCATGTCCAGCGCGCGCGGGGCAGGGCGACACCGGACGCCTTCCACTCCTTGACGTCGTACACCATCGTCTCGGTGCCACGCCCCTGCGGGATCGCGTACTGCTTGCCGTTCACCCTGCCGGTGGCGAGGAGTCCGGGGTCGATCTCCCCGGTGTCCAGGGCCGCCTTCCGGGGGCCGAGGTCGAGGAGGACGCCGCCGGATGCGTACTGGTCGATCATGCGGTAGTCGAGTTGCATCACGTCGGGGGCGTCACCGCCGGCGGCCTGGGTGGCCAGCTTCTGCTTGTAGGCGTCGTAGCCGGAGAACGACGTCTGCACCCGGACGCCGGGGTGCCGTACCTCGAAGAGCGCGATGGCCTTCTCGGTTCTCGCGGCGCGGTCCGGGTTGCCCCACCAGGTGTAGCGGAGCACCACCTTTCCGCCTGAGCCGCCGTCATCGGTGCCCCCGCAGCCGGACAGCGCCGCGCACAGCGCCAGCACCACGGCCACTGGGCAGGACGCCCTCGTCCTGTTTCCGGGCATGGGTCACCCCTCTCGCCAGAAAGCGCTTACACGCTTCAAGTGACCCTAGGTATGGTCCGGATGTCACAACAAGCCCTCTGCACCGCTTCCGTGGGACGGAGCCCGAGCATGTCTTCCGACACCGAACCTCGCCGCCGCGCCGCCGTCGTGGGTCTGGGCGCCCGCGCCCGGCTCTTCACCGAGGCCCTGTCAGGGCCGTACGCGGACCGGATCGAACTGGCCGGCTTCTGCGACGTCAACGCCCACCGCATGGCCGTCCACAACGACTGGATCACCGCCGATCACCCCGGCCGCCCGCCCGTACCGGCGTACGCCGCCGAGGACTTCGAGCTGATGCTGCGCCGTGAGCGCATCGACCTGGTGGTGGTGTGCACTGTGGACCGCACGCACGACCACTACATCGTGGCCGCTCTGGAGGCGGGCTGCGACGTGGTCACCGAGAAGCCGATGACGACGGACGCCGAGCGGGCCCGCCGCATCCTGGACACCCGGCGCCGCACCGGCCGCGAGGTCCGGGTCGCCTTCAACTACCGCTACAACCCGGTGCACTCGGCGGTACGGGAGCTGCTGGCGGCCGGGGAGATCGGTGAGGTCGGCTCGGTGCACTTCGAGTGGCTGCTCGATCTGCGGCACGGCGCCGACTACTTCCGCCGCTGGCACCGGGAGAAGGCCAACTCCGGGGGACTGATGGTGCACAAGGCGACACACCACTTCGACCTGGTCAACTGGTGGCTGGACTCCCGGCCCGAGACCGTCTTCGCGCAGGGCGGTCTCTTCTTCTACGGCGACGAGGCCGGTCGGCGGCGGGGCCTGGCCCGCCCCTACCGGCGCGCGCACGGCTCCCCGGCGGCCGACGGCGACCCCTTCGCGCTGCGCCTCGCGGACTCGCCGGTGCTCGGCGCGCTGTATCTGGACGCGGAGCGGGAGGACGGCTACCACCGGGACCAGAACGTGTTCGGGCCGGGTGTGACCATCGAGGACGACATGGCGGTCCTGGTGCGGTACGCGTCCGGCGCGACCCTGACGTACCACCTCACCGCGTACGCGCCCTGGGAGGGCTACCGCATCGCCTTCAACGGCAGCGAGGGGCGGCTGGAGCTGCTGGTCGAGGAGTCCACATGGTCGCCGCGCCGGACGGGCGACGGCGCCACCGGCCCGGTGCTGCACGGAGCCGGGACCGACGCGCGGGCGGGGCGGACCGAGCTGCTGCTGCGCCGGTTCTGGGAGCGGCCACGCGAGGTGGAGGTGGCGACCGGTGAGGGCGGGCACGGCGGTGGGGACGTACGCATGCTGGCGGACCTGTTCGGCGAGCGCGCCGAGGACCCGCTGGGGCGTGCGGCGGACGCCACGGACGGGGCGCGCTCCCTGGTGACGGGGCTGGCCGCGAACCGCTCGTTCGAGACGGGACTGCCCGTACGGGCACGGGAGTTGCTGGACGTCTGAGCCGAATCCACCGACGGCCGGGCCCGGCGGTGATGGTGGTGTCCATGTCGGCCTCGATGAGGCGCGCCATGTCGGCCTGGCGGTCCTCGGGGAGCCCGAACATCTCACACATGACGCGCATGGGCAGCGCATGCGCGTACGCCGCCGTAAGTCCGCCCGGCCATCGGGGAGTTCGGCCATGCGGTGGGCGCCCAGGCCCGTACGCCGGCGGGCAGTTCGACCAATGCGACCGGGCCGCGCTCCCGCAGCAGGGTCCGGCACCGGGCGTGGCTCAGGTGAACGGGGCCACCGGCTGCGTACGATCCCCAGGTGGTCCTCTTCCGGCTCGAACGCGTCACCCCGCTCCCGGTCGAGCAGGCCTGGCTCCGGCTCACGGACTGGCCGCGCCACGCCGACAGGGTGCCGCTGACCCGCGTCACGGTGCTGACGTCCGGGCCGGCGGGCGTGGGCACGGTGTTCGTGGCCCGCTCCGGGGTCGGACCGCTGGGCTTCGACGACCCGATGGAAGTGGTCGACTGGCGGCCGCCGACCCGGTGCCGCATGGTCAAACGGGGCGGTGTCGTCACCGGCTGGGCGGAGATCGAGGTGCGTCCGCACGGCGACACGGGCTCGCGCGTGATGTGGCGGGAGGAACTGTCCGTGCGGCTGCTGCCGGGGCTCTTCGACCGGCCGCTCGGATGGCTGGCCCGACGGATGTTCGGGCGCGTGATGGACGGACTGCTCAGGCCGGATCCGGACCCCGGTGTCGGTGGCGGCGTCTACAGTCCCCCGTCATGACCGATGCCGCGCACCTCGAGACCACCCGGGCGTCGTACGACACCGTCGCCGCGGACTACGACCGGCTGCTCAGGAACGCCTTGGACGACAGTCCCTTCGACCGGGCCATGCTGGGCGTGTTCGCCGAGCGGGTGCTGGCCGCCGGGGGCGGGCCGGTCGGAGACCTCGGGTGCGGGCCGGGCCGGGTGACGACCCATCTGCACAAGCTCGGGCTCGACGTTTTCGGGGTCGACCTGTCTCCCGGAATGGTGGCCGTGGCCCGGCGCGCGTATCCCGCGCTGCGGTTCGAGGTGGGGTCGATGACCGGCCTCGACATCGCGGACGGCACGCTCGCGGGCGCCCTCGCCTGGTACTCCACGGTGCACACGCCGCCCCGCGAACTGCCCGTGCTGTTCCGGGAGTTCCACCGGGTGCTGGCGTCCGGCGGGCTCCTCCTGATGGCCTTCAAGGTCGGCGACGAGCGCAGGCATCTGGACCGCGCGTACGGGCACGACCTGTCCCTCGACGTCTACCGCTTCCGGCCCGAGCACGTCTCCGAGCTGCTGACGGACGCCGGTTTCGAGGAGATCGCCCGGCTCGTACGCACGGCCGAGGGCTGGGAGAAGTCCCCGCAGGGCTACCTCCTCGCCCGCAAGCGCACCCAGTAGCCGAAAGAGGTGGAAGCATGCAGGACTCCTCGGTGCGGGACTTCTACGACCACTTGGCCCCCGACTACCACCTGATCTTCGCGGACTGGGACACGAGCATGGCCCACCAGTCCGAGGTGCTGGGCGGGCTGCTCCGTCGGCACCTCGGGGCGGGGCCGTACCGGGTCCTGGACTGCTCCTGCGGGATCGGGACCCAGGCGATCGGGCTCGCCCTGGCCGGGCACCGGGTCGTCGGCAGCGACCTGAGCCCCGTCGCCGCCGCACGCGCCGCCGCCGAGGCGA
This sequence comes from Streptomyces sp. NPDC107546, assembly GCF_055639175.1. NCBI lineage: Bacteria > Bacillati > Actinomycetota > Actinomycetes > Kitasatosporales > Streptomycetaceae > Streptomyces > Streptomyces sp. NPDC107546. Next base: position 410,318 of record NZ_JBVKBA010000001.1, on the reverse strand, counting down.
GCGCCCGTGGGGCGGGCCTTGCGGCGGCTGCCGCGGACATGCGTCTGCTGCCCTTCAGGTCATCGGTCTTCGACGTCGTCGTCTGCGCCGACAACTCGCTCCCCCACCTGCTCACCGCACGGGACGTCGAGGCCGCGCTCCTCGGTCTGCGACGGGTGCTCCGCGACGACGGGCTGCTGGTGATCACGGTCCGGGACTACGACGAGGCCCGCAGGGACAGACCCACGGCGACACCAGCCCGCGTCACGCAGACCCCCGACGGCCAGGTGATCACCTTTCAACTCTGGCACTGGCACGACGACGGCGAGCACTATGACCTGGAGCACTTCCAGCTGATCCCCGAGGGGAACACCTGGGACGTCCGAGTCCGCCGGACCACTTATTGGGCGCTGACCCGCGCACAGCTCACGGAGTTCGCCGCCGAAGCCGGTTTCACCGGACTCACCTGGCACACCCCGGCCCTCAGCGGGTACTACCAGCCCGTGCTCACCGCCCGGCGCGCACCCTCCGGTTGATCATCGAGACGGGCGCCGGTGCCGTGTCGTGGTGGATCGGGGTGTGGGCGCCGGTGAGGGAGACACCGCTTCCGCCCCGCCGGTTCGCGACGATCTCCGCCGCTATCGACAGGGCCGTCTCCTCCGGTGTGCGGGCGCCGAGGTCCAGGCCTATGGGGGACCTCAGGCGCGCCAGCTCCAGTTCGGTGACGCCGACCGCGCGCAGGCGCTCGTTGCGGTCCAGATGGGTGCGGCGGGAGCCCATCGCGCCGACGTAGGCGACCGGGAGGCGCAGCGCCAGTTTCAGCAGCGGTACGTCGAACTTGGCGTCGTGGGTCAGGACGCACAGGACCGTGCGGGCGTCGACCTGCGTGCGCTCCAGGTACCGGTGCGGCCACTCGACGACGATCTCGTCGGCCTCCGGGAAGCGGGTGCGGGTGGCGAAGACGGGCCGGGCGTCGCACACGGTGACCCGGTAGCCGAGGAACGTGCCGACGCGGACCAGCGCGGAGGCGAAGTCGATCGCTCCGAAGACGATCATCCGGGGCGGCGGAACAGACGATTCCACCAGAACCGCGAGCGGTGCTCCACAACGTGATCCCCGCTCCCCGATCTCCAGGGTGCCGGTGCGTCCGGCGTCGAGGAAGGCGCCCGCCTCGGCCGCCACCGTGCGGTCCAGCTCCGGGTGGGCGCCGAAGCCGCCCTCGTACGTGCCGTCGAGGTGGACGAGCAGTGCCGTGCCGAGCAGTTCCGCCGGGCCCGACACGACCCGGGCCACCGCCGCCGCCCGACCGCGCGCGGCGGCGGCCAGCGCGGCGGCGAGCACCGGGCGGGCGGGGTCGGCCGCCCGGAGCGGGGTGACCAGGACGTCGATGACGCCGCCGCAGGTCAGGCCCACGACGAAGGCGTCCTCGTCGCTGTATCCGAAGCGCTCCAGGACGGTTCCGCCGTCCTCGAGCGCCTGCCGGCACAGCTCGTACACCGCGCCCTCGACACAACCGCCGGAGACCGAGCCGATCGCCGTGCCCTCGGCGTCCACCGCGAGGGCCGCACCCGGCTGCCGGGGGGCGCTGCCGTCGACCGCCACCACGGTGGCCACGGCGAAGTCGCGGCCCTGCTCGACCCACCGGGTCAGCTCCTCGGCGATGTCCAACATCTCTCGGTCTCCTTGACAGCCGTTGCGAAGAGGGTCTCTCGGGGAGGCGGCTAGCGCACGCCCAGCCGGCTCTCGATCGGGTGGAGGGCGAAGTAGATCAGGAACACCGTCGTCAGGCCCCACATCAAGGCGCCGATCTCCCGCGCCCTGCCCTGGGCGGCCTTGATCGCCGTGTACGAGACGACACCCGCGGCGACACCGGTGGTGATGGTGTACGTGAACGGCATGAGGACCACGGTCAGGAAGACCGGGATCGCGGTGGCACGGTCGGCCCAGTCCACATGGCGGGCGTTCATCAGCATCATGGCGCCGATCACCACCAGGGCGGCGGAGGCCACCTCCTGGGGGACGATCGCCGTCAGCGGGGTGAAGAACAGGCACGCCGCGAAGAGCAGGCCGGTGACGACGGAGGCGAGGCCCGTGCGGGCGCCCTCACCCACGCCCGTCGCGGACTCGATGAACACCGTCTGGCCCGAGCCGCCCGCCACGCCGCCGATCGCACCGCCCGCGCCGTCGATGAACAGCGCCTTGGACAGGCCCGGCATCCGGCCCCTGTCGTCGGCGAGCCCGGCCTCCGTGCCGACGCCGATGATGGTGGCCATCGCGTCGAAGAAGCCGGCCAGCACGAGGGTGAAGACGATCATCCCGACCGTCATGGCGCCGACCTTGCCCCAGCCGCCGAACTCCACGTGCCCGAAGAGTGAGAAGTCGGGCATCGACACCGCACCGCCGTGCAGTTCGGGGGCGCCGCTCGCCCAGGCGTCGGCCTCGATGACGCCTGCCGCGTTCAGCACGGCCGCCACCGCCGTGCCCCCGACGATGCCGATGAGGATGGCACCGGGGACGCCCCGGGCCTGGAGCACGAAGACGAGGAGGAGGGTGCCTGCGAACAGGAGCACCGGCCAGCCGGTGAGCTGGCCCGCCGGGCCGAGGGTGACGGGGGTGGCCCTGCCCTGGTGCACGAAGCCGGACTTGTAGAAGCCGATCAGGGCGATGAACAGGCCGATGCCCATCGTGATCCCGTGCTTGAGCGCCGGCGGGATGGCGTTCATGATCATCTCTCGGAGGCCGGTGACGACCAGGAGCATGATGACGGTGCCGTAGATCACGCACATGCCCATGGCCTGCGGCCAGGTCATCTGCGGGACGACCTGGGAGGAGAGGACGCCGGAGACGGAGAGGCCGGCGGCGAGGGCGAGCGGTGCCTTGCCGATGAAGCCCATCAGCAGCGTGGTGGCCGCTGCCGCGACCGCCGTCGCGGTGATGACGGCCCTCTGTCCGAGGGTGTCCCCCGCGACGTCCTTGCCGGACAGGACGATCGGGTTGAGCAGGAGGATGTACGCCATCGCCATGAAGGTGGTGATGCCGCCGCGCACCTCGCGGGCGAGGGTGGATCCGCGGGCGGATATGTGGAAGTACCGGTCGAGCCAGGGCCTGCCGGCCGGGACCGGGGGTTCCGTGCCTGCGCCTTCGGCGGTCGGCCTTGGTTCGACGGAGGGGTGGGTCACGGTGCCGTCTCCCAAGTTTCAGAGGGGGTTGGGATGCACGACCCGGGGGACGGCCCGAGACGAACGGGGGTGTTGCGGTGATGCGGTGGTGGAACCGGGGGCCGGGGTGGCCGTGGGGTGGAACGTTGCCCGGCGGCGGGGTGCCTCCCCCAAGCTCTTCGAGCAGGGGACCCCAGCGCCCACCCGTGCCGCCATGGGGTCCCCCAGGCCGTCAAGGCACTGGGGAGGCACGGCTGCCCCCAACTGCGGCCGGGGGTTACGCCGTGCCCGTGAGGTGTTCGGGCCGTACAGGGGTCCTGTTCAGCTCCAGCCCCGTCGCGTTGCGGATCGCCGCGAGCACGGCCGGAGTCGATGACAGCGTCGGTGCCTCGCCGACCCCGCGCAGGCCGTACGGGGCGTGGTCGTCGGCCAGTTCGAGGACGTCCACCGGGATCGTCGGCGTGTCCAGGATCGTGGGGATCAGGTAGTCCGTGAACGACGGGTTCTTCACCTTCGCCGTCTTCGGGTCGACGACGATCTCCTCCATGACCGCGATGCCCAGACCCTGGGTCGTACCGCCCTGGATCTGGCCGGTCACGGAGAGCGGGTTGAGCGCCTTGCCGACGTCCTGGGCGCAGGCCAGTTCGATGACCTTGACCAGGCCCAGCTCGGTGTCGACCTCCACCACGGCGCGGTGCGCGGCGAAGGAGTACTGGACGTGGCCGTTGCCCTGGCCGGTGCGCAGGTCGAAGGGCGCGGTCGGGCGGTGCCGCCACTCGCGCTCGATCTCCACCACCTCGTCGCCGAGGACGTCCGCCAGGTCGGCGAGCACCTCTCCCCCGTCGGTGACGACCTTGCCGCCCTCCAGCAGGAGTTCCGCCGTCGCCCAAGCCGGGTGGTACGAGCCGAACTTGCGCCGGCCGAGTTCCAGGACCTTCTCGCGGACCAGCTCGCAGGCGTGCTTCACGGCGCCCCCGGTGACGTACGTCTGGCGGGACGCGGACGTCGAACCCGCCGACCCGACCTGTGTGTCCGCCGGGTTGATCGTCACCTGGGCGACGCCCAGCTCGGTGCGGGCGATCTGCGCGTGGACGGTGACGCCGCCCTGGCCGACCTCCGCCATCGCCGTGTGCACGGTGGCGACGGGCTCACCCGCGACGACCTCCATGCGGACCCTGGCGGTGGAGTAGTCGTCGAAGCCCTCGGAGAAGCCGACGTTCTTGATGCCGACCGCGTAGCCCACACCGCGTACGACGCCTTCGCCGTGCGTGGTGTTGGACAGGCCGCCGGGCAGTTGCCGTACGTCCACGCCCTCGGAGCTCTCCCACTGGCGCTCCGGTGGCAGGGGCATCGCCTTGACGCGGCGCAGGAGTTCGGCGACCGGCGCCGGGGAGTCGACCACCTGACCGGTGGGCATGACCGCGCCCTGGGACATCGCGTTGCGCTGCCGGAACTCCACCGGGTCCATGCCGAGCCTCTTGGCGAGCTTGTCCATCTGCGCTTCGTAGGCGAAGCACGCCTGGACCGCGCCGAAGCCGCGCATGGCGCCACAGGGCGGGTTGTTGGTGTAGAGGGCGATGGCCTCGACGTCGACGTCGTCGACGACGTAGGGGCCCACGCCGAGCGAGGAGGCGTTGCCCACCACCGCCGGGGACGAGGAGGCGTAGGCGCCGCCGTCGAGGACGATCCGGCACTTCACATGGGTGAGCCTGCCGTCCTTCGTCGCGCCGTGCTCGTAGTACAGCTTCGCCGGGTGGCGGTGGACGTGCCCGAAGAAGGACTCGAACCGGTTGTAGACGATCTTGACGGGCTTTCCGGTGCGCAGTGCGAGCAGACAGGCGTGGATCTGCATCGACAGGTCCTCACGACCGCCGAATGCGCCGCCGACACCGGCCAGGGTCATCCGGACCTTGTCCTCCGGCAGGCCGAGCACGGGTGCGATCTGGCGGAGGTCGGCGTGCAGCCACTGGGTGGCGATGTACAGGTCGACGCCGCCGTCCTCGGCGGGGACGGCGAGACCGGACTCCGGGCCGAGGAAGGCCTGGTCCTGCATGCCGAAGTGGTACTCGCCCGTCACGATGACGTCGGCCTGCTCACGCGCCTTCGCCACGTCGCCGCGGACGATCGGCTGGCGGTGGACGACGTTCGGGTGCGGGACGTGGGCCGCGTGGTGGTCCGTGCGGTTCTCGTGCACGAGGATCGCGTCCGGGGCCGTCGCGGACGCCTCGTCCGTGATGACCGGAAGTTCGCGGTAGTCGACCTTGATCTTCGCGGCGGCGCGGCGTGCGGTCTCCGGGTGGTCGGCGGCGACGATCGCGACGGGCTCTCCGTGGTGGCGCACCTTGCCGTGGGCGAGGACCGGGGTGTCCTGGATCTCCAGACCGTAGTTCCTCACGTCGGTCGGCAGGTCGTCGTAGGTCATGACGGCGTGGACGCCGGGTGTGGCCAGGGCCTCGCCGGTGTCGATGGACACGATCTCGGCGTGAGCGACCGTGGAGCGCAGGATGTGGCCCCAGAGCATGTCCTCGTGCCACATGTCGGACGAGTACGCGAACTCGCCGGTGACCTTGAGCGTGCCGTCCGGGCGGAGCGTGGACTCGCCGACGCCGCCCTTGGTCCGTGCGCCCTGCGTGATCTTGGTGGGAACGCCGTTGGCTGCCATGTCAGACCCCCTCGGACTGCCGGGCGGCGGCCAGGCGCACCGCGTCCATGATCTTCTCGTAGCCGGTGCAGCGGCACAGGTTGCCGGACAGGGCCTCGCGGATGTCCGCGTCGGTCGGGTTCGGGTTGCGCTCCAGCATCTCGTCGGCGGCGACCAGCAGGCCGGGCGTGCAGAAGCCGCACTGGACGGCGCCGGCGTCGATGAACGCCTGCTGGACGGGCGCGAGCCGGGCGCCCTCGCCGGTCTGCGAGTCGGTGCCCTTGGCCTGCCACCGCTTGGCCTCGTCCAGAGACGTTCCGCACGCCCCGGTCCCGCAGGACCGCTGCTCGGCGTAGTCCGCGAGCCCCTCGACCGTGACCACCTCGCGGCCCTCCACCTGCCCGGCCGCGACCAGACACGAACACACCGGCACGCCGTCCAGGCGGACCGTGCACGAGCCGCACTCGCCCTGCTCGCAGGCGTTCTTGGAGCCCGGCAGGCCCAGCCGTTCGCGCAGCACGTACAGCAGGGACTCGCCCTCCCAGACGTCGTCGGCCTCCTGCGGGCGTCCGTTGACCGTGAAGTTGACGCGCATCACGCAGCTCCCTTCGAGGTGCGGCGGGTGCCGCGGTACGACTCCCAGGTCCAGGTCAGCGTGCGGCGGGCCATGACCCCGACCGCGTGGCGGCGGTAGCTCGCGGTGCCCCGGACGTCGTCGATCGGGTTGCAGGCGGCGGCGCACAGCTGCGCGAACTCCTGGGCCGCGGAAGGGGTGATGATCTCGCCGTTGTCCCAGAAGCCGCCCTCCTCCAGAACCGCGTTCAGGAACTCCTCGGCGGCCTTGGCCCGGACGGGCGTGGGCGCGGCGGAGCCGATACCGGTGCGGACCGTGCGGGACTCGGGGTGCAGGGCCAGCCCGAAGGCGCACACCGCGATCACCATGGCGTTGCGGGTGCCGACCTTCGCGTACTGCTGGGGTCCGTCGGCCTTCTTGATGTGGACGGCGCGGATCAGCTCGTCGGGGGCGAGCGCGTTGCGCTTGACGCCGGTGTAGAAGGCGTCGATCGGGATGAGACGGGTGCCGCGGGCCGCGGACTCCGCCTCGACCTCGGCGCCCGCCGCGAGCAGGGCGGGGTGTGCGTCGCCGGCCGGGGAGGCGGTGCCGAGGTTGCCGCCGACGCCGCCGCGGTTGCGGATCTGCGGGGAGGCCACCGTGTGGGAGGCGAGGGCCAGGCCCGGAAGCTCGGCCCGCAGGTTCTCCATGATCTTGGTGTAGGGGACCGAGGCGCCGAGCCGCACGCTGTCCTCGCCGACCTCCCACTCGTAGAGATCGCCGATGCAGGTGAGGTCCATCAGATACTCGGGCCGGCGGTGGTCGAAGTTGATCTCGACCATCACATCGGTGCCACCCGCGATCGGTACGGCGCCGGGGTGCTCGGCCTTGGCGGCGAGCGCCTCGTCCCAGCTTGCGGGGCGAAGGAAGTCCATGACCGGCTCTCTTCTTCGTCTCGTGGTCGGTACGGATCGAGCCATATCCGGTGCGGCGGGCCCGGCTCGTTCAAGTGCTGTTCACGGGGAGTGCAGTCAGTACACCGCCGGGTACTCCAACGGGGTCAGTCACCGAAAACATGAAGGAGTTGGCTGGTGAGGGCGGCCATCTTGTAGATTCATATGAACGGAGGCCGTCCGTAACCTCTCCGGTTTGCCCTGGAAACACCACGCACCGGCGACGGCAACCGCGAGCACGGCTTCCGAAAAGCCCAGGCCAACGCCCTGGCCGACCGACCATGGATCTTCCGGACAAGAACGGCGGCAACGACACATGCGGCTGCGCGCACTGCTGAACACCGACGCGCTGGGGCTGCGGCTGCTCGGCGGCGAGGACGAGCTCGACCGAACCGTGCGCGGGGTGATGACCACGGACCTGAAGGACCCCAGCCGGTACCTCTCCGGCGGCGAACTGGTCCTCACGGGCCTGGCGTGGCGGCACGACCCCGCCGACTCCGAGCCCTTCGTGCGGATCCTGACGGGCGCCGGCGTGGCCGCGCTCGCCGCGGGCGAGGCGGAGCTGGGCGACATCCCGGACGACCTGATCGTGGCCTGCGCCCGGCACCGGCTGCCGCTGTTCGCCGTCCACGAGTCGGTGGCGTTCGCCACGATCACCGAGCATGTCGTACGGCAGGTCTCCGGTGAGCGGGCCGGGGACCTGGCGGCCGTGGTGGACCGGCACCGGCGGATGATGACGCCGGGCCCGGCGGGCGGCGGCCCGGACGTCGTCCTGGACCTGCTCCACTCCGACCTGGACCTGCGGGCCTGGGTGCTCTCCCCCACCGGGCTGCCGATCGCCGGGCCGACGCCGGGTCTCGCCGCGGACGTCTGCGCCAGGCTGGCGGCCGAGCATCTGGCGGCGACGCGCACCGGCCGCCGGGGACCGCACCGGGTGACGCTGGATGCGACGACGTACTCCCTCTTCCCGATCCGCGGCTGGGGGCACCGCCCAGCGGTGGCCGGGGGAGGTCGGACCGACGGCGCCTCGCGGGACGTGCGCGAGACGGTGCTGTCCGACTGGCTGCTCGCGGTCGAGGCGGACGCCGGGGACTGGGCCGAGGAGCGGCTCGACCTGCTGCACGGCGTCACCCAGCTGATCGCGGTCGAACGGGACCGGCGCGACGCGGCGCGCACCGTGCGGCGGCGGCTCGCGCGGGAGGTCCTGGAGCTGGTGCAGACGGGAGCCGCGCCCGCCGAGATCGCGGCCCGGCTGCGGGTCGCCGCGCCCGTGCTGCTGCCGGGGCTCGGGTCGGTGCCGCACTGGCAGGTGGTGGTCGCCCGGGTCGAGTGGGACGGCGGGGAGGTCGAGAGCGGGCCGGTCGCCCAGGCGCTGCTGGAGGAGATCCTCGTCGACGCTCTCCCCGGCTCTTCGAACAGGGGGTACCTCGGGTCCACCGGCCCGGAGCACTCCGACCGCATCGCGGTGGCCCACACCGGGGACGAGGCGATCGCGCTCGTGCCGCTTCCGTCCGTGCCGTCCGAGCAGGACGGTTCCGAGCCGGGCGTCCTCGCCGACGCCCTGCTTCAGGCCGTACGGGACCCGCTGTCCGCGGGCCTCGCCGACGACGGCCGGCTCACGCTGGGCGTCAGCGCCGCGGTGCACTCGGCGGAGGGACTGCGCGGCGCCCTGGAGGAGGCGCGGCACGCCCGCCGGGTCGCCGCCGCCCGCCCGGGCCGGGTGTGTGCGGCCGGCCACCAGGAGCTGGCCTCGCACGTGCTGCTGCTGCCGTTCGTCCCGGACGACGTGCGCCGCGCCTTCACGGCCCGTCTGCTGGATCCGCTGCGCGACTACGACCGCCGGCACCGCGCCGAGCTGATCCCGACCCTGGAGGCGTTCCTCGAGTGCGACGGCTCCTGGACCCGTTGCGCGACCCGGCTCCACCTGCACGTCAACACGCTGCGATACCGGGTGGGGCGTATCGAGCAGTTGACGGGCCGGGACCTCTCGCGCCTGGAGGACAAGCTCGATTTCTTCCTCGCGTTGCGCATGAGCTGAGGTCAGGGCGGTGGTGCACCGGTGGCCCCACCGGCCGCCGCTGTCCCACGACTTTGTGAAATCCTTCACCCACCCTCTTGGCCCCGCGCCGCTGTTGGTGCTGGAATGCCGCCACCACCTAAAGCTCGATGGCGTGCTCGGGAGGGCAACGTGGCGCATACCGCCATGTCTGGTACCGGAACGACCGCAGCTGACGATCCACTCCAGACCGCGGTATGGCGGCTGCGCTCGCGCGCCTGCTGGGCCGACGCGGCGGCCCTCCTCCGGCCGGAGACGGCCGAGGCGTCCCTCCAACGGGCCGCGCTGCTGGTCGAGCGGTGCCTGTACACGGAGCAGGGCTGGGAGGAGGCCGAGGACGCGCTGCGCACGGCCGAGGCGCAGGCCCACAGCGACGAGGAGCGGGGCGCGGCCGCTTGTGAACGCGGGTACTTGGCGTACTCCGCCACGCTGCTCGGGGTCCGCGACCGGGCCGACGAGGCGCGGGCCGCGCTCGGCCGGGCGGCGGCGCTGATCCCTCCGGGGACCTCGGGCAGGGCCCTGCTGGACTTCCGGCGTGGTCTGGTGGCCCAGAACCTCGCCGACGCCCCGCAGGCGGCCCGTGCGGCCTACCGGCGCGCCCACGCGGGCGCCGCCGCGCACGGCGACGCGCTGCTGCTCTCCTTCACCTGGCGGCACCTGGCGGGGCTCGCCCTTCGGGACGGCGAGGTGGCGGAGGCACGGCACGGCTTCGCCGAGTCGCTGCGGATCCGCGAGGAGCTCGGGTACCTCGTCGGTACGGCACCGGCGCTGGCGTCGCTCGCGGACGCCGAGTCCGAACCGGAGGCGTCCCGGCTGCGCGCGGAGGCGGGGCGGCTGTTCCGGCTGCTGGGGGGCGTGCCGACGTGGCTGGCGCGGCAGCTGGCGCCGGTGAAGCCGGCCACACCCTAGGAGATTGCCCGGTTCGTTGCGTTCTGTCCTCAGAAGAAGCTGAGAAATTGCTGTGCCAGGCTGGCGCGCCGACCCCTTGGCCACCCCCCTGGAGGAGCACCCCGATGACCCTCGTCAACGGCTTGCCCGCGCACGTGCTGTTCGTCCACTTCGTCGTCGTCCTCGTCCCGCTGAGCGCACTGGCGCTCGTAGTCAGCGCCCTGTGGCCCAGGGCCGCGCGGCGGCTGGGGCCGATCCTTCCCGTGCTCGCCTTCGTGACACTGGTGACCGTTCCTCTGACCTCCCACGCGGGTGAGTGGCTGGAGCGGCACGTCGACAGCGACCCCCTGGTGCGCAAGCACGCCGAGCTCGGGGACGGTCTGCTGCCGTGGGCCCTGGGGCTGTTCCTGCTGGCGACGGCCGTGTGGTGGACGGCCCGCCGGACGCCGGCGCCGCAGGGCGGCACGGCCGGGCCTCGCGGCGGCGCTGTCGTCCGGGTGGCTGCGGCCGTGCTGTCCCTGGTCGTGGCGGTCGGCGCGGTGGTCGACGTCTACCGCATAGGCGACTCCGGTGCGAAGGCGGCCTGGCACGACGCCTTCTCGAAGACCGCCACCGGTCACGGGGACTGAGATCAGCCCCTCACAGGCTCCGGACGAACGTCCACAGGGCGTCGTGGAACGCGGGGTCGCGGGCCAGGAGGACGACGGCGGCGAGGAGGACGACGGCGGCGGCGGGGGCGACGAACGCCGCCCGCCCGCCGAGGCCGCCCCGGCCCGCCCGCCGGGTCCGCCCGCCCGGCCGGTCCCGGTACCGCCGCCGCGCCCGCTGCCCTGTTTCGAACATCGCCATCGGTCACCCCCGTGGGACGGTCGCCCCCTCTCCGGCCGACACGCAGGGGAACGCCGGAGCGGTTCCCTCATCCTGCGATCGCCGGGCGGCCCCCGTCAGGAGGACCCCGTGAAGTGCTCCCGTACGAGTGACTGCACCACCGTCAGGTCCTGGGCGGCCAGCGCGTCGAGCAGCGCCGTGTGTTCGGCGGCGTCGGCGAGCAGGTCGGCGCGGCCGCGGGAGGAGGGGGCCCCGACCAGGGGCCACTGGGCGCGGCGGTGCAGGTCGTCGGCGATCCGCAGGAGTTGCTCGTTGCCGGCGAGGGCGAGGACCGCGCGGTGGAAGGCGCGGTCCGACTCGGCGTAGGTCGCCCGGCACCCGGAGGACGCGGCGCGGACGGTCGCCTCCGCCAGTGGGCGCAGCTGCGCCCAGCGTTCGGCGGGGACCGTGCGGGCGAGCCGCAGCATCACCGGGATCTCGATCAGGGCCCGGATCTCGGCGAGTTCGGCCAGTTCCCGGGCGCCGCGCACCACTACACGGAAGCCCCGGTTGGGCACGACCTCGACCGCGCCCTCCTGGGCCAGCTGCTGCATCGCCTCGCGCACCGGTGTGGCGGACACCCCGAACCGCTCGGCGAGCGCGGGCGCCGAGTAGACCTCACCGGGAGTCAGCTCGCCCCTTACCAGCGCGGTGCGCAGGGCGTCGAGTATCTGCCCCCGGACGGAGGCCCGCTGGACGACGGGACGCCCGTCCTGCACGGGGCATCCGGCAGCCACCCCCTCCTCCCGCACGCGCGGATACGGGATCGGCGGCTCGCTGTGGGTGTGCTCACCGCGCGTGGCGCTCGCGGCGGCGGCCCGCTCGCGGACCTCGTCCCCCGGCCGCAGCTGGTGCGGCACCCGTGCGGCCTGCGTACGGGGTGCCGCGGCCCTCGTCTCGGTAGAGGTAGAGGCCTCCGCACGGCGGGAACGGGCCTGCTCCACGGGCTCCTCCTCCGGTCCTTGCGGCGTCCTGCCCTCTGCGATTCGTTTCACGACGGTTGTTACCGCTCGTAAAGCACGTTAGGCACCTTACGCTCCGGTTCCGCCACAGACCACCCCAGGCAAGGTGAGGCTTACCTATCAGCAGTGCGAAACGGTGGTCCGCGCATACCCTTGTCCGCCTCTCCCTCTCCACGGCCGACGACGGGTACAGCCGGCTCGGCGAGGACACCGAGACACCTGCGCCACCTGCCCAGGCACCTGCGACGCCGACCGCGTCGCCAAGCTGACGCGCTCTGCTGCGAGTTGAGTGAGCGCGCTCCAGGGACCCCTGCGGCCGACCGTGGTCCCGGTACCGTAAGATCCAGCCACGGATGAGGCCCCGCGCGACCCACACGCGTTTCACAAGTTCCTCACTCGCCGCAGGAACTTTCCGTGGAACCACCCGTACGGGTAGTCTTGTTCGAACTCAACTCCCGCCCCTCAAGCGGCAGTTCGAGCAGAACGCCGTCCAGGGCATTCCCTTGCACATCCTTGGCGGCCTCTTGCCCCGAAACCCCCTGAGGGGCGGCGGGATTGGGCCACTATGGCGGGCGTTACGCCCTATCCCAATGCAAGGGACCCCAGATGAGATTGACCGACATATCGCTGAACTGGCTGCTTCCGGGCGCCGTACTGCTCCTGGGAATGCTGGTGGCGGTGGCGGTGCTCGCGCGTGGCAAGCGCTCCTCCGGGGGGAACGCGAGCGCGGACGACTCGTGGGAGCGCGCCGAGGAGCGCCGCAGGCGCAAGGAGACCATCTACGCCACGGCCTCCTACGTACTCCTCTTCTGCTGTGCGGCCGTCGCCGCGGCACTCTCCTTCCACGGCCTGGTCGGCTTCGGCCAGCAGAACCTCGGCCTGACCGACGGCTGGGAGTACCTGGTCCCGTTCGGCCTGGACGGTGCGGCCATGTTCTGCTCCGTGCTCGCCGTCCGTGAGGCCAGCCACGGCGACGCGGCGCTTGGCTCCCGGATCCTGGTGTGGACGTTCGCGGCGGCGTCCGCCTGGTTCAACTGGGTGCACGCCCCCAGGGGCATCGACCACGCGGGCGCCCCGCAGTTCTTCGCCGGCATGTCGCTGTCCGCCGCGGTGCTGTTCGACCGCGCACTGAAGCAGACCCGCCGCGCCGCACTGCGCGAGCAGGGCCTGGTGCCGCGTCCGCTGCCGCAGATCCGCATCGTCCGCTGGCTGCGGGCGCCCGTTGAGACGTACAAGGCCTGGTCGCTGATGCTCCTCGAGGGTGTGCGCAGTCTGGACGAGGCCGTGGAGGAAGTGCGCGAGGACCGGCGCCAGAAGCAGCTGAACAAGGCGCGGCGCCGCGAGCAGCAGCGAGCCGAGCGGGCACAGTTGAAGGCGCTCAGCCGCGGCCACCGCGCGCTCACCGGCGGCAACGGCGGCCGTCAGGTCGAGGTGCAGACCGTCGAGCGGGCCCCCGCACCGGTCTCCTCGGAGCCTGCCATACCCGCGGGGGAACTGCCTTCGCGTACCCGCCCCTCGCTCCAGCCCGTCCGGAACTCCACCGCTGACCCGATCACGGTCGACCTCACCGCCGAGGACGACACCATGGCGCTGCCGCGGCTCGACTCCCTGGAGCGCAAACTCAAGGACCTTGAACAGCAGTTCGGCTGAGACCGGACACCATCCCGGGAAGGGGGCGCGGCACGATGCCGCGCCCCCTTCCCGTTGTCGACAGCCCGTTCGTCCCGCTCCTGCGGCGCTGCCTCAGGCGGCTTCCGCACCGAGGTCGAACCACACCGCTTTTCCCACGCCGTGCGCCCGCACGCCCCAGGCGTCCGCCAGCGACTGGACGAGGATCAGCCCTCTGCCGTGCGTGCCGTCGTCGTCGCTCGGTGCGTGCAGCCTCGGCCTGCGTCCCACGAAGTCCCTTACCTCCACGTGGAGTCCGCGCGATGAGACGGTGGCGGTGAGGACCGCGTCGCGGTCGGTGTGGATGAGCGCGTTGGTTACCAGCTCACTCGTGAGCAGTTCGGCTATCTCGGAGCGTCCCGGCCTGCCCCAGTGCCGCAGCAACTCCCTGAGCGCCCTGCGCGCTTCGGGCACCGCCCGCAGATCCGCCCGTCCCAGCCGGCGCCTGAGCTGGGGGGCCGCCGACCGGTCCGTCGGCGTGTCGGTCGCTTCCTCCGTCGTCTTCGCCGAGGAGGCCCCGACCATCACGGGACCGCCCCCTCGTGCTCGCCTCTTCATGACCCCCGCCCCGTAGGTGGATGCCGGTTCCCCTCTGCTCGAACACCTCCACGGTCATGCATGCCCCGCCGACGGACCGGCAGTCATGGTGACGGCGTTTCTCCTCGACTTCCGGACACGCAGCTGTTCCTCGGTGACGCCACATCAGCCCGTGTTACTCCAAACGAATTATTATTCATATTGTCGGTATGTCGGATATGACAGAGAACGTCACGGTCTGTACGTTCAATCTCGCATCGGCTTTCAGCCGACGTCTCTCAGACAGGAGAAGTGACATGGCAACGCGTTCCACCGTTGTAACCGCCGCGATCGCGGCTGCCGCGGCCCTGGCGGCCACCGGCATCACCTACGCCAATGCGGCTTCCGAGCCGGTCCAGGCGGCTCCCGCTGCTCCGGTCGCCGCGGCCCCCGCCCCTGCTGCCGCCCCCGCCCTCCCGCAGGGCGGCAACGGCGACAACAACAACAGCAAGGGCAACGAGGGCCGTGAGGAGCACGGCGACCACGAGCGGGGCGAGGAGGAGGACCACGAGCGTGGCTACCGCCACGAGTTCTACGGCAAGGTCCGCATCAACGAGCGTGAGTACCCGGCCATCCCGGACGGCTGCGTCACGATCGTGAGCGGCCTCGGTTCCAAGAGCCTCAACATCCGCAACGACAGCCGGAAGACCGTCGAGGTCTTCTCCGGGGCCACCTGCGACAACGGCGCTCCCATCGCCGTCGTGGGCCCCTGGAGCCAGAGCGACGGGGTGCACCCCCGTCACGTCAGGGGCGGCGTGAAGGTCAAGCACGGCGTCGTGGGCAGCTTCCGCGTGATCCGTCACCACCACGAGGACCACGAAAAGGGCGACCGCGGCGACCGCGACTGACGTAACCGTCCGCATGACACACACAGCGAGAACCCCGGCCCGCCGGAATCGGGCCGGGGTTCCGGTCTTGGAGCCTCGCACAGCGAGGCGCGCGGTGTCAGGGCCGTGGCACGTTGCGCAGGTTGGAGCGGGCCATCTGCACCATGCGGCCGACACCGCCCTCCAGCACGATCTTCGAGGCGGACAGGGCGAAGCCCGTCACCATCTCCGCGCTGATCTTCGGCGGGATGGACAGGGCGTGCGGGTCGGTGACGACATCGACCAGCGCCGGGCCCTTGTGCCTGAAGGCGTCCTTCAGGGCGCCCGCGAGCTGCTTGGGCTTCTCCACCCGTATGCCGTACGCGCCGCACGCGCGTGCCACGGCCGCGAAGTCGGGGTTCTTGGTGGCGGTACCGTACGAGGGGAGTCCGGAGACCATCATCTCCAACTCCACCATACTGAGCGAGGAGTTGTTGAACACGACCACCTTCACGGGCAGGTCGTACTGCACCAGGGTGAGGAAGTCGCCCATCAGCATGGAGAACCCGCCGTCACCGGACATCGACACCACCTGCCGGCCCCGGTCGGTGAACTGGGCCCCGATCGCCATCGGCAGCGCGTTCGCCATCGAGCCGTGGGAGAACGAACCGATGATACGGCGGCGGCCGTTGGGCGAGATGTAGCGGGCGCCCCACACATTGCACATCCCGGTGTCGATCGTGAACACCGCGTCGTCAGCGGCCACTTCGTCCAGGACGGAGGCCACGTACTCCGGGTGGATCGGAACGTGCTTGTCGACCTTGCGCGTGTACGCCTTGACGACGCCTTCCAGCGCGTCGGCGTGCTTCTTGAGCATCTTGTCCAGGAAGCGCCGGTTCTCCTTGGTCCGCACGCGCGGGACGAGACAGCGCAGGGTCTCCTTGACATCGCCCCACACCGCGAGATCCAGCTTGGAGCGGCGGCCCAGGTTCTCCGGACGGACGTCGATCTGTGCGATCTTCACGTCCTTCGGCAGGAAGGCGTTGTACGGGAAGTCGGTGCCCAGCAGGATCAGCAGGTCGCACTCGTGGGTGGCCTCGTAGGCGGCGCCGTAGCCGAGCAGGCCGCTCATGCCGACGTCGTACGGGTTGTCGTACTGGATCCACTCCTTGCCGCGCAGGGCGTGGCCCACCGGGGACTTGATCTTCCCGGCGAACTCCATCACCTCGGCGTGCGCGCCCCGGGTGCCGCTGCCGCAGAAGAGGGTGACCTTCTCCGCCTCGTCGATCATCTCCACGAGCCGGTCGATCTCGGCGTCTCCCGGGCGGACGCTGGGCCGGGAGGTGACGAGGGCGGTCTCGGCGGACCGGTCGGGGGCGGGCTGGGCGGCGATGTCACCGGGGAGCGAGACGACGCTCACGCCGCTGCGGCCGATCGCGTGCTGGATGGCCGTCTGCAGCAGGCGGGGCATCTGCTGCGGGTTGGATATCAGCTCGCTGTAGTGGGAGCACTCGCGGAACAGCTGGTCGGGATGGGTCTCCTGGAAGTACCCGAGGCCGATCTCGCTGGAGGGTATGTGCGAGGCGAGGGCGAGCACCGGGGCCATCGAGCGGTGGGCGTCGTACAGGCCGTTGATGAGGTGGAGGTTGCCGGGCCCGCAGGAGCCGGCGCAGGCGGTCAGCCCGCCGGATATCTGGGCCTCGGCGCCGGCCGCGAAGGCGGCGGTCTCCTCGTGCCGCACATGCACCCAGTCGATCGCGGAGTTGCGGCGCACGGCGTCCACGATGGGGTTGAGGCTGTCGCCGACCACCCCGTACAGGCGCTTGACCCCCGCCCGCACGAGGATGTCGACGAACTGGTCGGCGACGTTCTGCTTGGCCATGAATCCACGCACCCCTTCGCTGTCCCTGGATCCATGTATCCACACGGACCGCGATCACGCCTCCCAGACGGCGGCCGCCGTACGGTCATCGGCGTAGCCCTTCACCCTCACCAGCGTGTCCGCGAGGAAGGCCGTCAGACCCGGCACCTCGCCCGTGGACCAGCGGGCCGTGAGGTGTTCGGCGAGTTCGGGTTCGTCGCGCAGCGGGTCGGCGAGGCCGCCGGAGCACAGCAGGAGCGTGTCCCCCGGCCGGGCTACGGAGGCACGGAACAGAAAGGGTGAACGGGGCGGCTCAAGGGCCGGTTCGTACGGGCTCGGGGGTGTGGTGATGCCGAGGTCCATGGTGAGCCGGTCGCCCTCGGGGGTCTCGGAGGGCAGGGAGCCGAACCCGACCACCGGCTCGCCGGTGGTGTCGGCGGCGCGCGGCTCGATGTCCTGCCACTCACCGTCCCGCAGCCGGAACAGGCCGCCGGCGCCCACACCGAAGAAGACGCGGACACGGCAGGCGGGGTCGGCGGGCAGCAGCAGACAGCGCAGGTCGGCGGTGTACTCCTCCGGGTCGGCGCCCTGGGCGGTGGCGCCGGTGCGGAGCTTGCCGAGGCTTCGGTCGGTGAGCCGTTGCAGGCCGGACTTCAGCTCGCCGCGCCGGGCGGAGCGGATGTCCTCGCCGAGACGGAGGTGACTGCGGCCGACGGCACGGGCGATCCAGTGACAGGCCTCGGCGGCGGCGCGGTGGGCGCCGGGCGTGCCACGTCGGCCGGTGGCCATCGCGACGAGCACGAGGGCCTGGTCCCCCGTACCGAAGCGGGCGGTGAGCAGACAGTCCCGTCGCGACTCGCCCCGGAAGCGGGCCGAGTCCCCCCGCGCGGAGACCGCCCGCAGGGTGCAGGACCCGAACCGGGCCCCGTCCAGCGCGGTGTCGGGGACGAGGTCGGCGAGATGGTCGGGGTCGGCGGGCGGGAGGGCGGTGGGCTCCGGGTCGTAGGTGGGCGGACCGGAGCCGATGTAGTCCACGGGGGGCGGGGTACGCGGGAGAGGCGGCGGAGGCGGCGGAGGCGGGATCTCCGACGGGGCGTCAGGGGGCGGCGGTTTCGGCGCGGTGTCGCCGGACGCGGGCTGCGGGGTTTCGGCCGGTGGCTTCGGGGTGTCGGCCGGTGGCTTCGGGGTGTCGGCCGGTGGCTTCGAGGTGGACGGGAACGTCACCGGGCCCGGTGGGAGGGTGGACAGAGGCTCCCAGGGCGCGCGGGACGGGGCGCCGGCGCGGGCGGCGTCCTTCTCCTGGGGGTCGCTTCCCCGGGCCGCATCCTGCCCCACCGTCCCCGCGGCGGAGGCGAAGCGGTCATCGAGGGTGTCGGACGCGGGGGCCGGTCCCGTGTCCCCGGTGGAGTCGTCGTACAACTGCCCCCACCAGTCGTCCTGGTGGCCGGTGGACCTGTCCCCCTGCTGACTCATGCCCCCGATTGTCCACCGCCGGGGGCGGTTGAAAACGGGGCATCAGGAAATTCCGGCCGGGCGACCGTCCCGTGCTCGGCGTGTCGGACGACGCCTCGAACAGTAATGCGAACCAGTCGCGAACGAAGGGTGCCTCCGGAGGGTCTCACCCCCACAGGGGAACCGCCCGGCGGCCTCGCCTTCTCAATTCGCCATCTCAGCCCCCCACCTCGACACATCGGATCTCTTCCGCCCTATTGACCGCCTGAGACCTCATCCCTACGTTTTCTGGCGGGACAGATCCGATGACTGTCGAGCCGCCGGGAGGCAACCGTGCCCAGTCCGTCCAGACGTACCGTCCTGGCCACCGGATCCGCCCTCGGCGGCGCACTGTTCGCCGGTGGTCTGCCCGCGCAGGCGACGGCAGCCGACCGCTCGGGCGGCACGGGCGGCACCGCCGACCCCTGGCGCACCGTCCTGGACGACGCCGACCTCGTCTGGCAGCGGATGCCGACGACCTGGTACGAGGGCCCCTTCCTGGGCAACGGCTTCCTCGGCTCGGGCGTCTACGCCGAGCCCGGCAGCGAGACACGGGCCGTCCGCTTCAACGTCCAGCACTCCGAGGTGCAGGACCACCGCCCGGAGTTCGGCTCGCTGTTCGGCCTTGCGCGGCTGCCGATCGGGTACTTCACGCTGGAGCCGGTGGGCACGATCACCGCCGTGGACTGGCGGCTCGGGCTGCACGACGCCGAACTGACCGGCATCCTCGCCACCGACCGGGGCACGCTCACCGTGCGGGCCCTGGTGCACACCTCACGCTCGCTGCTCGCCGTCGAGGTCACGCCCAGCGCGGGCGAACGCGGCTTCCGCTGGGTCTTCCACCCGGCGGACGCGATCAGTCCGCGCGCCGCCTTCAAGCCCCTGCCGGACGGTTACCAGGGCAACCCGCCCCCGGAGGTCGACGAACACGACGGTGTCCATGCCTGTGTACAACCGCTGCTGTCGGACGGTCAGCATGTGACGGCCTGGCGGGAGACGGAACGGGGCGGGCGGCGCACGCTGTACGCGCACGTCGCGCACTCCTACCCGCGGACCACGGCTCTGGGCGCGGCGCTGCGGGCGGTCCGCGACGGGTCCCTGCTGCCGTACGACGCCCTCGCGGTGACCCATCGCGCGTGGTGGCACGCCTACTACCGCAAGAGTTTCCTGTCCCTGCCCGACGCGCGCATCCAGCGCTTCTACTGGATCCAGCTCTACAAGGTCGCCTCGGCGGCCCGGCGCGACGCGCCCGTGATGGCGACGAGCGGCCCCTGGCTGGAGCCCACGCCCTGGCCCAACACCTGGTGGAACCTCAACGTCCAGCTCGAGTACTGGCTGATCCACGGCTCCAACCACCTGGAACTCGACGCCGTGACACGGGCGCTCGGCGAGTTCCGCGACAACCTGGCCAAGGAGGTGGCGGCCCCCTACCGCTCGGACTCGCTCGGCATCCCGCGCACCACGGACCCGCACCTGGTGAACGGCGCGACGGGCACCCTCACCGGCTACGGTGTCGGCATCCCCGGCCAGGACCCGCCGACCCCCGAGGTCGGCAACCTCACCTGGGCCCTGCACAACGTCTGGCTGAGCTACCGCCACACCATGGACGAGTCCGTCCTGCGGGACGTCCTGTATCCCCTGCTGCGCAAGGCGATCAACTACTACCTGCACTTCCTTCAGCCGGGCCCGGACGGCAGGCTGCACCTGCCGGCCACCTTCTCACCGGAGTACGGCGGCAACAGCCGCGACTGCAACTACGACCTCATGCTGCTCACCTGGGGCTGCCGCACGCTGCTGGAGTCGGCCGAAGTCCTCGGCATCGACGACGAACTGGCGCCGCGCTGGCAGGAGGTGCTGGCCCGGCGGGTGCCGTATCCCACCGACGAGAACGGTTTCATGATCGGTGCGGACATCCCGTTCGCGAAGTCGCACCGCCACTACTCGCACCTGCTGGCGGTCTACCCGCTGTACGAGCTGACCGGCCGCACGCCCGAGGAACGCGCCCTCATCGAGACGTCGCTGGCGCACTGGGTCGGCTTCGAGGGCGCCCTCCAGGGCTACACCTTCACGGGGGCCGCCTCGATGTCCGCACTGCTCGGCAAGGGCGAGGACGCACTGAAGTACCTCGGCGAGCTCATGGCCCGTTTCATCCAGGCCAACACCATGTACAAGGAGTCGGGCCCGGTCATCGAGACGCCCCTGTCGGCGGCCCAGTCCCTGCACGACATGGTGTGCCAGTCCTGGGGCGGGATCGTCCGTGTCTTCCCCGCGCTGCCGGCCGCCTGGGCGGATGTCACCGTGCACGACTTCCGCACGCAGGGCGCCTTCCTGCTGTCCGCGGTGCGCCGGGGCGGAATGACGCGCTGGGTGCGGCTGGTCAGCGAGGCGGGCGCGCCCTGCGTCGTACGGCACGGCCTGCCGGGCGCGATCGAGGTGCGGGACGGCCGGGGGCGCCCGCTGCGGTACGAGACGGTGGACGACGGCACGATCCGTATCCCGCTGCGCAAGGGCGAGTCCGCGCTGGTCACCGCGAAGGGCAACCGCCCGGACCTGACGATCGCGCCCGTCACGCCGAACGGAACGGCTCCCCGCTGGGGCATGCCGACCTGAGGGCCGGTCACATGCGGGGGCGTCGCCCCTCCCCCCAGGCCGTCAAGGCCCGGGGGGAGGGGTGGTTGCCGCGGCTAGGACGACCAGCGCCCCCGCTTGGCCTCCATCGCCGCCCTGCCCTGTGCTCCCTTCCTCTTCCAGTCCCGCCGCAGCTCCACCCGTACGCGCGCGTCCGTCTTCGCCACGATCCACTGGTTCTCCCGCAGCAGCTTCCGGTAGCTCTCCAGGCGCCGCTCCGGCAGTTCTCCCGCCTCGACCGCGGCCAGCACCGCGCAGCCCGGCTCGGCCGCGTGCGCGCAGTCGTGGAAGCGGCACCGCCCGGCCAGTTCCTCGATCTCGGAGAAGACCTGCCCGACCCCGCTCTCGGCATCCCAGAGACCGACCCCGCGCAGCCCCGGCGTGTCGATCAGCACTCCCCCGCCCGGCAGCGCGAGCAGGTTGCGCGTGGTCGTCGTATGGCGGCCCTTCTCGTCCACCTCCCGCGCGGCCTGGACATGCATGACCTCCTCGCCGAGGAGTGCGTTGGCCAGGGTGGACTTGCCGGCGCCGGACTGCCCGAGCAGCACGGACGTGCCGCCGGACAGGACCGCGGTCAGCACGTCGAGCCCTTCGCCCTGCCGCGCGCTGACCGGCAGCACCGGTACGCCGGGCGCGGTGGTCTCCACGTCCTGGACGAAGTACGAGAGCGTCGTCGCGTCCGGCACCACGTCGGCCTTGGTGAGCACCACGACCGGCTGCGCCCCGGACTCCCAGGAGTCCGCCGAGCTGGACATGGCGAGCGCCAGGAACCGTTCGATCCGCCCGAGGTCCAGTTCGGCCGCGAGCGACACACAGATGACGACGTGATCGATGTTGGTGGCCAGCACCTGGCCCTCGGAACGCTTGGAGGACGTGGAGCGCACAAAGGCGGTGCGGCGCGGCAGCAGCGTCCGCACGTACCGCGGATCGCTGCCTTCCGGGTCGACGGCGACCCAGTCCCCCGTGCACACGACCTTCATCGGGTCGCGGGGGACGACGAACTCGGTGTCGGCACGGACGATGCCGACCGGGGTGACGACGTCGCACTGACCGCGGTCGACGCGTACGACACGGCCGGGCAGCAGACCCTGCTCGGCGTACGGAGCGAACTCCGCTTCCCATCCCTCGTCCCAGCCGTAGGCGGCAAGAGGGAGAAGGTGCGACGAAGCGGAAGAAGCCGAAAGAGGAGAGAGATTCAAGGGGAACCCTTCACAAGGGCGGCCCCGGCCGCGCGCACTCGCAGGCGCGAAGAAAACAGGAAAGATCAGCCGGAGACCACGGAGGTGGAGTGGATGAACTTCTGGTTGCGGGCAGCGCCCATCACAGAAACAGCCATCGGTCACACCTCCCGTTTCTCACTCGGCCGACAGCAGCGGCCAACGGCCACCGCGTGAAGCGGACTTCACTCTAGAGGCGCCCGGATTCGGGCGCCACCGAATTTTCGGCAGGCTCAGGCCGTGCTGGTGCAGGGCCCCTGGCGTTCAGGTTGGATGTCCGGGTTGTGATCATGTGAGTCCGTAGAGCGCGAGGACGCGGCGCCGGTCGGCGTGAGACGTGTCGGGTGGCGGCGATGTCGGCGCAGCCGGCGAGCTTGAGCACCACTTCGCCGCCGCGGTGAGCGAGTCGTGGCCCGCCGGAGAGTCAGCGCGCACACGGATTGCCGGGGCCCTGGCTCCCGCCTCTCCGGCTCCGCGGGCGTCAGCTCGCCCCCTTGCGCACACAGTCGTACCCTGAGAAAAGACCCGTGATTTTCTGTTCCGGCGGCCACTGTTCAGGAGACCAGGATTGCTCCAAGGGGACGGGGCAGGGGATCGAGGCGGGACTGGCCGCGAAGTCCGGTGTGGTCTTTCCACACCTGGATGAACGGCAGCGGCGGTTGCTGATGGGGACGGAAATCCATCGGCCAGCCATTGCCGCTGCGGTCGAGGGAGGCGTTGCGCCTAAGCAATAGAGTCGATCCAGTCGGCCGGATCAGACCGTTGAGTAGGCCAGTCAAAACCGCCACGGTCAAGGTGGGCGATCACTTAGCGGTGTTCCGGCCCCAGCTCCCATAGCAGTCCGGGCAAGTGCGTAAGCGCCTGCATCGACCACTCTGTTTTCCTTCAAGGGACCCAGCTGATGGGGAACTCTCACGACGTCTTGACCGCTGGTCCGGCTGACAATCCGACCACCCTCGCCACATGCGAGCAACGCTTCGCGATGGTGCTCGCCGATATCGTGGGCACCGAACACGTGTCAGCTGACAGCCACTTCTTCAACGACCTCGGCGCAGACTCGATGACGATGGCCCGTTTCTGCGCCCGAGTGCGCAAGCAGGCCGACCTGCCGCCCGTGTCGATGCCGGACATCTACAAGCACCCGACCATTCGAAGCCTTGCAGCCGCCCTCGCCAACGACGCCTCGACCACCGATCCGGCTGACAATCCGACCACCCTCGCCACATGCGAGCAACGCTTCGCGATGGTGCTCGCCGATATCGTGGGCACCGAAAACCTGTCAGCTGACAGCCACTTCTTCAACGACCTCGGCGCAGACTCGATGACGATGGCCCGTTTCTGCGCCCGAGTGCGCAAGCAGGCCGACCTGCCGCCCGTGTCGATGCCGGACATCTACAAGCACCCGACGATTCGAAAGCTCGCAGCCGCCGTCGCCGACACCAGAACCGACACCAGAACCAGGCCTGCCTCGCAGCCTGCAACTCCGGTGGCTCTCATTGAGCCGCCGATGCGGGCACGCAATGGTGAGTACCTCCTCTGCGGGGCGTTGCAGCTCCTGTTTCTCCTCGGCTACCCCGCCCTTACCGCGATCGTCGCGGTGAAGGGCTACGCATGGGTCTCGGCCGGCCCGAACCTGGTCGACACCTACCTGCGGGCGGTCGCGTACGGCGGCGCGATGTTCCTCGGCCTCTGCGCCCTTCCGATCCTGCTCAAGTGGGTGCTTATCGGCCGGTGGAGGCCGCAGCAGATCCGGGTCTGGAGCATGGCGTACTTCCGCTTCTGGCTCGTCAAGACCTTGGTCCAGCGGAACCCGATGGCGCTGTTCGTCGGTTCACCGCTCTACGTGCTCTACCTGAGGGCACTGGGCGCGAAGGTCGGGCGCGGCGCCGTCATCTTCTCCAGGAACGTGCCCGTGTGCACCGACCTGCTCAGCATCGGCGACGGCGCGGTGATCCGGAAGGATTCGTTCTTCAACGGCTACCGGGCCCGCAACGGCATCATCCAGACGGGCGCGGTCAGCCTCGGCAAGGACGCGCTCGTCGGCGAGATGACGGTGCTCGACATCTGGACCTCGCTGGGTGACGGGGCCCAGCTGGGGCACTCCTCCTCGCTGCACGCCGGACAGACCGCGCCCGACGGGGAGCGCTGGCACGGCTCCCCCGCGCAGCCGACCGACGTCGACTGCCGGCGGATCCCCACGATGGACGTCGGCACCCGGCGACGGGTCGTCTTCGCGACCGTGCAGCTGGTGAACCTGCTTCTGGTGGGTACGCCGCTGACGTTCGTCGTCGTGGTCCTCGCGCTCACGAAGGTCCCGCAGCTCGCCACGCTGTTGGACGCGGGACCGGTCTCCTTCACGAGCTGGGCGTTCTACCGCGACGACGCGCTGGTGATATCCGCCGTGCTCTTCTTCGGCGCCGTGCTCGTCGGCCTCGTGTTCGTGGGAACCGTTCCGCGCGTGCTGAACCTCTTCATCAAGCCGGACAGGGTCTACCCGCTGTACGGATTCCACTACTGGATCCACCGCGCGATCGCCCGCGCTAGCAACAGCAGGTTCCACATAACTCTTTTCGGTGGCACCTCCTACATCGTCCACTACCTGCGTTGGCTGGGCTACGACCTTCGCGGGGTGCGGCAGACCGGTTCGAACTTCGGCGAAATGGTCAAGCACGACACCCCGTTCCTCAGCGCGGTCGGCAGCGGAACGATGGTCGCGGATGGGCTGTCCATCATCAATGCCGATTTCTCGAACACGTCGTTCCGGGTGTCCCGCGTGTCGATTGGGGCAGAGAACTTCCTCGGGAACATGATCGCCTATCCCGCGCAGGGCAAGACGGGCGACAACTGCCTCCTCGCGACGAAGGTCATGGCTCCGGTCGACGGACAGGTGCGGGAAGGCGTGGGCCTGTTGGGCGCGCCGAGCTTCGTGATCCCGCGGTCGGTCAAGCGTGACAAGCAGCTCGACGTGGGGGACAAGGAGGAGCTGCGCCGCCGCCTCCGGGCCAAGAACGTCTACAACACCATCAGCATGGCGCTTTTCCTACTGGTGCGCTGGCTCCTGATCTTCATCGTCACCGTGCTCTACCTGGCCGCCATCGACCTCTGGGGCTCCCTGGGTGTACTCGCGTTTGCACTGGCCACCGCGGGGGTCTTCGTCTTCACCGTCGCCTACAACGTCCTGGTCGACCGGCTGGTCCGGCCGCTGCAGACCTTGCGGCCGCAGGGCTGCTCGATCTACGACCGCGCCTTCTGGCGGCACGAACGCTTCTGGAAAGTGAGTTCCCTCGCCTATGTCCTCCTCTTCAACGG
Organism: Streptomyces sp. NPDC107546; assembly: GCF_055639175.1. Classification (NCBI taxonomy): domain Bacteria; kingdom Bacillati; phylum Actinomycetota; class Actinomycetes; order Kitasatosporales; family Streptomycetaceae; genus Streptomyces; species Streptomyces sp. NPDC107546. The sequence goes on along the minus strand of NZ_JBVKBA010000001.1, from coordinate 384,705 downwards.
CACCCCGCTCAAGAACGTGATCTGGCGGCTGCTGGGTATGCGGATCGGCCGCCGGGTCTTCGACGACGGCCTTCGCGTGCCCGAGCGGACGTTCACCACGATCGGGGATGGTTGCACCCTCAATGCGGACACCGTCATTCAGTGCCACTCGCAGGAGGACGGAGGATTCAAGTCGGACCGCATCGTGATCGGTGCCGGCTGCACGCTCGGTGTCGGCGCATTCGTCCACTACGGGGTGACCATGGGCGACGGCGCGGTGCTTGCCACCAGCTCCTTCCTCATGAAGGGCGAGGAAATGCCACCGCACGCACTGTGGGGCGGGAACCCGGCCAAGAAGATGCGCGAGCAGTCGGTCGACCTTTCAGGTGCGCAGGATCAGCCTCCACCCGGTCCTCGCCGATCCGGCCGTGCTGGTCGACGACAGGCTCGAGACAGCACCGGGCGTGCCATGTGTCACCGAATCCGTGGCTCCTTCCTGAGTGGACACCGAGGAATCAAGGAGAAATGAGATGTCGTCCTCTTCCCAGGCGGCGCTGCTCGAGGTGGACCTGCAACCTGGCAAACCGCCGATCCTGCGCACCACGTCTGCCGGCGACGCGGTGCGCTGGGCAGCCGAGCACCGCCCGGCGCTGCGCGCGGTGGTCGCCGAGCACGGATCGGTCCTCGTCCGTGGCCTCGGGCTGCGCGACGCGGCCGAGACCGTCGCCGTCTTCCACCAATTGGCCCGCACCGGTCTGATGACCGAGAGAGAGGCCTTCGCCTCTCGGCGGAGCTACGCGGAGGGCGTGTACTCCTCCTCGAAGTGGCCGCCGAACCAGCCGATGTGCATGCATCACGAACTGAGCTACCGGCTCGAGTTTCCCGGCCTGATGCTCTTCGCGTGCCTGTCCGCGCCCACCGAGGGCGGGGCGACCGGTGTGGCGGACTCGACGGCCACGCTCGACGCGCTGCCCGGTGACCTCGTTGAACGGCTCGAGCGGGAGGGCTGGATGCTCGTCCGCAACTACACCGAGGAGATCGGCACGTCGGTCGCCGAGGCGTTCGGCACCGAGGTCCGTGGCGCGGTCGAGAGCTACTGCCGCGCCAATGCCATCGAGTTCGAGTGGCAACCCGATGGGGGGCTGTGCACCTGGCAGCGCCGCAGCGCGGTGGTGCGGCACCCGGTCACCGGGCAGCGCTGCTGGTTCAACCAGCTCGCCTTCCTCAACGAGTGGACGCTCGACCCCGAGGTGCACGAGTTCCTGGTCGACACCTACGGCGCCGAGGGGCTGCCGTTCACCACCCGCTTCGGGGGTGGCGACCCGATAGGCGAGGATGTCGTGCAGCTGCTCAACGAGGTGTACAAGGCCACAACCACGCGGGAGCCCTGGCAGGCGGGCGATCTGATGCTCGTCGACAACATCCGCAGCGCACACAGCAGGGAGCCCTTCACCGGACCGCGTGAAGTCCTGGTCGGGATGGTCGACCCGGTGCGTCTGGCCGACTGCTCACCGACCGTCGAGGTGACCGCCGGATGACCACGTCCCTTCGGTGCCCAGGTCCACCGCGCGAGCTGTCGAACCCCGCGTCCAGCGCGCAGGCGATCCCGGCCCTGCCCTCGCCTGCCCTCGGAGACGAGCCGGCGCAGGGCGGAGGGCTGGGATTCGTCGGCTGCCAGGCGAAGGCGACCGAAAGGAATCCGCCGAGATGATCACCCGATTGCCGGACCTCGTGGCCAGGTCCGCCCAACGCGACTCCGGCGCGCCCGCCCTGACCGCACGGACGACCACGATCTCTTACACCGAGCTGCACGAGCGGACGGAACTCGCGGCCGCCGGCCTGCGCGACCTCGGCCTCGATGGTGGCGAGCGCGTCGCGATCTTCCTCGACAAGAGGATCGAGACCGTCGTGGCGCTGCTCGCCTGCTCGCGGGCCGGTGGCGTGTTCGTCCCGGTGAATCCCGCGCTGCGGGCCGGGCAAGTGAGGCACATCCTCGACGACTGCGCCGTGCGGGTACTGGTGACCTCCACGGACCGGCTGGGGACCCTGCGCGCCGAACTCCCCGCCTGCAAGTCACTCTCCCACGTCCTCGTGCTGGGCGACTCGCTGGGTGAGGACGAGGAAGCCCCTTACCGCGTGCTCCCCTGGTCGAAGGTCGCCGAGCGCGCGAGCCAGGCCGTGTGCCCTCCGACGGGCGGTGTCGACACGGATGTGGCCGCGGTCCTTTACACGTCGGGGAGCACCGGGGCCCCGAAGGGCGTCGTGCTGTCGCACCGCAACCTCGTCGTCGGCGCGGAGAGCGTCAGCACTTACCTGAACAACACGGCAGAGGACCGAATCCTGGCCGTTCTCCCGCTGAGCTTCGACGCCGGACTGAGCCAATTGACGACCGGCTTCTGCGTCGGCGCCCATGTGGTGCTCGCCAACTACCTGTTGCCGGGGGATGTCGTCCGGCCGTGCGCGAAGCACCGCATCACCGGGCTGGTGGGCATACCGCCGCTGTGGATCCAGCTCGCAGCCCAGACGTGGCCGTCCGAGGCCGTGGCCGGGGTGCGCTACTTCGCAAACACCGGGGGGCGACTCCCGCGCGTCACCCTGCAACGACTGCGAGCGATCTTCCCGACCGCAACGCCATACCTGATGTACGGCCTCACCGAGGCGTTCCGCTCCACCTACCTCGATCCCCGGGAGGTCGACCGGCGGCCCGATTCGATCGGCAAGGCCATCCCGAACGCCGAGATCCTCGTGGTCCGGGAGGACGGCAGCCTGTGTGGTCCGGGAGAGCCGGGTGAGCTGGTGCACCGCGGCCCGCTTGTCACGTTGGGTTATTGGAATGACGCGGAGCGCACCGCCGAGCGGTTCCGGCCGCCGCCGAACCGTCCGGTCGAGCTGTGTACGCCCGAGCTGGCGGTCTGGTCCGGCGATGTCGTCGTCCGCGACGAGGAGGGCTTCCTGTACTTCGTCGGACGGCGTGACGACATGATCAAGACACGGGGATATCGGGTCAGCCCGCAAGAGATCGAGGAAGTGGCGTACGAGACCGGCCTGGTCCACGATGCCGTCGCGCTCGGCCTCGAGGACGAGGCACTCGGCCACCGAATCGTCCTCGTCGTGACACCCTGCGATCCCGCCGGCTTCGACCCGGCCGCGGTGACCGCACGCCTGCGGCAGGAACTACCCGGCTACATGGTGCCCGCCGAGGTGGTGGTCCTCAGTGCACTGCCCCGAACGCCGAACGGCAAGCTCGACCGGGCATTCCTTCGCCACGAACTCACCGCCTCCCGTCCTCAGGACCCCGCATGAACGCAGGCGCCTACGCGCACCCCACGATCAGCCGGTTCGCGATCGCCGACGGCATGCTCCACATCGGCGGCCTCCCGGTCGGGTCGCTCGCTGAGCGCGCCGCTGCCACCCCGTTCTCCATCTACGAGCGCACCGGCCTCACCCGGCGTGTCGAGGATCGCAGGCCGCCGGGTCTGCACGACCGATGAGGAGAAGCCATATGACTCGCTCGCCAGAGATCTCTGAGGCGGTTTTCGAGGACGTCAAGGCCGTCGTGGTGGTCACGCTGGGCATCGAGGACCGGGCCGATGACCTCGGGCCGGAGACGGGGCTGTACGGCAATCTTCCTGAGCTCGACTCGCTCACCGTCGTCAAGCTCATCGTCGCATTGCAGAAACGGTTCGGGATCGAGATCGAGACCGAAGAGATCGTCGGTGACACCTTCGACACCCTCGGGCGGCTCGCGGCCTTCGTGGAGTCCAAGGTGCGCTGAGAGGCGCTCCGCGGAGTCGAGTACCGAACCCGGCAGCACCTTTTCCGGCGGGCTCAGCTCACCGTAGTGCAGCGCGCCCCGTTCACCGTGAAGGCGCGCGGCTGCGCGTTGCCGCCGTGCCAGGAGGAGAGGAAGCCGACCGCGAACGTGCCGTTCGCGGCGACCTGCTTGTTGTAGTCGGCCGCCTTCGCGGTGACCTCGGGGCCGTCCTGGGTGTAGGTGCCGTCCCACATCTGCGTGATGTGCTGGCCGTCCTGGAACGTCCAGCGGATGCGCCAGTCGGCGAGCGCCCTGGTCGAGGTCACCGTGACGGTGGCCTGGAACCCGTCCGGCCACTGGTTGACCACCTCGTACTTCACCCGGCACGTCGGCGGGGTGGCCTTGTCGGGGCCGGAGGCGGTGGACGGGTCGGCGACCGGGCTCGTCGACGTGCCCTGCGGTTCGGTGTCGGAGTCCCCGCTCCTCGTCGCATTGTGGGAGCCCGCCGGACGGGAGGTGGCGGAGGCGCCGGCCGTGCCGTTGCCGGACGACGGGCCACCGGGCGACGAGGACAGCCCGGGCGCGGTGACCGACTGGCCGGTCACGGCGCTGCCCGCGGTGGTGTCGTCCCCGCCCGAGCTGCCCAGCTGCAGCAGCGAGACGGTGAGCGCGAGCGCGGACACGATCACGGCGGCGGCGAGGATCCCGGTGCGGCCGATCCGGGGTCGTGTCTGGGCGCCCACGGTGATGCCCCGGTCCGGGCCCGCGTCCGCGCGCCCGCCGCTCAGTCCGGCCTCCGCCGCCCGGCGGCGCCGCTCCAGATAGGCGAGCCCGCCCCAGCCGATCACCCCGCTGGCGAGTGCGGCGGGCGTGCCGCCGCCGTGCAGCCTGAGGCAGGCCGCCGCCTCCGCGCACTCCACGCAGGTCGCGAGGTGCCGGGAGAGGTCCTCGGGTGTCTCCGCGCCCGAGGAGCGGGTGACCGCGTCGAGCAGCCGGGCGTAGCTGCGGCAATCGGGGTCCATGGGCGTGTCGAGGTGGTTGCGCCGGCAACGGTCCCGGAACAGGGCGCGCACCTCGGCGAGTTCCCCGGCCGCGGCCGCCGGATCCAGGCCGAGCCGGCGGGCCACGTCGGGCAGCGGCATCGCCTCGACCTCCGCGAGCCACAGCAGGGCCGCGTCCGGCTCCTGCATGTCCTTCAGACCGCGCAGGGCGAGCGGGCGCTGGAGGGGCGGACCGGTGTAGCGGGCGGCGTTGTCGGAGTTGAGCCACAGCCGCAGGTCGGGGTCGAGGTGGTGCCCCCGGCCCTCCGTCTCCCAGGCCGCGGCGGTGGTGCGCACCGCGGTCAGCAGCAGGGGGATCCGGGGCAGGCGTGGCACGCGGCGCCCGGTGGCCTTCCCCTGGGCGTCGCCCGCGCGGACCTCCTGGATGCCGTGGGAGAACGCATCGGTGGCCAGCTGCCTGCCGACGGCCGAACCGGACGTGCACAGGTCGGCGTACGACAGGACCGCGTCCCAGCACTCCGAGAACAGTGCGGCCTCGGCGGCGTCCTGGGGGGTCGGCAGGTCAGGCATGGGGGCTCCTGCGTCAACTGCTTCCGCAAGCAAGGTCAACTCGCATGGAAAACAAGGGAGTTGAGGGCCTTCTCAACGACAGACCCAGAGCCTTTCACGGCTCCCACACAAGTGACAAGCGGCGTATTCAAATGCCGTTGCCGGTGGTTCGCGCTGTGGAGTTGTACGGATCACGGCCCCGCTGCGACTCGGCGCGCGGGGCACGTGATCGCATCGTTACGCGTGCGTCGGCGCTTCGACCCCTTCACCCACGACTTCCTCCGCCGGGAGACTGTCCATGAACGAACTGACGGAGAACACCGCCCGGCCCGGGCCGGGCGGGCCGTAGCCGGGGGGCGAGGAGAGGCCGAAGTCGTCCATGGTGGCGCGGTAGGCCTCCAGCAGCCGGATGTGGTACTCCAGCGGCGCGCCGTGCGGGTTGGCCTTGCCGAGCGGGGTCGTGGGCTCCGGGCACCAGGTGGTGAAGCGGGGCGTGATGCCGTGCGACATGAAGAAGCGCAGGCCCTCGGTGGTGGAGGCGATGGCCTCGTCGACCGTGGTGAAGCCGAAGGGCTCGGCCATCTCCACGCCCGCGACGAAGTTGGGGATCACGTTGCGCGCGCCGAAGACCTCCGCCGAGTCGAGGATGCGCCGGTGCCACTCGTCCCGGCCGACGTACCGCTCCTTGCCGGGGCAGTACAGCTCGAACAGGCGGCGGTCCCACACCTCGAAGTTGGGGTGGTAGATCTGGACGCCGTAGTCCTTGAACCGCTGCACGTCGTCCTTCGGCAGCGCCTGCGCGACGACCTTGCCGATCCAGCGTCCGGGGAAGCGCTCCTCGATGGCCTTGGCGTAGTGCCCGTAGAAGTCGGCCTCGTCGCGGCCGGCCACCTTGGAGGTGATCGCGCCGCCGGTGAGGGTGTAGGCCGTGGACGCCTTCTGGGTGTCGTAGCGGTCGATGATCTCGAGCGCCTCCAGCACCTCCTCGACGTCCTTCACACCCGTGTACGGCCGCCCGGCCGCCTTGTGCTGGCGCCAGTTGTGGTTGATGTCGCAGTACTGGCACTCCTCCTTGGCGCCGAAGTACTGGCAGACCCGGAAGACGGTCAGGTAGATCAGGTAGCCCCACTGGATGGTGGGGGCCACCTCCATCACGGACTTCCCGTTGGAGAGGGTGTGCCGGTAGTACTCCGGCATGGGCGGCACGCCGACGTCAGCGATCCGCCTGCCGTCGAGGTACAGCCCGAGCAGGCCCTCGTCGTCGGCGGCGACCCGGTACGGCGAGGCGGGGTTGACCCGTACGGAGACGACGGTCCGCCGCAGGTCGTAGGGGCCGCCGGTGAGGATGATCTCCTCGGGCGGACGGCGCAGCGCGGCCTCGCCCAGCTCCGGCAGGGTGCCGTGGTCGAAGGAGAAGATGAAGTACGACTTCGGCTTGACGTCACCGTCCTCGTTGTCGCTGAGCGCCGACTGGTCGAAGGCGACTCCACCCCGCAGCAGGTCCTCCTTGAAGACGGCCTCCCGCGGCACGTGCGGGAAACGCTCCATCAGGTCCTCGACCAGCGCGGTGCGACTGTCACCCATCCCGTTCTCCTCGCTCCCGGCGTGTATTGCTCGACTCCTCACGGTATGCCTCCGTCGGACGGCCGGACGTGCCGGGTCCCCGTCCGACGCGCACGTTGCCCACTTCTGCCGCTTTTCATCCTGTTCGCAGGTCGGGTTCAGCATGCGAACGGGTCTTGATCACCCGGTACCGTTCGGCTGGGATTCCGGTAGCCACTGGCATATCCCGGGGAGGGACGACGGCATGACCGAGACCGTGACCAACTGGGCCGGCAACATCACCTACGCCGCCAAGGAACTGCACCGCCCGCACTCGCTTCAGGCGCTGCGCTCGCTCGTCGCGGACAGCGCGGCCGTGCGGGTGCTCGGCAGCGGGCACTCCTTCAACCCGATCGCCGAACCGGGCGCCGACGGCGTCCTGCTCTCCCTCGCCGCCCTGCCGGACGAGGTCGACGTGGACACGGCGGCCCGCACGGTGCGCGTCGGCGGTGGGGTCCGGTACGCCGAGCTCGCGCGGGTGGTCCACGAGCACGGACTGGCGCTGCACAACATGGCCTCTCTGCCGCACATCTCGGTGGCGGGCTCGGTGGCGACCGGCACCCACGGCTCGGGCGTCGCCAACGGCTCGCTCGCCTCGGCCGTGCGCGAGGTGGAACTGGTCACCGCGGACGGGTCCACGGTACGGATCTCCCGGGGTGAGCCCCGCTTCGACGGTGCCGTGACCTCCCTCGGCGCGCTCGGCGTGGTGACGGCCCTCACCCTCGACCTGGAGCCGTCGTACGAGGTCGAACAGCACGTCTTCACCGAGCTGCCCCTGGAGGGCCTCGACTTCGAGACCGTGGCGGCGACCGCGTACAGCGTGAGCCTGTTCACCGACTGGCGCACCCCGGGCTTCAGGCAGGTGTGGCTCAAGCGCCGCACCGACCAGCCGCTGCCCGACTTCCCGTGGGCCTCCCCCGCCACCGAGGCGATGCACCCGGTGCCGGGCATGCCCGCCGTCAACTGCACCGAGCAGTTCGGCGTCCCGGGCCCCTGGCACGAACGGCTGCCGCACTTCCGGGCGGACTTCACCCCGAGCAGCGGCGCCGAGCTGCAGTCCGAGTATCTGCTGCCGCGCCCGTACGCGCCGGCCGCGCTGCACGCCCTCGACGCGATCCGGGCGACGGTCGCGCCCGTGCTGCAGACCTGCGAGGTGCGGACGGTGGCCGCCGACGCGCAGTGGCTGAGTCCGGCGTACGGGCGGGACACCGTGGCGCTGCACTTCACGTGGATCGAGGACACCGCGGCCGTGCTGCCCGTGGTGCGGCGCGTCGAGGAGGCGCTGGGCGGTTTGGAGGCACGGCCGCACTGGGGCAAGATCTTCACCGTGCCTCCGCAGGTGCTTCGCGAGCGCTACCCGCGGCTGGACGACTTCATGGCCCTGACGGCGGAGCTGGACCCCGCGGGCAAGTTCCGGAACGCGTTCGTGCGGGAGGCGCTCGGCCTTTGAGCCAGGGGCGCGTCCCACTTCATAAACCCCCTTTCCTAACCCCTTGTAGAAAGTCCGGCTCCGGCATAGGCTCCTGCCGCGCCGAGGCACGAGGCCTCGCCGTGACCTGGGGAGGATGGGGGACGTGCCGGTCAAGCGCACCTCACGCGACATTCGCACAGCGAACCGTTACGAGGTGCTGCGCCAGATCATCGCCCGCTCCCCCACGTCCCGTCAGGAGCTCGCTGCGGCGACCGGGCTCAGTCTGGCCACGGTCGCCACCCTCGTCGGTGAGCTGCTGGACCTCGGCATGCTCACCGAGGTCGGCTTCGAGGATTCGGCGGGCGGCCGGCCGCGCGGCCTGGTCGCGGTCAACGCGTCGGGGGGCGCGTTGATCGGCGTCGACATCGCGGAGACGTACGTCCGGGTCGAGCTGTTCGACCTGGCACTGAACATGCTCGCCCGCGCCGACGAGGACATGCGCCCCGGCGAGAACCGCCCCGAGCAGGTCGTCGCCCATGTCGCCGCGGCCGTCGGCTCGGTCGTCACCCAGGCCGGGGTGGAGGGCGCCCGCGTCCTCGGCGTCGGCGTGAGCGTCCCGGGCCAGGTCGACCGCGACCGGGGCGTGTCGGAGTACGCCCCGAACTGGGACTGGCACGACGTGCCGCTGCTCGACCTGCTCTCCGAGCACATCGCCTACCCGCTCTACCTGGACAACCCGCTGCGCGCCTGCGCGGTCGCCGAGCTGTGGTTCGGCGCGGCGCGCGGACGCGGGGACGCCGTGGTCGTCAATCTGGGCACGGGCGTGGGCGCCGGCCTGGCGCTGGGCGGCGGCCTGCACCGCGGGGTCAGCAACAGCGCCGGCGAGTGGGGCCACACCACGCTGGTGCTGGACGGGCGGCTGTGCCACTGCGGCAACCACGGCTGTGTGGAGACGTACGTCGGAGCGCCCGGCATCATGCTCAACCTGCGGGAGCTGAGCCCGCAGAGCCCCCTGCTGCATCCCGAGGACCAGACCGCCACGATCGACGCCCTCGCGCGCGGGGTCGCCGCGCAGGACCCGGTCGCGCTGAAGGTCGTGCGGGACACCGCCCGCTACCTCGGCGCCGGGATCGCCGACCTGGTCAACCTGCTGAACCCGGAGGTGGTCGTGCTCAGCAGCTGGGTCGCGGCCACGCTCGGCGAGCCGCTGCTGAACGAGGTGCGCGAGGCCGTCGCCCGGCACGCGCTGAAGCGGCCGTTCACGGCCACGGAGATCGTCCTGTCCCCGATCCCCACCGACCCGGTCTGCCTCGGAGCCGCGACCTTCGCCCTCGAAGGCGCGCTTCAGTCGGTCAGCCAGAGGCCCAGAAGCGCCACCCCCACAAGGAGCCGTACCGCACCACCTTCATGACGACGGAAGGGATGCACGTTGACGCGCACCGACAGATCCACGATCCGTTCCCTCCGCAGACCGGTCCTCGCGACAGCCGCATCGGCACTGGCTGTCACGGGCGCCCTGATCCGAGAAGGCGGTCAGGACGTCGGCCACGGAGAGCTGGGCCTCGGTCGGCAAGCCGGCCGTGAACGGCTCCACGGTCTCCGCCACGCTCGCCGCGCGCTCGATCACGACCTTCGTCCTCGACCAGCGCGGGCACGCCACGACGGCCGTGACGGGCGCCTGGAAGGGCGCGCAGTCCGGCAAGTGCCTGACGGCGAGCTCCGCGGGTACCGCGATCAGCACCTGCACGGGCGGGCCCGAGCAGTCCTGGTCGTACGGCGCGGACGGCGCCCTGAAGGGCGCGAACGGCTATCTGACCGCCGGAAGTTCGGGGCTCACCACCGCCACCGACCACACCGGTGACGCCACCCAGCGGTGGCTGCTCGACGCGAGCGGCCGGATCGTCAGCGAGGCGTCCGGGAAGTGCCTGGACGTCAGCGGTCAGGCGACCGCCGACGGCAGCAAAGTGATCCTGTACAGCTGCAACGGCGGCTCCAACGAGGCCTGGACCGGACAGTGACACCGCGGTAGCACCCCTCGGACCGAGGGCCGCCGGCACCCTGACCCGGCGGCCCTCACCCCCGGGACCCACCCCCCTGTTCGTCATTCCGAACCTGACACAACGTTTCGCGCAGGCTTCGTCCAACCCCTTGCTGAAGCCTTAGCCGAAGATCTAACGTCCCCGCACCGCATCTCCTTCGAACCACCTCGCGCTGAGCCGCAAGAGCCGCAGCCGCGCTTCGAGACAAGGACGTCAGCATGTCGGCAACGAGCAGCAGCAACTGGGACCGCCGATCAATCTTCCGGGCCGCCGCGGGCATTGCCGCCGCCGGCACCCTTGCCGCGTGCGGCAGCAACAACGGCCGGGGCGGGTCCGGCGGGTCCGGTTCGGGCAAGCAGCTGGTGCAGTACTTCCACGCCTACGGTGAGGCGGGGACGGAGCAGGCCATCAAGCGGTACGCCGCCGCGTACAAGAATGCCGACGTCAGCACGAGCTGGATCACCGGCAACAACTTCGAGTCGGCGCTCTTCGCGGCCCTGCTCAGCAGCAAGGCGCCCGATGTCTTCGAGTTCCACCCGCAGCTGCAGCTCGTCAAGAGCGGCCAGGTGGCGGACCTGAGCGACATCATCGACCCGGTCAAGGACGACTTCAACCCGAACGACATCAAGTCCCACACGGTCGACGGGAAGATCTACGGGCTCCGGATGATCGACGACCCGCAGTTCTTCTACTACCGCAAGTCGATGCTGGAGAAGGCCAAAGTCGACGTCCCCACCACCCTCGACGAACTGATCGAGGCCGCCGCCAAGCTCACCACGGGCAAGGTCAAGGGCCTCTTCCTCGGCAACGACTTCACAGCGATCCAGAACACCCTCATCTGGTCGGCCGGCGCCGACACCCTCGACGCCAAGAACCAGATCGCCTACCACACGGACGGCGTCGTCGAGGGTCTGAAGAAGCTGCGGACCCTGTTCACGAGCGGCAACGTGCTGCTGGACGCCCCGACCGACTTCTGGGACCCGTCCTCGCTCAACCAGGGCCTGTGCGCCATCCAGTGGGGCGGCATGTGGTCCATGCCGGCCATGCAGCAGGCTCTCGGCGACGACCTGGGCATCTTCCCGTTCCCGAAGATCGGCAGCGCCGGCAAGCAGTCGGTCTACAACGGCGGCTGGTCGATGTTCGTCAACGCCAAGGGCAAGAACGTGGACGCGGCCAAGGAGTACGTGAAGTGGCTGTGGATCGACCAGAAGCAGTACCAGGAGGACTGGGCCACCTCGTACGGCTTCCACATCCCGCCGCGCACCTCGATAGCCGGCCAGGCCACCAAGCTCAAGTCCGGTCTGCCGGCTGAGGGCGTCAAGCTCTTCACCGACTACGGCCGCTTCGACAACATCGCCTTCGACCAGACCATGCAGAACGCCTTCAGCGAGGTGCTCGCGTCTTCCGTCCGCAAGAACGGCAACCCCGAGGCCGCGCTCGACACCTGCGACAAGAAGGTCAACGTCGAGCTCAAGAAGCTCTTCGGATAGGCCGCCGGGAAGACCACGACCATGTCGACCACCACCACACGCGGGGTCGCCCAGCCCGCCCCGGCCAAGGCCTCCAAGGTCCGGCCGCGGCGGGGCCTGCGGGGCAATCCGACGCTCAACTTCTGGCTCTTCACCGGGCCGTTCCTCATCGGCCTGGCGATCTTCGTCTTCGTGCCGATCATCTGGTCCGTCTGGCTCAGCTTCTTCGACGCGCGCTACACCGTCACGCCGAGCCATTTCATCGGCTTCGACAACTACAAGCAGATCCTCACCAACAGCGACTTCCCCGGCTCGCTCCTGACGTTCACGGTGTTCGCCGCGTTCATCGTGCCGACCACCTGGGCGCTGTCGCTGGGTCTGGCGCTGCTGGTGAACCGGTTGCGGTTCATGCGGGCGTTCTTCCGGTCGGTGTTCTTCCTGCCGACCGCCGTGTCCTACGTCGCCGCCGCCCTGATCTGGAAGATGTCCATCTTCAGCGGCGTCCGCTTCGGACTGGCCAACACCGTCCTGAGCTGGTTCGGCGCCGACAACATCGCCTGGCTGTCCAACCCGACCCCGCCCTGGTACTGGCTGGTCATCGTGACCCTGCGACTGTGGATCCAGGCCGGCTTCTACATGATCCTCTTCCTGGCGGCGCTGCAGAACATCCCGCCCGAGCTGTACGAGGCCGCCGCCATCGACGGCGCCAAGCGGGGCTGGCAGACCTTCCGCCACATCACGCTGCCGCAGCTGCGGGCCACCTCGACCGCGGTGATCCTGTTGCTGCTCATCGCTGCCTACCAGGCGTTCGACGAGTTCTTCAACCTCATCGGGCAGAAGGCGACCTGGGCCCAGACACCGCTCATGGTGCTCTACAAAGCGGCTCTCGGCACAAGCCAGGACTACGGCGCCGGCAGTGCGGGCGCGGTCATCCTGTCATTGCTGATCTGCATCGTCACGCTGGCTCAGGGCAAGATCATGGGCTTCGGAGGGGGGGAGGAAAAATGACCACCAGCACACCGCACGTCGGCAAGAACCGCAAGAAGCGCGGAGGCGTCCTCGGCAACACCGGCCTGTACATCGCCGTCAGTGTCGCCGCCGTCCTCTTCCTGATCCCCTTCTACCTGATCATCCGCAACTCCCTGTCCACCGACCCGGAGATCACGGGCGAGAACTGGAAGCTGCTGCCCACTTTCCAGTGGGGCAACATCTCCGAGCTCTTCAACGACCCCACCGTCGAGTTCGGCCGCTCCTTGTGGAACTCCACGGTGATCGCCGTGCTGAGCACGATCGGCACCCTCCTGTTCTGCTCCATGGCGGGATACGGCCTCGCCCGCATCCCGTACAAGCACGCGAACAAGGTCTTCTACGCCGTTCTGGCGACCCTGATGGTCCCCACGGCCGTCACCTTCGTGCCCAGTTTCGTGCTGGTCTCCTCCCTCGGCTGGGTGGACACCTACCGCGGCATGATCATCCCGGGTCTGTTCAGTGGTTTCACCTGCTTCCTCTTCCGGCAGTACTTCCTCGGATTCCCGAAGGAACTGGAGGAGGCGGGACGCGTGGACGGACTCGGTTACTGGGGCGCGTACTGGCGGATCGTCGTACCCAACTCGCTGAACTTCTTCACGGCGATCGCCACCATCACCTTCATCAGCGGCTGGAACGCCTTCCTGTGGCCGCTGGTCATCGGTCAGGACCCGAGCGCCTGGACCGTGCAGGTCGCGCTTTCGTCGTTCATGACCAACCAGACCGTCAACTTCCATCTGATTTTCATGGCCACGGCCATTTCCATCCTGCCGCTGGTGTTCGTGTTCCTGTTCCTGCAGCGCTGGCTGGTGCAGGGCATCGCACAGACCGGTATCAAGGGCTGACACCCTCTTCTCACGACCTGGAGACCGATGACTTTCCGCACCCATTCCTCCACCGAATACGTCGAGGACGTCTCCCCGGGCAGCGGTACTCTGCCGCCCCGCGCCTGGTACGCGTCCTCGGACGCGGCGTCCCTCTCGCTGAACGGCAGCTGGCGGTTCCGCCTGTCGGCGACGGCGGACGCCGAGGACGACGCGTTCGCCGAGCCCGGATACGACACGGGGGACTGGGCGGAGGTCTCGGTCCCCGGCCACTGGGTTCTCCAGGGGCACGGCTCTCCCATCTACACCAACCACCTCTACCCCTTCCCGGTCGACCCGCCGCGCGTGCCGACGGAGAACCCGACCGGTGACCATCTGCGCGTCTTCGACCTGCCGTCCGACTGGCCGTCGGACGGCGGGGCGGTGCTCCGCTTCGACGGTGTCGAGTCCTGTGCCCGGGTGTGGCTGAACGGCACGGACATCGGGGAGTTCAAGGGCTCCCGGCTGCCGCACGAGTTCGCCGTCGGGCATCTGCTCAAGCCTGCCGGCAACGTGCTCGCCGTCCGGGTCCACCAGTGGTCGGCGGGCTCGTACCTGGAGGACCAGGACCAGTGGTGGCTGCCGGGCATCTTCCGGGACGTCACCCTGTTGCACCGTCCGGCGGGCGGTGTCCTGGACTTCTTCGTGCACGCCTCCTACGACCACACGACCGGCGAGGGCACGCTGAAGGTCGACTCGGACGTGGACGGCCGGGTGACCGTGCCCGCGCTGGACATCGATGTCGCCACCGGTGAGACCGTGACCGTGCCCGTCGAGCCGTGGACCGCTGAGACGCCGACGCTGTACGACGGCGTGCTGGCCACCGACGGCGAGCACGTGCCGCTCAGGATCGGTTTCCGGACCGTCGTCCTCGAGGACGGCCTGATCAAGGTCAACGGCAGGCCGGTCCTCTTCAAGGGCGTCAACCGGCACGAGTGGCACCCGGAGAACGGCCGCGCGCTGGACCTGGAGACGATGCGCGAGGACGTGCTGCTGATGAAGCGGCACAACATCAACGCGGTGCGCACCTCGCACTACCCGCCGCACCCGGCCTTCCTGGACCTGTGCGACGAGTACGGCCTGTGGGTCATCGACGAGTGCGACCTGGAGACCCACGGCTTCGTCGAGCAGGCCTGGCGGGACAACCCGGTCGACGACGACCGCTGGACCCCGGCGCTGCTCGACCGTGCCGCCCGTATGGTCGAGCGCGACAAGAACCACCCGTCGGTCGTGATCTGGTCCCTCGGCAACGAGGCCGGCACCGGGCGCGGGCTGACCGCGATGGCCGAGTGGATCCACGGGCGGGACTCCTCGCGGCTGGTGCACTACGAGGGGGACATCAACTGCCGTGACACGGACGTGTACTCGCGGATGTACGCGAGCCACGCCGAGGTGGAGCAGATCGGCCACGGACTGGACGGGGGCACCCACAAGCGCCGTGGGCTGCCCTTCATCCTCTGCGAGTACGGGCACGCCATGGGCAACGGCCCCGGTGGCATGGCCGACTACCAGCGGCTGTTCGAGTCCTACGACCGGCTCCAGGGCGGCTTCATCTGGGAGTGGATCGACCACGGCATCAAGCACCCGGAGCTGGGCTACGCCTACGGCGGCGACTTCGGCGAGGAGCTGCACGACGGGAACTTCGTCTGCGACGGTCTGCTGTTCCCGGACCGCGAGCCGTCGCCGGGCCTCGTCGAGTACAAGAAGGTGATCGAGCCGGTCCGCATGGAAGGCGACGGCGACGGCGGTACCGTGCGGATCCGCAACGTCCACGACTTCGCGGACCTCTCCGCACTCGCCTTCGAGTGGTCCTTCCAGGTCGACGGCGAAACCGTGGAGTCGGGTTCGCTGTCGGTGCCGGTGCTCGCGGCCGGAGAGTCGGCGGAGGTCAAGCTGCCCGAGCCGCCCGGAGTGCGCCGCGGTGAGACGCAGTGGACGGTGCGGGCGGTGCTGGCGTCGGACACCACGTGGGGCGCGAAGGGCCACCAGGTGGCGTGGGGCCAGTTCCCGGTCACCGGACGTGTGCCGGTCCCGGCCGCCGCGGGCACGGCTCCCGTGCTCACCGACGGCCGGATCACCCTCGGCCCCGGCACCTTCGACGCTCGCACGGGCGCGCTGACGGCCGTCGGCGGCGTGGACGTGACCGGCCTGCGCCTGGACGTCTGGCGGGCCACCACCGACAACGACGACGGCGCCGAGTGGCAGACCGACCTCCGCCACGGCTTCATGTGGCGCAAGCTGGGCCTGCACCGCATGCGGCACCGTCTGGACGCGGTGGAGCTCGGCGACGGGGCACTGACCGTGCGGACCCGGGTGGCGCCCGCCGCCTGGGAGGTGGGCCTCGCCACCGTGTACCGCTGGTCGTCGGACGGGGAGAGGCTGCGGCTGGCCGTGTCCGTCACACCCGAGGGCGACTGGACGGTGCCGCTGCCCCGGCTCGGCATCCGGTTCGGGCTGTCCGGCGCGGCGGACCGGGTCACCTGGTTCGGGGGCGGCCCCGGCGAGGCCTACCCGGACACCAGGTCGGCCGCTCAGCTGGGCCGTTGGGAGTCCACGGTCGACGCCCTGCAGACGCCGTACGTGCGCCCGCAGGAGAACGGCGCCCGGGCCGACGTCCGCTGGGCGGAGATCGGCGGGCTGCGCATCGAGGGCGACCCGGAGTTCTTCTTCAGCGCCCGGCGCTGGACGACAGAGCAGCTGGACGCCGCCCGGCACCGCACCGACCTCACGCCCGGCGACACGGTGTGGGTCAACCTCGACCACGGCCAGCACGGCATCGGTTCCCAGTCGTGCGGTCCCGGCCCGCTGCCGCAGTACTTCCTGCGGGCCGAGCCCGCGGATTTCTCCTTCGTGTTCTCGGAGGTCAGTTGACGGACACGGTCCTGAGGACCTCCGCGGCCGGACGGCTGTTCAGTCGTCCGGCCGCGGCCGCGTCCTGCGCGGGTTTCGTCCTCATCGGCATGCTCCAGGCGCTCTACGGTCCGGCGGTCCCCGGCCTGCGCGCCGAGTACGGCCTGTCGCCGTCGGGCGCCGGTCTCGGCCTGAGCCTGCACTTCACGGGCGGCGTCGCCGGCGTCCTCGCCTTCAACGCCATCCACTCCCGGATCAGCAACCGGACGCTGCTGGGGGCGAGTTACGGGCTGACGGCGGCGGGCGGCGCGGCGTTCGCGCTCGCCCCGAGCTGGCCGCTCGCCCTGGCCGCCGCCTTCCTCGTCGTCCCGCTCACGCTGAGGTACGCCC
This sequence comes from Streptomyces sp. NPDC107546, assembly GCF_055639175.1. Lineage (NCBI taxonomy): Bacteria > Bacillati > Actinomycetota > Actinomycetes > Kitasatosporales > Streptomycetaceae > Streptomyces > Streptomyces sp. NPDC107546. Next base: position 367,772 of record NZ_JBVKBA010000001.1, on the reverse strand, counting down.
CCGAGCGCATCCTCACCGTGTGCGCGGCCGGGATGACGGCGTGTCTGCTGATGTCGCTCGTAAAAGGTGTGGCGCCGGTGGCCTATGCGGGTGTTGGCTTGTTCATTGCGCCCGTCTTCCCCACCGGCCTGCCCTGGCTGAACCGGGCTCTTCCCCAGGCACAGCGCGCCGGCGCCTGGGTCATCGCCGCGTCGATGGTCGGCGGGGTGGCGGCGCCACCCCTGCTGGGCCTGGGCATCGAGGCCTCTGGCATCCATGCCGTTCCCTGGCTGCTGACAGCGTTGTCGGCCGCCTCGCTCGCGGCGACCGTACGGCTGATCCAACTGACCCGGAGGTTCGTCGAGTGAGCGGGAGCATCGAGGTCCGCGGACTGACCCGCACCTTCCTCACCACCGTCCGCCGCCCCGGTTTCACGGGCGCCCTGCGTTCCCTGGTCAACCCGGAAAAGGTGACCAAACACGCCGTCACGGACATCACCTTCGACGTGGCGCCGGGCGAACTGCTCGCCCTGCTCGGCCCCAACGGCGCAGGCAAGTCCACCGCGATCAAGATGCTGACCGGCATCCTCACCCCCACGGCCGGCCAGGCCCGGGTCGCGGGCGTGGTGCCGTACGAGGAGCGCGAGCGCAACGCGCGCAACATCGGCGCGGTGTTCGGGCAGCGCACCCAGCTGTGGTGGGACCTGCCGGTGCGTGAGTCGTTCGCGATCCTGCGCGACATCTACGAGGTGCCGAAGGCCGACCACGCGGCACGACTCAAGGAGTTCGACGACCTGCTCGATCTCTCCTCCTTCTGGGACACGCGGGTTCGGCATCTCTCGCTCGGCCAGCGGGTGCGCTGCGACCTGGCGGCGGCGCTGCTGCACGACCCGCCGGTGGTGTTCCTCGACGAGCCGACGATCGGCATGGACGTGGTGGTCAAGGAACAGGTGCGGGAGTTCCTGCGGCACCAGGTGGAGGAGCGCGGCCGGACCGTGCTGCTGACCACGCACGACATGACGGAGGTCGAGCGGCTGGCCGAGCGGGTGGTGCTGGTCAACCACGGGCGGCTGGTGCTGGACGGCACCCTGGACGAGATCCGCCGGAGGTTCGGCTCGACGTGGCAGGTGCGGGCGACCCTCGCCGATCCGCACGCGACGGTCGAGCCGCTGCCGGGGATCGCACTGCTGCGGCGGGAGGGACCGCAGGCGGTGTTCGGCCCGGACGGGTCGGGTGCGCCGACGGTCCACCAGGCGCTGAAGCAGATCATCGAGCGGTACGAGGTCACGGACCTCGGGATCGACGAGGCGGACCTGGAGGACGTGATGCGCGCGGCCTACGTCCAGGCGGCATACCCGGCGGAGTTCCAGGCCGAGGGGGTCTGATGGCCGTCCTGCACGCCTGGCGCGCCGCCCGGGTCACCCCGCTCGGCGAGCTGCTCACCCCGCCCCGCATCACGGCCGCCCTGCTGCGGCTGACCGTGCAGGTCGTGCTCGTGGCGTCGCTGTGGCGCGGCCTGTACCAGGCGACCGGCACGACCGCCGGGCTGGACCGCGACCAGGCGGTCACCTACGCGGTGCTCGCGGTTCTCGCCTCCCGGCTGCGGGAGCTGGACCAGTACGCGGGCCGGGACTCGGTGCTCCAGCACATGCACTTCGGCACGATCGTGTACTGGTACCTGCGCCCGCTGCCGCCCCAGCGCTACTACGCGCTGCGGGCGATGGGCGAGCAGCTGTACGGTCTGGTGTGGGCACTGGCCGGATACGCGGTCTGTCTCGCGGCGGGAGTGGTGGAACCCCCTAAGTCGGCGTCCGTTGTCGGGGTGTTCGCGCTGAGCCTGCTGCTCGGCCAGTGGGTGCTGCACTACGTCACGCTGGTCATCGATCAGCTGTGCTTCTGGACGCTGCGCAACACCGCGGCGATGCTGATCCTCCTCTTCGCGCAGAACCTGCTGTCCGGGGTGTACGCGCCGCTGTGGTTCTTCCCGCACTGGTTCGTCACGATGAGCGGATTCCTTCCGTTCCAGGCGACGCTGAGCGTGCCGCTGTCCCTGTACGTGGGTCGCATCCCGCTGTCCGACGCGGGTGCGCAACTCGCCGTCCAGGCGGGGTGGGTGGTGGCCCTGTCCCTGTTCACCCGGCTGCTGTGGCGGCGGGCCGCCCGGCGTGTCATCTCGCAGGGAGGCTGACCGTGTCGGTGAAGGCGTTGCGCATCGCATGGCGGATCACCCGTCTCAACTTCCGTGCCCAGCTGGAGTACCGAACCGAGTTCCTGATGATGATCGCCATCGGTGCCGTCTGGCAGGTTTCGGTGATCGTGTTCGCGACGGTGCTACTGACCCGGTTCACCGGGATGGGCGGCTGGGACAGTTCGGACGTGCTCCTCATCCCGGCGACGCGGATGCTGGCGCACGGCCTGTTCGTGCTGTTCCTTGGCCGGGTACACGGACTGGGCCGGCACATCCAGGAGGGCAGGATCGACGCGTACCTGCTGCGCCCCATGCCCGTGTACCGCCAGGTCCAGCTGCAGTTCTTCCCCACCAACGCCATCGGTGACCTGACGGTGGCGGCGGGCCTGATGGCGGGCGCGCTCGGCCGCAGCCAGCTGGACTGGACGGCGGGCAGGATCACCTACCTGATCCTCTCGCTCGTCGGCGGCATGCTCCTGGAGGCTGCCCTGTTCACGGCGGTGGCCTGTGCGTCACTGCGGTTCCCGGCCGCCGACTACTGGGGTCGCTGGCTGGAGGAGCTCCTGGGCACCTTCGGCAGCTATCCGCTGAACGTCCTGCCGAAGGCGGTGGGGGGCTTTCTGACCTTCGGCCTGCCGCTCGCGTTCGTGGCGTACTTCCCGGCGGCGGTGCTGACCGGCCACGGCCACGACACCGGCGCCCCGTACTGGCTGGCGGCGGCCTCACCGCTGCTCGGGCTGCTGGCGTATCTGGGGTCGCGGCTGCTGTGGCGCTGGAGCCTTGGGCACTACACGGGGGTGAACGGCTGAGAGCCTGTGGGTGTCACAGGCTCTGACGACGCCGGGGCCGCTCAGGCGGCCTCGGCGGCCGTCTCCGGGTCCCGGGTCCGTACGGGTGTGAGCAGGGCCAGGGCCGCGATGCCCACGCAGCAGGACCCGGCCACCGCCCCCACCGCCGCCGTGCCGTGGTGCTGGGCCCCCCAGGTGAGCACGGCCGCGCCGACCGGGGCCGCCGCGTAGTGGAGCGTCCAGAACGCGGAGGTGACCCGGCCCAGCAGGTGCTCGGGGGTCACCTGCTGGCGCAGGGACATGGAGCAGGTCCCGGCGATGCTGACGCATCCGAGGAACGCCGCCATGAGGAAGGCGACGGCCGGTACGTGACGGGCCCAGCCGATGCCGGCGAGCGCGCAGCCGCAGACGGTCACGGCCCCGATCCAGGTGGGCCCGAAACCGAGCCCCTGCCGTACGCGTGCCACCAGCAGGGCCCCGGCGATGGTTCCCAGAGCGCCGACCGCGAGGACGGTGCCGACGGTGCCGTCGCTCTGCCCGAGGTCGTGCTTGAGGTGGTAGATGAGCACGTCGTTGAGGCCCAGCTCCAGAAAGCTGAACAGGGACAGCAGCACGGTCAGGGCGCGCAGCACCGGGTGGCGCCACAGGAAGGACGCCCCCGCCAGCAGGTCCTTCCACAGTCCCCGCCGGGTCGCTGCCGCATCGGGCGGCGGGGACTGCCGGAGCCGTACAAGGGTGAGGCAGACCGCCGACACGCCGAAGCTCACCGCGTCCACCGCGACGGCTCCGGCCGGCCCCGTCCACGCGGCCACGACACCCGCGCCGAGCGGGCCGACCACCCCCGCCGCCGCGGCCGTCGCGTTCAGCCGGCCGTTCGCGGCGGTGATCCGCTCGCCGTCGACCAGGCCCCGCACCACGGTGACGTACGCGACCGAGAACACCATTCCGACCGCCTCGCACAGCGGCAGCACCGCGTACAGCAGCCAGACCCGCGGTCCGGCGAGCCACACGAGGGGAACCAGCCCGTACAGCACCATCCGCACCAGGTCGCAGGCGATCAGCAGCTTCCTGCGGTCCAACCGGTCCACCACCACACCGGCGAACACCCCGGCCAGCACCGACGCCGCACCTCCGACCGCCGTCAACAGCCCCATGCGAGCGACGGACCCGGTCGCCTCCAACACCAACAGCGGCAGCGCGATCAGGGCGAAGGAGTCACCGAGGACGGAGAGGGTCTGCGCGGCCCAGAAGATCCCGAAGTCCCGGTTCCGCCCCGGCGATCCCGCACCTTCGGCCTCCCGCACCGGCAGCTCCCCCCGCACACACACGTTCGAGCGTGACGAACGATCAAGAGGTACCACCGTACGCCGACCCGGCCGCGGCCTGGCGCCGTCTCACCACGCTCGTGCCGTCTGCGACACGGCGACCTTTCCGTTGGGGCGGCCATGGGCGACGGTGGCCGACGGCGTGCCGTCGAACGGCATCGTGTTCCGCCTGCACGGGCCAGTCCAACGGCCTCAACCCGAACGCCTGACGCTCACCTCCGCCCAGACCACCTTGTACGGGCAACCCGGCCGCGGTTCCGTGCCCCACCGCTCGCAGACCGCGGCCACGAGCCTGAGCCCGTACCCGCCTTCGCCGTCCGGTTCCCGCAGCACGGGCAGCCGTTCACTCCGCGCGTCGGCCACCTCGACACGTACGACACCGGTGCCCTGCCACAGCAGCCGGACCCGGAAGTCACGACCGGGGACGCGGCCGTGCCGGACGGCGTTGGCGGCGAGTTCGGCGACGACCAGGGCCACGTTCCGGCCGGCGTCGCTGTCGTACGGGAACCCCCACGCGTCCAAGCGGTGCGCCACGAGCCGCCGCGCGAGCCGGGCACCTCTCGGTGTAGAGCTGAACAGCTGGGTGAACGTACGTACGGTGACGGGTGCTTGAAGCTCGGGATCTGCGTGCATGGTCCGACGGTTCCGCAGGTCACAGGGGCATGACCAGGCGCGGCACTCGTACGCTGCACACCGTACGAGTTCACGGCGTGGACAGTGGGAGTCACGGTGCGTGACTCTGGGGGCACTTGCGGGGTTGTCACCAGTGCACGGGGGGTTACGCCAATGACCGAAAGCACCATCAGCAGCACGACCACGCCCACGAGCGAGCCCGAACCGTCCGACAGCATGAAGGCGTTCGGGGCGGCACACAAGGCGTTCCGCAAGCGGGCGGGCTACACGCAGGAGGAGTACGCGCCACTCGTCGGCTACCAACCGGCGACGGTGGCGTCCATCGAACAGGGCCGACGCTTCCCGCCGCGCGCCTTCGTCGAGCGGGCGGAAGAGGTACTGGACGCGTTCGGGGCGCTGCGCGGGGTCTACAAGCATGTGGGGCGCGAGGCAGGGCTGGCGTCGTGGTTCCGCAAGTGGGCGGACCTGGAGGAGCAGGCGATCAGTCTGTACACGTACGAGTGCCGGTTGGTGCCGGGGCTTCTACAGACGGAGGCGTATGCGCGCACACTGTTCGACGAGCAGGTGCCTGTGCTGACCGACTCGCAGATCGAGGCTCAGCTCGCCGCCCGCGAGGAGCGCCAGCGCCTGCTTGTCGAGCGGCCCAACACTGCGTACAGCTTCATCATCGAGGAGTACGTCATCCAACGGGAGACCGGCGGTCGGGACGTCACTCGTGAACTCATCGACCACATCCTGGAGATCACGAAACGCCGAAACGTGGAGGCACAGTTGCTGCCTATGGGCCTGGGGGCCCACGCGGGCATGGCGGGCCCGATCCAGTTGCTCGAGACCCCAGAGAACGAATGGTTCGGGTATTGCGAAGGGCAGCGAAGCGGCCAGTTCGTCGCCGACCCGAAATCGATCAGTGTGCTCCACATGCGTTATGCGAAACTGCGCTCACAGGCTCTTTCCCCGGGCGACTCCCGGAGCCTGCTGGAGCGGATGCGAGGAGCGCTATGAGCACCACCGAACTGGCCTGGTTCAAGAGCAGCTACAGCAGCAGCGGTGACGGCGACTGCGTCGAAGTAGCCACCCGCCCCACCACCATCCACGTCCGCGACTCGAAGAACGCCACCGGCCCGCAGCTCACCCTCTCCCCCACCGCCTGGTCGGAGTTCATAGAGTTCGCCACAGGCGAATGACGCAGCGCCCACGCCGACCGCAGGGACCCTAACGCGCCCGGGCGGTGACGAGACGGGCGTCCACGTCGACGACACCGTCGACGCCCTGGCACAACCCCACCATCACCGGTCCGAGGCGCGGCTCCGGCACCTGGCCCCGCAGGGTGACGGCACCCTCCCGGACCTCGACCGCGATGGTCCCCTCGTCCAGACCGAGGATGCGTCCCAGGACATCCTGCTCGACCTCGTTGCGAATCTCGACATCGGGGCGAATGAAGGCGTCCAGCAGGTCGCTGCGGCTGACGATGCCGGTGAGCAGGCCGTTGTCGTCGACGACCGGCAGTTGCTTCACGTGCCGCCTGCGGAGTTCCCGCGCGGCCCGGGGGATCGTCCAGTCGGCGCGGGCGGTGTGAACGGGACTGCTCATGAGCGCGCCCGCCGCCCGGGCCCGCGCCTTTCCCCAGGCACGTTCGTCGTCCCCGTCCCGCCCCCGCGGGTCCGGCATCCCGGTCTCGTGCCGCAGCACGTCGGAGGCGGACACGACACCGATGGGAGCGCCGTCCTCGTCGACGACCGGTGCCGCGGCGATGTCGTTCGCGTCCAGCAGGGCGGCGACCTCGTGGAACGATGCGTCGGGGCGCAGGGTGACCACCTCCTCGGTCATCACGTCACCGACCGTGCGGCGGTGCAGCATGACATCAGCCTCCTCCACGATGCGACGAGGCGGCAGCGGTCGGACCGCCGGAGCGGACGGCGCACGACGCGTCGCCCCCGCCGCCCCCGCCGGCACGTCCACGCCGTTCCACCCACCCATCACAACACCATGCCGCGCGAGCGACCAGTGCCGTTCGGCCTGGCACCGCAATCCGCGCGCGAGTGGGCCCTACCTAGGCTAGGCTGCTGCCTAGGACCCCTAGGTTTAAGGACTTGCCATGCCCCGTGCCGGACTCACCGTCGAGCGGATCGTCGCGGCGGCAGCCGACCTCGCGGACGAGGCCGGCTTCGAGAACGTCACCGTCTCCGCACTGGCCCGCCACTTCGGGGTGAAGGACGCCAGCCTGTACTCGCACGTCAGAAACGTTCAGGACCTGCGCACCCGCGTCGCGCTCCTCGCCGGCGGCGAGATGATCGACGACATCGCCGCCGCCGTCGCCGGGCGCGCCGGCAAGGAGGCGCTGGCCGCCTTCGCCGGCGCCTACCGGGAGTACGCCCACCGGCACCCGGGACGGTACGCGGCCACCCAGATCCGCATCGACCAGTCGCTCGCGGCCGACTCCCCGGCCATGCAGCGCACCGCCGAGATCACCTACGGCATGCTCCGCGCCTACGGCCTTGACGAGCCCGATCTCACCGACGCCGTACGCCTGCTGCGCAGCACTTTCCACGGTTACTGCGCCCTGGAGGCGACCGGCGGATTCGGTGCTCCCCGCGACGTGGAGGCGTCCTGGAGCAAGGCCGTCGACGCCCTGCATGTCGCATTGGAGAACTGGCCCCGTGAGGAGACCGAGGACCATGACTGACCTCCATTACGACGTGCGCGGCAGCGGTCCCGTGCTGCTCGTCGTCCCCGGTGGCGCCGGGCACCCCATGGGGCTCGACCGCATGACGGACCACCTCGCCGTGACATCACCGCCCAGACGGCCGCCTCCGCACGTCTCACCCTCGGCGCCGGAGTCGACTCCCGCCATGGGCTCCTCCACCGCACGTCCACGTCGGCGGCCGGGTTGACCGGCGCGGCGTTCCCGGAGTTCCCGGGCGGCCATGTGGGCATGGCGGAGCACCCGGAGGAGTTCGCGAGGCTTCTGATCGGCGCACTGGCCGCCGCCGACGTCACCGGTACCTGATCGCAGGAACCGCAGACGCGGCCAACGAGCCCATGCCCGGGTCCGTAGGCGTAGCGCCCTCACCACACCCCGGCGATACCGCCTTCCGGGTCCTCCACGACCGCGCGGACGATGTCGTGATGGAAGCCGCGCACGTGCGCCTCCACCAGGTCGCCGGCCGCTTCCGCGTCTCCCGCCGCGATGGCGTCGTACACCGCGTGGTGCTCGGCACGCAGCCGCGAGGCGACCTCCTCCCAGTCGTCGATCTTGTGGAAGACGGTCAGGAGGGTGTGGCGGACGGCGCTGCGCACGGCGACGGTCATGTCGGTCATGAGCCGGTTGCCGCCGGCTTCGGCGATGGCGGCGTGGAAATCGGTGTCGTAGTCGTTGAACTCTTCTCGCGACAGGCCGATCGCGTCCATGCGCTCCAGCGGCTCGCGTATCCGGGCGAGGTCCTCCTCGGTGGCCTTGGTGGCGGCGAGGCGGGCGCTGCTGCGCTCGAGGGTGGCACGGGCCTCGACGACGTCGCCCAGGGGGAAGTTGGCCAGCGCGATGTGCAGGCGCAGCAACTGCGTGAGGCCGTGGCTGGGCATGGCGGCGATGATGCTGCCCGAGGTGGGGCCGGTGCCCACGCGCGAGCGCAGGACGCCCTGAGCCTCCAGGACACGCAGCGCCTCGCGGACCGCGGCACGGCTGACGCCCAGGAGATCGACCAGCTCGCGCTCGGGTGGGAGGCGGTCGCCGACGCGGAGGTTGCCCGAGAGGATCTGCTCCTCGATCCGCGCGAGGACGAGCTCGAAGGTGCGGGAGCGCGGCACCGGCTCCCACGCCGCGGTCGTCTCAGCCATGGAATGCCCTCTCAGCGCGTTGGCGGCTCGCATGCTCAGCCGCGTCCGCCTCCGATCATAGCTTGGCGCGCCCAGTATTTGGTCTGACCAAAGTAAGTTTCCTGGATCGACATCTAGACATGGCCGGAAACCGCTGCTTAGCGTGGAAGTCCAAAGCATGGTCTGACCAAAGCCGGTCCGACCAAGGCCGCATGTGAGGTGCTGCATGTTCCAGCCTGATCTCTCCCCGGTCGCCGACAGCCTCGCGGCGTCCTCGCTCGTTTCGGCGCTCCCCCTGCTCACGCTGTTCGCGCTGCTCGGAGGCGCGCGCTGGAAGGCCCACTGGGCGGGCCTGGCGTCGCTCGCCGTGGCCGTGGCCGTCGCGGTGTTCGGCTACCGCATGCCCGGAGGTCTCGCCCTGCTGTCGGCCAGTGAGGGAGCGGCCTTCGGGCTGTTTCCGATCATGTGGATCGTGCTGGCGGCGATCTGGGTGTATCAGCTGACCGAAGTCAGCGGCCGGTTCGAGGACCTGCACCGAGCGTTCGGCCTGATCAGCGACGACCCCCGCATTCAGGCGATCATCATCGCCTTCTGTTTCGGAGGGCTCCTCGAGGCACTGGCGGGATTCGGCGCACCGGTGGCGATCACCGGAGTGATGCTCATGGGGCTCGGCTTCGCCCCCATGCGGGCGGCCGTGACGGTCCTGGTCGCCAACACGGCCCCGGTCGCATTCGGCGCGATCGCGATCCCGATCATCACCGCCGGCAACCTCACCAAGATCCCCTACACGGACATCGGCGCCTATGCGGGACGCCAGACGCCGCTGCTCGCGCTGTTCGTGCCGCTGCTGCTGGTGGCTCTGGTCGACGGTCGGCGCGGCGTGCGGCAGACCTGGCCGGCGGCGCTGGTGTGCGGTGCGGTGTTCGGGCTGGCCCAGTTCGTCAGCTCCAATTACCTGTCCGTGGAGCTGACCGACATCGTCGCCTCGCTCGCCGGGCTGGTCGCCGCCGTCCTCTTCCTGCGTGTCTGGCGGCCGCAGGGCGGGGCTCGGGCGAGCGCCGATCTGCGTGCCCAGGCCGAGGGCGGCGACGCGGAGAGCGCAGCGGGCGGCCCTGGCTCGCCCGCCGACGCCACGGGCGGACCGGCCGCGGTTCCCGCCCGGCCGGGAACCGGGGGCGCCGCCACCACCCACGCCCTCCCCGCACCCGGCCGGACGGGAGCGCAGCACCCGGACGCCGAGCGGATCGCGATGGCCTTCGCTCCCTATCTGATCATCATCGTGATCTTCTCGGTGGCCAAGCTGGTCGCCCCGGTCAAGGAATTCCTCGCCTCCACCGACCTCAAGATCGCCTGGCCCGGACTCGACGGGCAGGTCCTCACCGCCGCCGGGAAGCCGTCGTCCGCCACGGTCTACGTCTTTCCCTGGCTCTCCTCACCCGGCACCCTGCTCGTCCTGTCGGGCATCGTGGTCGCCGTGCTGTACCGGGTGAGCCCGGCGCGTGCGGGCCGTGAGTTCGCCGACACGGCCGCCAGACTCCGCTGGGCGATGCTGACCGTGGCAGCCGTCCTGGCGCTGGCGTACGTGATGAACCTGTCGGGCCAGACCATCACCATCGGCACCTGGATCGCCGGCGCGGGTACGGCCTTCGCGTTCCTGTCGCCGGTCCTCGGCTGGCTCGGTACGGCGGTGACCGGATCGGACACCTCGGCCAACGCGCTGTTCGCGACGCTGCAGCAGACCGCCGCCACCAAGGCCGGCCTCGATCCGACGCTGCTGGTGGCCGCCAACACCTCCGGCGGCGTCGTCGGCAAGATGATCAGTCCGCAGAACCTCACCATCGCGGCCACCGCCGTGGGGCTGACGGGCCGCGAGGCGGAGCTGTTCAGAGCGGCCATCCGATGGAGCCTGCTGCTCCTGCTGGCTCTGTGCCTGCTGGTCTTCCTGCAGTCCAACGTCCTGGCGTGGATGCTGCCGTAACGCGCCGCCGCGCATAGGAGGAATACATGCGGATCGCCCTGTTCATCACCTGTTTCAACGACACCCTCTTCCCCGCGACCGGACGGGCGGTGGTGACGGTGCTTCAGCGTCTGGGCTGCGAAGTGGACTTCCCCGAGGGACAGACCTGCTGCGGCCAGATGCACTTCAACACCGGCTACCAGCGCGAGTGCGTGCCTCTTGTGCAGCGCTTCACCGAGGTGTTCGCCGGATACGACGCGGTGGTCACCCCGTCGGGTTCGTGCGCGGCCATGGTGCGCGAGTACCACGGGCGTGTGGCCCAGGCGGCGGGCGATGCCCGGCTCGCGGCGGCCGTCCAGGGCATGCCGCGGGTGTATGAGTTGTCGGAGTTCCTGGTCGACGTGCTGAGGGTGACGGATGTCGGGGCGTACTTCCCGCATCGGGTCACCTATCACCCGACCTGCCACTCGCTGCGGATGCTCGGCGTGGGCGACCGGCCGCTCACTCTGCTGCGTGCTGTCCGCGGCATCGATCTGGTCGAACTCCCGGCAGCCGAGGAGTGCTGCGGCTTCGGCGGCACGTTCGCGCTGAAGAACGCCGACACCTCCGTGGCGATGGGCGCGGACAAAGTACGGCACGTGCTCGACACCGGCGCCGAGGTGGTGTGCGCGGGCGACAACTCCTGCCTGATGCACATCGGCGGGCTGCTGTCCCGACTGCGCACGGGGGTCCGCACCCTGCACCTCGCGGAGATCCTGGCCGCCACCGAGACCGCGGCGGCACCGGCCGGCACGCCTGCGCCGCACGCGCCGGCGTCCTGCGACAACCCCGAAGGGAGGGAAGCCCGGTGAAGGACACGACGTTCCTGGGCATGCCGGCGTTCCCCGACGCCGCCCGCACTGCCCTGGCCGACACCCGGCTGCGCGGGAATCTCGCGCACGCCACCACCGCCATCCGCGGCAAGCGGGCCGAGGCGGTGGGCGAGTTGGCCGACTGGGAGGAGCTCCGCGAGGCGGGGCGGGCCGTGAAGGAGCGCACGCTGCGCCATCTGGACCGCTATCTGCTGCAGGTGGAGGAGCGGGTCACGGCGGCCGGCGGGCAGGTGCACTGGGCGCGGGACGCCGAGGAGGCCTCCCGGATCGTCGTCGACCTGGTACGCGCGACCGGTGAACGGGAGGTCCTCAAGGTCAAGTCGATGGTCACCCAGGAGATCGGCCTCAACGCCGCGCTGGCCGAGGCGGGTATCGCGGCATACGAGACGGATCTGGCTGAACTGATCGTCCAGCTCGGTGAGGACCGCCCCTCGCACATCCTGGTGCCCGCGATCCATCGCAACCGTGCGGAGATCCGGGAGATCTTCGTTCAGACGATGGGCACGCACGGCACCGCCGCACCCGCCGATCTGAACGACGACCCCAAGCGGCTGGCAGCGGCCGCCCGGTCGCACCTGCGGGAGAAGTTCCTGCGGGCGAAGGTGGCCGTCTCGGGCGTGAACTTCCTCGTCGCCGAGACCGGAACCGCGGTCGTGGTCGAATCGGAGGGCAACGGGCGGATGTGCCTGACTCTGCCGGAGACGCTGATTTCGGTGGCCGGCATCGAGAAAGTCGTCCCCACCTGGCAGGACCTCGAGATCTTCCTGCAGTTGCTGCCCCGCTCCTCCACCGGGGAGCGGATGAACCCGTACACCTCCACCTGGACCGGAACGACTGCCGACGACGGACCGCGCACCTTCCATCTGGTGCTTGTGGACGGCGGCCGGACCGACGCACTCGCCGACCCGATCGGCCGGCAGGTACTGAACTGCATCCGCTGCTCGGCCTGCCTGAACGTCTGCCCCGTCTACGAGCGCGTGGGCGGTCACGCCTACGGGTCCGTCTACCCCGGCCCGATCGGTGCCGTGCTCAGCCCGCAACTGAGGGGCACGGCCTCGGCGGTGGACCGTTCGCTGCCGTACGCCTCCACCTTGTGCGGCGCGTGTTATGAGGTCTGCCCCGTCAAGATCGACATCCCGGAGGTGCTGGTCCATCTGCGGGCCCGGGTCGTCGACGAGCAGCGCGGGCGGCTGTTGCCGAACCCGGAGCGGATGGCGATGGCGGCCGCACGCTGGGTGCTCTCCGGCCCGTCCCGCCTGGCGGCCGCGCAGCGCACGGCCTCCGTGGCCGGGCGGCTGGTCACCCGTGGCGGAAAGGTGGGACGCCTGCCCGGCCCGGCGGCCGGGTGGACCGACGCCCGTGACGCGCCGGCCCCGGCCGCCGAGAGCTTCCGGGCCTGGTGGAGGAGAACCCACCGACATTCCCGGCCCGAGGACCAAGGACCCGCGGGCCCCTCCCCGTTGGGCGAAGACCGCTGACTGCCGGCCTCCAGGCCGCTCCGTACGTGAGGAGACCCCCATGAACGCACGCACCGAGGTGCTGGACCGCATCCGCCGCGCACTGGCGGACGTCCCGGCCGGTGAACGCCCCGAGGACGTCCCCGTGCCGCGGGACTACTCCCTTGGCGGCATGCCGCCGCCCGGGTCGTCCGCCGCGGTGGACCTCCTGGCCGAGCGGCTGGGCGACTACGGGGCCGTCGTGCGGCGGGTGGCCCCGGACGAGGTCGCCGGGGCCGTGCGTCAGGCCGTCGCCGCACGCGGGGCCGACTGCGTGGTGGTCCCCGAGGGCTTCCCCGGTCCGTGGCGCTCCGCGCTGGATCCGGACCGGGTGCTCAGCGACACTCCCCGGCTTCCGGTGGCCGACCTGGAGCGCACCGGTGGGGTGGTCACCACGGCGGCCTCCGCCATCGCCTCGACCGGAACGCTCGTGCTGGACGGCGGCGCGGGCCAGGGACGGCGCGCGCTGACCCTGCTGCCCGACTACCACCTGTGCATCGTGCGCACCGAGCAGGTCGTGGCATCCGTGCCCGAAGCACTCGCCGGGCTGGACCCGACACGGCCGCTGACGTTCGTCTCAGGCCCGTCGGCGACCAGTGACATCGAACTCGAGCGGGTCGAAGGCGTGCACGGCCCGCGCACGTTGGAGGTCCTTGTCGTGCAGGGAACCTCTCCACCGGCGTCCAGGGCCGGTGCGCCAGGGAGGTGAGAGTGATGCCCGCGCTTGACCGACTGCCGAACCGCGGCGGCGGGTCACCCCTGCCCACTCCCCCGCGCCGCCCCGAGGACGCCAGGGCGTCGGCGACCGCGTGCTGCACCTGGCCCGCCGAGCGGCGTACGCCGGCGCGGGCCAGGGCCTTCGCACGCAGCCGGCTGGCGGCATGGGGCGTCGGGGAAGCGACGGCCGAGTCGGCAGACGTCGTCATCTCGGAATTCGTCACCAACACCGTTGTGCACAGCGGTGCCTCCGAACTCACCTTGCGCCTTTTCCGCGGCCCCTCCGAGCTGAGGATAGAGGTCGTCGACAGCGGGCGGTGGCGACGGCCGAACGCACGGCCCGCCCGCGACGGCAGCATGACGGAGAGCGGCAGGGGCCTGTGGATGGTGGAGACGCTGACCCAGCGCTGCGGAGTGCATCACACGCGGCATGGCACGACCGCCTGGGCACTCCTGGCAGCCGTGTAGCGCGTGGCCCGCCACTTCGGCGTGAAGGACGCCGGCCTCTGTCTGCACGTCAGGAATGTGCAGGACCTGCGCACCCACATCGCCTTGCCGGCAGGCGGCGAGATGACCGACCACATCGCGGCCGCCGTCGCCGGACGCGCCGGGGGGAGCGCCGGCCGCCTTCGCGCGGTTGCCGCGCCCTGGAGGCGACCGGCGGCTTCCGAGCGCCACGTGTCGTACAGGCGTCCTGGGGCAAGGCCGTGGATGCCCTGCACGTGGCGCTCACACACTGGCCCCGCTGGTTCTCGATCAGTTCTCGCGTCAGTTCTCGGTCGCCGGGTGCCCCTTGCCCCACGCCCAGGCCAGGCGGTCCGCGCCGGAGGCGTTGGTGGTGGCGAGGCCCAGGTGGGTGCCGCTGCCGGTGAGGGTCTGGATGCTGTAGATGTCGCCGGTGCGCAGCCCGGGCCAGTAGACCGAGCCCATGTGGAGCTCCCGGAAGACGTCCGTGTCGGCCTGGATGAAGGCCACCGAGTTCGGGTCGGTGCTGACCGAGGCGGGCTGGTTGTAGTCCAGGCCGGTCGTCATGGGAGCGCCGAACTCGTCCGCGACCGTGCGGGGGGCACACGAGCCGATGCGCGCCTTGAGGTCGCTGACCCACTGCGAGTAGGTGGCGCTCTGCTTCCAGAAGCCGTAGTGGTGCAGGGACAGGTACGTGCCGTCGAGGCGGTGGTCCGCGCAGACGCTGACGACGCTGTCGTTGTAGCCGCTGCCGCTGACGAAGATCCTGTTCCTGGGGACGGACGGGTAGGTGCCGATCCACTGTGCCGCCAGGTCGGCCCACTCCTGCGCGGTGTAGCCGTGCGGCTCGTTCATCGGCTCGAAGTAGACCAGCGGGTTGCGCTGGTAGGCGCTGGTGACGGTGCCCCACATGCGCCAGAAGTGCGGCAGGTTGTCGACGAACCCGTCCTTCTGGGCCCCGGTGCCCTCCCAGTAGCTGAGGATGACCTTGAAGCCATGGGCGGTGGCCGCGTCGATGACGGCGCGGTAGGAGTTCCAGTACGAGCCGTTCACGGTGTAGGGGTTGATCGGCAGCCGCACCGTGTTGGCCTGGAGGTTCTTGCGGAATCCCTTGATGACGCCGCCGGCCTTGGCGTAGGTGGTGGCGTAGTCGTCGGACAGGCTCAGACCGGACAGGACCACGGGGTCGTTGGCGTAGTTGTCGCGGGGGTCGGCCCAGTTCACGCCGTTGAACTGGCTGGGGTTGAGGGAGGCGGCCGGTCGGTCGGCGCCCGACGCCGGGACGGTGGCCAGGCCGATGAGGGCACCGCTGCTCAGGGCGACCGCCGCTGCGATGACGGTGCGGGTGATCCTGCTGGTGCGCTGTGCGGCCCTGCGGGCGGAGCGGAACATGTGCGGGGACCTTCCTGTGCGGGTGGGGTGCGAGACGGCGTACGGACGCGCGAAACCGCGGACCGGGGAGGAAGAACCTGCGGCGCCCTGGGGCGGCACGGCAGGCACGGAGCCGAAGCCATGGCAGCCTGACGTGCGGTCACGCTCGGACGATCACCTTTCGGGCGAGAGCCTCGCCGCAGTCGGCCAGAGGTGTCAAGATATCCGACAGGACTTCGTCAAACCATTACGGGAAGTGGCCTGCGGGTTCGGCTGCTCGGGTCCCGATCCCGGCGAACCGCGGAAGCAGTGCACGGACTTGCAGGAAAGTTGAATGGGCGTCCGCCACGCCCCTGTACCTGCTGCGCGTGCTGCTGGGCACCGAGGTGTGCGTTCCGCACGGCATGGTCCGCCTCGACCCGCACCTGCCCACCCGCTTCGGCGCCCTGCGCCTGACCGACGTACCGCTGGGCACGGCACGGGTCGGTGTGACGGACACCGAGGACGGCACCGCCGAGGTCACCGGGCTGCCGTCCGGCGTGGCGGTGACCCGGGAGCGGTGCGCCTGCACGGCGGTGGACCCGCCACGCTGACACACCGCGGCGTTACCGCGCACTCCCCCGGCGACTTTCCCTCCTCCCGAACCGCCGCCGCGGTCGACGCCGTCCGCGGCCGGTGACACCCACATCCGCCGCCCGCGCATCCGGGCATGACATGGCACGCCGTGGCGAGGCGTCGCCGTGCCGTGCGCGGAGGCCCGGGCGCGACCGTGAGCGGCAGGGGCGCGACCCCAAGGCTCACCCATGACGAAAGGAGCCGTACGTGAGCAACCGGCCGCTTCGTATCGCCATGGTCGCGCCGCCGTGGTTCGAGCTCCCGCCGCGCGGCTACGGGGGCATCGAGGCGATGTGCGCCGACCTCACCGACGCGCTGGTCGCCCGAGGCCACCACGTCACCCTGATCGCGGCGGGCCGCAACGGCACCCGCTGCCGAGATCAAGCCGCGCCTGGGCCGGGGCGCGGAGCACCTCATGCCAGGCGGAACACCAGGAGGTCGGCCGGTTCCCGGACGGGGCCCGTGTCACCGGCCCGGGCGACGTCCGCGTCGAGGGCCGCGAAGCCGGCCCGGATCTCGTCCTCGTCGAGGTACTCGAAGGTCGGGACGGCGCGATGCCGCAGCTTGTCCGCGTACGCAGCGAGGGACGGCGCGACCTCGCACTCGACGCGGTCGACGCCGTCGAGTGCGAACCCGGCGGCCGTGAACACCGCGACGACCTCCTCGTACGTCGGGAACATCGCGTCCTCCACCTCGCGGGCGCGGGGGAAGTAGCGGAACCACGTCCGCTCCTCCAGACGGCCCGAGAAGCTGCTCTGCAACAGCACCCTGCCGCCGGGACGCAGCACGCGGGCGAGTTCTGCGGTGGCCGCGGCCCGGTCCGGCACGTGATGGAAGACCAGGAAGAGCAGCGCCAGATCGCAGGTGTCCGTGCCGAGCGGTACGGCACCCGCGTCGCCGGCCAGATAGGTGACGGCGGGGTGCGCGTTGTCGGTCTCGGCGACCGCGCGCATCCGGCCGGCGGGCTCCACCCCGTACACCGGGCCACCGAACAGTTCGGCGAGCAGCGGGGTGAAGCGGCCCACTCCGCAGCCCAGGTCGAGGACGGTGAGCGGGCGTTCGGGGGGCGCGTGGCGGGTGAACGCCGCCCGCCACACGGCCGCGGTCCGTTCGGTCAGCGCGCGTCCGCGGGCGTAGCCCGCGAAGAGGCGTCGGCTGTAGTCGACCGGTGGAAGCATCGGTCTTCTTCCTCTCCGTCGCACCGGTTTCAGAGGTTGTCCTTCAACACCGCGAACCGGTCGAGTTCGCGCAGCGACTCGTCCCTGGGTGCGGTCGGCAGCTGCAGCAGCGCCCGGTCCGCGCCCGCCTCGGCGAGGCCGGCCAGCACCTCGCGGTCGGGCGGTACGCCGTAGACGGTCACGGGAACGGGGGCGCGGCCCGTTTCCTCGGCGCGCACCCCGAGTTCCGCGATCCGGGCGGCCAGTGCGTCGACCGACTTGCCGAGGATCGGCACCCAGCCGTCGCCGTACTCCAGGACACGGTCGAGGACACCGGGCCCGTCGCCGCCGACCAGGACGGGCGGATGCGGCCGCTGCACCGGCTTCGGCCAGGACCTGATGGGGTCGAAGTCCACGAACTCGCCGTGGAACTCGGCCTCCTCCCGCATCCAGATCTCCCTCATCGCGAGGACGCGCTCACGCATCAGGGCCATGCGGGTGCGCGGGTCGGTGCCGAGGTTGCGCATCTCCTCGCGGTTCCAGCCGGCGCCCACGCCGACGAGCAGCCGTCCCCCCGAGAGCAGATCCAGGGAGGCCACCTGTTTGGCCAGGTTGATCGGTTCCCGCTCGACGACGAGAGCGACGCCGGTGGCCACCAGCAGGCGCCGGGTCACGGTGGCCACGGCGGTGAGCGTGACGAAGGGATCAATGGTCCGGTAGTAGATCCTCGGCAGTTCGCCGTACGCCGGCCAGTACATCTCGCGGTTGGGGACGTACGGGGTCTCCCGCTTGACCGGGATGTGCGTGTGCTCGGCGACGAACAGCGACTCGAATCCGCGCTCCTCCAGCGCCCTGCCGAGGTCGACGGGGCCGATGCCCTCGTCGGTCACGAAGGTGGAGATGCCGATCCTCATGCCGTGTCCCCTGTCGCCGTGTCGGTGTCGGTGTCGGTGTCCGTGCCCGTGCCCTTGCCCCGGCCCGCACTCCCCGCCGCCGCGTCACCGTCCCACCCGTGCAGCAGGGCCTCGACCGCCTTCTCCGCCTGTTCGGCGGCCGCCAGGTCCTCCGCGATCACGGCGAACTCGCCGGTCTCCGAGCCGGTGCCGCCGTCGTGGACCGTGACGACCACACCCGTGCGGCTCACCGGGTCGAAGGCCAGGCCCTGCGCGTGGAGCTCCGACAGCAGTGTGCCGAGGGGAGGGAAGTCGCAGCGACGGCGGTCCAGAAGCACCCGGTCGTCCCGGCCGACCAGTGTGCGCAGGATGCAGTGGTCGTGCGTGGCGCCGCCGGAGCGGGCGTTGATCTCCGTGAGGAACGTGTCGCCGTCGGGCGTCAGCACGCCGTCCACGCTGAGCTGCCCCCGGTGGCCCAGGGCGCGCACAGCACCGGCCAGCCGCTCGGCGTGGCGCAGGAAGCGGGCGAACTCCGCCGTGCCGGCCGAAGGGCCCGGTGTGATCAGCCCGTTGATGACGGGCGTCATGCGCATCTCGCCGTGCCCGTACAGGGACACCCCGCTCTCGTCGATCCGGTAGCCGGCGTAGACCGACCGGCAGTCGGGGACGTAGTGCTCGACGACGATCGGGGGGCGGCCCGGTGTGTCGTCGGCACCCCACTGGCGGGCGACGAACCGCGCCACGGCCTCCTCGTCCGTGCAGGTCTCGACCCGGTTGGCGCCGATCGGGAGGAGCCCCGCGGCCGGGCTCGCGATCTCGTTGCCGAGCCCGCCGACGTGGAAGTCCTGTTTCACGACGGCGCTGCGCCCGTCCGCCAGCAGTGTCCGGACGAACTCCTCGGCGTCGGCCCGGGAGACGGGCACCCGGCCCTCGGCGACGGGTACGCCCGCGCCCGCGGCGAGTGCGCGGAACATCACCTTGCTGTTGAGCAGCTCGGCGCCGCCCTGTGCCGCGAAGTCGGCCACGGGCAGGCCGAGTCCACGCATCAGCGCGGCCGCCGTACGGTCGTAGTAGTACGGCCAGGCACGGTCCACGCCCCGGCGCCGCACCGCCTCCCGCAGCCGGTCTGCGAAGCCGGCGCCCGGCTCGTGCACCAGCACGTCCAGATCGTCGGGCGTGAAGCCGCGCAGTGCCGTGGCATGGCTCAGGAACGCGCCGTCGACGGGGGTCGGGACGAGCAGCACGTCACCGGGACGGGCGAACCACACGGTGCGATGGGACTGCGCCTGGAGATAGCGCAGGTAGGGCGGCTGGAAGGCCGCCGGTGGCCCGAGGACCCCGACGTCGTCGGGATGGCCGGTGATGAGCCTGCCCAGATTGCTGATCACAAGCGTCCCCATGCCGCTCCTCGCCTCCTTGCGTCATGACGTGTACAGAGGGCTGCGCTCCCAGGTGCGGATCGTCTGGTAGTCCGCCTCGATCCGCTCCCGGGTGGCGGCGCTGAGATAGACGAAGCCGGGTGAGGTCAACAGGTCGCGGGTGCGGGGCAGTTCGTCCCCGGGACGGGCGACGGCGGCGACGGCCACCGCGGTAGGCAGCCCGTTGAAGCGGGACGTCCAGTGAAGGTCGCGGACCGTGCCGGGGAAGTGGTTGATCAGGGAGACGTAGCGGACGGGCTGCTCCCAGCGCAACGGCAACCGGGCCGCGGACAGCTCCGCCGGGTTGGCGATCGCGGCGGCGAGCAGGCCGGCGTGGGAGTGGCCCGCGAGCTTCGCGGAGACCCAGGGCAGCACTCCCCCGCCCAGCCGGGCGCCAGGGTCGATCAGCACCGGACCGCGGGCGGTGAGCACCACCTCGCTGTGGGCGGCGCCGGTGCGCATGCCGAGCGCGGTCAGCGCCCGCCACAGGTAGGCGTGGAGGTCGCGGATCTCCGGTGCCCCGGGGTCGGCGGGTTCCTCGAAGTCGAAGACCGGCGCGCCCTCGGGGGTGCGGTCCTTGGTGTACCGCCAGGTCTCCACCTCGATGTGCCGGCCCCCCACGGAGACCGTGTTGACGTAGTACTCCGGTCCCTGAAGGAACTCCTGGACCAGGGCGGTGTCGTTGCGGTGGCCGAAGAGGTTCGCCGTGTCCAGCACGGCTGCGGCGGCCCGCCGCGCCTCGGCAGCCGTACGGCAGATGCGGACGTGATCGGAGCCGGCGCTGTCGACCGGCTTGACCACCACGGCGTCCAGTCCGCTGCCGGTGAACCACCGGGCCGCCTCGTCGGCGGACGTCACCAGCGTGCTGAGCGGGGCGTCCAGGCCGGCCGCGCGCAGCACCTCGGCCATACGGAACTTGCTGCGCCGGGCGGGCGCCAGGCCGACGTCGTTGCCCGGCAGGCCGGCCAGCTGCGCCAGCCGGTCGGCCAGGACGACGCCGCTCTCGGTGCCGGCGACGACGTGCCGCACGCCGCGCTCGGTGAGTCGGGCCGCGACCGCCTGCGGGTCGGGGTCGTAGCCGAGGTCCTCGGCATAGTCGGCGGGATGGAAGGTGGGAGCGTAGTACGGGGCGACGGTGGGGCCGCTGCGCACGTGCAGCACCTCGGCGCCGCGGTCGAGCAGTTCCTTCACGAGCTGCGCCCCGGTGGAGTAGCCGTCGACGACGGCCACACGGAGTGCGGACATGGATGGTCGTCCTCTCTGGTGCGGGCCGGGCGGTGTGCGGTGGATCGGGCCGGTCGCGGGCGGGGGCGCGCCCCGTGACGCGCACGTGGGTGGCCAGGGTCTTTCGTGTGCGTCAGACCGGGGCATGGCATGATCCGGCGAGCGGCCCTAGGCGCTCAGTCCGCCGTCGATCACCAGGTCGTGGCCCACGACGAAGGCCGCGGCCGGCGAGGCCAGCCACAGCACCGCGGCGGCGATCTCCTCGGGGCGGGCCAGACGGCCGGCGGGGATGTCGCGGGCCACCCGGTCGTCCCGGTCGGCGGGGGTCTCACCGGGCCAGACGGCCATCGCGGTGTCGGTGGGGCCGGGGCTGACCGCGTTGATGCGGATGCCGTGCGGGATGTACTCGCGGGCCGCGGAGCGGGTGAGCGTGCTGAGCGCGGACTTGCTGGCCGCGTACGCGGACTGGTGGGTCACGCGCATGTGCGGGCCGATCCGTGAGGAGACGTTGACGATGGTGCCGCCGCCCTGGCGCAGCATGTGCTCGATCTCGTACTTCATGCACAGCCAGGTGCCGTTGACGTTGACGGAGACGACCTCCTCCCACTCGGCGGGCGCCATGTCGGCCGCCAGGCCCCAGGACGGCAGCCCGGCACAGTTGACCGCGGTGTCCAGGCTGCCGTAGCGGTCGACGGCCGCACCGGCCGCGCGGGCCGCCTCCTCGGGGAGCGTGATGTCGGCGAGGACGTGGGAGGCGGTGCCGCCGTTCTCCTCGATCGCCTTGACGGTCTCGATCAGCGTGTGTGCTCGTCGGCCGGCCACGACCACCTTCGCCCCCTGGGCCGCGAGGGCGACGGCCGTGGCCCGTCCTATGCCGGAACCACCCCCGGTCACCAGGGCCGTCCGCATCAGTCGTCCTCCAGGCCCAGGACCCGGATCAGCCGGGCCTCCATGGCCTGTGCCTCGGGCAGGTCGGGCGCCACGATCAGGCACTGCCCGGAGGGGCCGGGCGTGCCGTGGCTGTCACCGGCGATGACGACCCCGGTCCTGGTCGCCGGGTCGAACGCCAGGCCGTGCTCCTCGAGGGTCGCCACCGCCCGGGCCAGGGAGTCCCAGCCGCAGCGGCTGCGGGCGATGAGGGCGCGGTCGCGCCAGTGCTCGGGGCCCAGCAGATGGGCGCCGATACGGTGGATGTGCGTGGAGCCGCCGACGCGTCCGTTGAACTCGTTGAAGAGGATCTCCCCGGAGGGCACGACGATCGCGTCGATGCTCATCGGCCCCCGGTAGCCGAGGGCCCGCACGGTGTCGCCGATGCGCCGGGCGTGGTCCAGGAAGCCCGGGAAGGACGGCAGGTCCGCCGAGGGCGGCGGGATGACCAGGCCGTTGTTGACGGGCGCCATGCGCATCTCGCCGTAGCCGACGGTGGTGACGTCCTCGTCGGTGATGTACAGCTCGATGTAGATGGGGACGGAGCCGTCGATGTACCCCTCCACGACGACCCGGCGGCGGCCGTCGTGGCTGTAGCGGTCCCAGGACCCGGCCAGATGCCGGAGCAGGGCGGTGTCGTCGAGGGGGTCGAGCACGGTGACGCGCTCGGCGCCGTACCCCTGAAGGCCCTCGGCCGGTGTCAGGATCTCGTTGCCGTATCCGCCGCCGTGCACGTCCTGTTTGACGATCACCGGCTGCCCTGCGCGCAGCAGCGGCCGGACGAACTCCGCCGCCTCGTCGACGGAGGCGACGGTGCGGCCCTGGGGCACGGGTATGCCGATCCCGGCGGCCAGCGTACGGAAGAACGTCTTGCTGTTGACGAGTTCGTTCCCGCCGGCTCGCAGGAAGGCGGCCGCGGGCAGTGGATCCTTCAGTTCCAGGGATTCCGCAAGGCCTGTTGTCGCGGCATCCACATAGAAGGGAAAGAGCCGGTCGGCGCCGCGTTCGGCCGCGAGCTTCTGCAATTGCCCGATGAATTCCGGATGATGCAGCCGGTCGTCGTAGAGCAGTGCACTTCCCTGGCGGCCCGGCGGCGGCACCAGCACAACCGGGCGGGAATCCTCGATGCCGAGCCTCCGCCACACGTACGAGAGGAATTCCGGGTCCGGTTCGGTGGGCAGCACGATGATGTCGTTCGCCCCCGCGCACCAGGCCAGGCGGTGGGTCACCGCGGCGAGGTACGTGAGGTACTCGGCCGGGAGAGCGCGGTCGCCTTCGACGGTCTCCTCGGTCAGCTGGTTTCCGATGATGATTTTGGCCATTGTCGTGCTTGCCTCCGGGTAAGGTTCCGCCTTGTGAGCGACCGACGCCGAAGGACAGGATCCAGGGGCCCTTCGAATTCCAGCAACTACTCGACCGGGTAGGTCGGGAGAAAGGCGGATCACCGCCCACCTACCCAAGTGAGTAGGTGCTTTTCGGATCACCCCTCCGTAGGCTTCCGGTGCGTATTCCGCCCGGTCGATCGAGGAGACCATGAGGTGAATGGACAGGCGCTCGCCGGTTCCGGCGTCGGCCTGAGGCCCCTGCCGGACGACGAGATCCGGCACTGGCGGCGGTTCCCGGCCCACCAGCAGCCGGAGTGGCACCAGACGGCGGAACCCGCCGTGAAGACCCTGACCGAACTCCCCGGACTTGTCGACGAGGACGAGGCCGACACGTTCGGCGCACTGCTCGCCGAGGCGGCCTCCGGCGCCCTCGGTGTCGTCCAGGCCGGGGACTGTGCCGAGGACCCCGGACACTGCGTACCCGAACGGCTCTCGGCCAAGGCGGAGTTGCTGAGCACCCTGGCGGCTGCGCTGAGCGCCGCGACGGGCCGCGAGACCGTGGCGGTCGGACGCATCGCCGGCCAGTTCGCCAAGCCGCGGTCCCGGGCGACCGAAGTGGTCGACGGTGTCGCCCTGCCGTCGTTCCGCGGCCTGATGGTCAACGCCCCCGACCCCGACCCGGCGGCCCGCAGACCGGACCCCGGCCGGCTGCTCACCTGCTACGCGGCGGCCCGCACCGCGGTGGAGTTCCTGCGTGAGCACGGCGCGCCGGGTGTGCCGCACCGCAGGATCTGGACCAGCCACGAGGCCCTGGTGCTCGACTACGAGCTGCCCCTCGCCCGCCGGACCCCGGACGGCCGGCTGCTGCTGACCTCCACCCACTGGCCCTGGGTGGGCGAGCGCACCCGCGACCCGGAGGGCGCCCACGTGCGGCTGCTCGCGGAGGTGGCCAACCCCGTGGCGTGCAAGGTCGGCCCCACCATGACCACCGCCGCGCTGCTGCGGCTGTGCGCCCTGCTCGATCCGCACCGCACGCCGGGCCGGCTCACCCTGATCGCCCGGATGGGGCCCGGCCAGGCGGCCCGCCGGCTGCCCGGACTCGTCGCCGCCGTACGCGCGGCCGGCCACCCGGTGCTGTGGCTGTGCGACCCGCTGCACGCCAACACGATCACCGCGCCGGACGGTCTGAAGACCCGCGTCGTCGCCACGGCCGTGGCCGAGATACGGGCCTTCTGCGCCGCCGTCCAGGCGTCGGGCGGCGTGGCCGGCGGCCTGCACCTGGAGGCGACCCCCGAACCGGTCGCCGAATGCCTGTGGCACGCCTCGGAGGCACGGCCCGACGACCCCGCCGCCTACACGACACTGTGCGATCCCCGCCTCAACCGCGCCCAGGCGCTGGCCGCCGTGGAGGCGTGGCGGTGCGCCGGCGCGCCCGGGACCGAGGAGGACGTCCGATGACCTCGATCGACCCCATCGCCCCCTACGACCTGCCCGTGGAGGCCCTCACCGGAGCCGACCGCACCGGTTGGCGTCCCGACCCGCGCCGTGCCGCGCTGCTCGTCCACGACATGCAGCGGTACTTCCTGCGCCCGTTCCGCCAGGACGTCCCGCCGCTGTCGGTGGCGCTGCCCAACGCGGTGCTGCTGCGTCAGACGTGCGCCTCGGTCGGCGTGCCCGTCTTCTACACGGCTCAGCCCGGCGGCATGACCGAGGAACAGCGCGGGCTGCTCGGGGCGTTCTGGGGTCCCGGCATGGCCGCCGCCCCCGAGGACCGGCTCGTCGTCGACGAGCTCGCACCGGCCGCGGCTGACCGGGTGCTGACCAAGTGGCGCTACAGCGCCTTCCAGCGGACCCCGCTCCTGGACCTGCTGCGCGCCGCGGGCCGCGACCAGCTCATCGTCTGCGGTGTCTACGCGCACCTCGGCTGTCTGATCACCGCCGTGGACGCCTTCGGCCACGACATCCAGCCGTTCCTGGTGACCGACGCGGTGGCCGACTTCAGCGCCGAGGACCACCGCCTGGCCGTGTCGTACGCGGGCCACGCCTGCGCGGCGACACCGACCACCAAGCAGGTCGTCGAGGCCCTGCTGCGCGGGGAGGGGGCGGAATGAGGCCGCTTCAGACCCTGTGGCAGGGGCCGGACGTCCGTCCCTTCGCGCTGCTCCACCGTCCGGAGTCCGCCCCCGGAGTCGTCGAGGTGCTCACCGGCGACGTCAGCGAACTGCGGAGCCTTGACCGACTGCCCGCACCCGACCCCCGTGGAGGCCGTCACCAGACGCTCGCGGTGCTGCCGTACCGTCAGATCGGCGAGCGGGGCTTCGCGTTCCCGGAGGACCACGCGCCGCTGCTCGCCCTGGCCGTGGACGAGCAGTGGACGCTGCCCCTCCAGGAGGCGCTGCGCGGACTCCCCGACGAGCCGATCACGTTGACGGACGCCGGGTTCGACGTCGACGACGACACGTACGCCGACACCGTCCGCCGGCTGATCGCGCAGGAGATAGGGCGCGGCGAGGGCGCCAACTTCGTCGTCAGGCGCTCCTTCACCGCCCGCATCGACGGCTACTCCCCCCGGCTCGCCTGCGCCCTGCTGCGCCGGCTGCTGCTCCAGGAGGGCGGCGCCTACTGGACGTTCGCGGTGTACACGGGCGAGCACACCTTCGTGGGCGCCAGCCCCGAACGCCACATCAGCCTGCGGGACGGTACGGCCGTCATGAATCCGATCAGCGGCACCTACCGGTTCCCCGAGGACGGTCCGAGCCTCGCCGGAACGCTCGAGTTCCTCGCCGACACCAAGGAGTCGGACGAGCTGTACATGGTGGTCGACGAGGAACTGAAGATGATGGCCTCGGTGTGCGAGGAGGGCGGCCGGGTCGTCGGCCCCCGGCTGAAGGAGATGGCGCACCTCGCGCACACCGAGTACTTCATCGAGGGCCGCTCCACGCTGCCCGTGCACGAGGTGCTGCGGCGCACCCTGTTCGCCCCGACCGTCACCGGCTCCCCGCTGGAGAGCGCCTGCCGGGCCATCGCCCGCTACGAGCCGCAGGGCCGCGGCTATTACAGTGGCGCGCTGGCCCTGATCGGCACCGACCCGCGGGGCCTGCCGGAGCTGGACTCCGCGATCCTCATCCGTACCGCGCACATCGACCGTTCGGGCGCCCTGAGCCTCGGCGTCGGCGCCACCGTGGTACGGCACTCCGACCCGGCCGCGGAGGCGGCGGAGACCCGGGCGAAGGCGGCCGGCCTGCTGCGCGCGCTGCAGGGCCCGCCGCCCGGGGCCGCTTCGCGCGGGACCGGCCGCCGGCCGCTGGCGGACGAGCCCGCGGTTCGCCGGGCGCTCAAGGACCGCAACACGGGGCTGGCACGGTTCTGGCTGGCCGGACAGGGCGAGGACGGCCCTCCGGCCGCCCTCCCCCGCCACCGGATCCTGGTGATCGACGCGGAGGACAGCTTCACCGCCATGCTGGCGCACCAGATCCGTACGCTGGGACCGGAGGTGACGGTGCGCCGGTACGACGAGGCCGTCGATCCGGCCGCGTACGACCTGGTGCTGGCCGGCCCCGGTCCCGGTGATCCCCGTGACCTCGCCCATCCGAAGATCGCGGCGCTGCGTGCGATCCTGCGCGACGTGCTGGCCCTACGACGGCCGTTGCTCGCCGTCTGCCTCGGGCACCAGGTGCTCAGCGGGCTCCTGGGGCTGGAACTGGTCCGGCGCGAGCGCCCGAACCAGGGGCTGCGACGGGAGATCGACCTGTTCGGCCGGCGGGTGCGGGTGGGCTTCTACAACACCTTCGCCGCCCGCGCCGGCACCGGCACCCTGCCGCCGGGGATCCTGGACCGCTGCGTCGACGTCTGCCGGGACGAGGCGACGGGCGAGGTGCACGCCCTGCGGGCGCCCGGGCTGCGTTCCTTCCAGTTCCACCCGGAGTCGGTGCTCAGCACGGACGGGTTCGGCGTCCTCGCGGACACCCTGGAGGAACTCCTGCCGCGCCACGTCCCGCACCCGGCCTCGCCGCCCGCCCCCGTCTCGTACGCCCTGAAGTGAGAGCAGCCCATGAGTTACCGCACGATCCTCACCCGGCAGACCGGAGCCTGGGCCTTCACCGCCTCGATGACCCGGCTGCCCGTCGCCATGGCGCCTCTGGCCATGGTCTTCCTCGGCCACGGGGCGACCGGTGGTTACTCCACGGGCAGCGTGCTCGCCGCGTTCTTCATCGCGGGTGAAGTGGTGGGCGCCTGGGCCCTGGGCACGTTCC
Source organism: Streptomyces sp. NPDC107546 (assembly GCF_055639175.1). NCBI lineage: Bacteria > Bacillati > Actinomycetota > Actinomycetes > Kitasatosporales > Streptomycetaceae > Streptomyces > Streptomyces sp. NPDC107546. Next base: position 340,357 of record NZ_JBVKBA010000001.1, on the reverse strand, counting down.
TGCACCCGCGCCGGCTGCGCCTGCACCTGTCGACGGGGCTCGTCATCGGCTCGGCGGCGTTCACCGCGCTCGCCCTGTGGCCCGACGCGGCGCTGCCCGTCCTCGCCGCCGCCTCGTTCGTGGCCGGCGGGGCGCCCGCCGCGAGCCCCGGCGCGCTGCGCACGCTGCTGACCTCCGTGGTGGACGAGCAGGACGTCGCCCGGGCGTTCAGCGCGGACTCCATCCTGACGGAACTGGTGTGGCTCGCCGCGCCCGGCCTGGTGGTGCTGCTCGCCCTGCAGGCCGGTCCCGGCGTGCCGATGGCGGTGTGCGCGCTGTGCCTCGTGCTCGGCACGGCCATGGTGTTCGCGCTGCGCTCCGCCAAGGCGGTGGAGGCGGACGCGGCCGAGAGCGCTGAACGCGCGCCCACGTCCGTGGTGCTGTCCGGCTGGCCCATCTACGTCACCAGCGCGGCGGCGATGTCCCTGATGGCCGTCTCCGAGCTGGTTCTGACCCCGCTGCTGCAGTACCGCGACCTGCCGGTCGGCCTGGCGGGCGTGCTGCTGATGGTGTTCGCCGGTCTGTCCGCCCTCGGCGCCTTCATCTACGGGCTCAGGTCCTGGCCGGGCACCGCCAGGACGCACAGCCTGGTCTGTCTGGTCGGCACCGCCGCCGGCATCACCGTCGTGGCGCTCGTCCCGGGCCTGACCGGTATCGTCCTGGGCTTCCTCGCGGCGGGAGTCCTGCAGGCCGTGGTCATGGTGACCCGCAACCTCTCGCTGCGTGAGGCGCTGCCGAGCAGCGCGCACACCGCGGGCTACTCGGTGATGTACGCCGTCCAGGGCATCGGTTACTCGCTGTCGGCGGTCTTCGCCGCGGTGATGCTCGACCGGTCCACGCCCAGCGCCGCCATCCTCACCGGGGTGGCGTTCACCCTGCTGCTGACCGCGGTCAGCACCCTGGCCGAGCGGCGCGCACAGCTCGCCGCGGCGCCCGTTCCCTTCGACAAGCAGTGCGAGACTCCGGAGAGCACCCCTTCATGAGGACCACGACTCCCTGGGAATCCACCGAACCGTTGCCCGAGCGGAGCACTCCCGTGGCCCTGGCCGCCGTCCCCGCCGACGGACTGCCCGACGCGACCCGCCCGCGTCGGCGTGTCCTGGTCATCGGAGCGGGCATGGCGGGCCTGGTGGCCGGCCACGAGCTGCTGCGCCGCGGGCACGAACCGCTGATCCTGGAAGCCCGCGCCCGCGTCGGCGGTCGCATCCACACCGTGCGGGACCTCGCACCGGGCCTGTACGCCGAGTTCGGCGCCATGCGCATCCCGCGTGTGCACGCGCTGACCCTGGGATACTGCCGGGAGTTCGGCCTCGCCCTGCGGCCCGGCACCGCACGCGACCCGAGGACGCTCGCGTACATCGGCGGCCGTCGGCTCACCCTGGAGGAGGCCGAGGGCAACCCGGGGCTGTTGCCGTTCCCGCTGGCCTCGTACGAGGCGAACCGCACCCGCGAGGAGATGTGGCGGGAGGCCACCGAGGAGATACGGGACCTCTACCAGCGTGAGGGCAGGGAGGCGCTGGAGGCGCTGGCCGCCAAGTACGACGCGTACTCGATCCGTGGTTTCCTCAAGGCGCGGGGCTGGTCGGAGGGCGCGATCGAGCGCTACGCCGTGATGTCGTTCTCCGAATCCACCCTCAACACGGCCGTCATGCAGGAGTTCCGGGAGGTGATCGGAGGGGCGTACGACGACGTGCAGGAAGTCGTCGGTGGAATGGACCGGTTGCCGATGGCCTTTTACGAACGGCTCGCGCCCCACATCCGCTTCGGAGTGGAGGTCACCGCGCTGGAACAGGACGGCACTTCGGTGACGGTACGGGCCCGGGTGGGCGGCGATCGCGTCTCCTTCACCGGTGACGAGGCCATCTGCACGCTTCCGTTCTCCGTACTGCGCGGGCTCGAGGTGAATCCCTCGTTCTCGCGCGGAAAACAGAAGGCCATACGGCAACTCCACTACGACGCCGCGACGAAGATCTTCTTCCAGGTACGCCGCCCGTTCTGGGAGGAGACCGACGGGATTCGCGGCGGCACCACCGTGACCGACCTTCCGGTGCGCCGCGTCATCTATCCCGCCCATCCCCACTCGCCCGGGTCCCGTACCGTGCTGCTGGCCAGCTACACCTGGGGCCAGGACGCCCTGCAGTGGTCGGCGATGAGCCCTGACCAGCGAGTGGAACGGGCACTGCGCGACGTCGCCCGTATCCATCCGGAAATACTGGAGGAGTTCGAGGCGGGAATCAGCCACTCCTGGTACCAGGACCCCTACGCAATGGGCGCTTATGCCCTGTTCGAACCGGAACAGCAGACCGCTCTGGCGGCCGATATCAATCGCTCCGAGGGACGTATCCATTTCGCCGGCGAACACTGCTCGCAGTGGCCCGCCTGGATCGAGGGGGCGGTGGAATCCGGTATCCGGGCGGCCCGTCGAATCCATCTCGGCCACAGTGTGTGAACAGCGTACGAAAACCGTGACCCGGCCACCTTGATCGCGATCTGTCATGCTCCGGCTACGATAAGCTCCTCGCGTCTAACAGAGCTGAAACACAGCCGATGGGAGACGGGGGAAAGCGGCATGGGGACCGTCATGACCAGGGATGACGCGACGGCCGTGGTGGGGCGGGTGGTGGAACTGCTCCAGGACCTCGCGGACGTACCGATCGAGACCCTGCGCAGCATCGCCCGGGAGTCCTCGGTCACGCACGCGGTGCAGCTCACCGAAGCACTGCTGCAGCTGACTCCGTCGGGTTCGTCGGTCGGCTGGCTGCGCTGCCTGCTGTCCGAACTGCTCTTCATCGCGGGCCGGCCCGCCGACACCGTGACCACCGTGGCGGCGCTGCCGCAGGGCGCGGTGGCACCGTCCGTCGCCGGGAGCGCGGCCGTGGCGAAGGTGCTCTCCGGCGCGTTGCTGCAGCCCCACTCGGCGGAGGCTTCCGCCCGTCGGCGGCTGGGGGCGGCCGCGGGCGGCATCGACCAGGATCCGGCGGCGATCGCGGCGGCCTCGGTGCTGGCCGACTGCCGGGCGCGGGCCGGGGACATGGAGGAGGCACTGTACTGGTCACGTCTGGTCGCACGCCACGCCGACCTGGTGCCCTCTCCCTTCTGGAGCATGCACCTGCTGGTCGAGGCGGCCGCGCGGCTGGCGGACGCCGGTGAGGACGCCGAGGCGGAGACACTGGCCGAACGGGTCCGCGCGCGGTGGGAGCGGGCGCCCTACCCGGGCATCGAGGCCGGCCTCGCCCGGGTGCAGGCCAAGGTGCTGATCCAGCGCGGCCTGTGGTCTGCGCTGAACGGACAGGTCAACGACGTCGCGGCGGCCGCGACACCGGAGCGGGGGGAGCGCCTGCACGCGCCGCTGCTGCTGGCGCAGTTGAGCATCGCCGCCGTGTACGCCGGTGACCTGCCCACCGCCCGGGCCCGCCTGGAGGCCTGCCGGCGGCTTCTGCCGGAACGGCGCGCCGACGCGTGGGACGCGCGGTACGCACCCGAAGTGCCGTGGGCGGAACTGTTGTGGGAGGAGTGCGACGGCGGCCGGAAACGGGCCGTGCACCGGCTCACCCGGCTGGCCCGCGACCCACGCGCCCCGCTGGTGCGGCTCTTCGCGACGGTGCCCGGGGCGGCGGCATGGGCGGCCCGGATCGCGGTGGACGCCGGCCAGCGCAGCCTGGCCCGGCACATCGCCGCCGTCACCGAGGACGTACGGGCACTGCAGCCGACCCGCGCGGCCCTGTCGGCCGAGCACGTCCGGGGCGTGCTCGACTGCGACCCGGTGGCCCTGGCGAGAGCGGCGACCCAGCACCGGCACGCCTGGGCGAGGTCACGTGCGGCGAGCGATCTCGCCGCGAGCCTGGAGGACCGGGCCGGTCCTCCCCCGGTGTGGCAGAGCGAGCCGGGACGGCACCGCGGCAGCTGGCACGTGGTGTCGGCCGACGCGCAGCCCGAACCGCTCGACGGCGAGCAGGAGTCGGGGTGGGAGGCCCTCAGCGGGCGGGAGCAACAGGTGGCGCGGTTGGCCGCGGCGGGTCTGACCAATCGGCAGATCGCCTCGCGGGTGCACTGCTCGATCCACACGGTCAACTTCCATCTGCGCAGCGTGTTCCGGAAGCTTGAGATCACTTCCCGGGTGGAGATCGGCCGCCATCTTGCCTCCGGGACTCCGGGACACCGGACGGGTTGACCCCGCGCGGCCGCGGCGGCCTGCTGCATGCGGCCTGCTCGAACCGTCGGACGTCAGTATCAGGACCAGGGTCGCCGGCGCGGGCCGCCGGCTTCCACGTCAGATGGGAACCCAAGGCACAGGCCTGGGGCGCCCCGGTTCCGGTCGGGACGCCCCAGGGGCTTTCGGTCGGGGACTGTCGGCGAGTTCCCCGTTCGGGCGGGGCCTAACGTGAAAGACCCTCCGGTATCAGATCTTGCGCCACCAACTCGTCGCGCACCAGACCCGCGTACACAGTCGCGCCGTGAACGGACGTATGCGTGTTGTCCCGCTTCTCGTCGTACAGGTAGAGCGACTTGGAGCCCTCGACGCCCCGCGACTCCACCAGCGCCTTGGTCCTGGCCGTCAGATCGATCAGTGGGACGTGCTCGGCGGCGGTGGTGGCGTCGAGCGAGAACGTCTCCCAGGCGGTCTTGATCTGCCCCTTCTCGACCCAGGTGCCCTTGAACGGGTCGGGGTTGCTGTTCTCCAGCACCCAGATGCGGATCTTCCACACGTCCTCGGCGGGCGCGGAGGCGAAGTAGATGTACCACTTGCCGCCGATGCGGTGCAGCTCGGGCGCCCAGATGTGCGCGGCCATGTCGCCGGTGGTGTGGGCCCGCCAGATGACGGACTCGGCGGCCGTGGCGAGGCCGTTGATCGTGTGGGAGCGGCGCAGGACGATCCGGTCGTACTCGGGGACGGTGGCCGTGAAGTAGTAGAAGCCGTCGGTGTGGCGGTGGATGTGGGGGTCGGCGCGCTGCTTGACGAGCGGGTTCACGTACGGGGCTGCTTTCGGGGTTCTGGCCCGTGTGGCCGGTGTGGCCGCCTCGGCCACACCGGAGACCGCTGTCAGGGCGCCCGCGGCCAGGGCGCCCTTCAACATCAGTCTGCGGCTGGCGGTTTCGGGCAGGTCGGGGTCGCGGCTCATGCGGACTCGCCTCTCCGGGTGGGGGGACGGGGAACGGGGATGCGGTGCAGTGCGCTTGCTCCGTTCGACATCTCGAACTACATCTGTCATTCCGAACGTCGAAAAGGTAAAGGTGTGGTACCGGGAGGTCAACGGGTCTGGAGCGACGAGCCGGAAACCGCTTGCCAATTCGCTTGCCGATTTCTGTTATCGGCAGCCCCGTCCGCCCGTCCCCCTATCGTGCGCAGCCATACCCACAGGACAGCAGCGGCCGTCGGCGCCCTCGCGGCGGTCGCCTTCACGCTCACCTCTCCCCTCTTCTTGAGCTCCGTGCACCTGCGGGGCGCCTCAGCCGGTGTCGAGAGCCCGATCGTGCTCAGCCCTTCGGGCTTCCGCGTGTTCGGTCTCTCGACACCGACGCGCCCCTTCGGCTCACTCGCCGCGGACTCCGCCGCCGGAATCCGCGACGTCACCGCCGACGTGCTCGCCGGACGGGACGTGACGCTCTCCGGTGACACGGTGGTGACCGTGCCGGCCGGGACGACCACCTACGGCGGTGCGTTCCACGGCGAGGGCACGCTCACCGTGCGCGGCAGCGGCACGCTGATCCTCACGAAGGACAGCGACTTCACCCTGCCCGACGCCCGGCAGCGGCAGCGCGTCACGACCCGGGGCGGCAACCACCCGTACACCACGGTCACGAACCCCGACCCGCCCGCGATCACGGTCGAGCGCGGTGCGACGCTGCAGTACGGCACCGGCGGCGGCAGCGGACTGATCGGCCACTTCCCTTACAACACCCCTGGTTACCGGCTCAATCAACTGAACATCCGGGTGGAGGGGACCCTCCGCCTGTCCCTGACCCGCACCTTCAACCTCGGCACCATCAGCGGCTCGGGCCTGGTCACCCAGCCCCGCAACATGTGGGGCACCCTCGACCTGGCCGGAACGCACCCCTTCTCCGGCGTCATCGACAACGGCACCGGCACGGCGGCCGGCCGCCCCGAGTTCCCCGTCGCGCTGCCGAACGCCCGGGCGATCCTCAACCAGGGCTCCTGGATCATCGACACCCCCCTGAACCAGACGATCACCCTGCGCCAGGACTTCTACCAGCGGGAGTACGGCAGCGACGTCAACGTCCACTCTCGGCCCGGCAGCAAGGTGGTCCTCACCGGCCAGTACAGCTACAGCGACCGGGGCGGCGACACCGAGCCCTCGCTCAGCGACCCCGGCCTCAACTGGCGGGCGGTACCGCACCATCTGAACAAACGCGGCACCAACATCGAGGGCGCGAACGTCCAGTGGGGCGACGGCACCACGCGCCGGATCTTCATGCCGGGCACCAGGGACACCGTCTACATCAACCTGCACGAGGCGAGCGGCCGGCGCTCCCTGCTCACCTTCGACTACAACGGCCCGGTGACGCTCGGGGCCCCCATCGGCGGCGGCCGGTACCACGACACGCTGGCCGCGCCCGGCGCCGGGGACGTCGTCATCGCGGGGACGCGCGGCAACGACGTCACGTTCGCGGCCCGCCAGTACTACGACGGGTCGACGACCGTCGAGAAGGGCGCGGTGCTGCGGCTGGGCTCGGGGAAGCCGGGCGGGGACGGTTCACTGATGACCGGCACCGGGCGGACGCGGATCGTGGTCGACGGCACGCTGGTCGTCAGCAACACCTCGACGCCCGTGTCGCTGTCCCGGATCGGCGGCAGCGGCTCGCTCGTGCAGTCGGGCGCCGCGACGACCACGCTGACCGGTGCGGAGGTCGCCTACTCGGGCACGACCACCGTCACCGACGGCACCCTGGCCCTGCGCGGCGGCGCAACGCTCGCCCACAGCAAGGCGATCCGGCTCACGACGCAGGGCGCGCAGCTCGACCCTGGCCCGGCGGGCCTGCGGGTGTCGACCACCCTCACCGGCCGGGGCACGGTGCGCGGGCCGGTGACGAACGACGGCACGGTGACGGGCGGGCTCACGGTCACGGGTGACTACAGCCAGCACGCCGAGGGGCAACTGGTCCTGCGCGAAGGCCCGTTGAAGGTCACCGGCCGGGTGCGGCTGGCGGGTGGCCTCGACCTGTCGGACGCCGGCTCACCGTCCGCCCGGCAGATCACCGTCATCGACCACCGGGGCCGAGCGAAGATCGACGGCACGTTCGCGGACCTGCGGGAAGGGGCGACGGTGAAACTCGCCGACACCACCTACCGCATCAGCTACAGGGGCGGCGACGGCAACGACGTCGTACTGACCGCGGTGGGCGCCACCGCCTCCGCCCAGGCGCTGACCGCCCCGTCGGCCGGCACTCCGGACGACCCGACGGCCGCGAACACCTCGCAGGGCGGCTCGCTCTCATGGTGGCCGGGGTACGCGCTGGGAGTGGCGATGGTGGCCGGGCTGCTGGTCCCGGCGATCCTCCGCGAGCGCAGCCGCGCCGCACGAGAGCGCGCACGGCAGGGCGGGCGGCACGCGGCCCGGTAGCAGGGCCCGTCTCGCGGCGCAGGCCGGGCGGGAAGTGGTCGCGGACCAGAGGCTGCCGCCAGGCCTCGTCGTCGAGGAGCTCGGCTCGGTCGCCTCGGTGGTGCTGGTGGCGGTCATGACGCTTTCGGGTGACGGGGACGGCCCGCGCGGGGGTGCACGGAGGGGGACGGGAAGGGCCGGATCGTCACCCGGCATTCCACATGGTGGGCAATCTGTTCACTTACTGGACATACCAGACCGTCGGTCGCCCTGTCGGCCACTGGTACGAAAACTTCGGTGAGTACCCCGGGGCGGCTTGCACATGCCTGTCTCGCGGACCTTTTTTCGGCGAGCTGAGATGTTTCCGCGACGCTTTGTTCGCCGCAGGCGACCTGAGTTACCCTGCGACGGATTTTCTCGTCGCGCAGATCCGTGAACTGCGGAAATGCGGCGATGGGCGGGGCCCGGCGCGGTTCCGAGTCCTCGGTGTGAGGACTCTTGGGGAGCGGAACGAGGTGCGCATGACCAGCAAGACGACCGAGGTTGTGGATCGGGGTCCGGGTGAGCGGGAGCTGCGTCAGCTTCTGGCCGGGCTGACCGCCGTACGGGACGGCGACTTCGGCACACGGTTGCCGTCCGACGGGGAGGGTCTGCTCGGCGACATCGCCACCGTCTTCAACGGCATGGTGGACCAGTTGTCCGTGTTCACCTCGGAAGTGACGCGCGTGGCGCGCGAGGTGGGCACCGAGGGCACGCTGGGCGGTCAGGCGGAGGTGCCGGGGGTCTCGGGCACCTGGGCCGACCTGACCGACTCGGTCAACGCCATGGCGGGCAACCTCACCACACAGGTCCGTGACATCGCCCAGGTGGCGACCGCGGTGGCCAAGGGCGATCTGTCCCAGAAGGTCGACGTGCCGGCGCGTGGCGAGATCCTGCAGCTGAAGGAGACCGTCAACACGATGGTCGACCAGCTGTCCGCCTTCGCCGACGAGGTCACCCGCGTCGCCCGCGAGGTGGGCAGCGAGGGCCGGCTGGGCGGCCAGGCCCAGGTGCCCGGTGTCGCCGGTGTGTGGCGCGACCTCACCGACTCCGTGAACTTCATGGCGGGCAACCTCACCTCCCAGGTGCGCAACATCGCCCAGGTGACGACCGCGGTCGCCCAGGGCGACCTCTCCCAGAAGATCACCGTCGACGCCCGCGGCGAGATCCTCGAACTGAAGAACACCATCAACACGATGGTCGACCAGCTCTCCGCCTTCGCCGACGAGGTCACCCGCGTCGCCCGCGAAGTGGGCACCGAGGGTCGTCTCGGCGGCCAGGCGGACGTCAAGGGCGTCAAGGGCACCTGGCGTGACCTGACCGACTCCGTGAACTTCATGGCTGGCAACCTCACCTCCCAGGTCCGCAACGTCGCCCAGGTGGCCACCGCGGTCGCCCAGGGCGACCTCTCCCAGAAGATCACCGTCGACGCCCGCGGCGAGATCCTCGAACTGAAGAACACCATCAACACGATGGTCGACCAGCTCTCCGCCTTCGCCGACGAGGTCACCCGCGTCGCCCGCGAGGTCGGCACCGAGGGAAACCTGGGCGGCCAGGCCATCGTCCGGGGTGTGTCGGGGACCTGGAAGGACCTGACGGACAACGTCAACGTGATGGCGTCCAACCTGACCGGCCAGGTCCGCTCGATCGCCCAGGTCGCCACGGCCGTGGCACGCGGCGACCTGTCGCAGAAGATCACGGTCGAGGCCAAGGGCGAGGTCGCGGCCCTGGCGGACGTCATCAACACGATGGTCGACACGCTGTCCGCGTTCGCCGACGAGGTCACCCGCGTCGCCCGCGAGGTCGGCACCGAGGGACGCCTCGGGGGTCAGGCGAACGTGCCGAACGTGGCGGGCACGTGGAAGGACCTCACGGACAACGTCAACTCGATGGCCAACAACCTCACCGGCCAGGTGCGCAACATCGCGCTGGTGACGACCGCGGTGGCGGGCGGCGACCTGTCCAAGAAGATCGACGTCGACGCCCGCGGCGAGATCCTGGAGCTCAAGACCACCATCAACACGATGGTCGACCAGCTGTCGTCCTTCGCCGCGGAGGTCACCCGTGTCGCCCGCGAGGTCGGCAGTGAGGGCCGGCTCGGCGGCCAGGCCGAGGTGGAGGGCGTCGAGGGCACCTGGAAGCGGCTGACGGAGAACGTCAACGAACTGGCCGGGAACCTGACCCGGCAGGTCCGCGCGATCGCCGAGGTCGCGAGCGCCGTCGCCGAGGGCGACCTGACCCGCTCGATCACCGTGGAGGCCTCCGGCGAGGTCGCCGAGCTCAAGGACAACATCAACTCCATGGTGGAGTCCCTGCGCGAGACCACGCGGGCCAACCAGGAGCAGGACTGGCTGAAGACCAACCTGGCCCGGATCTCCGGCCTGATGCAGGGCCACCGCGAGCTGCCCGTCGTCGCCGAGCTGATCATGGACGAGCTGACACCGCTGGTCTCGGCCCAGTACGGCGCCTTCTACCTCGCGGAGGACACCGAGCGCGGCCCCGAACTGCGGTTGGTGGGCTCGTACGGCTATCCCGGCGACGAGGAGCGGCCCTCCCGCATCCCCTTCGGCCGCTCGCTGGTCGGGCAGGCCGCGCGCAACCGCCGGCCCATCAGCGTGGAGGAGCTGCCGCCGGGCTATGTGACCATCTCCTCGGGGCTCGGGCAGACGGTGCCGAGCGCCCTGGTCGTGCTGCCCATCGTGGTCGAGGAGCAGGTCCTCGGTGTCATCGAGCTGGCCTCCGTCACCCGGTTCACCCAGATCCACCAGGACTTCCTGGCACAGCTGATGCCGACCATCGGCGTCAACCTCAACACCATCGTGGCCAACGCCCGCACCGACGAACTCCTCGAGGAGTCCCAGCGGCTGACCGCCGAACTGCAGGCACGTTCGGAGGAGTTGCAGGTCCAGCAGGAGGAACTGCAGCGCTCCAACGCCGAGCTGGAGGAGAAGGCCTCGCTGCTGGCCTCGCAGAACCGCGACATCGAGGCCAAGAACCTCCAGATCGAGCAGGCACGGCAGGAGCTGGAGACCCGCGCCCAGGAGCTGGCGCTGGCCTCGAAGTACAAGTCGGAGTTCCTGGCGAACATGAGCCACGAGCTGCGCACCCCGCTGAACAGCCTGCTGATCCTGGCCCAGCTGCTGGCACAGAACCCGTCACGCAACCTCACGCCCAAGCAGGTCGAGTACGCGGGCATCATCCACTCGGCGGGCTCGGACCTGCTCCAACTGATCAACGACATCCTCGATCTGTCGAAGGTCGAGGCCGGCAAGATGGACGTCGCCCCCGAACGCGTCCCACTGCGGAAGCTGCTGGAGTACGTCGAGGCGACGTTCCGGCCGATGACGACGCAGAAGAGCCTGGACTTCACGGTGACCACCGCGCCGGGCACACCCGCCGACCTGCTCACCGACGACTCGCGGCTGCGTCAGATCCTGCGCAACCTGCTGTCGAACGCGGTGAAGTTCACCGAGCAGGGAAGCGTCGAGCTGCGCATCGAACCCGCCGCCGACCGGGAGGTGCCCGCAGGCGTGCACCGCGGTGGCCCCGTCGTCGCCTTCCGGGTGAAGGACACCGGCATCGGTATCCCCGAGCAGCAACTGGAAACGATCTTCGGGGCGTTCCAGCAGGCGGACGGGACGACGAGCCGCAAGTACGGGGGCACCGGCCTCGGCCTGTCCATCACGCGGGAGATCGCCCATCTGCTCGGCGGCGCCGTCACGGTCGACAGCACGCCCGGCCAGGGCAGCACGTTCACGCTCTACCTGCCCGTCGCACGCGCCGACTTCGAGGAACTGGCGGCCGGCGGCGGCCGGCCGGCGGAGCAGCCGCAGGAGCCGGTTCCCTCCGAGGCGGTGCCGGCGCCGCCCGCGGCTGCCGGCCCGAAGCAGGCGCTCGGGCAGCGCAGACGCCGCCTGCTGGTCGTCGAGGAGCGCCCGCGCGGCCTGCTCACCCTCGTCGCGGAGAGCGCGGTCGCGGACATCGCGCAGGACGGCGGCGATCCGCGCGGGGCGATCGACATCATCACCGCCGCGGGAGCGCAGGAGGCGGCGAGCGCGCTGGCCGCGGAACCCTGCCACTGTGTCGTCCTCGAACTCGGCATGCCGGACGACGAGGGCGCGCGCTTCCTGGACGCCATGCAGGGCGACTCCGCGCTGGCCAGTGTGCCGGTGCTCGTCCACACGGGGCACCGCGTGGACCTGGCCCAGGAGCAGTCCCTGCGGTCCCGTGCGGGGGGCCGGCCGCTGGACTTCCTGTCCAGCCTGGACGAACTACGCGAACGCATCACACTGCACCTGTCCGCCGAGGAACCCGGAGACGTACTGTCGCTGGTCCGCGCCGAGGAACCGCAGTACGCGCCCGCGCAGCCCGTGGACGACACCTTCCTCGGCCGCAAGGTGCTCGTGGTCGACGACGACGCGCGCAATCTCTTCGCGCTCAGCGGCATCCTCGAACTCCACGGCTTCCAGGTCCTGCACGCGGACAACGGCCGCAAGGGCATCGAGATGCTGCTCGCCCACCCGGACGTCGCGCTGGTCCTGATGGACGTGATGATGCCGGAGATGGACGGGTACGCCGCCACCGCCGAGATCCGCACCATGCCGCAGTACGCCGACCTGCCGATCATCGCCGTCACGGCCAAGGCGATGCCGGGCGACCAGGAGAAGAGCCTCGCGTCCGGCGCGAACGACTACGTGACCAAGCCCGTGGACACCAACGACCTCATCGCCCGCGTCCGACGCTGGCTGCCCGCCTGAGGAAGGGACACGCTCCCGCCGTGCGCACCAGCCCACCGGGCGCCGACCGGCGCCGTCCCAGCCGAGGAACAGGCCAACCGTGAGCAATCCCCAGCAACCGCCCGAGCCGGAGGGCGTACGCGCTCCGGCCGGTGAACAGGCAACCCCCGAGCCCCCGAGCGGGAGCCCGGCCGCCGCCGAGCCGCGGAACGGGAACCCGGCCGCCGAGCCGCTCGGCCGGACGGCCGCAGCCGCCGAGCCGCTCGGTCCGACGGCGGCGGGTACCGGGCCCGTGGCCGACGCCCTGCTCGGTCCCGATCCGGTCGGCGGTCACCCGGCCGGGGCCGAGGCCGCCGACGAGGATGAGCGCGGGCAGACGTCCCCCGTCGGCAGGCTCGCCGCGACCGTGGAGCGGCTGCGTCGCGAGGTCCGTGCGGCGCAGGCCGAGGCGGACGGGCGGGCCCTGATCGAACTGGCCAAGGGCATCCTGGTCGAGCGACTGGGATGCGGGCCGGCGCAGGCCGCCAGACAACTCGCCGAACTGGCCAAGCAGGCGGGTGCGACCCCGCTCGAGTTCGCCGTAGAGGTCATCAACCAGGCCTCGCGTGACCGGCTCTCCGAGGTGGCCACCGCCTTCCTGGCGATGACGACCGGCTCCGCGGACTCGGCGGCCTCCGACGAGGCGGGTGGTCCGCCTGCGAACCTCTCTTCCGTCGTGCGGCTGCGCGCCGCCGAGAGCGGTGCGCTGGCCGCCCAGGACACCCAGGCCGTCGCCGACTCCCTGCTGGAGCACGCCCTGACCCCGCTCGGCGCGGTTGCCGTGGCCATCTGGGCCGTGGGCTCCGACGGTTCCCTCAGCCTGGCGGGCAGCGCGGGGTTCTCATCGGCTGAGGCGGGGCGCTGGCGATATGTGCCCCCGGGCGTGGCGACCGTGGCTCGACGCGGTCTGGCCGAGCGCGCGGGGCACTGGATCGGCTCCCTGTCCGAGACCGGCCTGCCCTCCATCGGTCAGCACCTCCACCCGGACGGCGGCAGGGTCGCCGTTCCGGCCGGTACCGGCGGCCGGCTCCACGGAGTGCTGGAGATCGTCTGGCCCACGCCGCTCGGACAGCAGCCACCGCGGATCGTCCGTCAGGTCGAGGCCCTGGCCGAGCTGTGCGCCCACACCCTGGAGTCCTACGCCCTGCAGTACCCCGACGGCGTCCCGAGGCCCGGGGTCCTGCCGCACGTCGCCGAGCTGATGGACCTGGCCGACGGGCTCCACGACCCCGCCCTGGTGCTCGTGCCCCACCTGGACGGCAGCGGGGAGCTCGTGGACTTCCGCATCCAGCATGTGAACAGCCGCTTCCTCGACCCCGCCGGCCGACCGCGCGGCGTCGTCAACGGTGCCCTGCTGCTGGAGGCGTACCCGCTGGCCGCCGGCGAGAGCGAGCTGTTCGACCGGATCGAGCGCGTGTACGCCACCGGGGAGCCGTTCCGCGCCCACCGTATGAGGCTCACCGCACTGGTGGACGACGTCCCGCTGGCTGCGGTCGCCGACATCAACATCACCCGGCACGCCGGCAACGTCCTGCTCATCTGGCGCGTCGAGGACGAGACGGCACGCCTGGCGAGCCTGCTCCAGCACGCCCAGCGCCTCGGCCGGATCGGCGGCTTCGAGGAGAACCTGCTCACCGGCGAGATCACCTGGAACGGGCAGCTGTACAGCCTCTACGGCAGACCCACTTCGAGCGTCCCGGTGCCGCTGGAGAACCTGCCCGCGCACGCCCACCCCGACGACGCCGTCGCCATCGGCAGGTTCCTGCGCACCGTGCTCCACCACCGGCGTCCCGCGTCCACGGCCTTCCGCCTGCAGCGCCCCGACGGGGTGACGCGTCACATCCGCGTGGTGGCCGAGCCGGTACTCGACTCCGACGGCCGGTTGTTCGTCGTCCGCGGCGCCTACCAGGACATCTCCGCCCACCACTGGACGGAGGTCGCGCTCGCCGCCACCCGTGACCAGCTCGCCCACACCGAGCAGCAGGCGAGCGAGCGCAATCGGCTCACCCTCCAGCTCCAGCACGCGATCATGCCCCCGGCGCAGGCCCCGCTGGAGGCTCCCGGCCTGCAGGTGGCCGTACGCTACCGGCCCGCGGAGACGGAACAGCTGGTCGGCGGCGATTGGTACGACGCGGTCCTGCTGCCGTCCGAGCTGGTGCTGCTGTGCGTGGGCGACGTGGCCGGACACGGCATAGAGGCGGCCACCAGCATGGTCGTGCTGCGCAACGCGCTGCGGGGGCTCGCCGTGACGGGCGCCGGCCCCGGCCAGTTGCTGTCCTGGCTCAACATGGTCGCCCACCATCTGACCGGCGCGGTCACCGCCACGGCGGTCTGCGGCCTGTACGACCCGGTTCGCCACACTCTGCGGTGGGCCAGGGCGGGCCATCTGCCGCCGGTCCTGGTGCGGGGCGCCGAGGCCGCGCCGCTGCCCCTGGTCAAGGGGTTGCTGCTGGGCGCCGTGCCCGAGGCGACGTACGAGGAGCACGAGGTCCAGCTGGCCGTGGACGACACCCTGCTGATGTACACGGACGGCCTGATCGAACGCCGTGACCGTTCCGTGGAGGAGTCGCTGGCGCAGCTGCTGACGGCCGCGCTCACAGTGTCTCCCACGCTGGACCAGCAGCTGGACCGCCTGCTCACCTACAGCAAGTCGGACACGGACGACGACACCTGCATCGTGGGCATCCGCGTGGCCTGACGGGTGCGCGACGGGCGCCCGGGATGCCCACGTACTGGACGGCGCCGGGCGTCCGCCCGCCCTTCGACTAGCGTCATGTCATGACCAGCAACACCACTCCCGCCCTCGCCGGGGCGCTGGCCGCAGGAACCCTCGTCCTGGACGGCGGCATGTCGAACCAGCTCGAGTCGGCCGGGCACGACCTGAGCGACGAGCTGTGGTCGGCGCGGCTGCTCGCGGAGCGGCCGCAGGCGATCACGGAGGCGCACCTGGCGTACTACGAGGCGGGTGCGGACGTGGCGATCACGTCCAGCTACCAGGCGACGTTCGAGGGCTTCGCCAAGCGCGGCATCGACCGCGACCGGGCGGCCGCGCTCCTCTCCCTCAGCGTCGAACTGGCCCGCGAGGCGGCAGCGCAGGCACGGGAGAAGGGCGTCACACGTCCGCTGTGGGTGGCGGCGTCCGTCGGCCCGTACGGGGCGATGCTCGCGGACGGCTCCGAGTACCGGGGCCGCTACGGCCTCACGGTCGCCGAACTGGAGGCCTTCCACCGCCCGCGCCTGGAGGTACTCGCGGCGGCCGGCCCGGACGTCCTGGCGCTGGAGACGGTCCCGGACACGGACGAGGCCACCGCACTCCTGCGGGCGCTGCGCGGCCTGGGCGTCCCCGCCTGGCTGTCGTACAGCGTCTCCGGCGACCGCACGCGCGCGGGCCAGCCCCTTCAGGAGGCGTTCGCCCTGGCCGCCGACGCGGAGGAGGTGATCGCGGTGGGCGTGAACTGCTGCGCTCCCGGGGACGTGGACGGCGCGATCGCGACGGCGGCACGGGTCACCGGCAAGCCGGTGGTGGTCTACCCCAACAGCGGCGAGTCCTGGGACGCCGAGGCCCGAGCCTGGGACGGCCGCTCGACGTTCACCGCGTCGGAGGTCGCGGGGTGGCGAGACGCGGGGGCACGGCTGATCGGGGGCTGCTGCCGGGTGGGGCCCGAGGCGATCGGCGGGATCGCGGGGGCGTTGGGGGCCAGGGCGTGAACCCACGTGAACAGATCCGTGTGAACAGACCCGTGTGAACAGACCGCATGAACCAAGACATCCGTCTGTGGCCCCGTTGATCGACGCGACCGGCACCTCGGTCCATCGACCCCGTTGAACCGTCACTGCCGCCCCGCCCCGCCCGGACGCCGCAGTCGCCGTACCACCGACAGCGGTACCGCGCCCCTCCGCACCGCCCCGTTTCCCTGTGCGAGGGTCGGCTCCGGGCGGGTGCGGGCCGCCTCCCACAGCGTCATCTCCGGGTCGCGGGGGCCGTACACGACCGGCTCCCCGTCCCCGCCGAAGATCCGTACCGGGTGCCTGGCGTCCCACGCCGGCCAGCCGGGGTCGCCGTCCGTCGCGAAACGCACCCATGCCCCGTGCATCTCGTGGGCCAGTGCGCGCGGGGCGTTCGGCCCCGCCAGTTTCGCCGACTCCGGGACCTCCGCGCTGTCGAAGACGAAGCCCAGCTCCAGGGCGTGACAGGCGCCCAGGCCGGGGAGGTTGGAGCGCCAGGCAAACTCGTAGACGTATGTGGGCGCGTGGTCGGCGCGGGAGTCGGCCAGGCGGTGCAGGGGGTGGCGGAGCAGGTGGTCCGTCATCATCTGGCCCACCACGTCGGAGACGGGCGCGTCCGGGTGGGCCGTGCGGTAGCCGCGCGGGACCTCGGGGCCGCAGTGGCAGCGGGCCATCGCGCCGGCCACGGCGACCGGGCCCAGGCGGTCGATGCGCTCGGTCAGGCCGGTGGGGGCCAGCCAGAGGCGGTACTCCTCGCTGGTCCAGCCCACCAGCAGGGGTACGTCGCGGGCGGCGCCGGCCAGCAGCGCCTCCAGCGGGTCGCGCGGTACCAGGTCGCCGTCGACGACGATCCCGAAGGCGGGGCCGCCGAGGATCGGGCTCGCCCGGCGGCCCACCTCCGCCTGCGCCTCGGCCAGCATCGTGCGGTCAAGCGCGGCGAACGCCGCCGCCGTCGCCGGCACCTTCAGCCTCGCCGCCATGCGCCGCACCAGGCGGCGTACCTTCTCCCGTTCCGTGGCCTCCGGCGGCCCGCTCTGCAGCACCGCCCGCCCGAACAGTCCCCGGGCGCGCGGACTCGCCAGCAGCGCGCCGATGCTGATCGCGCCCGCCGACTCGCCGAAGACGGTCACCCGGTCGGGGTCGCCGCCGAACTCCGCGACGGACTCGTGCACCCACTCCAGCGCGGCGAGCTGGTCGCGCAGCCCGGGGTTGGGCGGAGCGTCCGGGAAGAGGCCGTAACCCTCCACTCCCAGGCGGTAGTTGAAGGTGACGAGGACCACGCCGTCACGGGCGAAGGCGCTGCCGTCGTACACGGGCACGGCCGACGAGCCCCGGGTCAGGGCGCCGCCGTGAACCCACACCATCACCGGCAGCCGGGCACCGGCGACCGGGTCCGGCGTCCACACGTTGAGGTTCAGGCAGTCGTCCCCGGCGACCACCGGGTCGGACAGATAGCGGGCGAAGGCCTCCGAGTACGGCGGCTTCGGCGGCGTCGGCCCGAACGCGCCCGCGTCGCGCACCCCGTCCCACCGCTCGGGCGGCACCGGCGGGCGGAAGCGGTGGGGGCCGAAGGGCGGGGCGGCGTACGGGATGCCGCGGAAGACGGCGACCCCGTGCTCGTACCGGCCGCGCACGGCCCCGTAGGGGGTACGGACCACGGGGTCCGAACGGTGCGCCGGGTTCGGGGTCACGTCGTCCACAGGGTCCATCCGGCCTCTCCTCACCGCGGGGGCTGCCCACATCACATGACTTCCCCCGTGCGCGACACCGCGCATCCGGTGTCTTCCACGGCAACTCACCACGGCCTTAATGTAGAAAGCGCTTGCCATGAGTGGTTGCCGTCAACGGAGTTCCAGGGCCCTCGGGACGGGGCCGGAGAGGTGGGCCCATGGTGCGTACCGCAGGCGCGGCCGGACCGACCCTCGCGGTCGTCGCACGCGAGGCCGGTGTCTCCGTGCCGACGGCGTCCAAGGTGGTCAACGGCCGCGAGGACGTGGCACCCGAGACCCGCCGCCGTGTCACCGAGGCTCTGGACCGGCTCGGTTACGTCCGAAGACCCCGCTTCGAGGCCAACAAGCCGCCCGCTCTCATCGACCTGGTGGTGCACTCGCTGGAGAGCACCTGGTCGGGGGCGATCCTGCACGGTGTGACGGAGGCCGCACACGACGCGGGCCTCGAGGTGGTGGTCTCCAAGAGCCTGAACCGCACCCGGGACGGGCGCCCGGAGCGCGGCTGGCTCGACAAGCTGTCGGCGCGCGGCTCCGCCGGCGTCCTGTTCAATGTGGCCGAGCTGACCCCTTCCCAGTACGCCTGGCTGGACCAGCACCGCGTTCCGTACGTCCTCATCGACCCGGTGCTGGAGCCGCCGCCGGGCGTGGTGTCGGTGGGCGCCGCCAACTGGCAGGGCGGGGTGGCCGCCACCGAGCACCTGCTGAACCTCGGCCACGAGCGGATCGCGGTCATCGGCGGCTACCGGCGCAAGCTCTGCAGCGGCGCACGGGTCGCCGGGTACCGCTCGGCGCTGTCCGCGGCGGGCATCGCGTACCGACCCGAGTACGTGCGCCACGGCAACTTCGACGAGGCGACCGCCCACCGGCGCGCGCTGCAACTGCTGGACCTGCCCGAGCCGCCGACGGCCGTCTTCGCCTGCTCGGACCGGATGGCGCTCGGGGTGTGCGCGGCGCTCGCGGAGCGGGGGCTGCGGATGCCGGACGACGTCAGCGTCGTCGGCTTCGACGACCTGCCGGAGGCGCGCTGGGCGACACCCCCGCTGACGACCGTTCGGCAGCCGCTCGGGGAGATGGCCGCGACGGCGCTCCGGCTGCTGGTGCGCATGATGGCCGGCGCACGACCGGAGGGCACCCGCACGGAACTGTCGACCCGCCTGGTGGAACGGGCCAGTACGGCGCCTCCGCGCCGCTGACTTGCGACGGCTCGTCGCAACTGGGGCTCGAGTCCGCGCGGGCAGTCCCGGAGCCTACGACTCCCACCCGGCCGCCCAGCGGATGCCGCCGAGGAGGTGGGCGCGGAAGTCGGGGTTCTGGTACGCCTCCGAGGCGTGTCCGAGTGCCGTGTAGAAGACCCGGCCCCCGCCCTGCTCACGGCACCAGGCGAGCGGGTGGTCGGCCCCCATCCCGCCGCCCTCGTAGGACGACTCGTCGGCGGAGACGAGCACCCGGACCGAGCCACGGGGGTTCGTACGGAAGTCGTACCACTCGTCCTCGAACTCCCAGACGGCGGGCAGGTGCCGCGTCGCCGGATGCCCGCGGTCCTCGACGACGGCCTTGCCCCGCTGGTACGCGGGGTGCCGGTCGAACCAGGCGCCCAGGAGTCCGCCGTAGTACGGCCAGTCGTACTCGGTGCAGGCGGCCGCGTGCACGCCGACGAAACCGCCGCCGTCCCGCAGGTACGCCATGAACTGTTCCCGCCCCGCCGGGGTCAGCACCTCACCGCTGGTGGAGAGGAAGACGACCGCGCCGTACACGTCGAGGGGAGCCTCGAAGACCCCCGGGTCCTCGGTGGCGTCGACCTCGAAACCGTGCGCGGCCCCGAGGTCGCGTACGGCGGCGACGGCATCGGGGATGGAGTCGTGGCGGTAGGCGGTGGTGCGGGAGTACACGAGCACGCGGAACGGCATGGCAGCGAGCCTAGGCGTGTGGCGGGGCCGTACCGACAGCAGAGGGCATCGAAAGGAACGCGGTGAGCGAGCGGCGGTGCAGCTGCCGGGCGCTGAGGCCCAGTCGGTCGGCGGTGGCGGCGACCGGGCGGCCCGAGTCGGGCGCCGCGACCAGCCCGCCCAGCAGCGGGTCGGGGGCCGGGGAGCGGGCGGCGCGCTCCAGGGCGATCTCCTCCAGCGCCGTCGCGGGGTCGGCGGCGTCCACGCGGCCGACCAGCCGGCGCACCTCGACCGCGGGCCACAGCTCGGCCAGCTCGACGCGCCGGTCGCGCAGTTCGTGGGCGGGGACGTCCAGGTAGGCGGGTGCGGTTCCGGGGTGGAAACGGACGCCGGCCCAACGGACGGGCGGGCCCTGCGGGTGGTACCCGCGCGTGTCGGGGCCGGCGACCAGGAGCCGGCCCTCGGTCCACAGCAGGTCCATGCAGCCGTCGGGCAGCACCGGCCATCCGGCGGTGGAGGACAGGTTGGTCCACACGACGGCGCCCGGGAGCCGGGACGCCCGCTCGGCGTACCCGGCGGTCGCGAAGCCTCGCTCGACAGCCACGCTCGTCAGGCTGTGCCCGCGCTCAGTCCGCCGGTCCCTCCTTTTTCTGCGGGTGGATCTGGCCGCTGCGCACCTGCGTGCGCAGGCGGGAGGTGACGTCCTCCGGGGGCAGGAAGCGGGACCAGCGCTCCGGGAACTCCGACGGCATGTCCGGGTCGTCGGGGTCGGCCACCCGGGTCGCGGCGGCGCGGGCCACGTACTCGGCGGCCTGCTCCTCGCGCAGCCGCTCGTTCGCCTCGCGGGCCGCCGCCGTCGCGGCGGCGGGCCACACGCGGTCGATCGCGGCGTTGACGGCGGCACCCACCAGGACGGCGAAGGCGGACACGCCGATCCACAGCAGGACGGCCACGGGGGCGGCCAGCGACCCGTAGATCGTGGGGCCCTCGACCGTCTGCGTCAGGTAGATGCGCAGCAGGAAGCTGCCCAGCACCCACATCGCGAGGGCTACCAGAGCGCCGGGCACGTCCTCGACCCATGGTGACCGCACGGGGACGGACACGTGGTAGAGCGTGGTCAGGAACACGATCGACAGGACGATGACCACCGGCCAGTACAGGACCTGCACCACGGTCGTGGACCAGGGCACGACGTTCACCACCGCGTCCGGACCCGCCACCATCAGCGGCAGCGCCACCGAGCCGATCAGCAGCGCCACGATGAACAGCACGAACGCCAGCAGCCGGGTCTTCACGATGCCCCGGGTGCCGTCGAGCCCGTACATCACCGTGATCGTGTCGATGAAGACGTTCACCGCGCGGGAGCCGGACCACAGGGCGAAGAGGAAGCCGATGGAGACGACGTCGGGACGGCCGGCCTTGAGCACGTCGTGCAGGATCGGCTGGGCGATCTCCTTGACACCCCGGTCGGACAGCACAGTGCGGGACGCGTCCAGGATGTTGTTCTGCAGGCTCTGGATGGTGTCGGTCCCGGTCCAGTGGTCGACGTAGCCGAGCAGTCCGACCAGGCACAACAGCAGCGGCGGCACGGAGAGCAGGGTGAAGAACGCCGCCTCGGCGGCCAGCCCCAGGACGCGGTACTCCATGCACGAGTTGACGATGTCCTTCAGCAGCAGCCAGGCGGTCCTGCGCTTGGAGACGTTCCGGTAGAGGGCACGTGCCCGGTGGAGACGGCCGGAGGGCCGCTCGGGGATATCACTTGCTGCTGGCTGCACGCCTTAACGGTATCCGCCGCCCGGGCCCCCACTCACCCCGCAGTGCTGTGGCCCCCGGTGTGGCGCATCCCCTCGGCGATACGAGTGACCGATCGCGTACCGAGGGGTAGGTTCAGCTCATGGCAGCCAGCACGCACACCGTGACCAATCAGGCTCCGCCGCTGGTCGGATATGACGTCTTCGCCACTGATCGTGCCCTTGTGGAGGCCGTCGAACGGCATCTGGACCCCGCGCTCCTGGACGAGGTGCGCGCCGAGCTGTCGGGGCTCGGGCTCAGCGCGGGCTCCGCGCAGGTGCAGGAGTGGGGGGCGCAGGCCAACGAGAACCCACCCAAGCTGCAGACCCACGACCGTTACGGCAACCGCATCGACGAGGTGGAGTTCCACCCGGCCTGGCACCGGCTGCTCGGCAAGGGCGTCGCCGCGGGGCTGACCGCGGCCTGGTCGCGGCCGGGCGGGCATGTGCGCCGGGCGGCGTCGTTCGTGATCTGGAGCCAGGTGGAGGCGGGCCACGGCTGCCCGCTGTCGATGACCCACGCCGCCGTGCCCGCGCTGCGCACGGATCCCGTGCTCGCCGCCGAATGGGAGCCCCGGCTGACCTCGCTGGTCTACGACCGGGGGCTGCGCCCGGCCGCCGAGAAGGCCGGCGTGATCTTCGGGATGGGCATGACGGAGAAGCAGGGCGGCAGCGACGTACGCGCCAACACGACGACGGCCCGGCCGCTCGCCGAGGACGGGACGTACGAGCTGACGGGCCACAAGTGGTTCTGCTCGGCGCCCATGTCGGACGGGTTCCTGGTGCTGGCGCAGGCCCCGGGAGGGCTGACCTGCTTCCTGGTGCCGCGGGTGCTCGAGGACGGCACACGGAACGTGTTCATGATCCAGCGTCTGAAGGACAAGCTCGGCAACCGCTCCAACGCCTCCAGCGAGGTCGAGTTCGACGGCACCTGGGCGCGCCGGGTCGGCGAGGAGGGGCGCGGGGTGCGCACCATCATCGAGATGGTGGCGGCGACCCGGCTCGACTGCGTCCTCGGCTCGACGTCGCTGATGCGGCAGGCGGTGGTGCAGGCGATCCACCACTGCACCTACCGGGAGGCGTTCGGCGGCCGGCTCCTGGACAAGCCGCTGATGCGCAACGTGCTCGCCGATCTGGCCCTGGAGTCGGAGGCCGCGACGACGCTGGGGCTACGGCTGGCGGCGGCGTACGACGAGGGGGGCGAGGGGGAGCGGGCGTTCCTCAGGCTCGCGGTGCCGGCCGCCAAGTACTGGGTGACCAAGCGGTGCACGCCGGTGGTGACGGAGGCCGCCGAGTGCCTCGGCGGAAACGGCTACGTCGAGGAGTCCGGCATGCCCCGGCTGCTGCGCGAGTCGCCGCTGAACTCGATCTGGGAGGGCGCGGGCAACGTGCAGGCGCTCGACGTGCTGCGCGCGCTCCAGCGTGAGCCGCACGCCCTGGACGCCTTCCTCCAGGAGGTGGGCCGGGCGCGCGGCGCGGACCACCGTCTGGACGGCGCGATCAAGAACCTGCTCACCGAACTCGCCGATCTGGAGGGTATCGAGGCCCGGGCGCGCCGTGTGGTGGAGCGGATCGCGCTGGTGCTCCAGGGGGCGCTTCTTGTGCGGTACGCGCCCCCGGAGGTCGCGGACGCCTTCTGCGCCTCACGCCTGGGCGGCGACTGGGGTGCGGCGTTCGGCACCCTGCCGCACACCCTGGATCTGGCCACGGTGGTGGAGCGGGCCCGGCCGGTCGCCTGAGATGCTCCGGCCACAGGGATCGATGGCGGCGGGGGTGGTGCTGCGCCGACTCGGCACCACCCCCGCCTGCCGGCCCCGTTCAAGGAGCGCGGACGCCGTCTGAGCGGCGTTGCACAAGTTTCAACCAGAGCTTGGCCCTCCGCCAGGGTTGCAAAGGGTTGCAACCCGCGCCCGCTCTGGCCGGACTTCCCCCCTCCGCCGACCGTAGACGGCAGTATGAGGACCACCGTCGACACGGGCCGGGGGACGCTTCCGGCCGGAATCCGTCGACGGGGACGGACAGCCTTGGGGGAGGTTTCCAGTGGCGTATTCGGCCAGAGGGGTCACGCGGCTCGCCGCCCTGGACGTCGGGCAGGCGGCGCGCGTGCTGAGCGAGGTGCGCAGCGCGACGCTCGCGGGGCAGCGCGCTCCCGTCCCGCCGCGTCCGGTGATCGAGGCGTCCTGGGGGCGGATGCTGCGCCGCGGGGTCGACCCCGACCACGACGTCCGTGCCGACCCGCTGGGCCGTGACGAGATCGAGCGCCGCCGCCAGGACTCCCCGCTGCGGCAGGTGCTGCCGGTGCTGCGCGAGGGCCTGCTGTCGGTGGCGGACGTCGCGCACCACATCATGGTCGTCGCGGACGCGGACGGGCGGATCCTGTGGCGCGAGGGCAGCGCGCCGGTGCTGCGCAAGGCGGACGGGCTGGGCTTCGAGCCGGGCGCGGACTGGGGCGAGGGGGTCGTCGGCACCAACGGCGTGGGCACCCCGGCGGTGACCCGGCGGCCCGTACAGGTGTTCGCCTCCGAGCACTTCGTACGCTCCCACGCCTCCTGGACCTGCACCGGCGCCCCGATCACGGACCCGCGCGACGGCCGGCTGATCGGGGTGGTGGACGTGAGCGGCCCGCTGGAGACGATGCATCCGGCGACGCTCGCGTGGGTGGAGTCGGTGGCCCGGCTCGCGGAGGCCCGGCTGCGGGAGACGCATCTGAACGCGCTGGAGAGGCTGCGCGCGGTGGCGGCGCCGCTGCTCGCGCGGCTCGGTGGCCGTGCGGTGGCCGTGGACAAGGACGGCTGGACGGCGGCGGTGACCGGGATGCCGTACACCGGCCGGGTGGCGCTGCCCGCGTCGCTCGGGCCCGGCCGCGCTCTGCTGCCGGCGCTGGGCCCCTGCACGGTGGAGCCGCTGCCGGGCGGCTGGCTGATCCGCGCCGCGGACGCGCCCGCGCCCGCACAGGTGGCCCGGATCGTCCTGGACGTCTCCCATCCGCGCCGCTGGTCGGTGACGGTCTTCGGGGACACGGGCTCCTGGACCCATGAACTCAGCCCCCGGCACGCGGAACTGCTGTACCTGCTGGCCGTGCACCGCCAGGGCCGCACGGCCGCGGCCCTGGCGTCCGACCTGTTCGGCGACCCGGCCCGCACGGTCACGGTCCGCGCCGAGATGTCCCGTGTGAGGCGGTATCTGGGAGCGTTCCTGGAACACCGGCCGTATCGTTTCCGCGAGTCGGCGGAGGTGGACCTGCTCACCCCGGACGACCCGAACGACCTGCTGCCGCACTCGACGGCGCCTGGGGTGGTGAGAGTTAGGCACACCCGAACGTGGGGATAACCCTGCTTTTCCCGGGTCTTCGACCGGTCCTCCATCCGTCTGCCGTAGCATCCCTCCTTACAGGCCACCCCACCCGCTCCTGAAGTCAACATACGGACCACGAGGAGCAGTTGGCCGACGCCGGGAGGTTGTATGAAGCACCGTGGCAGGCACCGCCGCAGGCGCCGGGGGCGTGCGCTGCGGGCGACGCTGGCCGGCACCGCGCTGGCGCTGACCGCCGCCGCCACGCTGATCAGCACCTCGCAGGCCGCGGGCGGCGACAACCCCGGGGGCCTGACCCGTGTCACCACGGCGACCGAGACGGCCAAGCTCCGCCTCCACGAGGACCTCACCGACCACCGCACGCTCGACACACTCACCCGTGCGATGGGCGGCGCCGTCGACGTCCACGGCGTCCTGTCCTCCGCCGACCGCACCATGCGCGACCGGTCCGCGTGCGACGTCGCAGAGACCGCCGCGCTGCCCGTGCGGCCGGCCGCCACGCGCGCGTACTGCTGGGACCACGACGACGCGACGACCCCGCAGTGGGTACCGCGGTCCGTGACCACCTCCGGGGACGCCGAGGCCGACGGCCTGTGGGGCCCGGACCGGGTCATCCTGTCCGGCTGGACGCACCAGGACCGCCCCGGCGGCCCTGCCGCCGAGCGGGGCCTCGCCCGGGTCGCCTTCGTCGACGCCGACGATCCCTACCGCCTTGCCTACCGCTGGGTCCTGCTGGTCGCTCCGCGCGCCGGGGGGCAGGACTTCACCGCCGTCCGCCCCGGTCTGTCCGGCATGGTCTGGTACCGGGACAAACTGTTCGTCACCGCACGCGACTCGTTGCTGGTGTTCGACCTGCACCGGATCCTGCGAGCCAACGTCGACGGCGCCGCGATCGGACGGGTCGACGGCGGCTACGCGGCGGACGGCTACCAGTACGTGCTGCCGACGGCCGGCTCCTACCGGCTGACCGGCGGCCCCTGTTCGGCGGCCGACGACCACGGGGTGCCCTGCTTCTCCACGCTCTCCCTCGACCGCACCACCATCCCGGCCAGCCTGGTGGCGAGCGAGTCGCTGCGTCCCGGTGGCAACGGGCACACGGCCCGGGTGTGGCGGTACGCGTTCAGCACCGCGCCCGGCCGCGCCGGCCTGCTCGCCACGGACGCGCACGGCGACGTCAGGGCGACGGAGGCCTACGAGACGTCGGCGGCCGGGGTGCAGGGCGTACTGTCGCACCGGCGCGACGGGGCGGCACGGACCGACTGGTACGTCGACCGCGCGCCCTCGGTCGGCGGCCGGCACGGCACGCTGTGGCGGCAGACCACCTCCGGTGCGCAGACGGCCACCTGCGCTGCCGACGGGACCCACGCCTGCTGGGGCCGGCACACCGCGTCCCTGTCGTACTGGCGGGAGACGGGCGAGTTGTGGACGCTCACTCAGGGCGCGGCGAGCGACGACGGATCGGGGCCGGCCGACGGGCGGGTGCTGTACGCGGTGCCACTGGACGCGGTGGACGACGCCCTGAAGTAGCGCGCCGACAGGCCGGGCAGGGCGCCGGGCCCTTTGTCGTACCGCTCGCCGTCGTGATTCCCTGGCCGCATGAGCAGCATGACCGTGACCACGTGGTCCCTGGAGCAGACGTCCCCGAGCGATCTGCTGCCCGCCGCGGCCCCCGAGGGCGATGTCCGGATCCTCCGCGCCGAGGTGCCCTCGCCCGAGTTCAGCCGGTTCCTGTACGCGTCGGTCGGCGGGGACATCCGCTGGATCGACCGGCTCGGCTGGACGTACGCGCGCTGGCAGGAGCACCTGGACCGGCCGGGCGTGGAGACCTGGGTCGCCTACGACCGGGGCACGCCCGCGGGATACGTCGAGTTGGAGCCGCAGGACGACGGGGTCGTGGAGATCGTCTACTTCGGACTGCTGCCGGCCTTCCGGGGGCGGCGGATCGGCGGGCACCTGCTGTCGTACGGGACCGCCCGCGCCTGGGACCTCGCGGACCGCTGGCCGCGGCGGACGCCGACGAAGCGGGTGTGGCTGCATACGTGCAGCCTGGACGGGGAGCACGCGATGGAGAACTACCGCCGCCGCGGGTTCCGGCTGTTCGACACCAAGGTGGAGGAGCAGGCGGAGGTTGCCGCCCCGGGCCCCTGGCTGGGGGCGTACGCTCTCTGACCTGCGCGGACGCGAGCGCGTCCGGGTGATGTGACCGACAACACCCTTGTCCCACATTACGGGACAAGGGTGTCCGCATGACGGACGAAGCTGGACTGTGTCCAGATCGCCATGACACGCTTCCGTCATGTCTGGAACTGGAATTGCCTTGGTGAGTCGACGGCACGTCGATCTCGGCCGCATGTCCAGCGCCATCTGTCCGGCGAGCTGACAGCCTCCAGCCAGTCCGGTTTCTTCCCTTTTCCACCCTCGCGCAAGGTCGCGCACATCTCTCGTGTGCCCGCGCGCGCAGGTCAGAGCCGCTCTCCTGCCTGTCCCGAAGGACGTACCCACCATGGCCGCCACCCCGCAGAATCCCGCCACGCCCCGCCGCAAGGTGAGCCGTCACCGTGGCGAGGGTCAGTGGGCCGCAGGTCACTTCACCCCGCTCAACGGCAACGAACAGTTCAAGAAGGACGACGACGGTCTCAATGTGCGGACACGCATTGAGACGATCTACTCCAAGGCGGGTTTCGACTCGATCGACCCCAACGACCTGCGCGGCCGTATGCGGTGGTGGGGCCTGTACACCCAGCGCAGGCCCGGGATCGACGGCGGCAAGACCGCGATCCTGGAGCCGGAGGAGCTGGACGACAAGTACTTCATGATGCGGGTGCGCATCGACGGCGGGGCGCTGACCACGCAGCAGCTGCGCGTCATCGGTGAGATCTCGCAGGAGTTCGCGCGCGGCACCGCCGACATCACCGACCGGCAGAACGTCCAGTACCACTGGATCCAGGTCGAGGACGTGCCCGAGATCTGGAACCGCCTGGAGGCCGTCGGCCTGTCCACGGTCACCGCCTGCGGTGACACCCCCCGTGTGATGATCGGCTCCCCCGTCGCCGGCATCGCCGAGGACGAGATCATCGACGCCACCCCGGCGCTGGAGGAGATGAAGCGCCGCGTCCTGAACAACAAGGCGTATTCGAACCTCCCCCGGAAGTTCAAGACCGCCATCTCCGGCTCGCCGCTCCTCGACGTGGTTCACGAGATCAACGACGTGGCGTTCGTCGGCGTACGGCACCCCGAGCACGGGCCGGGCTTCGACGTGTGGGTCGGCGGTGGTCTGTCCACCAACCCCAAGCTGGGCGTGCGGCTGGGCGCGTGGGTGCCGCTGGAGGAGGTCCCGGACGTCTACGAGGGCGTCCTGTCGATCTTCCGTGACTACGGCTACCGGCGGCTGCGCAACCGGGCCCGCCTGAAGTTCCTCGTCGCCGACTGGGGCGCGGAGAAGTTCCGCCAGGTCCTTCAGGACGAGTACCTGGGGCGGAAGCTGGTCGACGGTCCCGCTCCCGAGCAGCCCGTCCAGCAGTGGCGCGACCACGTCGGCGTCCACCGTCAGAAGGACGGCCGCTACTACGTCGGATTCGCCCCGCGCGTCGGCCGCGTCGACGGCACCACGCTCACGAAGATCGCCGACCTCGCGGAGGCACACGGCTCCGGCCGGGTCCGCACCACCGTCGAACAGAAAATGATCATCCTCGATGTCGAGGAGGGGCAGGTCGACTCCCTGGTCGACGGCCTGGAGGCGCTCGACCTCACCGCCAGGCCCTCCTCGTTCCGGCGCGGCACCATGGCCTGCACCGGCATCGAGTTCTGCAAGCTCGCCATCGTCGAGACCAAGCAGCGCGGTTCCTCGCTCATCGACGAACTGGAGCGGCGCCTGCCGGACTTCGACGAGCCGATCACCATCAACCTCAACGGCTGCCCGAACGCCTGCGCCCGTATCCAGGTCGCGGACATCGGTCTCAAGGGCCAGCTGGTCCTCGACGACAAGGGCGAACAGGTCGAGGGCTACCAGGTGCACCTGGGCGGCGCGCTCGGCCTCGAGGCCGGGTTCGGCCGCAAGGTCCGCGGTCTGAAGGTCACCGCGGAGGAGCTGCCGGACTACGTCGAGCGGGTCCTCAAGCGCTACCAGGCGGAGCGCGAGGACGGCGAGCGGTTCGCGACCTGGGTTTCCCGGGCTTCCGAGGAGGCGCTGTCGTGAGCGAGCGTGCGGCGCCCTTCTACTGCCCCTACTGCGGCGAGGAGGACCTGCGTCCGAGCGAAGCGGGCCACGGCGCGTGGGAATGCGCGGCGTGCAATCGAGCCTTCCAGTTGAAGTTCCTGGGCCTTCTCGCCCAGGGGCTTCGACGAGCCGACAACGGAGGGGACGAGATATGACCACGGCTCAGACGGAACGGACGGCCGACGAACTCAAGGCGCTCGCCGAGCAGGCAGGCCGTGACCTGGAGAACGCCTCCGCGCTGGAGATCCTCCAGTGGGCGGCCGACACCTTCGGCAAGCGCTTCTGCGTGACCTCGTCCATGGAGGACGCGGTGGTCGCCCACCTCGCCTCCCGCGCGATGCCCGGCGTCGACGTGGTGTTCCTCGACACCGGCTACCACTTCCCGGAGACCATCGGCACCCGCGACGCGGTCGAGGCGGTGATGGACGTCAACGTCATCACCCTCACCCCGCGCCGGACGGTCGCCGAGCAGGACGCCGAGTACGGCCCGAAGCTGCACGACCGCGACCCGGACCTGTGCTGCAAGCTGCGCAAGGTCCAGCCGCTGGAAGAGGGCCTCAAGGACTACGACGCCTGGGCGACCGGCCTGCGCCGCGACGAGTCCCCGACCCGCGCGAACACCCCGGTCGTCGGCTGGGACGAGAAGCGGCAGAAGGTCAAGATCTCGCCGATCGCCCGCTGGACTCAGGACGACGTGGACGCCTACGTCGCCGAGCACGGCGTGCTGACCAACCCCCTGCTGATGGACGGCTACGCCTCCGTCGGTTGCGCGCCCTGCACCCGCCGGGTCCTTGAGGGCGAGGACGCGCGCGCCGGCCGATGGGCGGGCCGCGCCAAGACCGAGTGCGGGCTGCACGGCTGACCATGACAGAGATTCAGGAGACACACGTGACGAGCGGAGCCACCGTCTGGCTCACGGGTCTGCCGAGCGCGGGCAAGACCACCATCGCCCACGAGCTGGCGGGCCGGCTGCGCGAGGAGGGCCACCGGGTCGAGGTGCTCGACGGCGACGAGATCCGCGAGTTCCTCTCCGCGGGCCTCGGCTTCAGCCGGGAGGACCGGCACACCAACGTGCAGCGCATCGGCTTCGTCGCCGAACTGCTGGCCAGCCACGGCGTCAAGGCCCTCGTCCCGGTCATCGCGCCGTACGCGGACAGCCGGGAGGCGGTGCGCAAGCGCCACCAGCAGAACGGGACGGCGTACCTCGAGGTGCACGTGGCCACCCCTGTCGATGTCTGCTCGGTGCGCGATGTGAAGGGCCTGTACGCCAAGCAGGCCGCCGGCGAGCTGAAGGGCCTGACGGGCGTCGACGACCCCTACGAGGAGCCCGAGTCGCCGGACCTGCGGATCGAGTCGCAGCACCAGACCGTGCAGGAGTCCGCCGCGTCCGTGTACGCGCTGCTCAGCGAAAGGGGACTGGCATGACGACCGTCGCCGGTATCCAGGAGGGCACGGACAGCGGCCCGTACACCCTCTCCCACCTGGACGCCCTCGAGTCCGAGGCGGTGCACATCTTCCGCGAGGTGGCGGGCGAGTTCGAGAACCCGGTGATCCTGTTCTCCGGCGGCAAGGACTCCATCGTCATGCTGCACCTGGCGCTGAAGGCGTTCGCCCCGGCGCCGGTGCCCTTCGCGCTGCTGCACGTGGACACCGGGCACAACTTCCCCGAGGTCATCGAGTACCGCGACCGCACGGTGGCGCAGCACAACCTGCGGCTGCACGTCGCCTCCGTGCAGGACTACATCGACCGCGGTGTGCTCAAGGAGCGCCCGGACGGCACCCGCAACCCGCTGCAGACGCTGCCGCTGACCGAGAAGATCCAGAGCGAGAAGTTCGACGCCGTCTTCGGCGGCGGGCGGCGTGACGAGGAGAAGGCGCGCGCCAAGGAGCGCGTGTTCTCGCTGCGGGACGAGTTCTCGCAGTGGGACCCGCGCCGTCAGCGCCCCGAGCTGTGGCAGCTGTACAACGGCCGTCACGCGCCCGGCGAGCACGTGCGCGTCTTCCCGCTCAGCAACTGGACCGAGCTGGACGTGTGGCAGTACATCGCCCGCGAGGGCATCGAGCTGCCGCAGATCTACTTCGCCCACGAGCGCGAGGTGTTCCAGCGGGGCGGCATGTGGCTGACCGCCGGTGAGTGGGGCGGCCCCAAGGACGGCGAGACGGTCGAGAAGCGCCTCGTGCGCTACCGCACCGTCGGCGACATGTCCTGCACCGGTGCCGTCGACTCCGACGCGGTGACCCTGGAGCAGGTCATCACCGAGATCGCCGCCTCCCGGCTCACCGAGCGGGGCGCGACCCGGGCCGACGACAAGCTCTCGGAGGCCGCCATGGAGGACCGCAAGCGCGAGGGGTACTTCTAGCCATGACCACGACCACGGAACTCTCCGCCACCACCCTCCTGCGGTTCGCCACCGCCGGTTCGGTCGACGACGGCAAGTCCACCCTCGTCGGACGGCTTCTGCACGACTCCAAGTCGGTCCTCACCGACCAGCTGGAGGCCGTGGAGCGGGCTTCGGCCAGCCGCGGCCAGGAGGGACCGGACCTGGCCCTCCTCACCGACGGCCTCCGCGCCGAGCGCGAGCAGGGCATCACCATCGACGTGGCCTACCGCTACTTCGCCACGCCCCGCCGCCGGTTCATCCTCGCCGACACCCCGGGCCATGTGCAGTACACCCGCAACATGGTCACCGGCGCCTCCACCGCCGAGCTGACGGTCGTCCTGGTCGACGCCCGCAACGGCGTCGTCGAGCAGACCCGCCGCCACGCCGCGATCGCCGCCCTGCTGCGCGTCCCGCACGTGGTCCTCGCCGTCAACAAGATGGACCTGGTCGACTACCAGGAGTCCGTCTTCGCGCAGATCGCCGAGGAGTTCACCGCGTACGCGACCGAGCTGGGCGTCCCGGAGGTCACGGCGATCCCGATCTCGGCGCTCGAGGGCGACAACGTGGTGGAGCCGTCCGCCCACATGGACTGGTACGGCGGCCCGACCGTCCTGGAGCACCTGGAGACCGTCCCGGTCAGCCACGACCTGGCGCACTGCCACGCCCGGCTGCCCGTGCAGTACGTGATCCGCCCGCAGACCACCGAGCACCCCGACTACCGCGGCTACGCCGGTCAGATCGCGGCCGGCTCCTTCCGGGTCGGCGACCAGGTCACCGTTCTGCCGTCCGGCCGTACGACGAATGTCTCCGGGATCGACCTGCTGGGCGAGCCGGTCGACGTGGCCTGGACGCCGCAGTCGGTGACGCTGCTCCTCGAGGACGACATCGACATCTCGCGCGGCGACCTGATCGTGCCCACGAAGGACGCGCCGCCGACCACCCAGGACATCGAGGCGACCGTCTGTCACGTCGCCGACCAACCGCTGACGGTAGGCCACCGGGTGCTGCTCAAGCACGGCACCCGCACCGTCAAGGCGATCGTCAAGGACATCCCCTCCCGGCTCACGCTCGACGACCTGTCCCTGCACCCGCACCCGGGGCAGCTCCTCGCCAACGACATCGGCCGGGTGAAGATCCGTACCGCCGAGCCGCTGCCGGTGGACTCGTACGCGGACTCGCGCCGCACGGGCTCGTTCATCCTGATCGACCCGTCCGACGGCACCACGCTGACCGCGGGCATGGTCGGCGAGTCGTTCGCCGCGCCCGAGCCGGTCAAGGACGAACCCGACGACGACGGGTGGGACTTCTGATCATGAAGACGACGGACTTCTACTCGACGTTCGCCAAGGAGGGCGGCCGTGTCGGCAGCGGCGCCCTCGGCAGCGGGCAGGGCGGAGTGGCGCGATGTGCGCGATGACGTACGCGCACTGCCTGCGCGCCCTCACCCCCCACTGCCTGCCTAAACGAAGACCTGCCGACCTCCCGGCCACGACCTGAAAGACCGTGACCGCCGGGCCAACGAGAGGAACACCTCCCGTGCCTGCCAACCGCTCGACGCTCCTCCGCCGCGGCACAGCCGTGGTCGCCGCCCTCCCCCTCCTCACACTCGCCGCCTGCAGTTACGGCTCCAAGGCGAGCACCACCCCGTCGGACCAGAAGGTCGCCGCCGGGGCCCAGAAGATCGACGGCCTCGACTCCGTCAAGATCGGCTACTTCGGCAACCTCACCCATGGCACCGCGCTCGTGGGCGTCCAGAAGGGCTTCTTCCAGAAGGCGCTCGGCGCCACCCAGGCCAAGTACCAGATCTTCAACGCGGGCCCCTCCGAGATCGAGGCCCTGAACTCCGGTTCCATCGACATCGGCTGGATCGGCCCCTCCCCCGCGATCAACGGCTACACCAAGTCCGACGGCAAGAGCCTGCGCATCATCGGCGGTTCGGCGTCCGGCGGTGTGAAGCTCGTGGTCAACCCCGAGAAGATCAAGTCCCTGGCGGACGTCAAGGGCAAGAAGATCGCCACCCCGCAGCTCGGCAACACGCAGGACGTGGCGTTCCTCAACTGGATCGCGGAGCAGGGCTGGAAGGTAGACGCGCAGAGCGGCAAGGGCGATGTGTCGGTGGTCCGCACCGACAACAAGGTCACCCCGGACGCCTTCAAGTCCGGCTCCGTCGACGGCGCCTGGGTACCGGAGCCGACCGCGTCCAAGCTGGTCGCCGAAGGCGGCAAGGTGCTGCTGGACGAGTCCTCGCTGTGGCCGGACAAGAAGTTCGTGATCACGAACATCATCGTGTCGCAGAAGTTCCTCAAGGAGCACCCGAAGGCCGTCGAGGCCGTGCTGAAGGCGTCGGTCGAGACCAACAAGTGGATCAAGGCCAACCCGGACGCGGCGAAGGCGGCGGCGAACCAGCAGCTGGCGATCGACTCCGGCAAGGCGCTCCCGGCGAAGGTCCTCGACCCGGCGTGGAAGTCCATCCAGTTCACCGACGACCCGCTGGCCTCCACCCTGAACACCGAGGCGCGGCACGCGGTCAAGGCGGGTCTGCTGAAGAACCCGAAGCTGGACGGCATCTACGACCTCACCCTCCTGAACGAGGTCCTGAAGGCCGAGGGTGACCCGACCGTCAGCGACGCCGGTCTCGGCGTCAAGTAAAGCCCGCAGCCGATGAGTTCCCAGGAGGTGACGACCATGGCCACGACCCTCGCCACGGCCGCCGAGTCCGTCGACCAGGCGGCACGCCTTGAGCACGTCTCCAAGTCCTTCCCGGTGCCGGGCGGGCAGCAGCTCGTGCTGGACGACATCAGCCTCGATGTCGCGCCGGGCGAGTTCGTCACCCTCCTGGGGGCCTCGGGCTGCGGCAAGTCGACACTGCTGAACCTGGTGGCGGGCCTGGACAAGCCGACCGGCGGTGACATCACGACGGACGGCCGCCCGGCCCTGATGTTCCAGGAGCACGCCCTGTTCCCGTGGCTGACCGCGGGCAAGAACATCGAACTCGCCCTGAAGCTCCGGGGCGTTGCGAAGAGCGACCGGCGCGAGCGCGCCGAGGAGCTGCTGGAACTGGTCCGGCTCAAGGGCTCGTACGGCAAGCGGGTGCACGAGCTGTCCGGCGGTATGCGCCAGCGGGTCGCCATGGCCCGCGCGCTGGCGCAGGACAGCCGGCTGCTGCTGATGGACGAGCCGTTCGCCGCGCTGGACGCCATCACCCGGGACCTGCTGCACGACGAGCTGACCCGTATCTGGCAGGAGACGGGTGTGTCGGTCCTGTTCGTCACGCACAACGTGCGCGAGGCGGTGCGGCTCGCGCAGCGCGTGGTGCTGCTGTCCTCCCGCCCGGGGCGCGTGGCCCGCGAGTGGACCGTCGACATTCCGCAGCCTCGCCGTATCGAGGACGCGCCCGTCGCGGAGCTGTCCCTCGAGATCACCGAAGTACTGCGTGGGGAGATCCGCCGCCATGGCCAGCACTGAGACCAAGACGACCGAGGGCACCGGGCTGGACGGTGTGGAGGCCGGTCTCGACGCACTGGAGACCACGGTCACCGGCCGTACGCCCTTCCGGCAGACCTTCGTCAACAAGATCCTCCCTCCGCTCGTGGGCATCGCGCTGGTCCTGGTGGTCTGGCAGGCGCTGATCTCCTTCAAGGTCGTCGACGACCCGACCAAGCTGCCCTCGCCCGGCGCCGTGGCGGGCGAGTTCAAGGACGCCTGGCTGCAGGGCACGCTGCTCGGCTACATCTGGACCAGCGTCTCGCGCGGTCTGCTGGGCTTCCTGTTCGCGCTGGCGATCGGCACCCCCCTCGGCCTGGTGGTGGCGCGGGTGAAGTTCGTGCGCGCGGCCATCGGCCCGGTCCTGTCCGGTCTGCAGTCGCTGCCTTCGGTGGCGTGGGTGCCGCCGGCGGTGATCTGGCTGGGTCTGAACAACTCGATGATGTACGCGGTGATCCTGCTCGGCGCGGTCCCCTCCATCGCCAACGGCCTGGTCTCCGGCATCGACCAGGTGCCGCCGCTGTTCCTGCGCGCGGGCCGCACGATGGGCGCGACCGGTCTGAGGGGCGCCTGGCACATCGTGCTGCCGGCCGCGCTGCCGGGTTACCTCGCGGGGCTGAAGCAGGGGTGGGCGTTCTCCTGGCGCTCGCTGATGGCGGCGGAGATCATCGCCTCCTCGCCCGACCTCGGCATCGGCCTGGGCGCGCTGCTGGAGAACGGCCGCAACGCGAGTTCCATGTCCATGGTGTTCGAGGCCATCATCCTGATCCTGTTCGTCGGCATCGCCATCGACCTGCTGATCTTCAGCCCGCTGGAGCGGTGGGTGCTGCGCAGCCGCGGTCTGCTGGTGAAGGGCTGAGCCGCCTCATGCACAACCCGGTCCTCCTCGTGATCGCCCACGGCAGCCGCGATGCGCGGCACGCCGCGACCGTGCACGCCCTCGTACGGCGGGTGCGGTCGCTGCGGCCCGGGCTGCGCGTGGAGACCGGGTTCCTGGACTTCAACGTCCCGTCCGTGCACGGGGTGCTGGAGTCCCTGGCGGCTCAGGGCGTCCGGGACGTGGTGGCACTCCCCCTCCTGCTGACCCGCGCGTTCCACGCCAGGGCGGACATCCCCGCGGTCCTGCGGGAGGCGCCGCCACGGCTGCGGATCCGGCAGGCGGAGGTGCTGGGCCCCTCGCCCCTGCTGACGCGGGCCCTCGAACGCCGTTTGTACGAGGCGGGCCTGACCCCCGCCGACAAGTCCTCGACCGGGGTCGTGCTCGCCTCGGCGGGGTCCACCGACCCGGAGGCGATCGCAGTGATCGCTGACATCGCGCGGGAGTGGCGGCACACCGGTTGGTGCGCCGTGCGGCCTGCGTTCGCCTCCGCTGCATCTCCCGCGGGGTTCCCGCGCACCGAGGACGCGGTGCGCGAACTGCGCGCGCTGGGCTGCGCCCGGGTGGCCGTGGCGCCGTACGTCCTGGCGCCCGGCTTCCTGCCGGACCGCATCGCGCGGGGCGCGGCCGGAGCGGACGTGCTGGCCGAGGTGCTGGGACCCGCGCCGGAGGTGGCGCGGGTCGTGGTGGAGCGCTACGACCGGGCCCGGGTGCCGACGCCCGCGGCAATCGGGGCCTGACCGTTCCCGGTCCGGCGTCCTATGAGGTCGTGGTCGCCGTGACCGTGGCCGACGGGCCGGTGCCCGCCGCCGTCACCGCGGCGATCGTGACCGTGTAGGAGGCGCCCGGCTTCAGGCCGCCGATGACGCGGAACATGCCCTTGGCGGACGGCTGGGTGACCAGGACGTCCCGGCCGGTGACGTCGATCGGCTCGCGGCCGTCGGAGACCGTCACCCGGTAGCCGATCACCTTGGCGTCGCCCGTCGCCGTCGGCGGGGTCCAGGCGAGGGTGGCCGCCGTCGACCGGGTGCGCAGCTTGGGGCTCGTCGGGGCCGGGGGCGGCGTGGTCGCGGCCGTGGGCGTCAGCGGGAGCGAGGCGAGGGAGGGGGCGCTGGTGCCGTACGCGTTGGCCGCCGTGACCGTCACCGTGAAGGGGCCGCCCGAGGACGGCAGCCCGCCGAGGCGTACGAGCGCGGTGCGCCGGAAGTCGGCCGCCGTCACCGTCTGTTCGCCGACCTGCTTGCCCGTGGCGTCGAAGGCGCGGGCCGTGTAGCCCGTCACCGGGGAACCTCCCTCGACGAAGCTCGGGTTGAAGGTGACGTAGAGCGCGTCGGCGCCCGCGGTGCTCGTGCCGACGCGGGAGGGTGCCTCGGGGGCGGACGGGCCGCCGATGCTCCGCTGGAGCAGTGCGCGGTGGGCGGGTTCGAGGCCCGCGTTCGCCACGATGTCCGCCGGCACGTCCGACAGGGCCGTCATGATCTTGTTGCCGGTGGTCACCAGGCCCTTGTTGTCGCTGTCGGCGGTGCCCTCCTCCCACCAGTTGTCCTTGACGAGTGTCGGGTCGTTGTTGCCCAGGTCGTCGCGGTAGTCGGTGTGACGGGAGGCGACGTTGGCGTAGGAGGCGTGGTACAGGACGTTGCCCTCGACGGTCTCGTAGGTGCAGCCGTTGTCGGTGTAGACGCTCTTGCCGAGCCCCCACTGGTCGCGGATGACGTTTCCGGTGACCTTCTCGCCGTCGGTCATCGAGGTGCCGGTCAGGCCCTGGGTGTAGATGCCGCCGCCGTCGTCGAGCATCTGCATGTAGTCGAAGATCAGGTTGTCGCGGACCTCGTTGTCATGGCTGGCGTTGGGGGTCGCCGCGTCACCGATCTTGTCCGGCCAGCCGCCCCAGCCCATCGAGACGGCGCTGTAGCCGACGTGGTCGATCTGGTTGTGGGCGATGGTGTTGTGCCGGGTGTAACCGTTGAGGATCGCCACACCGCCGTGGTATTCGCGGGGCAGTCCGTAGAGGTGGTTGTCGGTCACCTGCACGCCCGAGGCCGGGGTCTGCCCGTCCACTCCCCCGATCTCCAAGCCGTTGCCGGAGATGTCGGTGAAGATGCTGCCGCTGACCGTGGAGTCCTTCGAACCGGTGCCGAGGTCGAGGCCGGAGGCGCCGAGGTGGGCGAACACGTCGTCGGAGAAGTCGATGCGCTCTGCGTAGGCGAACGACACGTTGCCCGGCATCTTCGTCCAGGAGGCGAAGGGGCAGGTGCCGCCCTCGACGTACTGGCACAGGCCCTGCGTGGCCCAGCCCTTGTCGCCGGTGATGGTGTAGCCCGCCTGGATCTCGGAGAAGCCCTGCGGACCCGAGGGCGTCAGCCAGGTCGCGTAGCTGAACCGGAGCCCGCGGAAGGCGATGTCGTGGACCGGCGCGTTCGCCGTGCCCCGGCCGTCGACCAGCTTCTCGGCCGCCGCAGCCTCGACGTCGGCCCGGGCGAGGTTCTCGCCCTTGCGGGGCATGTAGTAGACGCGGTGCGCACCGCGGTCGAGGTACCACTCTCCGGGCTGGTCGAGGAGCTCGAAGGCGTTCTCGATGTAGGTGACCTTGCCGCTGTTGGTGAGGTGGCCGGGTCCGACCATGCTGACCGTGCGGCCCGGGATGTCCGGGAACTCCACCCGCTTGTTGGAGTTGTCCCAGCAGGGCTGGGCCATGGTGATGGTGGTGCCCTCGGCGGAGGCGATGCGGCAGCGCGGCTCGGTCCACTGCCCGAGGCCGTTGCGCTCGATGTTCCACAGGGCCTCGCCGCTCGTGTAGACGAACTCGGCGTCGGACGGGCGCTTCCAGCGGCCGATGGTGTCGGAGGACGCCGTGTAGCCGGTCGCGGTCTGCGTCAGGGTCACCGGGACGCCGCCCCGGGCCCGCTGGGCGCGCACCCCGTCCACGTACAGCTGCCGGGTGTCGGTGAGCCCGTGCGGCGCGGGCGCGGACCACAGCCCCGGACGGCCCGTGACCCGACGCCAGCCGGTGACCTGGCGGCCGCCGCTGATGACGGTGGCGCCCGTGCCCTGCCAGATGACCTTGTGGCCGCCGGTGCCCGAGTCGCGGGCGTCCAGGACCAGAGGATCACTCGGACGGTAGGTGCCGGACGCCAGATGGATCGTCAGGTCGGCCGTCAGGTGTGCGGCCCGGGTCCGGGCGAGGTCGCGTGCGCGTTCCAGGGTGCGGACCGGGTGCCGTGCCGTGCCGTCGGCGTGGTCGTTCCCGGCCGGGGACACATAGAGGTCCGGGGTCGTGGCCGGGGTCTGGGCGACGGCACCGGGAACACCGAGTGCCAGCAGCGCGGAGACGAGGGTGACGAGGGCGGCTCTTCGGTGCGTGGGCATATGACCCTCCCGTGGGCTTTGCCTGTACCCAACGCCGGGAAAGGTAGGAGCACTGTCCACCACCGTCAATCAATATGACAAAAACAGCCTTGAGTTCCTCGTTCGAGAGCGCAATTCATCGGACCGATGGTCACATTCCTGACCACCCCGTCGGTGACACTCAGTCGAAGCAAAGCCCTCCGGTCCTGGTCCTCTTCAGCTCGAAGAAGTCCGGGTGTGTCGCCAGGACCCGGAAGCTGTCGAAGAGTTCCGCCGCCGCGGCGCCCCGGGGGATGGCCCGCAGCACCGGGCCGAACCACACCGTGCCGTCCACATGGAGGGTGGGTGTTCCCACATAGCCGCCCGAGCCGGTCTCGGCGCCGGCGTCGTGGCTGCGGCGTACGGCCTCGTCGTACGCGGGGTCGTGGGCGGCGGCGGCCAGGTCGGCCGGCAGTCCGAGCTCGGCGAGGGACTCGGTGATCACCGCGTCGAAGTCCTCCGCCTCGCGCTCGTGGATACGGGTCCCGAACGCGGTGTACAGATCAGGCAGCACCTTCTCGCCGTGCCGTTCGGCGGCGGCGACGGCGACACGGACCGGGCCGATCGACTTGTCCACCAACGTGCGGTACCAGTCGGGCAGTTCATTGCCCACGT
The DNA here is from genome assembly GCF_055639175.1 of Streptomyces sp. NPDC107546. Lineage (NCBI taxonomy): Bacteria > Bacillati > Actinomycetota > Actinomycetes > Kitasatosporales > Streptomycetaceae > Streptomyces > Streptomyces sp. NPDC107546. The sequence continues at coordinate 300,545 of NZ_JBVKBA010000001.1, read as the reverse complement.
TGTGCAGGTACAGGCTCATCACGTGGAAGCGGAGGTCGAGCGGGCGTTGACGCTCGACCTCCAGCAGCCAGCGCGAGGTGATCCAGGCGAAGGGGCAGGCGGGGTCGAAGTAGGCGTCGACGCGGACGGAAGAGGTGTTCGGCATGCCGCCGACGCTAGTCGCCGATTGGCGCGGATCCCTGGTCCAATCACCGGCCTTCTCAGTGGTCCACTTCGCCCACCGGGGTCTGCCGCGGATCGCGTCCGCTCGCCGCCAGCGCGCGCTCGAAGACGGGCGCGTCGTCGGGGACGGGCACGGGGTCGGCGAAACCGTCGTACTGGCGGTAGAGGTCGCCGTGGGCCTCGACGACGTCCAGGACGAGCCGTGCGGCGCCCTCGGAGATCCGGTACTCCTGGCCGGTGGCCGTCGCGACGTCCCATCCGTGGACGGCCAGCTCCTTGACGAGCATCCGCGCCAGTTCCTCGGCGGGCATCTTCGCCATGCCCAGGTCGATCTCTCCCTCCCACACGGCGGGGTCGTCCCAGGCGGCGACGCCGCGGTCGAGCTGCTCGGCGTAGCCTCGCGCCCAGCCGGGGTCCGCGCTGAAGTCGCGTGCGGTCAGTTCCTCGGGCAGCTGCTTGCGCAGGGCGCGGTGTTCGAGTCCGTGCGAGGTGTACAGGACCCAGTGGTTCACCAGGGCACGGACGTCCCAGCCGGTGCAGTGGGTGGGCTCGGACAGCCGCTCCGCCCGGACGCCGCGGGCGACGCGGGCGGCCTCGGCGGCGCATTCCGCCAGGTAGGGGTGCACGTTGTGGTAGGCATCGCTCATGCCTCCAGGTTAGGAACGGCCGCCGCGTTCCTCTTGAACAAACGCGACACGCACCCTCGACCGGATCACGCGCTCTCGCCGTGGCGTCCGCGACCGTGCGCGCCGCGCTGCCCGCCGTGTGCGAAGAAGGCGGCGAGGGGCAGGATGGCGGCGCCCACCGTGACCGCGTCCGGGCCGAGCTTGCCGAGGTCGATGGAGACCCGTTCGGCCGGATGGCGCAGGGCGTACGAGGCGGCGTACCGGCGTACGGCCGGCAGGAGGCGGGTGCCGAGCTGAAGTCCCGCCCAGCCCCCGATGAGGATGCGCTCGGGCTGGAAGAGGTTGATCAGGTCGGACAGGCCGGCGCCCACGTACTCGGCGGCCTCCTCCAGGACGGCGAGTGCCACCGGGTCCGTATCGGTGCCCTCGGGTGGGTAGGCCGCGGCGACCATCGCGGTCAGTGCGGTCTCCTCGTCGGTGCCCTCCGGCGGGCGTCCGCCCTCCTCGCGCCAGCGGTCGATGAGCGCCTCGGCACCCGCGTACGCGTCCAGGCAGCCCAGGGCGCCGCAGCGGCAGCGGCGTCCCCTGACCCGTACGGTCAGATGCCCCCACTCGACGGACCGTCCCTGCTCCACCTCCTCCGTGACGAGACAGGCGCCGACCCCGGAGCCGAAGAGGACGACGACCGCGGTGCGGGCGCCCCGGCCGGCGCCGAACCACATCTCGGCCTGGCCGAGCGTCCGGGCGCCGTTGTCGATGAAGTACGGGACGCAGTCGGGGAGCCCGCACGTCGAGCGCAGCAGTGATTCCAGCGGGACGGCGTCCCAGCCGATCGTCTGCCCGTGGACCACGGCCCCCTGTTCAGGGGTGCGTGCCACGATGCCGGGGACGCCGATGCCGACGCCCAGAAGCTGCTCGGGGGCGATGTCCGTCTCGACGAGGACCTCGGCGATGCCGTCGCGGATGTGGCCGACGATGATCTCGACGTCGTAACCGTGATGCTCCAGGGGCCGTTCGGCGCGCGCGAGCTCGGTGAGGGTGAGGTCGAAGAGCTCGACGCGTACGCGAGTCTCGCCCACATCGACGCCGATCATGTGACCGCTGGCGGGGGTGACGCGGAGCAGAGTGCGGGGACGGCCGCCGTCGGACTCGACGGTGCCGGCCTCCTCCACCAGACCGTCGGCGACCAGTTCCGCGACCACGTTGCTGATGGAACCGGAACTCAGTCCGGTGGCCGGGCCCAGCTCGAAGCGGCTCATCGGCCCGTCGAAATACAACCGTTGCAGTACGGCGGTGCGATTGCCCCGCCGCAGGTCGCGCACTGTCCGCCCGTTCCGCGCCGCCATGTGGTTCCCCTCCGACTCTGCCCGACCTGCAAGATACCTCCGCGCGATCCCTTGACGCGACCTTCCTTCGCGTCTTAACTCACACTCTAAATTAAGCCCCGGGGTGTCGTTCGGGACGAACGCGCTCGTGGGTCTCCCTCCGGAAAGGGACGTCTGAGCCATGCGCAGAATCCGAGCCGCGGCCGCCGGTGCGGTCACCGTTTCCCTGCTGACCGCCGTGACCGCCTGTGGCGGCGGCTCGTCGACGGGCGGCGGCGGGTCCGACGACTCACCGAAGACGCTCACCTACTGGGCCTCCAACCAGGGCGCCAGCATCGAGGTCGACAAGAAGGTCCTCCAGCCCGAACTCGCCAAGTTCGAGAAGCAGACGGGCATCAAGGTGAAGCTGGAGGTCGTCCCCTGGTCGGATCTGCTCAACCGGATCCTGACCGCGACCACCTCGGGGCAGGGTCCCGACGTCCTCAACATCGGCAACACCTGGAGCGCCTCCCTGCAGGCCACGGGTGCGCTGCTCCCGTGGGACGCGAAGAACTTCGCCAGGATCGGCGGCAGGGACCGCTTCGTCGACTCGGCCCTCGGCTCGACGGGCGCACCGGGCAAGGACCCGGCCGCGGTGCCGCTGTACTCGATGGCGTACGCCCTCTACTACAACAAGAAGATGTTCGCCGACGCGGGCATCTCCCAGCCGCCGGCCACCTGGGACGAGCTCGTCGCCGACGGCAAGAAGCTGTCCGAGGGCGGCAAGTGGGGCCTGGGCGCCGAGGGCTCGAACCCCTCGGAGAACATCCATCACGCCTTCGTCTTCGCCAAGCAGCACGGCGCGGACTTCTTCACCGCGGACGGCAGGCCCGACTTCACAGGCGACGGGGTGGTCGCCGCGGTCAAGCAGTACGTCGACCTGATGGCGACGGACAAGATCATTGCACCGGGCAACGCCGAGTACGCCCAGAACCAGTCCGTGAGCGACTTCGCCAAGGGCACGAACGCGATGCTGCTGTGGCAGTCCGCTTCCGCCAACCTCGCATCGCAGGGCATGAGCGCGGACGCGTACGGCATAGCCCCCGTGCCCGTGCAGTCCGGCGCCCCGGGGACCGGCAAGCAGGTCAACTCCATGGTCGCGGGCATCAACCTGGCCGTCTTCAAGAACACCCACAACCTCGACGGCGCCATGAAGTTCGTTCAGTTCATGACCAGCGACGCCGAACAGAAGGTCCTCAACACCGAGTACAGCTCGATCCCGCCGGTGAAGACCGCCCAGGCGGACCCCGCCTTCAACTCTCCGGCGAACGCGGTCCTGAAGGACACCCTCGCCAAGAGCGCCGCCGCGCTTCCGCAGGTGGCCGACGAATCCCAGTTCGAGACGGCGGTCGGTACGGCCGTCAAGGAGCTGTTCGCGGACGCGGCCGCCGGACGCGCGGTCACCACCGACTCCGTGAAGGCCGAGCTCGAGAAGGCCCAGCAGCAGATGCCGGCGAAGTGAGCACGATGACGACCACTGCTCCGGCGGAGGCCGCCGTCCACAAGAGCCCTTCCGGGGCGGCGAAGCGAACGCCCCGCCGCCCCGGGAGGATCCGCCGCATCGGACTGCCGTACCTGCTGCTCCTGCCCGCCCTGCTCCTCGAACTCCTCGTCCACCTGGTGCCGATGGTGATCGGCATCGTGATGAGCTTCAAGCAGCTCACCCAGTTCTACATCCGCGACTGGGGCACCGCCCCCTGGGCGGCCCTCTCCAACTACAGGGTGTCGGTGGACTTCGACGCCCCGGTCGGCGAGGCGCTGCTGCACTCCTTCCTCGTCACCGTCGCCTTCACCCTCCTGTCGGTCGGACTGTGTTGGCTGATCGGCACGGCGGCCGCGATCTCCATGCAGGACACCTTCCGCGGCCGCGGCCTGCTGCGCGCCCTGTTCCTGGTGCCGTACGCGCTTCCCGTGTACGCGGCCGTGATCACCTGGGTGTTCATGTTCCAGCACGACAACGGCCTGGTGAACCACGTCCTGCACGACCAGCTGCACCTCACCGGCAAACCGTCCTTCTGGCTCATCGGCGACAACAGCTTCGTCGCGCTGCTCACCGTGTCCGTGTGGAAGGGCTGGCCCTTCGCCTTCCTCATCGTCATGGCCGGCCTGCAGAACATCCCGGGCGAGCTGTACGAGGCGGCCGCACTCGACGGAGCCGGGATGTGGCAGCAGATCCGCCGCATCACCCTGCCGTCACTGCGCCCGGTCAACCAGGTCCTGGTCCTGGTGCTGTTCCTGTGGACGTTCAACGACTTCAACACGCCGTACGTGCTGTTCGGCAAGTCCGCCCCCGAGGCCGCGGACCTCATCTCGGTCCACATCTACCAGGCGTCCTTCGTCACCTGGAACTTCGGCACAGGCTCCGCCATGTCCGTCCTGCTGCTGCTCTTCCTGCTCGTGGTGACGGGCGTCTACCTCCTGCTGACCTCCCGAGGAAGGAAGACGGCCGATGTCTAGCACCTCGCAGACGCCCCGCTCGCCGATGGCTCCGCCGCGGTCCTTCCTCTGGTCCCGGCGGATCTTCCTCACCCTGCTCACCGGGTTCGTCCTGGTACCGGTCTACGCGATGGTCTCCAGCTCGCTGAAGCCCCTGGCCGACGTCTCCGGGAAGTTCCGCTGGCTGCCGAGCCACCTGACCATCCGCCCGTACATCGACATCTGGTCGACGATCCCGCTCGCGCGGTACTTCGTGAACTCGCTGATCGTGGCGGGTGCGGCGACGGTCTGCTCGGTGGTGGTCGCGGTCTTCTCCGCGTACGCCGTCAGCCGCTACGACTTCCGGGGCAGGCGCGTCTTCACGGTCACCGTGCTGTCCACGCAGATGTTCCCCGGCATCCTGTTCCTCCTCCCGCTGTTCCTGATCTACGTCAACATCGGCAACGCGACCGGCATCGCCCTGTTCGGCTCGCGCGGCGGGCTCATCCTGACGTATCTCACCTTCTCGCTGCCGTTCTCGATCTGGATGCTGATCGGGTACTTCGACTCGGTGCCGCGCGAACTGGACGAGGCGGCGCTGGTGGACGGCTGCGGCCCGCTGGGGGCCCTGTTCAGGGTCGTCGTGCCTGCCGCGATCCCAGGCATCGTCGCGGTCGCCGTCTACGCCTTCATGACCGCCTGGGGCGAGGTGCTGTTCGCGTCGGTGATGACCAACGACAACACCCGCACGCTCGCCGTCGGCCTCCAGGGCTACTCCACGCTCTACAACGTCTACTGGAACCAGATCATGGCCGCCTCGCTCGTCGTCAGCGTGCCCGTGGTCGCCGGGTTCCTCCTCCTGCAGCGCTATCTCGTCGCCGGGCTCACCGCGGGAGCCGTGAAGTGACCACCCCTTACGTCTTCGAAGGGAATTCCGTGACCATCGACCTCGCCGCACTGCCCGAGGACTTCCTGTGGGGGACGGCCACGTCGGCCTACCAGATCGAGGGGGCCGTCGCCGAGGACGGCCGCTCGCCCTCGATCTGGGACACGTTCTCGCACACTCCGGGCAAGATCGACAACGGCGACCACGGAGACGTCGCCTGCGACCACTACCACCGTTGGCGCGAGGACATCGGCCTGATGCGCCAACTGGGCACCACCGCCTACCGGCTGTCCATCGCCTGGCCGCGCGTGGTGCCGGGCGGCGACGGTGCGGTCAACGCCAAGGGACTCGACTTCTACGACGCGTTGACCGACGGCCTGCTGGAGGCGGGCATCACTCCGTCCGTCACCCTGTACCACTGGGACCTGCCGCAGGTGCTCCAGGACCGGGGCGGCTGGCCGGTCCGCGACACGGCCCACCACCTCGCCTCGTACGCGGCGGTCGTCGCCGAACGTCTCGGCGACCGCGTCCATCACTGGGCCACGCTCAACGAGCCCCTGTGCTCGGCGTGGATCGGCCACCTGGAGGGCAGGATGGCCCCCGGACTGACCGACCTCACGGCCGCCGTCCGCGCCTCCTACCACCTCCTCCTCGGTCACGGTCTGGCCACGCAGGCGATCCGCGCGGCAGCGCCGGGCGCGCAGGTGGGGATCGTCAACAACCTCTCCACCGTCCACGCCGCCACCGAACGGCCGGAGGACCTCGAGGCCGCCCGCCGCATGGACGGGCACACCAACCGCTGGTGGCTGGACCCGGTGCACGGCCGCGGCTTCCCGGCCGACATGCGAGAGGTGTACGGCGTCGAACTCCCGGAACAGCCGGGCGACTCGGCGACCATGGCGCAGCCCCTCGACTGGCTGGGCCTCAACTACTACATGCCCGCCACCGTCGCCGACGACCCCACCGGGCCGGCCCCCCGGGTCCGCGCGGTTCCCCGCCTCGGCGTGCCCCGCACCGGCATGGACTGGGAGGTCGACGCCACCGGCATGGAGCGTCTCCTGCTCCGCCTGACGCACGACTACGGCGCACGCAAGCTGTACGTCACGGAGAACGGCTCCGCCTATCCCGACGTCGTACGTCCCGATGGAACCGTCCACGACCCCGAGCGCACGGAGTATCTGGAGCAACACCTGGCGGCCTGCACATCGGCAGCCCGTCAGGGCGCCCCGCTCGCGGGTTACTTCGCCTGGTCGCTGCTGGACAACTTCGAGTGGGCGTACGGCTACGACAAGCGCTTCGGGCTGGTGCACGTCGACTACAGGACACAGAAGCGCACGGTGAAGGGCAGCGGGCGCCGGTACGCGGACATCATCCGGGCGCATGCGGAACGAGGCCGCAGCGCCGCCTGAACCACGTCGTCCGCCTCGACGGGTCTCTGTGTCACTGCGCCCCGGGGCTGAACGGCGTCCCCTGGTGGAAGTAGAGCTGCCAGCCGTCCTCGGTCCGCCGCCACAGCGAACTGCGGTGCGCGTGACGGCCGTCGTTCTCCGTGTCGAAGGTGAGGTGCACCAGGTCCGGTGCCAGCTGGACGCCCGTGACGGGGGAGGTGACGGAGGGCCGCGCCCCCGCATCGGTCGTCGAGGCCAGCATCTCGATGACGGAGTCCCGGTCCCAGTGCCGCCCGGAGACGCCGAACTCGTGGAAGTCGGGGTGCAGCAGCGCCCCGACCAGTTCGGGAGTGCGGCTGACCTCCGGGTCCAGCAGACGCAGTTCGCGCTCGATCGCCGCCTCGACGGCCGGGCCCTGCTCAGGCACGGGTCAGCTCCTCCAGTTTGACGACCGTGTTCCAGTTGCGGGTGGTGGCGATCAGCCCCTTGTTCAGCCGGGGCCTCGAAAGCTGTTCGGCGAGCTTGGACCGGCCGAGGCCGTCGGGGGCGTGGAGGTAGAGCGCGCGGTCGCCGAGCCGGAACTCCTCCGGCAGATACGCGGCCCGTTCGATCTGCGCGAACCGTTCGGCCTCCACCGGCCCCGAGAAGTACGTGACGTGCAGCTGCCTGCCCTCGAGCTCGTCGGCCGGGAACGGGCAGGCCTCGCGTACGGCCTTCAGGTACGCGTGGTCACGTACGAGCACGTCGACCCGGAAGCCGAAGTCCTTCTCGATCGCCTCCTCGAGCTCCGCCGCCAAGGACTCCTCGTCACCGTGGTCGGCGGTGAAGACCGCGTTGCCGCTCTGCAGATACGTGGCCACCCCGGTGTGACCGAGCCCGGTCAGCAGCTCCCGCAGCCGCGCCATCGGCAGCTTCCGGTTGCCGCCCACGTTGATCCCCCGCAGCAGCGCCGCGTACGTCGTCGTCATGCTCACACCCTAGAGCGGATGCTCGCGCGGGCGCCCGGACCCTGATCCCGGCCCCCGAGCCACCCGGAAAGGTGTAAGGGGCCACTGTCCTCCCGGATGGTGAGGTCGCCCGGTCCGAGGGGATGAGCCGGGGCGCTCACGGTTCACCGGGCAGCACGACGAGTCGCGCTTACGCAGCCCCTACCTTCGAAGCGAACGGTGGCGGCAGGGGGCCGTCACCCGCACGGAGGGGGCAGCCCGTCATGGGGAACGGAGATACGCGGGTGCGGGGCATCGCCGCCCGGGCCGGCGGCTGGAGCGCTCGGCACCGATGGGCTGCCGTCGGCATCTGGGTGCTGTTCGTCGTGCTGGCCATGGCCGTCGGCTCGGCCGCCGGGCGCGTCGACATCAAGGACAGCGACGAGCTCAAGGGGGAGACACACACCGCCGCGAAGATCATCGAGGACGCGGGGATCAAGCAGCCGGCCGGCGAGAGCGTGCTGATCCAGGCGAAGGACGGCACCGTCACGGCCACCGACCCGCGCTTCCGCGCCGCCGTCACCGCGGTCGTGCGGGCCGTCGACGGCACCGGCCGGGTGACGGACGTGACCTCCCCGTACGAAACGAAGACCATCTCCAAGGACGGCCGCAGCGCCCTGGTGCAGTTCGACATGCGCGGCGACGCGGACACCGCCGGTGACCGTGTCGAGCCCGTGCTCCAGGCCGTCGCCGGGGTCCAGAAGGACCACCCGCAGCTGCGGATCGAGGAGATCGGCGCCGCCAGTATGCGCAAGACGTTCTCCGACGCGTTCGGCAACGACTTCAAGCAGGCCGAGTACTCCGCGGTGCCGGTGGCGCTCGGCATCCTGCTGATCGCGTTCGGCGCGCTGGTCGCGGCGCTGTTGCCGGTGGCGCTCGCCATCACCGCGATCATGGCGACGATGGGCCTGATGGGCATCGTCAGCCACCTGCAGGCGATGAACGACACCGCCAACTCCGTGATGCTGCTGGTCGGCATGGCCGTCGGCGTCGACTACTGCCTGTTCTACCTGCGCCGCGAGCGGGAGGAGCGCGCTGCCGGTCGAGATGCGGGCACCGCGCTGCGCATCGCCGCCGCGACCAGTGGACGCGCCGTGATCGTCTCCGGTGTCACGGTGTGCGTGGCGATGGCGGGCATGCTGTTCACCGGACTCGCCACGTTCAAGGCGATGGGCCTGGCCTCGCTGATGGTGGTGGCGGTCGCCATGGTCGGCTCGGTGACCGTGCTGCCCGCGCTGCTGTCGCTGCTGGGCAAGCGGGTCGAGAAGGGCCGCATCCCGTTCCTGCACCCGGACAAGCGGCGCGCACGGGCCGGTCACGGCGCCGACGAGGGCAGCAGGCTGTGGAGTGCCGTCCTGAAGGTGGTCCTCGCCAGGCCCGCCGTCTCCCTGGTGGTCGCGGCCGGTGCGCTGCTGGCGATCGCCGCGCCCGCACTCGGCATGAAGACCCAGAACCTCACCCTGGACCAGGAGTTCGGGAACAAACTGCCCATCGTGGCCACCTACAACCGGGTCAACGAGGCCTTCCCCGGTGGCTCGGAGCCGGCCCAGGTCGTGGTCAGGGCGAAGGACATCAACGCGCCCGAGGTGCAGTCCGCGATCACCGGCTTCCGCACGGAGGCCATCGCTTCCGGCGCCTCGCGCGGCCCGGTCGACGTCAAACTGCACGACGCGCAGAACGTCGCCGTGATCTCCGTGCCCCTCGTCGGCGGCTCCGACCTGGACAAGGCGGGCAAGAGCCTGGAGCTGCTCCGCGACAAGGTGCGGCCCGACACGCTCGGCAAGGTGGAGGGCGTGCAGGCGCCGATCACCGGTCAGGTCGCGGGCTCGCACGACTTCAACGACCAGCTCGTCGGCTCGGTGGTGCCGGTCTTCGCGTTCGTCGTGGTCTTCGCCTTCCTGCTGATGCTCCTGTCGTTCCGCTCCCTGACGATCGCGATCACCTCGATCGTCCTGAACCTGCTCTCGGTCGGCGCGGCCTACGGCATCCTGGTCGCCGTCTTCCAGCACGGCTGGGGCGCGTCGCTGGTGGGCGCGCACGGTGTGGGCGCCATCATCACCTGGCTGCCGCTGTTCCTCTTCGTCATCCTGTTCGGCCTGTCGATGGACTACCACGTGTTCGTGGTCTCCCGGATCCGCGAGGCCCGGATGCGGGGCCGGACCACGAAGGACGCGATCACGCACGGAGTGGTGACCACGGCCGGAGTCGTCACCAGCGCCGCGGTCATCATGGTCGCCGTCTTCGCGATCTTCGGCACACTGTCCATGCAGTCCATGAAGCAGATGGGCGTGGGCCTGGCCGCCGCGGTCCTCATCGACGCGACCGTCATCCGGGGCGTGCTGCTGCCGGCGGTGATGGCGCTGCTGGGCGAGCGCAACTGGTACCTGCCGAAGTGGCTGCACCGGCTGCCGGACCTCACGCACGACGAGACACCGCAGGCGATGGCACCGGCGGTGCGGGACGAGAACGAGCCGCTGGGGGTCTGAACCCCACCTGAGCGAGGGCCCGTCGGCGACCGGGGAGCCGACGGGCCCTCCCCTGGTGCGGGGCTCCAGGCGCACCGGGCGGAGACAGCCGACGGGTTTTTCGCGGACCCCAGCCGGTCGCCGCGCCGACCTGCGGGAATGCGACACTGGCAGACCACAGGAGCCGGTTCGGGACGCGGAGGCGGGCGATGGACGAGACGCGGGCGCGGGATGTGCTGGACGCGGCGGGCGTACTGCCGGGTGCGGCGCGGGACGCGCGGCTCCTCTCCCTGGGTGAGAACGCGGTGTTCGCCGTCGGGGATCTGGTGGTCAAGGTGGGCCGCGACGCCGAGCTGCTGGCCCGGGCGCGGCGGGAGCTCGACATCGCCGTCTGGCTGGCCGAGGCTGATGTCCCGGCGGTGCGGGCCGCCGAGCCCGAACCGCTGCTCGTCGACGGGCATCCCGTGACCGTATGGCACCGGCTGCCCGACCCCGTACGGCCCGCCGAACCGCGCGACCTGGCCGAACTGCTGCGGATCGTGCACGCCCTGCCCTCCCCCGCCTTCACCCTGCCGCCCCGCGATCTGCTGGGCGGGGTGGAACGCTGGCTTCGGCTCGCCGGTGACGCGATCGACCCGGCGGACGCGGCCTATCTGCGCGAGCGCCGCGACGGGTTCGCCGCCGCGGCGGCCGCGCTCACCCCGCATCTGGCGCACGGGCCGATCCACGGCGACGCGCTGCCGCGCAATGTGCACATCGGCCCGGACGGCCCGGTCCTGGTCGACCTGGAGACCTTCTCCGCCGATCTGCGCGAGCACGACCTGGTGGTCATGGCGCTCTCCCGTGACCGCTACGGTCTTCCGGCCGAGGCGTACGACTCCTTCACCGCCGCCTACGGCTGGGACGTACACGCGTGGGAGGGCTGCTCGGTGCTGCGCGGCGCCCGGGAGACGGCCAGTTGCGCCTGGGTCGCCCAGCACGCGCCCAGCAACCCCAAGGCCCTCGCCGAGTTCGAGCGCCGGGTTGCGTCGTTGCGGGACGGGGACGAGACGGTGCGCTGGTATCCGTTCTAAGCCGACCCCTCCCGGATCGTGCGGGCGGCGCGGCGCAGTTCGGCCAGCACCGTGCGCACCGCGGTGCGGGCCGTGCGTTCGGGGCGGCACAGGGCGTCGATGTGCCGCCTGGCCTGGACGCCGTCGATCGGTCGGAGGACCAGCGCGGGGTGCGGGCGCATCGTCCAGCGCGGCATCAGGGCGATCCCGCCCCCGGCGGCCACGGCCTCCGCGACCACCGCGAACTCGTTGATGCGGTGGACCAACCGCAGCCGGCGCCCGGCCGCGGCGGCGATGGCCTCGATGGTGGCCATGACGGGGAACCCGTCGTGCACGGTGATCCACGGCTCGTCGGCCACGTCCCGCGGGGTGAGCCTCCGCCTGCCGGCCAGCGGATGGCCGGCGGGGAGTGCCACGTCGAGCGGTTCACGCAGCAGGGTGGTCACGGTCACCGTGCCCGGCCACGGCGGGGCGTGATCGAGGCGGTGGGCGAGCACGAGGTCGTACTCCCTCGTCAGCCGGGGGAAGTCCTCCTGCGGCACGTCCTCGTCGGCGAGTGCCAGCCGGGGTGAACCGGGCCCGCCGAAGGTCCGCAGCAGCGGCGGGAAGAACGCCGAACCGGCGCTGTGGAACGCCGCCACCGACACCTCGCCGTCCGCCCTCCCGACGAACTCCTCGACGGCGCCCCGGGCCCGCGCCAGCGCCGTCTCCACCTCCACCGCCGCGCCCGCGAGGGCCTGCCCGGCGTCGGTGAGCACCAGCCGCCGCCCGTGCCGCTCGGTCAGCGGCACCGGGATCGAACGCTGCAGCAACCGCAGTTGCTGGGAGATGGCGGACGGCGTCACCAGCAGCGCCTCGGCCACCGCGGTGACACTGCCGAGTTCGCCCAGCTCCCGCAGGATCCGCAACTGACGTTCGTCCATTCCCGCAGTGTAGGGGCAGGGTGTAGGCGTACTAAAAGATCGTTTTAGGAACTGGTGCTGTGCTTCAGGGTCGTGCGCGGTGCACCGTGGGCTGGTGTTCGACGCCCGCCGTACCGATGCGGTACTCCTCCTGGTCGCGCTCGTCTGGGGTTCCAGCTATCTCTCCGCCCAGACGGCGGTGTCCGCTCTGTCCGTCCCCGCGGTCCTGTTCGCCCGGTACGCGCTCTCCGCACCGGCCTGCCTGCTCCTGGTCCGGGTCGCCGCCCGCCGTGGACGGCGCCGGTGGACGCGGGACGAGGTACGGGCCGGAGTGCCGCTGGGGCTGACCCAGGCCGCGGTGCTGGTCGTGGAGACGTACGGAGTCGCCCACACCAGCGCCGCCAACGCGGGGCTGATCATCAGCCTGACCATCGTGCTCACCCCGCTGCTCGACCGCTCCGGTCACCCCGGCGGGCTGCCGCCCTCCTTCCACGCCGCCGCGGGTGTGTGCGTCCTGGCCGTGGGGCTCCTGATGTCCGGCAACGGCTTCCACGCGCCCGGACTCGGCGACCTGCTGATGCTCGCCGCCGCCGTCGTCCGGGCCGTGCACGTGGCCCTGGTCGGCCGGCTCACCGCGGGCCGCGCGGTGCGTCCCCTGCACCTGACGGCGCTGCAGACCCTCATCGGCACGGCGTTGTTCCTCCCCGCGGCCGCCACCGCCCTGCCCGACTTCGCGCACGCCGGCGCCGCGACCTGGGTTCAGCTGCTGTATCTCGCCCTGTTCTGCAGCGTGTTCGCATTCCTCGCGCAGACCTGGGCCGTCCAGCGCACCTCCGCCAGCCGCGCCGGCCTGCTGCTCGGCACGGAGCCCGTGTGGGCCGTGGCCGTGGGCGTCGTCCTCGGCGGCGACCGCCTCACCCCGCTCACCGGTCTCGGCGCGGCCCTGATGGTCGCCGGAACCTACTGGGGCCAGTCCGTCGAGCGCGCCCACCGTACGGCCGCGCCGGACCCGGCGTACGGCCCCGCCTCCGCGCATCACCCCCGAGCCGAGAAGGACACCACGCGCGGGACCACGGCACCCACCGGTTCCTGAACGCCCCGCCCGTCTCAGACCCTCCCGTCCACCGGCTCCCGCAGCGGCCACGTACCGTCCACCACCGCCTCCGCGTCGCCCTTGGCGCGCAGGAACTCCTGGAAGTCCGCCGCCCAGTCCGCGTACCACTCGATCTGGCGGCGGTGCAGCTCCGCCGGACCGAGTGCCGCGACTTTCGGGTGGCGGCCGGCTATCGCCGCGGCCAGCCGGGCCGCGGCCAGCGCGTCCGCGCCCGCGTTGTGCGCGGACTCCAGCGCCACTCCGTACTCCGCGCAGACCGCTTCCAGGTTGCGCTTGCCGCGGCGGTAGCGGTCGGCCCAGCGGTCGATCGTGTACGGGTCGATGACCGGGGCCGGAACAAGGCCGCCCAGACGGTCACGCAGGGACGGCAGTCCGTGCCGTCGCAGCTCGGCGGAGAGCAGGGTCAGGTCGAAGGCCGCGTTGTAGGCGACGACCGGGACTCCCGTCCTCCAGTACGCCACCAGGACCTCGGCGATCGCGTCCGCGACCCGGTCGGCCGGGCGGCCTTCGGCCATCGCCCGCTCGTTGCTGATCCCGTGCACCGCGACCGCGTCGGCCGGGATCTCCACGCCCGGATCCGCCAGCCAGTCGCGGCGGCCGAGCGGCTCCCCGTCCTTGACCTCGATCACCGCCCCAGTGACGATGCGCGCCTCATACGGATCCGTCCCGGTCGTCTCCAGGTCGAAGCCGATCAGCAGCTCCCGGTGCCAGGCCATGGCGGCCCCCCTTCATGGTGGTGCTTTCCCCCGGTGGCCTCCACCCTCGCATGCGCCACTGACAATCCGAGGACGGGATTCCGCTTCTGGCCGACACCATCGGACAGTTCAGGACACGGGGCGCGAATCAGCCCAAGCCATTTCGAACTCCTCGCGGTAGGTGGGGAAGAGTCCGTTCTCCTCGACGTCGTCCGACTTGACGACCCTGCTGCCGCCACGCAGCACCAGCACCGGCGCCTCCATGCCGCGGGTGCGACGCAGATAGGACTGCACGACCGCGATGCCGTCGGAGCCGTCCCCGTTCACCAGGTACGCGGTGAAACGGGGCGTCTCGTCGAAGACCTGGATCTCGAAGGCGCCCGGGTCGCGCAGCTTCGAGCGCACCCGGCGCATGTGCAGGATGTTCATCTCGACCGCGCGGCTCAGCTCGCCCTTCCTGATGCCGAGCTCGCGCTCGCGCCGCTTGACCGCACTGGAGGCCGGGTTGAGGAACAACAGCCGCACCCGGCAGCCGGACTCGGCGAGCCGTACCAGCCGCCGCCCGGAGAAGTTCTGCACCAGCAGGTTGAGGCCGATACCGATGGCGTCCAGGCGGCGGGCACCGCCGAAGATGTCCTCGGCGGGGAACTGCCGCAGCAGCCGTACCCGGTCCGGGTGGACGGCGACCACGTCCGCGTACCGGTCGCCCACCAGGTCCTCGACCGCGTCGACGGGCAGCCGGCGGGCGGAGGGCACGTCGCCGCCCGCGCCGAGGATCTCCAGGAGATTGGCGGAGGCGCGCTCGGCCTGCGCGAGGACCGCCTGGGACAGGGCCCGGTTGCGGGAGACCACGTTCCGGGTCACTTCCAGCTCGTCCAGGGCGAGCTCCACGTCGCGGCGCTCGTCTATGTACGGCTCGAAGCACGGCCAGTGCTGCACCATCAGCTCGCGCAACTGCGGCAGCGTCAGGAAGCTGAGCACGTTGTCGTCGGCGGGGTCGAGCAGATACCCCTTGCGGCGGCTGACCTCGCGTACCGCGACCGCCCGCTGCACCCACTCCTGGCCGGCCGGCCCGGCGGCGGCGACCACCCAGTCGTCCCCGTGGACCGGTTCGTAAATGGGGCGGAGAACGGCGGCCACGACCGCGCGCAGCCGCTGCTCGACCAGATTCAGCCAGATGTAGGCCCGCCCGGCCCGCTGGGCGCGGGTCCGCACCTCGCGCCACGCGTCGGCGTCCCAGTCCAGTTCCGGTCCGATGGAGCCCGTCTCCATCGGCCGTGCCAGGGACACCGCCCCGGGCGGGACATCCGCGGAGTTCCCCTCGTGACCCTCGTCACCAGGGGGCAGCTCCAGCCCTCCCGAGCCCACCCGCGCACCGCCTTCCGCTCCCCCGAGCCTCCCCAGGGGCAAGGCCCCGGCCAACGATCAAGGAAGACTACTCCGGGAGTGCGGCACGGTGCAGCCGGATGGACAGGGTCGTTTCTCAACTACCGTTTCGAGGCCGTCCGTTCTGGTCGGCCAGGGCGGGCGGAGTGAGCGGATTCATAGCCGTGACGTCGCGCGGAGCGATGGAGAAGCCCTGCCAGTGGACCGGCATGGGCTGCTGGTCCTCGTCGCGCGCTATGTGATGGAAACCGACGTTCACCCACACCACCGGGTGAGTGAGCGTCTGTCCGTTGACCCACTTGTCGACCGTCTTGGCCGCTCCAGTACCGCAGTTGCCCACGTTGTCACTGGCGAACTGCTCGCACGGGTTGTACTCCGTGAAGTAGACGTCGTGCTTGGTGAAGTCGTGGCCGAGGTACTTGGTCGAGGCCCCGGGCACGAGTTCGTACGAGCGGGCGTGGCCGTCCTTGTTCTTGCCGGTGTCGCTGACGACCCGCCACCAGCGCATGTTCCCGGCGTCGCCCGCGAGTTCCTTGGTGACGGCGGTGCGTGTCGTCCTGTTGCTGGGTGCCTGGGCGCCCGGGGCGGGCGGGCTGACCACGGAGTCGTACTGCTCGATCCTGTTCCCGGAGGAGCCGTCGAGGCCGAAGTCGAGCCGCCAGAAGACGTTGTGGCTGTGGCTGGTGGCGTAGGAGCGGGCGCCCTTGCCGATCGGCCAGCCACGGCCGTCCCCCGCGTCGTAGTCGAACGGAGAGAGGCTGCCGGTGGCACCGACGTTCATGTTCACCGTGCCGTCGTCCTGGAAGCGCCACTCGGTGATGTACTCGTACCAGCCGACCTTGTTGACGGTGTAGACCAGCAGGTCCTTGCCCTGGGCCTGGTAGACCTTGTTCCCGTCGTCGCTCTGCATACGGTAGGCGTGGCCCCGTGAACGGGTCGTGGCGCACAGGCCCTTCACGTTCGGGTGGCGCGGGTCCCCGGCGTCCGGCACCTTGACCGTCTTGATGGTGCCGCCGGGACACTCGGCGGGCGCCATGTTCATCAGGCCCTGCGCGAACCCGGCACCGGTCAGGTCGCTGTACTCGACCGAGCCGTCGTCGTAGGGGACGTCGATCTGGGCGAGCCGGGCGCTGTTCAGGACCTTGATCGGACGGCTCTCGCCCGGAGGTTGGTAGGAGACGTGCTCCAGCACCAGACCGGCGTATCTGTCGTAGCGCCAGCACATCCGCCAGGTGGTGCCGGTGGCGAGCCTCTGCTCGATCCGGTAGGCGGCCCCACACTCGGGGGCCGGAGCGGCGGCGGCCTCCGTCCGGGCGAAGGCCGGGGTGGCCGCGGTGCCGCCTAGGGCGAGCCCGGCGGTCAGCAGACCGGCCGTGGCCCGCCGGTGGAGCGACTGGCGACGGGCACGGCTGTTTCTGTTCACGCGCATGACGAAGAGACTCCTGTTGCACGAAGCGAGAAAGGTCCAGGGGTCCAGAGGAACGTTCCTCCGGAGGGCGGTGGCCGCGCGGCTCAGCCGAGCCTGCCGACCTTGCGGGAGCTCAGGTCGATCACGAAGGAACGGCTGTCGATCCAGGAGCCGTTCGGGATCTTCGGGAGGAGCCGCACACAGCGGTGCTCACCGCAGTGCTCGAGGACCGCCGGCTGGGCGCCCGGGGTCGCCCGGTAGACGATGCCGGTGAGCACCAGTTGGCCGGGCGAGGTCAGGTCCTTGCCGGTGGCGTCCTTGTAGTCGGCCTTCAGCCCCGCGCCGAGCGGGTCGGCGATCAGCAGCCGGGCCGCCTCGGCGTTCTCCTCGCGGGCCAGCGGCGGCTGCACGCCGTGCTGGGTGCCGGTCCCCTCCACCTTCCCGGAGCGGAGGTCGACGGTCTTGGTGACAAGGGCGTCGCTCTTGTAGTCGTAAAGAGTGACCTCCGCGCGCCGGCGGGCGTTCGGGTCGTCCAGTTCGTCCGCGTCCGGCGCGGCGAGATCGACGGCGAGGCGTTGCGGGCCCTTCCCGCCCTCGACGTTCTCTCCGGCGGCGAACTGCGGCCCGCTCAGTGCGATGCGCTCGGCGCGTCGCATCTCGTCATCGGTCAGCGGGTCGTCGCCCTTGCCGGTGGTTCCCTCGGCGGGAGCCGGCTCTACTGCACCGGGCCCCACGGCCTGATCCTGCTGCCGGGCGGCCTGCTGGGCAGCGAGTCCGCCGCCCTTGCCACCGGGCTCCTCGGCCCCCGCCGAGCCCGGCAGCGTGATCCCGACCATGACGGCGGTCCCTGTCACCGCGATGGCCGCACCCGCTACCACCTTGCCCAGGTGGCGGCGCACTGTCCTGCGCACATTTCCCCCTACTCCCCCTGCATTGCGGGAGTGGCTCGAGCCCCACTGGTTCGGCACACCACGGCGCGCGGTGGTCAGCGCGCGCGCCGGGTGTGCGCTGGTCGGCCGTTAAGAGGGATGCACGTGAGGGGAGGTTCCATCGTCGGACGGATCGGAGGCGCCACGGACGATTCGCGCCATACTCGTCACTCGATGAGGGACCGAGCAGGATGAGTCAGGATTCCCGCTCGCTCAGGAGGGGGAGCAGTCACTTTCGGGAACTCGGCCGCAAGGCGCCCCCTGAGGGCCGGCAAAGCTGGGAGAGTCGTATTCATGCAGGTCTGGCCTGGAGAGGCGTATCCGCTCGGTGCCACGTATGACGGCGCCGGGACCAATTTTGCGGTCTTTTCGGAGGCCGCCGACCGGATCGAGCTGTGTCTGCTGCACGACGACGGCTCGGAGACGGCGATCGAGCTGCGGGAGACGGACGCGTTCGTCCGGCACGCGTACCTGCCGGGGGTGATGCCCGGCCAGCGGTACGGGTTCCGGGTGCACGGTCCGTACGCCCCCGAGCGCGGGCTGCGCTGCAACTCGGCGAAGCTGCTGCTCGACCCGTACGCGCGCGCGATCAGTGGCACGGTGAGGTGGGGCGAGGAGGTGTACGGCTACCCGTTCGGGTCCCCCGACAAGCGCAACGACCTGGACTCGGCGCCGTACACCATGGCGTCCGTGGTGATCAACCCGTACTTCGACTGGGGCGACGACCGCAGGCCGCGCACCGAGTACCACCAGACGGTGATCTACGAGGCCCATGTGAAGGGCCTGACCATGCGCCACCCGGCGCTTCCGGACGAGCTGCGCGGCACGTACGCGGCGCTCGCCCACCCGGCCATCATCGAACATCTGACCGAGCTGGGTGTCACCACACTGGAGCTGATGCCCGTACATCAGTTCGTCAACGACCACCGTCTGGCGGACATGGGCCTGAGCAACTACTGGGGCTACAACACGATCGGTTTCTTCGCCCCGCACAACGCGTACGCCTCCTGGGGCGACCGCGGCCAGCAGGTGCTGGAGTTCAAGTCGGCGGTGAAGGCGCTGCACGAGGCCGGTATCGAGGTCATCCTGGACGTCGTCTACAACCACACCGCCGAGGGCAACCACCTGGGCCCCACGCTGTCCTTCCGGGGCATCGACAACCCCTCGTACTACCGGCTGGCGGACGACCCGCGGTACTACATGGACACCACGGGGACCGGCAACTCCCTGCTGATGCGCTCGCCGCACGTCCTGCAACTGATCATGGACTCGCTGCGCTACTGGGTCACCGAGATGCACGTGGACGGCTTCCGTTTCGACCTGGCGGCCACCCTGGCGCGGCAGTTCCACGAGGTGGACCGGCTGTCCTCGTTCTTCGACCTGGTGCAGCAGGACCCGGTGGTCTCCCAGGTGAAGCTGATCGCCGAGCCGTGGGACGTCGGCGAGGGCGGCTACCAGGTGGGCAACTTCCCGCCCATGTGGACCGAGTGGAACGGCAAGTACCGCGACACCGTGCGCGACCTGTGGCGCGGCGAGCCGCGCACGCTCGCGGAGTTCGCCTCCCGGCTGACCGGCTCCTCGGACCTCTACCAGGACGACGGCCGCCGCCCACTGGCCTCCATCAACTTCGTGACCTGCCACGACGGCTTCACGCTGCACGACCTGGTCTCGTACAACGAGAAGCACAACGAGGCCAACGGCGAGGAGAACCGCGACGGCGAGAGCTTCAACCGTTCCTGGAACTGCGGGGCCGAGGGCGAGACCGACGATCCGGCGGTGCTCGAGCTACGGGCCCGGCAGATGCGGAACTTCATCGCCACGCTGATGCTCTCCCAGGGCGTGCCGATGCTCAGCCACGGCGACGAGTTCGCGCGCACCCAGAAGGGCAACAACAACGCGTACTGCCAGGACAGCGAGCTCTCCTGGGTCCAGTGGCCACAGGACGGCAGCGATCTGCTGGAGTTCACGCGCGCGATGGTGTGGCTGCGCCGGGACCACCCGGTCTTCCGCCGGCGCCGTTTCTTCCACGGCCGCCCGGTGCAGGGCACGCACGACGAGCTGTCCGACATCGCATGGTTCACCCCGGAGGGTGAGGAGATGACCCAGCGGGACTGGACGTCGGGGCAGGCGAGCGCGCTGACGGTGTTCCTCAACGGCAACGCGATCTCGGAGCCGGGGCAGCGCGGGGAGCGCATCACGGACGACTCGTTCCTGCTGATGTTCAACCCCTCCCCGAAAACGCTCGAGTTCGTGGTGCCGGTCGACCACGGGCGCCAGTGGCAGGTGGTCGTCGACACCGCCGTCCCGGAGGGGCTGCCGCCGGGCACCGGTACGAAGATCGAGGCCGGAGGCCGGCTGACCCTGGTGGATCGGAGCCTGGTGGTGCTGCAGCGGCCCGACTAGCCGGTGGTCCGGCCGCGGGGCACGCGCGCGTGGCGGACGTTTTCCGTGGGCGGCCGGGTCGGCGGCGCGTCGATGACACGAAAGGCGGCGGGGCGGGTACGTAGCTTTCCATGACACCTGAGCGTCCCGGCCCGACGGTGCCCACGGCCACGTACCGGCTGCAGTTGCAGCCGCGGTTCCCGTTCGATGCGGCGGAGGCGGCCGTGCCGTACCTGGCCGCCCTCGGCGTCTCGCACCTGCATCTGTCGCCGATCCTTCAGGCCGTCCCGGGCTCGGCACACGGCTACGACGTCGTCGACCACGCGCGCGTGCGCGACGAACTCGGCGGCGAGGCGGGGCTGCGCTCCCTGGCGCGCACGGCGCGGGAGCACGGGCTGGGCCTGGTCGTGGACATCGTGCCCAACCACATGGCCGCCTTCCCCCGCCACAACCGTGCCCTGTGGGAGGTGCTGCGCGAGGGCCCGGCGTCGCCGTACGCCCGCTGGTTCGACCTCGACTGGGACGCGCAGGGCGGGCAGGTGCTGGTGCCGGTCCTGGGGGGCCGGCTCGGCGAGGTGATCGAGGACCTCAAGGTCGACGGGGACGTGCTGCGCTACCACGAGCACGTCTTCCCGTTGCGCGAGGGCACCGGGAAACTGCCGCTGCCCCAGCTGATCGACGCCCAGTGGTACCGCCCGGTGTGGTGGCGGCTGGCCCGTACCGAGCTGAACTACCGGCGGTTCTTCAGCATCTCCGAGCTGATCGGGGTGCGCGTGGAGGACCCGGAGGTCTTCGCCGCGACCCACGGCACGCTGCTGCGGCTGCTCGACGAGGGCGTCATCGACGGTCTGCGCGTCGACCATCCGGACGGTCTCGCGGACCCGGAGGCGTATCTGAGCCGGCTCGAGGAGGCCACCGGCGGGCGCTGGACGGTGGTCGAGAAGATCCTCGCGGACGGCGAGCACCTGCCCGCCGTCTGGCCGGTCGCGGGCACCACCGGGTACGACGCGCTGCGGCACGTGGACGGGCTCTTCGCGGACCCCGAGGGCGCCGAGGAGTTGCTCGGCCACTACCGGCTCTTCGCGATCCCGAGGGGCGACCGCGGCGGTCAGTGGGCCTCGACGGTGCGCCGCGCCGCCTACGAGGTGGTCACGCACGAGCTGGCGACCGAGGTGGAGCGGCTCACCCGAGTGACGAGCCGGCTGTGCGCCACGTCCCCGGATCCGGCGCTGCGCGACCACGCGCCCTGGGCGTTGCGCACAGCGCTGCGGGAACTCCTCGTCCGCATGGAGGTGTACCGGCCGTACGCCTCCCAGGACGCCGCCGAGGTGGTCACCGAGGCGGCCGCCGCCGAGGCCCGGGCCGCGTTCGCGGTGCCCGAGGAGGCGCACGTGGTGACCGTCGTACGCGACCTGGTGCTGGGGCGGGCCGGCGAGGGGCCCGACCTCGAGGAGTTCCGGGCCCGGTTCGCGCAGACGGCGTCGGCGCTGCGCGCCAAGTCCGTGGAGGACACGGCGTTCTACCGCTACGTGCCGCTGCTGTCGGCGAACGAGGTGGGCGGCGAGCCCGGCGCCCCGGCCGTCGCCCCGGAGGACTTCCACGCGTACTGCGCGCGCGTGCAGCGCGACTGGCCCGTCACCGGGACCGTGCTGTCGACGCACGACACCAAGCGCAGCGCGGACGTGCGGGCGGCGATCTCGGTGCTCACGCAGTGCCCGCAACGCTGGGACGACGTACTGTCCGAGGTGACCCGCGCGGACGGTGACGCGCCCGACCCCCAGCTGGCCTGGGCGGCCTGGCAGACGCTGTTCGGGCTCGGGCAGGCGGACGAGGAGCGCCTGAAGGGGGCGCTGCTCAAGCATGTGCGGGAGGCGGGGCTGCACACCTCGTGGACCGAACAGGACCCGGCCTACGAGGAGGCGGTGGCGGCGTTCGTCTCCGCAGGCCCGTGCGGGGCGCCGGGACGGCTCGTGACGGCCCTGAGGGAGGAGCTGGCACCGCACATCCGGGCGAACGTCCTCGGGGCCGCGCTGGTCCAGCTGACGATGCCGGGCGTGCCCGACGTCTACCAGGGCACCGAGGACGAGTACCGGGCCCTGGTCGACCCGGACAACCGGCGGCCGTTCGCACCGCGGCAGACGGCCTCGGACAAGGAAGACCTGACCAGAGCCGCGCTGCTCCTGCGCCGGCGGCGCCCGGAGGTCTTCGGCGCCTCGGCGACGTACGCGCCGCTGGCGGCCGAGGGCCCGGGTGCCGCGCACTGTGTGGCCTTCGTGCGCTCCGGTGAGGTGCTCACGGCGGTCACGCGACTGTCGCTGCGGCTGGCGGAGGCCGGCGGCTGGCACGACACGTCCCTCCCACTGCCGCCCGGCCGCTGGGCCGACGCGCTGGCACCGGAGCGGGAGTACGAGGGGCGCACGCGCGTGGCTGACCTGTTCGCGCGGCTGCCGGTGGCGCTGCTGGAGCGGGTGGGCGGGCGGTGACGTCGTGCCCCTGTGCGCCGTCCGAAGCGTTCCCCACCCTCGCGGGGCGCGGGCCGCACCAGCGGTGAGCCCGCGCGTCCGCGCACACGCGCGTGAGGTCGTCAGCTCCTACCCCACGCGGGTGAGGTCGTCAACTCCTACCCCACGCGCGTGGGGTGCCGGTGCCGGCCCCGTGTGCGTGGCGACCGTCCGGCACCGAGCGGGCCGGTGTCTGGTCCGACAGCGCGAACACCGCGCCGGTCTTCGCGGTCAGGTCGCAGCTGTTCGCGAAGGTGTGGGTGTAGTCCACCTTGTGGCCGTTCCACTCGCCGCGCGCGGAGACGGTCACGGGGGCGTAGAGCATGGTGCAGTAGGACTGCTCGGGCGGGATGCGGCGGATGTCGCCCTGCACGGCGGTCAGTTGGTCGCAGGCCTGGGCGGCCCGTGCGTGTCCCTGGGGCGGGTTGCAGATCAGGAGCGTGCCGCGGACGTCCCGGGAACGGGCGTCGCCCTTGGTGACCGTCAGATAGAGCCAGTTGCCGCTGGTGGCCGGTCGGGGCGCGGCCTGGGCCGGTGTCGCGATGAGCAAGGCGGTCGCGGCGAGCAGGGCGCCGCGCAGGGCCAGGATCGTCTTGTTCATTCCCTGTGCATCGGCACCGCGGGAGCCGAACCCCAGTCCTTCTCACCCGAATGGGAGCGTACGGCCGCGTACTGCCCGGTGAGTTCGAAGGCGGCGAGCACCACTCGTGCCTGGTACTCGGCCTGGCGCGCCACCGGGATCCAGCGTGCGCCGTAGCCGTCGTGGTAGTCGGCGCACCAGGCGTCGATCAGCCGGTCCAGTTCGGGCAGCACGTCGGCCGCCGCGCGTCCGGCGGCCCTGGCGAGCTGGTGCAGCAGTCCCGCGGTGCGCAGCGCGAGCCGGCGGCCCGAGATGCCGAGGGCGGTCAGCCGTGCGGTGTCCAGCGGCGGCAGCGGCCGCTGACCGGCGCCGTACAGGTCGGGGTCCCAGGAGTCGGCGAGTCCGGGTCCGACCAGTAAATAGTCGTCCACCGGGGCGAGCAGCCGGGCCGCGTCCGGCACCGCGTCCAGGTGGGGGCGGACACGGGCCAGCAGGCCCTCCAGTAGGCGCGTGTCACGGCGCAGCGTGCCGCTGACGGCCCGCAGGATCGCGTCCGGGTCGGCGAGCGGTGAGGGGTCCTCCACGGCCGCCACGCCCCACATGGGCGCCTCCACGACCGCGGTGACGGTGCCGTAGCGGTGCGGGTGGAACCAGGTCGACTCGACCGCGGCCTCCGTGATCGCGGCGGCGAGGTCGCCGCGGCGCGGGGGCGGGATGCGGTACACGGCGGGCCCGAGGAGCGGCCAGTACAGGGTGTCGTACGGGCCGAGTTCGCGCGGGATGCCGAGCCGGGCCGCGGCGTGGGCGAGCCGCTGGGCCATGCCCGGCAGGTCGTGGGTCAGTTCGACGAAGCCGCCGCCGACGTCGACGCCGTGCAGGGAGCACTGGAAGAAGGGCCGCAGTTCGTCCTGGAGGTCGAGCAGGGCGCGGGTCTCGGGCAGGGCGGCGCGATCGGCGCCGTCGGGAAGCCACTCGGGCTGTTCGAGGAAGCCGGGGCGGAAGAAGTTCCGGAAGTACCGGCCGAGGGTGTACGGCCCGGACAGCCAGCCCTCGTTGCGCCGGGCGCCGTCGGGGTCGAGGCACAGCAGCAGGTTCCAGGTGACATCGGCGTCCTCGGCGAGCCGGGGGTCGGCCAGCGCCCGTTCGGCCAGGCGCAGGGCGGTGGCGCCGCCGACGGGCTCGTTGGCGTGCGGTCCGGCGACGACGAGGGCGTGGCGGCTGCCGTGGCCGACGGAGAGCAGCCACAGGGGCGTGCCGCCGCGGGATGTGCCCACGCGGCGCAGCCGGGCGTCGAGCGGACGGAGGGCGGCCAGCGCGGCGGCACGGGCGCCGAGTTCGTCCACGGTCGGGTAGCGGAGGAGGGGCGGCAGGGCACACCTCCCCTATGCGGTGCCGTCGATTCACCTGCTGTACATGGCGTACGCACAGTCAGTCACGGCTGGACAGGTACGTCAACACCGTGGGACGTACCGAAGGTTCGGTGCGGCGGGACGGCACTCCGACGGCGTAACGCGCTCCGGCGCGGCAGACCGCGCCCTCGCCACGCTCCGTGCGGCGGACCACGCGCCGTGGCCCCACTCCGAACCGGCGTGCCGGTGCTCGCCGGGCGGGCGCCCTACTCCGCCGCCAGGCGGAACGTCATCCTCCCGAAGCCGATCTGGTCGCCCTCGCGGACGACCGCGGCACCGATCACCCGGCGGCCGTTGACGGTCGTGCCGTTCGTGGAGCCGAGGTCGCGCAGTATCCACAGGCCGCCCTGGCGGCTCAGTTCGGCGTGCACACGGGAGACCGTCTCGTGGCTGAGCCGGAGGCCGCTCGCGGGGTCGCGGCCGATCCGCAGCGGGTAGGGGTTGCCCGGGTGGGGCAGCAGCAGCTTGGGCAGCCGCTCGGCCTGCCAGGCCCGCCGCAGCCGTACGGTGAACCCGGAGACCGCCTCCACGGTCCCGAACACGATCCGCGACCAGCGCTTCTCGGTGGGCAGATCGGCGGTGAGCGCGGCCAGCTCGTGCGGCTGCCGGGC
The DNA here is from genome assembly GCF_055639175.1 of Streptomyces sp. NPDC107546. Classification (NCBI taxonomy): domain Bacteria; kingdom Bacillati; phylum Actinomycetota; class Actinomycetes; order Kitasatosporales; family Streptomycetaceae; genus Streptomyces; species Streptomyces sp. NPDC107546. The sequence goes on along the minus strand of NZ_JBVKBA010000001.1, from coordinate 275,284 downwards.
GACCAGGGCCAACTCCATGCGCCGGAGGAACGTGTCGTGCGACAGACGCCCCAGGGCGACGCCGTCGCGGAGCACCTTCAGCGCCCTGTCGCGTTCGGCGTCCGAGAGCCGCGCGGGGTACGTGTGGAACTCGTAGGACGACGTCACGGACGTGATTGTCGGTCAGTCGGCCCTGGCATGTCCAGGAAACCCAAAGACGGCCCAGGCCGCCGTCAGGGTCGTTCCGTGTGACGAAAGGGTCGATCGGGCGGCGAAGTGATCGCGTTTTGACGCACCATGGACGGGCTACATCACGATGAGCAGACGAGGGGGAACGTCAGTGCGGTTCGAGGTGTGGGCACCACAGGCCACCCGGGTCACGCTCCACTGCGACGGTGCCACGCGCCCGTTGGAGCGCGATCCGGAGCGCGCCGGGTGGTGGGCGGGCGAGGCGGAGGCCGAGGACGGCACGCGTTACGGCTACGCGCTGGACGACGGCCCGGTGCTGCCCGATCCACGCTCGCGTCGCCAGCCGGACGGGCCCGACGGGCAGAGCGCGGTGGTCGACCACGGACGGTACGCGTGGCGTGCCGCGTGGCCGGGGCGCGGACTGCCGGGCGCGGTGTTGTACGAGTTGCACGTGGGCACGTACACCCGTGAGGGCACGCTGGACGCGGCGGCCGAGCGGCTCGAGCACCTGGTGGAACTGGGCATCTCACACGTCGAGTTGATGCCACTGTGCCCCTTCCCGGGGCGGCACGGCTGGGGCTACGAGGGCGTCTCGCTGTGGGCGGTGCACGAGCCGTACGGCGGGCCCGCCGCGCTGAAACGGTTCGTCGACCGGGCGCACGAACTCGGCCTCGGCGTCGTGCTGGACGTGGTCCACAACCACCTCGGCCCCTCCGGCAACCACCTGCCCGCCTTCGGCCCGTACTTCACCGACACCCACCACACACCCTGGGGCTCCGCCGTGAACCTGGACGCGCCCGGCTCGGACGAGGTGCGCGCGTATCTGATCGGCAGCGCGCTGGCCTGGCTGCGCGACTACCGGATCGACGGCCTGCGCCTGGACGCGGTGCACGCGCTGCACGACACGCGCGCGATCCACTTCCTGGAGGAGCTGTCGCAGGCGGTGGACGCGCTGGCCGCCGAGGTGGACCGACCGCTCTTCCTGATCGCCGAGTCGGACCTGGCCGACCCACGCCTCATCACCCCCCGCGCCGAGAACGGCCTCGGCGTCCACGCGCAGTGGAACGACGACTTCCACCACGCGCTGCACACCGCGCTGACCGGCGAGTCGCAGGGCTACTACGAGGACTTCGCCCGCGCGCCCCTCGCCGCCCTCGCCAAGACCCTGACGGCCGGCTTCTTCCACGACGGCACGTACTCGACGTTCCGGGGCCGGCGGCACGGCCGCCCGCTGGACCGCAGCCGGGTGTCCGCCCACCGCCTGCTCGGCTACTCCCAGACCCACGACCAGGTCGGCAACCGCGCCCAGGGCGACCGGCTGTCGGCGTCCCTCTCCCCCGGCCTCCTGGCGTGCGCGGCGACCCTGATGCTCACGGCCCCGTTCACACCGATGCTGTTCATGGGCGAGGAGTGGGCGGCGGGCACGCCCTGGCAGTTCTTCACCGACCACACCGATCCCGAGCTCGCCGACGCCGTACGACGCGGCAGGCGCCGGGAGTTCGCGGCGCACGGCTGGGCGGAGGAGGACGTGCCCGACCCCCAGGACCCGGCGACCCGGAACCGCTCGTGCCTTGACTGGTCCGAGCCGGAACGCGAGCCCCACGCGCGCGTGCTGGCCTGGTACCGGGAGCTGGTCGCCCTGCGCCGCACACAGCCCGACCTCTCGGACCCCGACCTCGGGGATGTGAAGGTCACCTACGACGAGGACGCGCGCTGGCTCGCCTTCCGCCGCGGGGACGTCCGGGTCGCCGTCAACCTCGTCAAGGAGCCGGCACGCATCCCCCTGGGCCTCCGCAACGCGCGCGTGCTGGCCGCCTGGGAACCGGTCCAGCCGCCGGACGAGGACGGGGTGGTGACCCTGCCGGGCGAGTCGTGCGTGGTGCTGACGCAGGAGTGAGGTGCCGCGCATACCGCACGCAGGCGTGCGCGCAAGCGTTTACGCACGCGTCGCCCCGACAGCTCACACGCCCGTCCCGGCCCATCCGCCTACGGCGTCTCGTCCCCCGGCAGTTCCGTGACACGTTCGAGCAGGATCGGCTCCCAGGCGCGGCGCAGGCGGGCCCGCAGGTCCGGCAGGGGGGTGTCGACTCGGCCCCGGAGTCCGCCGGCCAGGGCGACGAGCGCGTCGCAGCGGGCCAGCCACAGGCCGCGCAGGCAGGGCCGGGCGCCGTAGCCGGCGAGGGTGGCGGCGCGCACCGCGGCGGGGGCGCCGACGGCCACGGCGAGTCCTGCGATGTCCTCGGCCGGGTCGCCGATCACCGCGTCGTTCCAGCCGAGGACGCCGCGCACCCGCCCGTCGTCGCTGACGACGAGGTGGTCGTCCCGCAGATTGCGGTGCACCAGGACGGCCGCGCCGGGCTGGGAGGCGAGCTGGCGGGCGGCCGGGGCGGCGAGCTGGGCGAGCCGGGCGGGGTCGAACTCGTCCCGCTCGGCGAGGCGCTCCGCGGCGTGCGCGGCGGCGGTGCGCAGGGTTTCCAGTGAGCGGGGCGGGACGCGCGGCACGCCGAGTGCCTCGGCCTGCCGTACGGGTACCTCGCGCAGCCCCGAGAGCAGGGCCGCGAGGTCCGCCTCACCGACCGCCGAGACGTCCCGTTCCCTTCCGGTCGAGCCGGGCAGCCGGGCGTCGAGGGTGTAGCCGCGGCCGGCGGCCCACTCCCCGTGCGCCACGCTCATCGGCACCGCCGTCCCGATGTGCGGCCGCACCAGGGCCCTAAGCCGCAGTTCACGGCGCTGGCGGGCGGTGGCGTCCCGATCGGCGGCCAGCCGCAGCACATGGCGTGCACCGACCCACCAGGTGGCGTGCCCGCCCTCGGCGACGGGCGTCACGTCCGGTCCGTCGCCGTCGTGGAGCAGGGTGCGGACCAGTCGGCGTACGGTCTCCGCCGTCGGTGTCGGTGCCTGGGTCATGATCGCGCCGTTGTCGTCTCGGTGGGCGTGCTGCGGGTTCTGCTGCCGGGTCGGGCGGCCGTCGCGGCCTCGCGGTCGCGTCGGCGGGCGGCCACTGCCTCCTTCACTCCTTCAGTCGACCATCGCCATCTCACGGGGCGTGTTGTTCAGGCGGCGTCCGCCGTCCCCGGTCACCGTCACGATGTCCTCGATGCGGACCCCGAAGCGGCCGGGCAGATACACACCGGGCTCCACCGAGAAGCACATGCCGGGGACGAGGGGCTGCTCCTCCCCCTCGATCATGTACGGCGGCTCGTGCGTGGTGACGCCGATGCCGTGCCCGGTGCGGTGGATGAAGTACTCCCCGTACCCGGCGTCGGCGATGACCGCGCGGGCCGCCCGGTCGACGTCCTGGCAGGCCGCGCCGGGCCTGACCGCGCGGAAACCCGCCTCCTGGGCGGCGCGCACCAGGTCGTGCACCCGGCGCTCCTCGTCGGTGGGTTCGCCGACGTGGACCGTGCGGGTGGTGTCGGAGCCGTAGCCGTGCTTGAGGCCGCCGAAGTCGAGGACGACCATGTCACCGCGCTCGATGACGCGCTCGCCGGCCTCGTGGTGCGGGTTGGCGCCGTTGGGGCCCGAGGCGACGATGGTGAAATCGACCTGGGAGTGGCCGAAGTGCCGCAGCAGGTCGGCGAGGTCGGCGGCGACCTCGCGCTCCCGGCGACCGGCGAAGGGGACCTTCCGGATCTCCTCGTACGTGGCGTCCGCGGCGGCGCCCGCGGCGGCCAGCCGGCCGAGTTCCGCGGCGTCCTTGACGGCCCGCAGCATCGGCAGGGCGCGGGTGAGCGCGACGTGGCCGGCGTCGGGCAGCCGTTCGCGCAGGCCGAGCAGGTGCAGGGCCCAGGCGTTGTCGCTGATGCCGTAACGGCCGTCGGCTGTCAGCAGGGAGCCGGCCGCCTCGTAGGGGTCCTTGCCGTCGGTCCAGTCGCGCAGCGTCAGGGCGCTCCCGCCGGGCGCCCGGGCGGCGTCGGGCGCCTCCAGGGTGGGCACGACGAGGACGGGGTCGTGCCCGGCGCGCAGGACCAGCAGGGTGAGGCGTTCGGTCTCCACCGGGCGGTATCCCGTCAGCCACACCAGGTCGGGTCCGGGCGCGACGAGAATCCCGTCGAGCCCGGCCTCGGCGGCGGCGTCCGCGGCGCGCCGCATCCGGGCCGCGTAGTCCTCGGCGGTGAAGGGCGCGGGACCCTCCGTGTCGGGCGGTACGGGCGTGCCGGTCATCCATAACCTCCGCTGGTCCGGGTCCTCCCAGGGTCTACGGGCAGCATCCTGCCCCTCCGCAGGAGCGGACGCGAGCCCATTGCGACCATGACGGCCCGCGCACGGGGGCGCCCGCCCGCGCACCGGGTCACCCCGTGGCCTGCGGAGCGGCCAGCAGCCGCTCGGCCAGTGTCGCCGCGGCTCCGCGCAGGCCCCGGCCGTGTAGGAGTTCCGTGCGGTGGACCACGCGGGGCGCCGTGAGCGGCACGGCGACCGTGCCCGGTACTCCGGTGGCCGCCGAGCGCGGCAGGAGTGCGAGGCCGTGGCCTGCGGCGGCAAGCGCCATGAGCGTGCGCAGATCGGTGCCCTCCTGGCGCAGGGCCGGTCTGAAGCCCGTGCCACCGCCCACGGCCCGCAGTTGAGCCAGCGGCAGGCCCGCGTCGGGTAACTCGCGGGCGACGGCTCGCGCCCGCACCCCGTCGTGCGGGCGCTGGCGCAAGCCGCGGTGGAGCACGCCGGCCGTCGCGAGAAGGTCCGGCTCGGCTGACCACCGGTCCGGGAGTGGCGGGCCCGTCAGCCCAGGTGGCCGTCGTGCCCGGCGCCGTGGCCGGGGGCGGTCAGCGTGCCACCGGCGCCGCCCCCCGGGTGACGGCCGAAGCCAGGTCCGGGACGAAGCCGTGGAAGCGGCGGGCCAGGTCGTCGGCGCCGTAGCGGTGGCAGTTGCGGTGCCAGTTCAGGATGGCCGCCATGTAGTTCCGCAGGTCGGCCACATAGCCGTCCATGACCACGCGCGCCTCCTGGGAGAGCGCGAAGTCGTCGAACAGCACGGGCAGTTCGCGGGCGGCAACGTGCTGGAACTGTTCCATGCGCTGGTTCATCAGGTCGCCCACGATGCGCACCGCCGTGGGGTAGTCGCAGCCGAAGAAGTTCTGCACCACGAGGAGCGCGTTGTGGATCTCGCCTTCGTACTGGATCTCCTTCTGGTACGAGAAGACGTCGTTGACGAGCATCGCGTAGTCGATGGCCGCGTTCTCCAGTGCGCGGACCGTACCGCTGCGGTACACCTCGGGCGGGACCGCGGGGCCGTGGCCCATGCGGCAGAGGTTCTTGGTGAGGTCGGCGCCGAAGGTGGCGCGGCGCATCTCCAGGTAGTCGACGGGGTCCGGGATGCGGTTCTGAAGCTGGTTGGACAGCTCCCACAGCCAGCTCTCGGTCATGTCGTCCACGGCGGCGCGCAACGATCGCCGCTGCTCCGGGGTCATCCCGGCCGTGGTGCGCGCCCACAGGTCGATCAGGCCGCGCTCCATCCCGTTCGCGGGGACGGGGAACTCGCCGCCCTCGAGCGGCATGCACGACGACAGCCGCTCGGTGCAGAGCCTGGCCGCGGCGAGGTCGCGGCGGTGGCCGAAGACGAGAGGGTAGTAGTCGTCGCCGTAGGTGCCCCAGGACAGCCACTGGGAGCTGAGGTCCAGCGCCTCGGGGGTCGCGTCCGGGTCCAGTCCTGACGCGCAGAGGGGCAGGTCGTACGCGGCCAGCTTGTCCTCGTCCCAGACGCCCTCCTGCAGCATGCCCATCCGGTGCATCCAGGGGGTGAGGCGGCCGCGGGCACCGTCCAGGTGCGGGCTGAGCTCGACCTGGTAGGGCATGTGGAGGTCGGGGATCAGCGAAGGCCCCACTTGCTGGAAGGGAAGATGGGTGTACGCACGCAGCCTCCCCCACTGTCTGAAGGGCGTGTGAGGCGCCCCCATGGCCCCCGCGTCGGCGAGCAGCCCGCGCACGTCGGCGGCGGACGTGCCGAGGCCGGAGAGCCCGAAGGGGCGCTGCCGGGAGCGGGCGTTGTCGTTCATGTAGCGGCTGGAGCGCAGGTGCCATTCGTGGCCGCCGGACTGCCAGTCCTGCAGCCCCTTGGTGTACGCGGTGACGGCGGCGAGCTCGTCCGGGGTGAGACCCCGGTCCAGGGCCAGGGCGGGGACTTCGGTGAACGCGGTGTGCTCGAACTGGTGCAGGCGTGAGGTGAGGATGTCGTTGACGGCGTCGGCCGCCTCCTGTGTGCCGCAGCCGAAGAAGGTCTCCAGGACGAGGACTCCGTTGCTGTTCTCGCCCTCGTCCTCGACCTCGCGCTGGTAGGAGAAGAGGTCGTTGCGCAGGTGGACCGCGTCGGCGAACGTCTCCATGAGCACGCGCAGCGGGCGGGAGCCTGCCACACGGTCGGGCACCTCGGCGGTGGCGTACTCGACGAGTCCCGCGGACCAGGGGGCGCCGCCCACCTTGCGGCGCATCTCGATGTACTCGACCGGGTTGGCGATCCGCCCTTCGTTGATGTTGGACAGCTCCCAAAGGGATTCATTGAGCAGATGCTCGGTGGCGACGGCGAACCGCCTGCGCCAGCCGGGGGACATGGACGGCACCGTGCGTGCCCACAGGTCGGCGAGGCCCGCTTCCACCGGGTTCTCCGGGGCCGGAACCGCGGTACCGAGGTCCAGGGGCATGAACAGCGGGAGGCGGTCCAGGTAGGCCTTGCCGCCCTCACGGTCCTGGGTGCGCTTGAAGGTCTCCAGGAAGTGGTCGTCGAAGAAGAACACCCACACGTACCAGTCGGTGATCAGGGAGAGGGCCGGGGCGTCGCAGTCGGGGTGGGTGTACGCGCACAGCAGCCCGTAGTCGTGCGCGTCGAGGTCGGACTGCTCCCAGATGCCGGAACCCTCCAGCATGCCCATGGCGCGGGCCCACTCCGTGGAGTGGGCGCGGGCCTCGTCGACATGCGGGTTCAGCCGCGCCGGGTAGGGCATGTAGAAGTGCGGGAGGTCGAACGGCTGCGTCATGGCCGGGTCCTGCCCGCGGGGTGAGAGAGGCATCCGTTCGGCGGGGTGTGATCACACCAACGCGTGAATCGGGGTACGGTTTCTGCGGGGTGCACTGGTCTTGGTCTCGCCCGGCCGCCCCTGCGCCGGACCCCGGGATTCGGCGCGCCTTGTCCGCGTCCAGACCGCCCAAAGAGCCGGCCAACAGGCAACGGCCGACCGGCGTGCCGGGCAAGTGCCGGTGCGCGCGACCACCGCTCACCGGTCCGCAGCCTGCGTAACACTCTGTGCTCAGTCGCGGCGCCCTTGCCGCTCACCGGCCGACCGATTTGAACGCTCACGCCGCTGCGCCGGCACCTCACGACGGGATCCAGGTCGCCGCTCCCGCACCGGGTTCGGGGATCACGACCTGACCTGGATCAGCGCGTGGGTGCCGCTCGTGCGCCAGCGCTGTTCCTCCGCGGCGACCAGCGACGCCTCGGTCGCCGCGGTGAGGCCCACGATCACGTCGGACTTCAGGGTGCGCAGCGCCGCGACCGGGCCGGGGAAGTACGCCGTGGTGTCCGCGAACGGCGTCGTCGGCGGGTGGAGCCGGTCGCCCACCAGGCGGCGGTAGTTGAGGTCCCCCTTGAGGATCGTCAGGTCCGCCTCGGCGAACTGGGCGCGCAGGTCGTCGGGCATGTCGGCGTACGGCAGCGGGGCGCAGGAGAACGGGTGCGCCCGGACCTCCAGGCGCCCCTCGGCCAGAGCCGTCCACAGGCGCTCCCCGGCGGCCGCCGCCTCGCCCCGTGCGGCGTTGAGGCGGCGTACGGCGTCCACGACGTCGGCGGTCGTGGCGTCGGAGATGTAGTAGGGATACGCCTTCACGTGCAGCAGGGCCTGCCGTACCCGGCCCTGGGTCAGCAGATGGTCCAGCAGAAGCAGGTCCGGGATCAGTTCCCGGCCCGCGTTGTCGGCAACCAGGCAGACCGTGTCGCAGGGCAGCAGGGACCACAACACGTCGCTGTCGTCGGCCACGAGCCCGGAAGCCGCCGTCGAGGCGCCGGGTGCGGACAGGCGGAAGCCGAGGTCCGCGCGGTTGCCCCAGAGCGAGCCGTGCAGCAGTGCCCGCGCCCGCGCGTCGGTCGGCTCCCCGGCCAGCCGGTCCAGGGCCGCCAGTTCCTCGTCGGTCTCCGCGGAGTCGAGTTCGGCGAGTTTGAAGGGGCGGAACGGGTCGATGCCCTGCCAGGGACCCGGGCCGAAGTAGCCGACCGCCTGGAGGAGGTGGCGGTAGAAGTAGCTCTCGGACCACAGGAAGGGCACCTCGAACCAGGACCGGCCCAGGTACTCCCGGGCTCCCCACTCCGCCCACCGCACGTCGTCCTCCGTGCCGAGGGGCTCGATGACGCCCTCGGTGGCGCTGGTCAGCAGCACCTCCAGGGCGTGCCGCCGGTCGGGTCCGTACGGGAAGGCGTCCCGCACCGCGCGGATCAGCGCGGGATGCCGTGCCGAGAGCACACCGTGCGGGAAGGAGCCCGGCTCGTCGGCGAGGATCAGGGGGGCGTCAGGCATGATCTCGGGCTCCTCAGGGGCCGGCGGGAATCCCGGGCGGCAGGTCCACGTCCGCGAACCGCTCCTCGAGCTGCTCGTCGTAGCCGGCCTCGGTCCACACGAACTTCTTGAACTGCTCCGGCGTCAGCAGACCCTGCCACGGAGTGCCGCCGGGGCAGAACACCGACGCGCACCCGGCGCAGTGGTACGCCGGTCGCCACAGCGCCTCGGCGCGGGGCTCGCCGGCGGTGACGAAGGCGCGTTCGCGGGCCTCGCGACGGACCACGACGACCGTTCCGACCAGCAGCAGGACGGCGAGGAGCGACCCGCCGGCGGTGTACAGCGGGTGGTGGTGGGCGACGCCGCTGTAGGCGAGGGCGGCACCGACGCCGACGATCAGCATGCCCTCCAGGAAGTGCACACAGCTGTCGGACCGTGACGGCGCGCCCGGCGATCGCGCCAGCCGGTCGGCGAGGCCGTCGCGCATGGACGCGTGATCGGCGCAGACCTCAGGGACCGCCCGCACGGCGGCCGAGCCACAGCCCGGACATCTCACGTCAACCGCCCCTGGGGCGCTCTCCGTTGCCATGCGCCTACGCTAACCGGCGCGTCCGCCCTCCCTCGCGCCGCCGGTCGGGCCGTCACGAGGCGCCGCAGGTCTGAACAGGCGCCGTCGCATCCCCGTACTTCTCGGTGCGCACCCCGCGCCCGCCGGACCCGACGCGCCTGGAGACACCGGATGCCCGCTCACCGCACCGTCACCGCGGCCGCCGTCGCCGTGGCGGCCACGCTGCTGCCCGCGACCCCGGCCCTCGCCCACGGCGCGCCCACGGATCCGGTCAGCCGGGTGGTCGCGTGCTCGCCGGAGGGCGGCGAGCGGGCGCGGACCACCGCGTGCCGGGCGGCGATCGCGGCGAACGGCGCCCCGTTCACGGCCTGGGACAACCTGCGGGTGGCGGACGTGAACGGCAGGGACCGGCAGCTGATCCCGGACGGCAGGCTGTGCAGCGGAGGGCTGCCCGCGTACAAGGGGCTGGACCTGGCGCGCTCCGACTGGCCGGCGACCCGGCTCGCACCCGGGGCCACGTTGACGATGACGTACAGCTCGACGATCCCGCACACGGGCATGTTCAAACTGTTCCTGACCACACGCGGCTACGACCCCACGAAGCCGCTGACCTGGTCGGACCTTCCGGCGAAGCCGTTCGCAGAGGTCACGGACCCGCCACTGCGGAACGGCGCCTACCGGATCAGGGCGACGCTTCCGGCGGACCGCTCGGGGCACCACGTGCTGTACACGATCTGGCAGAACTCCAGCACGACGGACACCTACTACTCGTGTTCCGACGTGGTGTTCGCCGCCTCTGGGGCTTCGGGCGCCGGCGCGGACAAGGGCGGGTCGAGCGGCACGCCGACACCGTCGCCCAGCGCCCCGGCGACCACCGGGTCCGACGCGTCGGCGACCACCGTGCCCAGCGTTCCGGCGACCACCGTGTCCGGCGTCCCGGCTACGGCCGTACCCGGCACCCCGGCCGCGGCCACGGCGCCCCGTGAGGGCAGTGGTGCCTCGGTGCCGCTGCTGGCGGGCGGCGCCGCGGCGGTCGCGCTGCTCCTGGGGGGCGCCGCGCTCGCCGTGCTGCGCCGCCGACGCGGCTGAGACGGCCGCCCCCGGTCCCGTCGGAGACCGGAAACGGCCGTCCCCCGTGGGCCGTGGGCCGTCAGTTGACGGAGACGACCGGGCCGCCGGCCTGGCTGGTGTCGGTGACGGGGGCGTACTTCGCCGTGAAGTAGCCGTTGGCGAAGCACAGCGACGAGCCGGAGGTCTTGGTGAAGTGCTGGCTGGTGAAGCCGATGCTGTTGTCGGTGTTGCTCGCCGTGCCGGTCAGGCTCGGCGCCTGGTAGACGCAGGTGATCGTGCCGAGCAGGGTGCGCAGCTTGACCGTGGTCTGGATGGTGGAGCCGGCGGCCGGGGTGACGGTGACGGTGCCGTCGGAGGCGACCGTGGTGGTGTAGGGGAGGTTGTCGACGGTGATGCTGCCGACGCCGAGGACGCCGGTGACGTTGCTGGTGCAGCTGCTGCTGTCGAAGCTGTGGCCGGTGAGCGACTCGCCGGCGGTGCCGGGGGCGGACGGGTTGTCGGTGACGGTGGCGGTGAACGTGGACGAGGTGCAGGAGACACCGCTGGTGCCGGTGGCGCTGGAGTAGAGCGTGGCCGTGGTGCCGCTCGCGAGCGACGCGTTGAGGACGTCGCCGACGGCGACGGCGGTGCCGCCGGCGGTGAGCACCGCGCCGTCCGCGGAGGCGGGGATCGACGTGGCCACGGCGAGGGCCGCGGCGGCGCCGGCGACGGCGACGGCGAGCAGGGATCGGGTGGTACGCATGGGGTGCCTCTTTCCGAAGTGGGGGGCTGTGCGGGTGGTGGGTGCCGCTGCCGTCCCGTCACGCCTTCTCCGTACGTGACGGGACGGCAGCGGCGGCGGGCCACCGGGGACGGTCCGTGGACAGGGGGAAAGCGGACGTGCCGGTGACGCGGAGGGGTTACCGGGTCGCCGGTGGATGTGAAGGATCCGTGCGGCGCACCACGTGTGCGGAGGTGTCACCACACACCCCGGAAGGCAGGGGCCGGGAGGGAGACGTGCGCCGTGCGACGGATCCGGCGCCACGGACCCGCGGAAAACACGGGATGTTGTAGACCTGATTCATCGTCAACGTCAATACGTCACACACAAGTTGGAGCATCGACGCACGGGGGCGCAGGTCGCGGCCACCGCACCGGAGGTGCCGGTGACTTCGCCGCCCACCGGGTCGATCACCGGCGCCACACAATCAACACGCTTCTGACACAACTCTCTTGACCCTGGGTGTAACCCCCGGTAACTTCCTTGGTGGCCACTGCCGCACCACGAGTAAGCCCTTGCACACGCCGGGAGGTGTGAGGAGGCGTGCGCGGTAGCACTGTCCGCGCCAGGACACCGTGCCAGTGAAGCCCTACTCGCATTGACCATGCCCAGGAGCAGACATGGCCTCGTCCTCGGACGTCACAGCGTCCCCCGGTTCCACCCCCGAGCCCCCGGAAAGCGGTTCCGCCGCCGAGGGGTCCCCCGCAAGACGCGGACGGGTCCGCCTGCGCCGCGCCGCGGTGATGGCGGTGCCTGCCACCGCGATCGCCGCGGGACTCGCGATCATGACCGCCCAGGGAGCACTGGGCGTGCAGTTCGCGATCTCCGGTATGGCCTTCACGGTCACCGCCACCGACCTGAACGGCACCGGCTTCGAGCAGTTCGGCGGCCTCGACACACTGGACAAGGACAACCCGCTGAGAGACACCGTCGGTGACGAGGTGGCGGTCGTCACCTCCGTGATCAAGAACGCGACGCTCACCAAGCTGTGCCAGAGCGTCGACCTCGGCGGCTCCTACCTGAAGATCACCGCGGGCGGCGGCAAGGACAAGGTCCTCGCCAGCGATCTGACCACCGACTCGACCCAGTTGACCGGTGACGCCGACTTCAACAACATCGAGATCGGCAACGACGCCAGCACACTGAACAAGGCCGGTGTGAAGGGACCCCACGGTGTCTTCAGCCAGCAGTCCGACACCGTGCACATCGCCAATCTGAAGCAGACCAACTACGCCACCACGGCGGGCACCTTCAAGCTCCCGGGGCTCAAGCTCGGCTTCAGCGACTCGGACTGCCCCTCATGACGAGCGGGCCGAGGGCCGCCTTCCGGCGGTGGCGGGCGAACCGGCCCTTCTGGGGCGGGCTGCTGCTCGCCCTGGGCGGGGCGGAGATCCTCCTCACCGAGAAGGCGTCGCTGAAGGTGGTCATGCACATCGGCATGCAGGGCGTCGCGGGGTATCTGCTGCCGACCGTGATGGCGCTGTGCGGCTTGCTCATCCTCTTCAACCCCACCCAGCGCCTGTTCTACTCGCTCATCGGCATCCTGGTGTCGCTGGGCACCTGGCTGACGTCCAACCTGGGCGGCTTCCTGATCGGCCTGCTGCTGGGCGCGGTCGGCAGCTGTCTGGCCTTCGGCTGGCTGCCGGACCAGGAGCCGCGCCGGGGCATGCTGCGCCGCCGTCGCGATCAGGCCCCCACCGCCGGCTCGGCCGTGCCCTGATCCCTCGCGCCCCTCGGCGGGCGGGCGGTCGCCCCGGCCCCACACCACAACGGGGCTCCCCTCCGGACCCCGCCCGCCGAGGCCGTACCACGAGCCGGCGCCCCCGCGGCTGCCCGGTCAGTGTTCCCGCTGCCTGGCGGTCACCGTGAAGCGTGCGCCGTCCGGGTCGGCCAGCACCGCCTCGCCGGTGCCCTCCTCCCACTGCAGCACGGACCCGCCGTGCGCGCGGGCCGCCAGGACGCAGGCGGTGACGTCGTCGACCGTGAAGTGGATCTGCCAGTGCGGCCGGATCGTGGGATCGGGCGCCGCCTCCACCGCCCCCGAGTGGATCCGCGCGACCACCACTGCGCTGCTGCGCAGCACGACCTCGTCACCGTCGTAGTGGACCTCGCAGCAGCCGGGGCGCGCGGCGGCCCACTCCAGGACCTCGCCGTAGAAGATGGCGGCGTCGAAGGCGTCGCGCGTGTGCAGCCTTATGAAGGTGGGCGCGGCCGCCCGCCACTCCTCCCAGTCCGTGATGAGCGGACCCTCCCAGATGCCGAACACGGCCCCGTCGCGGTCGGCGAGCAGGGCCGCCCGGCCCGGCGGGAGGGCGAGCGGTCCCACGGCCGTCGTCCCGCCGCGCTCCCGGCAGCGGGCCGCGGCCTCGTCGGCGTTGTCGACCGCGAAGTACACGGTCCAGGCCACGGCCATCTGCCACATCGAGGCCACGGCGGCGATCCCGGCGACGGGCACCCCGTCCGCGAGCGCCACCCGGAACCCGTCGCCGAGGCTGTTGGGCCGCCACTTCCAGCCGAAGACGGCCTGGTAGAACTCCTCCGCGCCCTCCAGGTCGCGGGTGGCGAGACTCACCCAGCACGGTGCGCCGAACACCGAGTGACTGGTTACTTCCCCCTTGCCGCGTGTCTCGTTCTTCTCCATGACCACACCGCCCGGTTCCGAGGGGAGGCGCCGGGCACCTCCTGCGTCGTTCGCTGAGGGCCTCCGGGTACCCCGGTCGCACCCTTGCAAGGATGCGCCACCTGACGCCGGGTTTCATCCCGAGACGGGGCTGGGGCCTGCCTTTCGGATCAGCTCGGCGTCGCGGGCCCCGGCGGACGGACCTGGGCGCCTGAGGCCCGGAACCGCCTCAGGCGCCCACACCCAGCGACCAGTGCGGGGTGCTGCCGGCCAGGCGGCAGGCGAGGAAGTACAGCGGGATGGGGGGCGTGTACGGAGAGTCACCGTCCGGTCGGTGGATCAGCCGGGGCCGACCGGGGCGGGGGCCACTCCAGGAGGGGTCACGGCCGTGTGCGTCCGTCGCCGCGCCCGGTCCCACACGCGCGTCGACGGCGTAGCTCGTCGTCGGCGGCCAGGTGACTCCTATGTCGGAGCCCGCGGGAACGATCCACCACCAGCGCAGGTCGTCGGCGAAGACGCAGCCGACGCGGGGCAGGCATTTCATGATCCGTTCGCCGTGGCCCGCGGGGATGCCCACGGCGTCGTACCCGAGGGCCGCGGTCAGCTCCCTGGGCAGCGGCAGGCGACCGGGCGGCTCGAGCGGGAGGGACGTGTGCGGGGACGGGGAGGGAGTCGGAGGGGACAGCGGGTCAAAGTCGTGCGGTCGTTCCATGCGATGTGGATCCTTCGGCCGGGTGGGGGGCGGGCCTGAGGGTGTGCGGGAGCGGGGGCAGGCCGGTGACGACGGTCTCGCCGGGTTCCGGTGCCAGGTCGGCCCAGACGATGCGGCCGGAGCCGTCCGGGGCGTCCCGCACGCCCCAGTCGCCGCTGAGCATGCCGACCAGCAGCAGCCCGCGGCCGCCCTGGTCGTCCGGCCCGGGCCAGCGCCGGGTCGGGAGCGTGCCGCCGCGGTTCTCCTCCTCGACCTCGATGCGCAGCCGGTGGCCGTCGGTGCGAACCCGGCAGACGATCCGGTCGCTGGCGGTGTGCTTGACCGCGTTGGTGACCAGTTCCGAGGTCACCAGCACGGCGTTGTCGGTCGTGCAGTCCCCGGTGCCCCAGCGGCCGAGCAGCCGCCGGACGCTTGTGCGGGCCAGGCCGACGGCGGCGGGAACCGCCGGGAGGTCGAAGACACCGGTTCTCGGGTGTGCCGCGCCCGCGGGCAGGCGGCCCACCGACTGGGGGAGGGAGGGCGGAGCCATCGCCTTTCGCCTTTCGTCTGTCCGGGGACCTGGCCGGTACCCACCGCCTTCCGGCCACGGCGCGATCCGCGCACCTCGCGCCGCAGGCGCCGAAGCAGCCCCGTCTCCCCCAACTGAGCTGCTCGGCACCATGGTTCACCGTCTTCGAGCGGTAGGAACACTGTGGCATCCGGCGACAACGCCCCGCAACCGGCAAGTTGAAAATTGCAATTCGCGAGGTGCATCCTGCTCCGGTCGGCGGAAGATCGTGACAGACTGCGACCGTGCATCCCGCGCGAGGGGGTAGGCGTGACCGCGGAAACCGACTGGGGCGGCGCCCCCACCGTTCTGCGCATGATCCTCGGTCGGCAGTTGGAAGAGCTGCGCACACGGGCCGGTCTGACGTACGAGCAGGCCGCCGAGGCGATCGGGGTCAGCCACTCCACGATCCGCCGCATGGAGGCCGCCAAGGTGGCCCGGCTGCGGATCGCGGACGTCGAGAAGCTGCTGCAGACATACGGCGTCACGGACCAGCAGGAGATCGACACGTTCCTGAAGTCGGTCCGCGAGGCCAACAAGCGCGGCTGGTGGCACACCTACCGCGATGTGCTGCCTGACTGGTTCGCCGCGTACCTCAGCCTTGAGCAGGCCGCCCTGCAGATCCGCGCGTACGAGGCCGAGTTCGTGCCCGGCCTGCTGCAGACGGAGGACTACGCGCGCGCCCTGCTGAGCGCCGGCAACCCGCACGCCCCCGCCGAGGCGACCGAGCGCCGGGTGGCTCTGCGCATGCGGCGCCAGGAGCTGCTGTCGCGGCCCTCGCCGCCGCGCGTGTGGGTGGTGATGGACGAGACGGTGCTGCGCTGGCCGGTCGGCGGCCCGAAGGTGATGCGCGCCCAGATCGACCATCTGATCGCGATGAACGCCCTCCCCCATGTCACCTTGCAGGTCATGCCGTTCAGCAACGGCCCGCACCCGGCCATGCGCGCCGGCGCGTTCCACCTCTTCCGGTTCCGGGCGCCCGAGCTGCCGGACATCGTCTACCTGAGCGGTCTCGTGGGCGCCGTCTACCTGGACAAGGCGGACGACGTCGTGGTCTACCGCGAGGCCCTGGACCGGTTGGGCGCGCAGTCCGCGCCCGCGAAGAAGACCGAGGCCGTCCTCGGCGCGATCCGCAAGGAGTTGTGAGAAGTGCACGACCCGATACGCACCTGTATGCCGTCCCACGCCCTCGGCGCCCGCGGCTGGTCCAAGCCCTGGAGCGACGACGCGGGCGGCGCCTGCGTGGAGGCGAAGAAACTGTCCGACGGCAGCGTGGCTCTGCGACAGTCCACGGACCCCGACGGCCCGGCGCTGGTGCTCAGCCGCACCGAGATGGCGGGCTTCCTGGCGAGCGTGAAGGCGGGCGAGGCCGACTTCCTGCTGTGACGCGCGGCCGCCCGCCGCCGCCGATCCTCTTTTATCCCTGCGTCCTGCGTGTTTGTCTCTGCGTACTCAGCAGAGCCTTCCTCTCCCACCCCACAACCGAGACCCGACAACCAAGACCCCGGAACAGGAGACGGCGTTGCCCGACAACGGATGGCCGGCCGACCGCATCGACACCGAGAGCGCGCACTCGGCGCGCATCTACGACTACATCCTGGGCGGCAAGGACTACTACCCCGCCGACAAGGAGGCGGGTGACGCCATGGCACGGGAGTGGCCCGCCCTGCCCGTCCACATGCGTGCCAACCGGGACTGGATGAACCGGGCGGTGCGCTGGCTCGCCGAGGAGGCGGGCATACGCCAGTTCCTGGACATCGGCACCGGCATCCCCACCTCCCCCAACCTGCACGAGATAGCCCAGTCGGTGGCGCCCGAGTCACGGGTGGTGTACGTCGACAACGACCCCATCGTGCTCACGCTGTCCCAGGGGCTGCTGGCCAGTGCGCCCGAGGGGAAGACGTCGTACATCGAGGCGGACTTCCGTGACCCCGAGGCCATCCTGGGTGCCCCCGAGTTCCGGGAGACCCTGGATCCGGGCAGGCCGGTCGCCCTCACGGTCATCGCGATCGTCCACTTCATCCTGGACGAGGACGACGCGGTAGGGATCGTACGGCGGTTGCTCGAACCGCTGCCGTCCGGAAGCTACCTGGCGATGACCATCGGCACCGCCGAGTTCGCGCCCGAGGAGGTGGGCCGGGTGGCACGGGAGTACGCGGCCCGCAACATGCCGATGCGGCTGCGGACGATCGAGGAGGCTTACGAGTTCTTCGAGGGGCTTGAGTTGGTGGAGCCGGGGATCGTCCAGGTGCACAAGTGGCACCCGGACGGCACGGGGGAACAGGGTATTCGGGACGAGGACATCGCGATGTACGGGGCGATCGCCCGCAAGCCGTAGTTCACGGCCCCGCGCCCCCTGGCGCGGCCGGCGACGACGCGGGCGCCCGCCGCCCCGAAGGGCGCGGGCACCCGCGTCGGTGCGTCCGCGGTGGTGTCCGCGGCGCGGACGTCAGCCCAGGCCGACCGACTTCAGCCAGGCCTTGGCGACGTCGAGCGGGTCCTTGCTCTGGAGCTGCACCTGGGTGTCCAGGTCGAGCAGGGCCGCCGTGTCGAGCTTGGCCGAGACCGCGTTGAGCGCGTCGACGCCCTTCTGGCCGAGCCCACTCTTGTAGACGAGCGGCTGCACGTTCTCGAACCCGAAGAGGTTCTTCGGGTCCTGCAGGACGACGAACTTCTCCTTGGTGATGGTCGGGTCCGTGGTGAAGATGTCGGCCGCCTGCACGGTGTTCTTCTTCAGCGCCGCCTGGGTGAGCGGGCCGCCCGCGTCGAGCGCCTTGAAGGATTTGAACTGCAGGCCGTAGACGCTCTTCAGGCCGAGCAGGCCCTGCTGCCGGGTCTGGAACTCCGGCGAGGCGCCGATCACCAGGTCCTTGGCGATGTCCTTGAGGTCGGCGATGGAGGACTTCTCGGTGAGGTTGTACTTCTTCGCCGTGTCCTGGTTGACGGTGACGGAGTCCTTGTTCTGCGCGGGCGCCGGCTCCAGGAGCGTCAGCTTGGAGTCCAGCTTGGCGTTGATGGCGGCCGTGGTGGCGGCGACCGTCTTCGGGGCGGCGTTCTTGTCGAGGTAGGCCAGCAGCGCGCCGTTGTACTCGGGCAGGACCGTGATCGAGCCGTTCTTCAGCAGGCCGTACGTCGTCTCGCGGCTGCCGACGTTGGGCTTGTAGGTGACCTTGATGCCCTTGGCCTTCAGGGCCTCGCCGTAGACGTCGGCGAGCAGGATGCTCTCGGAGAAGTTGTTGGAGCCGACGACGACCGTGTCGCCGCTCGCCTTGCCGCCCTGGAGCGGGTCGTCGGACTTGGTGTCGGAGGACGAGGAACACCCCGCGAGCAGTGCCGCCGTGGCGGCAAGGGCGACGATGGCCGCGCCGGGGAGTCTCCTGCTGGACGTGCTGGTGTTCGCGGTAGAAGTCACGGTTCCCGTTCCGGGCTCGGGTGTTGGGCAGGGCGTGGCACAGCGGTGCGGGGTGCGGGCACCGCACGATGCGATCCAATCCAGCCGGTTCTCGGTCAGTCAAGTGCATTCCGATCACCGATTGGCCTCGAAGCATGGCTGGTTGTGGCCGTCCGATGGTGAAGAATCGGCGGACGGACGGAGGTGAAACCGGGCGTACTTCACGGCGCGTCCACCTCGTCGTGCTGGAGCTGGCGCGTTCGGAGGGATGACGCACGGCGCGGGAGAGCCCGGGGAACATCATGTGCCCGGGCCCTCTCGCGTGTTGTTCAGGCGCTCCTGCGTACTCCCGGCGACACCGCGGCCCGCGACACCGCCCAGAACACCGTGAGCGTGGCGAGCGCCAGCACGGCCACCAGGGTGGCCCCGCCGACGACCTTCTCGTAGTCGCGCTGGTAGAGCCCGTCCACGATGTAGCGACCGAGGCCGCCGAGGCTGACGTACGCGGCGATGGTGGCCGTCGAGACGATCTGGATGGCCGCCGAGCGCAGACCGCTGAGGATCAGCGGCAGCGCCACGGGCACCTCGACCTGGAAGAGGATCCTGGGCTCGCTCATGCCCATGCCCCGCGCGGCGTCCACCGGGGACGGGTCGACGGAGCGCACGGCCTCGTACGTGGTCACCAGGATCGGTGGCACGGCCAGCACCACCAGCGGGATCATGACCGGCAGCAGCCCGAGGCCGAGCAGCACGAACATCAGCACCAAGAGACCGAAGCTGGGCAGTGCGCGGGCGGCGGTGGCGACGAACGCGAGGACGTTGCCGCCGCGCCCGGTGTGGCCGGTGAGCAGACCCACCGGCAGCCCGATGGCGGCGGCGACGGCGAGGGCCATCAGGGAGTACTGGACGTGTTCGAGCAGGCGTTGCGGGATGCCGTCGTAGCCGTGCCAGTGGGCGCTGTCGCTGAAGAACGCGTTGACGAAGTTGAGGACGTTCACCGGACTGCGTCCTCCACGGCGAGTGCGGACGGTTCGGGCCGTGCGGCTGCCTTCCGCCTCCTGCCGGTGCCGCGTGGCATCCACGGCGTCAACAGGACGCGTACGAGGACGAGGAGGGCGTCGACGAGGATCGCGAGGACGGCCGTGGTGACCACGGAGTTCACCGCGAGGACGGGCCGGTGGTAGAACATCGCGTCGGCGAGGAGGTTGCCGAGCGCGCCCTGGTTGCCGATGAGGGCGCCGACGCTGACCAGCGAGATGCTCGACACCGTCGCCACCCTCAGCCCGGCCAGGATGGCGGGAGCGGCGATCGGCAACTGCACCTGGAGATAGCGCCGTACGGGCCCGATGCCCATGGCGGTGGCCGCCGCCAGCGTCTCCTGCGGCACCGAGCGGACACCGTCCACGATCGCCGGGACCAGCACCACCAGGCTGTAGACGGCGAGCGGGATCATCACGGTGAGCTCGCTCTGGCCGGTGTAGTCGATGAGGACGACGAAGAACGCCAGTGACGGGATGGCGTACAGGACCGTCGTCACTCCGAGGACGGGCGGGTACAGCCAGCGGAACCGCACGCAGAACTGGGCGATCGGCAGGGCGGCGGCCAGGCCGGCGAGGACCGGCAGCAGGGCCTCCCTCAGGTGCAGTCCGATCAGCCCCGGCCAGCTGTGCTGGAGGTCGCTCGGGATGTCGAAGAACCCGTTCATCCGGCGACCTTCGTGTCCTTGACGCCCTCGGCGTGGGCGCTGCGGATCGCCTCGCCGATGGCCGCCTGCGAGACCACGCCGACGACCCGGCCGGCGTCGTCCACGGCGACGGCCCACCCGGTCGGCGAGAGCACGGCTCCGTCGAGCGCGGCGCGCAGCGAGTCCCTGCCGTGCGCGAACGGCCGCCCGTACGGCAGCAGTCGCTCCGGCGCGATGTCCCCGGCGGTCAGCTCCCCCGGCTCGCTCCACCCGAGCGGTCTGCCGTCGAGGTCGGTGACCAGCAGGTAGGGCACCTCGGGCGTGGCGCGGGAGGCGATCTGCTCGGCGGTGGAGTCGACGGCGACGATCGGGGTCTTGTGCAGCTGAAGGGTCCCGGAGGTGAAGAACGACAGCCGCCGGATGCCGCGGTCGGTGCCGAGGAAGTCCTCCACGAAGGTGTCGGCGGGGGACGACAGCAGTTCGGCGGGCGGCGCGAACTGGGCGAGCCGGCCGCCGGTGCGCAGGACGGCGACCATGGTGCCGAGCCGGATCGCCTCGTCGATGTCATGGGTGACGAAGACGATGGTCTTGCCCAACTCATCCTGGATCCTGAGCAGTTCCTCCTGCAGGCCCTTGCGGACGATCGGGTCGACGGCGGAGAACGGCTCGTCCATCAGCAGCACCGGCGGGTCGGCGGCGAGCGCCCGGGCCACGCCGACGCGCTGCTGCTGTCCGCCGGAGAGCTGGTAGGGATACCGCTTGGCGAGGGAGGCGTCGAGTCCGACCCGTTCCATCAGCTCCCGGGCCCGGTCGCGGGCGCGGTCCTTGCTCCAGCCGAGCAGCCGGGGCACGGTGGCGATGTTGTCGACGATGGTGCGGTGCGGGAAGAGCCCGGCGTTCTGGATCACGTACCCCATGGACCGGCGCAGGACGTTGACAGACTGCTTGCCGATGTCGACGCCGTCGAGGGTGATCGTGCCCTCGCTCGGCTCGACCATCCGGTTGATCATGCGCAGTGTCGTGGTCTTGCCGCAGCCCGACGGGCCGACGAGGACGGTGATCGAGTGGTCCGGTATCTCCAGAGACAGCCGGTCGACCGCCACCGTGCCGTCCGGATACCGCTTCGTGACTGAATCTATCCGTATCAAAACGCCGAATGCCCTTCGGGTGTGGCGGAGAGCGGCCTCAACTCGGCCGATGCAGCACGGGCCGTTGCGGGGAGAGTGTAGACGGCGTGTGTTGCGGCACCGTGGCGCGTGCGGCGGGACCTCGCGGGGGCCGTCGGGGCCGGGCTGGGGTGAACCCCTGACTTGCGGGTTTGCGCAAATCCGCAGACGAGGGAGAGCATGACCGGCATGCCGCTGGACGAGATGGCCATGACGACGGCGAGCCTGCCGGAGCTCACCACGGGACGCCTGCTGTCCTCGTGGCACCTCGACGTCCCGGCGCTCCTCCTGGTCGTCCTCCTCGGCACGCTCTACGGCTGGGGCGTGCTGAGGCTCGGGCGCCGGGGCGAGCCCTGGCCCGTAGCCCGCACCGCGACCTTCGCGCTGCTCGGTCTCGGCACGCTCGTCGTGGCGACCATGTCCGCGCTCGCGGTGTACGACCACGCGCTGTTCTGGCCCGCCGCGGTGCAGAACGTCCTGCTCGACCTGATCGCGCCCCTCGGCCTGGCGCTGGGCGACCCGCTGCATCTGGCGGTCCGCGCCCTGTCCGAGCGCGCCTCGGGGCGGGTGCGGCGGGCGATGACCGGGCGGTTGGTGCGGCTGCTCACCTTCCCCCTGGTCAGCACGGCCCTGGTGCTCGCCACCGAGCTGACGGTGTACTTCACGCCGTACTTCGCGACCGCCCTGCGCCTCGGCTGGCTGCACGAGCTGATGTATCTCCACCTGCTGCTCGCCGGGACCCTGTTCGTCGTGCCGGTCCTCACCCACGAGGGGGCGCTGCCCGCCTGGTGCACCCATCCGGTGCGTGCGGCGCTGGTGTTCGTGGACGGGATCATCGACGCGGTACCGGGGATCGTGGTGATGACCCACGGCACGCTGATCGCGGGTGCCTGGTACCTGCACCACGCCCCGCCCTGGGATCCGGACGTGCACCACGACCAGCAGCTCGGCGGCGGCGCGATGATCAGCATCGCGGAGCTGGTGGCGCTGCCCTTCCTGCTCGCGATCCTGGTGCAGTGGGCGCGCACCGAGCGGGCCCAGAGCGTCGCGCTGGACCGCCGCCTGGAGACGGAGCTGGTCCCCGCGGCCCCCGCTCCCGGGCAGACGGCCGACGAGGACCGCGTACGGCCCTGGTGGGAGACCGAGGACAACGAGGTGGCCCAGCGCATCCGCCGGCAGCGGAACTGACGCGCTCACCAGGAGGCTCAGACAAGGCCGAACCAGCCGAGGACGGTCTGCACGAGCAGGATCGTGGACATGGTGGCCACGCCGACGACCACGGCGGTGGCGGCGATGCGGTAGCGGGGCCCGTTGGCGGCCGCTCCGAGCACGGTGCGGCGGTTGGTGAGCACCAGCAGGTAGACCAGGACGACCGGGCTGATCAGGCCCTGCAGGACCTGGGTGCCGATCAGCAGCTGGATGACGTCGATCGGGGTCATCGCGAGCGTCGCGCCCAGGACGATCTGGGCGGTGAACAGGCCGAGGAAGAGCGGGGCGTCGCGGAAGCTGCGGGAGACCGAGCGTTCCACGCCCGCCGCCTCGCCGATGGCGTAGCTGGCCGACAGCGGGACGACGGCTCCGGCGAGCGCCGAGGCACCGATCAGGCCCAGCGCGAAGAGCAGTTCAGCGTTCTGTCCGGCGACGGGTTTGAGCGCCTCGGCGGCCTGGGCGGCGGAGTCGAGCGGGCCGGTGCCGCCGATCGCGGAGGCGGTGGCGATGATGATGGTCAGGCTGATGACGCAGGCGAACACCGCGCCGAGGACGGCGTCGGCGCGGATCAGCGGGTAGTCGGCGGGTTTGGCGCCGCGGTCGACGACACCGGCGGCGGCGTAGAACTGCATGTAGGGGCTGACCGTGGTGCCGATCAGGGCGACCGCGAGCAGGATGAAGTCCTTGCTCGGTTCGACGTGCGGGACGACGAGGTGGCGGCCGACCGCCGCCCAGTCGGGGTGGCCGAGGATCATCGCGACCGGATAGGCGAAGAACGCCAGCGACATGATCAGGAAGATGCGTTCGGCCCAGTGGTAGGAGCCGAACAGCACCAGCGCCCACAGCAGGATCGCGGCCGGCGGGATGACCGCCCACTTGGGCGCCCCCAGCAGTTCGAAGGCGGCGCCGATGCCCGCGAACTCGCTGACGACCAGACCGGTGTTGGCCAGCAGCAGACAGGACACGGCGAGCGCGGTCAGGCGCAGGCTGAACTGTTCGCGGATCAGGGCGCCGAGGCCCTTGCCGGTGTGCGCGCCGAGGCGGACGGCCATCTCCTGCACCATCACCAGCGCGACGGTCACCAGGACCATGAAGAACAGGGTGCCGTAGGCGAACTGGGAGCCGGCCGAGGCGTAGGTGGCGATCCCGGCCGCGTCGTTGCCGGCGTTGGCCGCGACCAGCCCGGGGCCTGCGATCGCGGCGACCATGGTCAGGCGCCGCCATCCCGTGGGGCGGGCGGCGGGTGCGCCGGTGGTGCCCGGTGCCGTGGCCGTCGGGGGCGTGTGAAGGTCGCGGGTCACTGGAGGAACCTCCTGAAGTGCACGCGCCCGCGTTCGGGCAGCAGGGCGTCGAGCAGGTCGTCGGCCAGGATCCGGCCGAGGGGACGGTCGGTGTCGTCGACCACCAGCAGCGAGGAGGCGCGGGCGGCGACCAGCTGGTCGGCGGCCTCGGACAGCGGTGTGTCCGCGCGCACGGTGACCGGAGGGCCGAACTGGGCCAGCCAGGCCACCAGATCGGCCACCGGGGCCGCGTCCTCGGCCACCGCCAGGTCGAACAGCGCCATGTCGCACAGCAGCCGGCCCTCGTCGTCCACGACGGCGACCGCGTCGATCTCGGTACGGTGCTCGGCCTGCTCGGCCAGCCGGGCCCGCACCTCGGCCACGGTCGCGTCCCGGTGGACCGTGACCAGCAGGGTGGTCATGGCGCCGCCCGCGGTGCCCTCCCGGTGCGCCAGCAGCCGGCGCAGCTCCGCGGACCGGTCGTCCGGCATACGGGTGAGCAGCGACTCGCGCTCCTCCGGGGTGAGGTCGCGCAGCGCGTCGGCCGCCTCGTCCGGTTCCATCTCGTCCACCAGCCGGGCGGCGTGCTCGGGGTGCGCCTCCCGCAGCAGGTTCTCCAGCTCGGCCGGCTCCATCTCCTCCAGTGCGTCGGCGGCCTGTTCGGGCTCGAGCCACCCCAGCAACTGCTGCCGTTCGGCGCGGCCGAGGTCCTCGAGGATGTCCGCGAGGTCGGCCGGGCGCAGCCGGTGCAGCGCGGTCCGGGAGGCGCGCAACCGCACCTCGGGCGGCCCCTCCGTGGCCTCCTCGGCGAACGGGGCCACCGCCTGCCAGTCCAGGACCCGCTCCGGGGTCGGCCGGGCCTGCCAGCGGCGCGGGCCCAGCCGGCGCAGCAGGGTGGGCAGCGAGACGTCGACCCCGACCAGGACGACGCGGTCGACGAGCGGCGCCAGGTAGAGGTCGGCGGCGCGCGTGACCTGGACCCCGTCCACGTCGACCAGTTGGTGGTCGAGGACGTCCCTGGCCAGCAGCACCTCGCCGGGACGGCGGGAGAAGTCCCGCAGGTCCACCCTGGCGGCGCGCAGCCGTACGTGTCCGGCGTGCACCCTGCCGATGGCGTCGGCGGCCAGGAAGGTGCGCCGCCGCCCGATGCGCAGGATCAGCCCGGTGACCGGCGGGTACGACTCCGCCCCGTACAGCCGGGCGACCACGTCCACGAGGCGGCCGACCTCCTCGCCTGCCTGGTTGGTGACGGGTCCGCCGACCAGTCCGGCCAGGGAGACCAGGGAGCCGCGGACCGCCTTGGAGGCGGTGGCGCGGCGCTCCAGACGGACCCGGCGGTCACGCAGCCGGGCGCCGGTGGACATGAGCAAGGTGTGGGCAGCCATGAGGAACACCCCCTCGCCCCGTCGGAGCGGGGCACCGGGCGGCCCACGGCAGCGGCCTTCCCGCTGGTGCGCACACGACAACACGCGGCCCGGTCAGGCCGCGTGCGGCACCGGCTCACGTCGCCGGGCGGTCAGCGGGGAAGGACGTGCTGCCCCGGGCCGCGGAAGGACGACCAGGACAACGCGGAACGGGGCCGACTATGGCCCGGACTACTGTCCATCTCGCCTCCTCCCGATCCCGGCGCCGGAGCTGGTGCCCCAACAGGCACCAGGCGCTGCGCAAGGTCTGCGCGGCCGGTCAAGAGTACGCCGCCGCCGTCCCGCCTCCGGGCGGCATGACCGGATTGTTGGGGAACCCTTACCGGTGCCTTCCCGGTCGTGGATCCTCCGCCCCTTACGGTTACGGTGATGCGGCGGCCGTCCGTCGCCGAGCTTTCGACCAGGTGGGAGTGTGGATGACGACCGGTCGCCGGGCCGTGCTGGCCGCCATGGCGTCCAGCGTGCTCGCCGGATGCGCGGGCCGGAAGGGCGCGACGAGCGGCGGGACGCCCACATCCGGCCCGCCCGGTGCGCCCGCACCGAACGCCACGGCCACCCCGACGCCGACGCCCACGCCCTCGGTGACGGCACCGACGGTGACCCGTGCCGAGATCGTGGCCCGCTACGGACATGCCGTGCCGCACACCTGGGGCTTCGAGGCGCCGGGGGTGGTGCACGCACTGCCGAAGGGGAAGCGTGAGATCGCACTGACCTTCGACGCCTGCGGTGGCCCGGGCGGCAGCGGCTACGACAAGGCGCTGATCGACTTCCTGCGCAGGCGGGAGGTACCGGCGACCCTGTTCATCAACTCCCGCTGGATCGACGCCAACCCTGCCCTCTTCCGCCGACTGGCCGCCGAGCCGCTGTTCGAGATCGCCAACCACGGCACCCGGCACCGCCCGCTGTCGGTCACCGGGCGCTCCGCCTACGGCATCCCCGGTACCCGGGACGCCGGAGAGGTGTACGACGAGATCGCCGGCAACCGGGCCGAGCTCACCCGGCTGCTGGGCGCCCCGCCGCGCTTCTTCCGGTCCGGCACCGCGTACAGCGACGACGTCGCGGCACGGATCGTCAGCGACCTGGGGGAACGCTTCGCGAGCTTCTCGGTCAACGGCGACGGCGGCGCCACCTTCACCCCCGAGCAGGTGCGTACCACCGTGGCGTCCGCGCCCGGCGGCTCCATCGTCATCTGCCACATGAACCACCCCGAGGGCGGCACGGCCCCGGGCATCGCCGCCGCCGTACCGCGGCTGCTGACGAGCGGTCACACCTTCGTCCGCCTGTCGGACGCGCTGGACTGACGCTGCGTCGGCCCTCGGTCGGGGCCTGTGTCACACCACCGAGGCGATCAACTGGTCGATCAGGGCGATGAGGACGTCCCGGCACGACTCGCGCTCCCGCGCGTCGCACAGCAGCACCTGGACGTGCTCGGGCAGCGCCAGGGCGTCCCGGATCTCCTCGGGCGGGTACGGGTGCTGCCCGTAGAAGCCGTTGACGGCGACGACGAAGGGTATGCCGCGGCGTTCGAAGAAGTCGATGGCGGCGAAGCTGGACTCCGGGCGGCGGACGTCGATCAGGACGACGGCGCCGAGCGCGCCGATCGCCAGGTCGTTCCACATGAACCAGAACCGCTGCTGACCGGGCGTGCCGAAGAGGTACAGCACGAGGTCCTGGCCGATGGTGATGCGGCCGAAGTCCAGGGCCACGGTGGTGGCCCGTTTCTCCTCGATACCGACGAGGTCGTCGACGTCCAGCCCGGCGGTGGTCAGCAGTTCCTCGGTGCGCAGCGGGACGATCTCGCTGACCGACCCGACCATGGTGGTCTTGCCGACGCCGAAGCCCCCGGCGATGAGGATCTTCACCGTGTCGGGGGCCGGCGCCGGAGGGGTGGCGGTGTCAGAGCCGGCCAAGGCCGTCCCTCACTTTCTGCAGCAGTTGAAGGTCCGGAGTGCGGGAGACGGGGTGCGGCGGGCGGATGGTGATCCGGCCCGCCTCCAGCAGATCGCACAACATGATCACGACCACGCTCACCGGCAGATCGAGATGGGCGGCGAGCTCCGCCACTGCGATCGGCTCCGCGCACCGCTTCAGGATCCGCGCGTGCTCGGGCTGGAGCCGCGGCGCCCACGCGGGCGGCGGGTCCACCGCCGTCACCGTCGTGATGAGGGTGAAGTCGGCGCGGCTGGGTCGGGTCCGTCCGCCGGTCAGCGTGAACGGCCTGACCAGCCGGCCCGCCGCGTCGCCTCCGCTCACCTCACTCGCCGCTGTCGGACGCGCCGACGCCCGCACGTGGTGCCGCACTCAGGTGCTCGCCGATCTTCTTCACCAGCATGTTCATCTGGTACGCCACCACACCCACGTCGGCGCCCGGGCCGGTGAGGACGGCGAGGTGAGCGCCGGGCCCGGCCTGGGTGAGGATCAGGTAGCTGTGGGCCATCTCGATGAGCGCCTGGCGCACCGGACCGCCGCGGAAGTCCATGCTGACGCCCTTGCTGAGGCTCATCAGGCCGGACGCGGTCGCCGCGAGCCGTTCGGCATCGTCGCGGACGAATCCGGTGGAGTGGCTGACGACCAGTCCGTCCTCGGAGAGCACCACCGCATGGGCGACCCCGGCGACCCGGTCCACGAGTGAGGTGAGCAACTGGTCTAGCTGGCTGTGCGTGGCAGGGGAGCGTGTCATGTCGGTGTCCTTCACGAGCGGTCGGCGAGCGGTGTGGACGTCGGTGCGGCCTCGGGTACGTCGGCCACGGCGGGCTCCTCCTGGTCGTACTGCTCCAGGGTGCCCTCGTCACGCGCCCGGAGCGTGCCGCGCTGGAAGCCGGCGAGGGAGGAGGCAGCGCGTTCCGCGGTGAACTCGTCGAGCACGCCGTCCCCCTCGGCGGGCGCGGCCTCCTCGAGCAGCTCGGCGGCCAGACTGGTCTGCGGCACCCGGCGCGGCAGCGGGGGAAGCCCTTCCGCGTGCCCGGCTTCATCGGTGCGCGCGGCGCCTTCCCTCCGGGTGGGCTCCCGGCGCCGGGCGTCGGCCGCGGGAGCGGTCCCGGGGGTGCGGGCCGCCGGGCGGGCGTGCCGGAGCTCCCGTACGGGCTCGGCGTCAGGCGCCTGTGAGGTCCCGGGGGCCTCACGCACCACGATGTCGTGCGGGACGAGCACGATCGCCGTGGTCCCGCCGTACGGCGACGGACGCAGCGTCACGGCGATGCCGTGCCGGGTGGCGAGGCGGGCGATCACGAACATGCCGAGCCTGAGGTCGTCGGCGAGGGCCACCACGTCGAACTGTGGGGCCACCGCCAACTGGGCGTTGAGCTGGGCGTAGTCGTCCTCGGACATGCCGAGGCCGCGGTCCTCGATCTCGATGGCGAGGCCCTTGGCGACCAGCGCGGCCCGCACCTCGACGGGGCTCGGGGCGGGCGAGTACACGGTCGCGTTGTCGATGAGTTCGGCCAGCAGGTGGATCAGGTCGGCCACCGCGGGCGGGGACAGGTACACGTCCTCGTCGGTGTGCACCTCCACCCGCTGGTACTCGGCGACCTCGCCGACGGCGCTGCGCACGATGTCGATCAGCGCGACGGGTTCGGTCCAGCTGCGCCGGGGCTGCTCGCCGCTGATGATGACGAGGTTCTCCTCGTAGCGGCGCAACTGGCTCGCCGTGGAGTCCAGTTCGTACAGCCCCTTGAGGACGTCCGGGTCCTGGTGCTGTCTCTCCAGCGCGTCCAGCTTGCTGAGCTGCAGATTGACCAGGTTCTGGCTCTGCCGGGCGATGCCGAGGATCACCTTCTGGAAACCGCGCCGGGTCTCGGCGAGTTCGACGGCGGTGTGCACGGCGGTGCGCTGGGCGGTGTTGAACGCCTGGGCCACCTGGCCGAGTTCGTCGCGCCCGTAGTCGAGCGGTGGCGTCGCGGACTCCACGTCGACCTTCTCGCCCCGCTCCAGGCGCGCCACCACGTCGGGCAGCCGTTCCTCGGCCAGGGAGAGCGTGGCGAGCCTGAGCCCGCGCAGGCGCCGGGACAGGGAGCGGGTGATCCGCCAGGACATGCCGACGCACAGCAGGAGGGCGGCGAGCCCTCCCGCGCTGAGCGAGCCGGCCTTGAGAAGCAGGCCGTGCGCTGTGGCGGCGCTGCGGTCGAGCAGCTGCGCCGTCTGTTGCCGGATCAGCGCCGCGTACTGGTCGGCGAGTGTGTTCATCGCGGTGCTCCACCGCTGCCGGACGTCCGGCAGTGCGATCCCGCGCGCGCCGGACGCCGTCCGGGCTGCGAGCACCTGGTCCTCGACGTTCTGCAGGGTCGCCCACCCGGGCGACTGCAGGATGCGCTCGGCCTGAGTCTTCATGCTCCCTCGGAGCGAGGGCACGATCTGGTCCTGGACCAGCCAGCGGCGGGCGTGGACCAGTTGCATGAACTGCTCCCACGACGCGTCGTCCATGTGCTGTGACGGCCAGGCCAGGGTGAGCTCCGCGTCCTCCTGGGAGGCCAGCTCCGCGGCGTGCTCCAGCGCGACCAGTGGGCCGGCCTGCGAGGTGAGGTCACCGTCGTCGACCTGGGAGAGCTCCTGGAACGCCTGGATCTGCCGGCCGATGATCGCGGTGTACTGGTCCAGCGCCTGCTGGGCGATGATGTCCGTGGGACGGTCCACCTGGTCGCGGTAGTACTCCAGGCTGCCCACCGAGGCGACGACGGAGTACATCGGGTCCTTGATGCGGGAGGCCGCCCGTCTGATCGCGTCGGCCTGCCCGGTGAGCTGTGCCACCGCCGCGTCGGTCGACCTGCGCTGCGCGTCCAGGGCGGCCCGGGAGCCGTGCGGGGAGGCCAGCCACGCCGCGGACAGCTGCCGCTCCCGCTGCAGGGCGAGCGCCGCCTCGGTGCCCATGGCGCCGGTGGACCGGCTCAGTTCCGTCTGCGCGCGCAGCCGCAGTCCCTCCGAGAACATCTGGGTGGTGGTCACACCCCAGACGGCGGCGAGCGTGACGCTGGGGACCAGGGCCAGGAGGATCAGGGAGAGGCGTATGGAGCCGAGACGGCGCCGGATAGGTGTCGGTGTCCGTCGAGACATCGTGGTCCTAGAGCGGTCCATGGGGTACGGGGAAGGAGGACGGACGCGAGGGGTGAGCGCGTGTCCGGTGCGACACAGGGGTGCGCAGGATGTTATCCGTCCGTGTGACCTGGCGCACCGACAGGGACCGTATCGTTTCGGCGTTTCTTGGGACCGGTGCCTGCTTGGGCACCGGGTGCCCGCTCAGCGGGTGCCGCCCGCCGCGAACTTCGCCACCGAGGTGATGTTCGCCTTGGTCACGAAGGCCGGACCGGTGAGCACCGGTGCGGTGCCGCCGCCGCTGACGTTGCCGTTGGTCTTGTAGAGCCACAGCGAGTCCACCGCCAGGTAGCCCTGGAGGTAGGGCTGTTGGTCCACGGCGAACTGCACGTCCCCGCTCTGCACGGCCCTGACCAGGTCGGTGTTGAGGTCGAAGGTGGCGACGCGCGCCCTGCTGCCCGCCTGCTGCACCGACTTGACCGCGGCGAGCGCGATCTGCGCGCCCAGCGTGACCACTTCGTCGATGGTCGGATCCTGCCGCAGCTGGGCGGCGACGGCGCCGGTCACGGCGTTCATGTCGGTGCCGTCCACGTAGAGCAGGTCGGTCTGGCCGCCGAAGGCCTTCTTCACGCCGGCGCAGCGCGCTTCCAGGGCGACGTTGCCGCGCTCGTGGATGACGCACAGGGCGTGCTTGCCGCGGAGGTCGTCCAGCTTGTCGCCGACGGCGCGGCCCGCGACGCTCTCGTCCTGGCCGAAGTACTCGAGCACGCCCTCGGAACGCCAGGCGTCGATCCCGGAGTTGAGCCCCACGACCGGGATGCCCGCCGCTCTCGCGTCGGCGATCGCTCCCTTCATCGCGTCCGGCTTGGCCAGTGTCAGCGCGATGCCGTCGACCCGGTCCTTGACCGCGTCCCGCACCAACTCAGCCTGTCCCGCGGGGTCCGGGTCGCCCGCGTACGTCAACTCGGCGCCGTCCTTGGCCGCGGCCGCCTCGGCGCCCTTGCGCACCAGTTCCCAGAAGGCGTCGTCCTTGGCTCCGTGGGTGACCAGGGCGACCTTGAGCCGGCCGGGGCCGGACGCCTTCGCGTCGGCGCCGGATCCGGCGCTGCCGATGCCGGAGCAGCCGGCCAGCAGCAGGCAGGCTGCGAGGGCTGCGGTCAGGGCGGTGCCGAGGGGGGTTCTGCGGGATCTGTGCGGAGGGGGAGGGGTCTTCATGGGGGTGCGGCACCTCGCTGTGCAGCCGAGCCAGAGGACGGCGGTCGTACGGGAAGAGCGGAGTGAGCCGGGGGTACCGGCTCGGTGGCTCGCGCTGTGCCGGAGCCAATCGCGGGTGACCGCCCGTGGTCAAGTGAGCGACCCCCGGTAGTCGGCTGTTGCTGCCGCATTGTGATGATCTCCGCGACGCCGGACCCTGGACGCCGGACCCTGGACGCCGGTCCCCGGACTCCCGTCCCGGGCGGCCCTGCCGAAGGGCGCGGAACCACAGCGGCCCCTCGGCAGCCGAAGCAGGAACGGGACCGCGGGAGCCACCACCCCCCTCGACCACCGGCCCGGTCAGTCGCCGTCGGGGACCAGCCGAGTGTGCGCCGCCGCGTTTCTCGCATCGTCACATGACCGCGGCGTCAGTCGACACGCAGGACCGGAGCCCGGTGAGGTACGGGGCCGTCCCGTGGGCCCCGGCCATTGACCCGTCGGATCAACCCTGGTCAGGGACCAGCCGCAGGGAGATCGAGTTGATGCAGTACCGCTGATCCGTCGGCGTCGGATACCCCTCGCCCTCGAAGACGTGCCCGAGATGCGAGCCGCAGCGGGCGCACCGCACCTCCGTGCGGATCATCCCGTGGGAGCGGTCCTCCAGGAGCTCCACCGCGTCGGTGCCCTTCGGGTCGTAGAAGGACGGCCAGCCGCAGTGGGACTCGAACTTCGTGTCCGAGGTGAACAGTTCGGCGCCGCAGGCGCGGCAGGAGTACACACCCTTGGTCTTGGTGTCCGTGTACTCACCGGTGAAGGCGGGCTCGGTGCCGGCCTGGCGCAGGACCGCGTACTCCGCCGGGGTCAGCTCCGCGCGCCACTGCTCTTCCGGCTTGTCGACGTCGTACGACATGAAGGCCAACCCCTTAACTCTGTGCGAGACGGTCCAGGATCCGCGGGCCGAGGTCCGTGACGTCGCCCGCGCCCATGGTGATAACGAGATCACCCGGCTTCGCCATTCCCGCGACGACCGCGGGGACCTCCGCCTTGTCGTGGACGGCCTGCACGTCCGCGCCCGCCGCCCGCGCCGCCTCGATGATCAGCTCGCTGGTCACGCCAGGGATCGGGTCCTCTCGGGCCGGGTAGATGTCGAGCACCACGGAGGCGTCCGCGAGCGCCAGCGCCTGGCCCATCTCCTTGCCCAGCTCCTGGGTGCGGGAGAACAGGTGGGGCTGGAAGACCACGAGGATGCGGGACTCGCCGGCCGCCGCCCGCATCGCCTCCAGGTCCGCCGTCATCTCGGTGGGGTGGTGCGCGTAGGAGTCGACGACCTGGACGCCGGCCTGCTCGCCCTTCAGCTGCAGGCGGCGCTTCACCCCCGTGTACGCGGCCAGGGCCGGGGCCAGCTCCGCCGCCGGGATGCCGAGCGCCACGCCCGCAGCCAGGGCCGCGACCGCGTTGTGCGCGTAGTGGCGGCCGGGGACGGAGACCGTGAAGGTGAGCTCCTGGCCGTCGAGGAGGACCGTGACCTCGCTCTTCAGGCCCTGGGGGACGACGGACAGGACCCGCACGTCGGCGTCCTCGGCCTCTCCGTACGTCACCACCGTCACGTCGCGCGAGCCGGCGCGCCGCGTCAGCTCGCGCGCACCTTCGTGGTCCGCCGAGATCACCAGCGTGCCGCCCTCGGCGATGCGGTCCACGAACGTCTCGAAGGACTCGTAGATCTCCTCCATCGACGCGTAGTTCGCGTGGTGGTCGAGTTCGACGTTGAGGACGATGGCGACCTCGGGGGCGTACTTGTGGAAACTGCGGTCCGATTCGTCCGCCTCCGCCACGAAGATCTCGCCCTCGCCGTGCAGGGCGTTCGAGCCGGGGGCGTCCAGGTCGCCGCCGATCGCGTACGACGGCTTCAGGCCCAGCTCGGTGAGGGACACCGCGAGCATCGACGTGGTGGTCGTCTTGCCGTGGGTGCCGGCGACCGCGATCGGGCGCAGGCCCTCCATCAGAGCCGCGAGGGCGTCGGAGCGGTGGACCACCGGGATGCCCAGCTCGGCCGCGCGGGCCAGCTCCGGGTTGTCCTCGCGGATCGCCGAGGATACGACGACACAGCTCGCGTCGTCGGCGAGGTGCCCGGCCGCGTGCCCGATGTGCACCGTCGCACCCAGCGCGCGCAGGGCCTCGGCGGTCGGCGAGTCCTTGGCGTCGCTGCCCGCCACCCGTGCCCCGCGCTGCGCCAGGATCTTCGCGATGCCCGACATTCCGGCGCCGCCGATGCCGATGAAGTGCGGTCGGTCCATGGCGGTGGGGAGGCCGGGTGCCATGCGTGTCTCCTGGATGCTGGTACGGCGGACGTTCAGCGACACACCCTAGTGCGTCACGTGAGGGTCCCGGTGACGCTCACGCCTTGCTGTGCGAGAACAGCTTCAGCACCGGCACCCCCACCTTGTGCCGTGCCCTGGACGCCCAGTCACGGTGGAAGAACTCCTCCACGTAGTGGGGGTCGGTCAGCACGATCACCTCGTCCGCGCCGACCTCGCCGACCAGATCCTTGAGCGCGTCCAGCGGGTGGTCCTCGATGAGGCGCCCCTCGGCCGTGCTGCCCGCCGCGCGCAGCGCGGCCAGGGACACCTCCAGGGCCTGCCGCCCCAGCTCGGCGGCGTCCTTGCCCTCAGGTGTCTCCCGTTCGTGCGCCGCCTCGTCCAGCTCACCCAGGGCGATGTCGTCGATGGCCCGCAGCAGGCGGTCCGCCTGGTCGCCGCGGGGCTGCAGCAGAACGTGGAAGGAGACCGGCTCGTCACCGTGCAAGGTGGTGACGAACTCCACGTCGGCGGACGTGAGGGCCTTCTCGATCATCAGTACGCTCGTGAACACGACAGGCGCCCTTCTCCTCCATGGACCGCGGACCTTTCCCCGGCGGGCCGTCACGGCCCTTGCGGAAACCATCCTGCCCCGGCACCGGCACGGGATCCGCGAGAACTAGTGTGCCCACCGAACACTCGACGGAACGGGTGATTCCACGCTGTCGCCGCAAATCCGAAGCTTCAGCCACGAAACGCCCCGCACGTCCCTGTCCCTCAGGTCCGGCGGTACCGGCCGAACAGGAAACCCTCCTCTTCCAGCAACGACGCCAGCGCGAAGCGCTTGGGCACCGTGAGCGAGGGACCTCCGGCGATCCGCTGCGCGTCGCCCGCCGTGAGCATCGGGGAGACGGTCAGGCACAGCTCGTCCAGCACCCCGGAGACGACCAGCTGGCCCAGCAGGCGCGGCCCGCCCTCGGTGAGCAGCCGGGTCATGCCGAGCTCCGCGAGGGCGCGCACGGCGCGGACCGGGTCCACGCCCATGCCGTCGCCGGCGATCACCACCCGGGCGCCCGCCTTCTCGGCCGCCGCCACCCGGTCCGGTGCCGCCGCGGCCCCGGTGAGCAGCAGCGTGGGCACCAGGGGCGAGGTGAACAGCGGCCAGGAGAAGTCCAGCTCCAGGCTGGAGCTGACCACGGCGATGGCGGGCACCGGTCCCTGTCCGGCCGCCTGGCGCATCGCCGCGAAGGCCTCACGCTCGCGTGCCGGACGGTACCCCTCCTGCCGTACCGTTTCGGCACCCACGATCACCACGTCCGCGAGCCCTCTCAGCGTGCCGAAGATCCGCATGTCGGCGGCGCTGGAGATCGGGTGGGACCGCCCTTCGTGCTGGGCGGCACCGTCCAGCGTGGAGACCATGTTGGCGCGCAGCCAGGGCTCCCGGCCGCCGGGCGGGGGCTCCGGGTAGGCGTAGGCCGCCGCGAGTTCCTCCAGCGACCACTCGCGGTCGACGGAGCCGCCCGCCGCACCGGCGCCCGGCGCCGCCCCGGTGTCGGGGGCCGGAGCCCCCGGCCGGGCCGCTGTTTCGTCTGTTTCGTCGGTCACAGGGAACAGGCGTCGCATGTCGTGCAGTGTGGCACGACACGTACAGTGGGGAAGCGTGTCGTCCTCCACCGCCGCCTCCCGGACCGAACCGATAGCCGACGCGGCCCCGCTGTCGCTGTGCGCACGCGAGCCGCACGTCCCCGCCGACCGGCTCGTCGCCGAGATGGTGCCGCCGCCGCGCTTCGACTCGGTCCGCTTCTCGACGTACATCCCGGACCCGAACCAGCCCAGCCAGAGCGAGGCCGTCCGTGTCCTCGAGGGCTTCGCGACCCGCCTCGGGGCGGCGCAGGCCGGCGGCAGGCGGGGCTTCCTCGGGTTCGGCAGGAGCAAGGGTCCCAAGGCGCCCGCGGGCCCCCGCGGCGTCTACCTCGACGGCGGCTACGGCGTCGGCAAGACCCACCTGCTCGCCTCCCTGTGGCACGCCACCCCGGCCGAGCCCTCGCTCAAGGCCTTCGGCACCTTCGTGGAGCTGACGAACCTGGTCGGGGCGCTGGGCTTCCAGCAGACCGTGCAGACGCTCTCCGGCCACCGCCTGCTGTGCATCGACGAGTTCGAGCTGGACGACCCCGGTGACACCGTGCTCGTCTCCACCCTGCTCGGCAAGCTCGTCGAGGCGGGCGTGGCGCTCGCCGCCACCTCCAACACCCTGCCGGGCAAGCTCGGCGAGGGCCGTTTCGCCGCGGCCGACTTCCTGCGCGAGATCCAGGGCCTCGCGGCCCACTTCCGTACGCTGCGCATCGACGGCGAGGACTACCGCCACCGCGGGCTGCCCGAGGCGCCGGCGCCGTACACCGACGCGCAGGTGACGAAGGCGGCGTACGCCACCGCGGGCGCCTCGCTCGACGCCTTCCCGCAGCTGCTCGACCACCTCGCGCGCGTGCACCCCAGCCGGTACGGCGCGCTGACCGACGGGCTGGAGGCGGTGTGCCTGACGGACGTCCGGCCGGTGCCCGACCAGTCGACGGCGCTGCGGCTCGTCGTCCTCGCGGACCGGCTCTACGACCGCGAGGTGCCGGTGCTCGCCTCCGGGCTGCCGTTCGACAAGCTGTTCAGCGAGGAGATGCTGAAGGGCGGCTACCGGAAGAAGTACTTCCGCGCCATATCCCGCCTCACCGCGCTCGCACGCGACGCTGCAAGCCTCATTCAGGAGCAGTAGCACCACAGGCCCGTTCACGCGTAGCAGTCTCAAACAGACGTGCGTCAGTGGCGACTTCAGGCCACCCCCACCTCGATTTTTGGGCTTTCCTTTACCTGAAACGTAAAGTTAACCCTGCAAAGGCGGTTGCCGGGCTAACGTGTTGGCCAGACACCTTCGGCGGACGTCGGCAAGGGGAAGGAGGCGCATGGTACGCGGTACGACGGTCCGGTTCGTGCTCACGATCCTCTCCGCCGTCCTACTCGCCCTGCAGTTCTTCGCACCCACCGCGTCCTTCGCCGCCTCGGCGCACCAGGCCCATGTGAGGGCCGTCGAAGCCCCGAAGGCGGTCCCCGGCAAGCGCGCCGACGAGACGGACGAGGTCGTCACTTGCGGCGACCACGGAAACCCGGTCGGCCCCACCGGCCCGCTGCGCACCCGTGACCGGCACCGCGCCGCGGCGGACTCCGCTCCGGAGGCCCCCGCTCTCGTAGCGCTGGCGCACGACGTCACGGCCGTGCGGCCACCGGCCGCCTCTCCCGCCGCGCTGCGCATATCCAGATCCTCGACCGCTCACAGTGCCGCGGCACTTCAGGTGTTCCGCTGCTGAGCCCTTCACCCGGTACGGGCTGACTCGACCTCCCCTCACCACGCCACGTTGGCCGAGCGCGTCGACGTGGGTCGTGTCGCCGTACCCGCATCTGCCATGTTTCGTACACCGACGCGCCATCCAGGGCGCGCCAGGAGGAACTGACAATGCAGCCCCTCATCGACAACGCCCGTGCGCACGGTCAGCGCCCGGAGGAATTCGCGCGGCTGGCCCGGGGCCAGTCCCCGCAGGTGTTGTTCATCACCTGCTCCGACTCCCGGGTCGTGCCCGCGCTGATCACCGGAGCCCGGCCCGGTGAACTGTTCGAACTGCGCACCGCGGGCAACATCGTGCCTCCGTACGCCTCCGAGCACCCCACCAGCGAGGCGGCCACCATCGAGTACGCAGTGGAGGTCCTCGGCGTCCAGGACGTCGTGGTCTGCGGCCACTCCCACTGCGGAGCCGTCGGCGCGCTGGTGCGCGGCGACGACCTGACCGCCGTACCGGCCGTGCGCGACTGGCTCGCGCACGCCGCGCCCGAGCCTCGGTCGTCCGCCGCGGACGACCCGACGGTCGCGGAGGCCGTGCAGAACCACGTGCTCGCGCAGCTGCTGCGCCTGCGCTCCTACCCGTGCATCGAGCAGCGCCTGAAAGCGGATCAGCTGCGCCTGCACGGCTGGTACTACGAGGTCCACACCGGATCGGTGCGCGAACACCGCACCGGGACCGACACGTTCGAGGCCCTGTGAGCGGCGCCATGACCAAGTTCCCTTTCCTCAAGCAGGACTTCGCCGCTTCCCTCGTCGTCTTCCTGGTCGCGCTCCCGCTGTGCGTGGGCGTGGCCGTCGCCTCCGGCGTCCCGGCAGAGCTCGGACTTGTCACCGGCATCGTGGGCGGCATCATCACCGGGCTGATGCCCGGCAGCAGCCTTCAGGTGTCCGGTCCCGCCGCGGGCCTGACCGTGCTGGTCTTCGAGGCCGTCAGCGAGTTCGGGCTGCCCGCGCTCGGTGTGATCGTGCTGGCCGCCGGACTGCTCCAGCTCGCCATGGGCGCCCTGAAGCTGGGCCGGTGGTTCCGGGCGATCTCCATATCCGTCGTCGAGGGCATGCTCTGCGGCATCGGTCTGGTGATCATCGCCGGACAGGTCTACGCGGCGGCCGGCCTGAAGGCCCCGGCCTCCGGCACAGACAAGATCGTGGGCCTGCCGGGTGCTCTCGTCGACGCCCTCGACAGCACCACGGCCCTCACCTCACTCGCCGTCGGCGCGGGCACCATCGCCGTGGTCGTGCTGTGGAAGAAGCTCCCGAAGAAGGCGCAGGCCGTGCCGGGCGCCCTCGCGGCGGTGCTCCTGGCCACGCTCGCCTCGCTCACCTTCTCCCTGCCCGTCGCCACGGTCGAGGTGGAGGGCCTGCTCGGCGTCATCCAGCCGCCCGGCTCCGGCGCCTTCGGCCAGCTCGCCCACCCGGCCATCTACGGCACCATCCTGGCCTTCACGCTGATCGCCTCGGCGGAGAGCCTGTTCAGCGCCGCCGCCGTGGACCGCCTGCACGACGGCCCACGCACCCGGTACGACAAGGAACTGATGGCCCAGGGCGCGGGCAACACGGTATGCGGCCTGCTCGGCGCGCTGCCGATGACCGCGGTGATCGTGCGCAGCTCCGCCAACGTCCACGCGGGCGCCAAGACCAAGGCGTCGCGTGTCCTGCACGGCGTGTGGCTGCTGGTGTTCGCAGCGCTGCTGCCCTCCGCCCTGGCGCTGATCCCGCTGCCCGCCCTCGCCGGCATCCTCGTGCACGCGGGCTGGAAGCTGATCCCGTTCCGGGAGATCGCCTCACTGTGGCGGACGCACCGGGGCGAGGCACTGATCCTCGTGGTCACCGCCGTCTCGATCGTCACGGTGAACATGTTCGAGGGCGTGCTGATCGGACTGGCCCTCTCGGTCGTCAAGACCGCCTGGGAGGCCTCGAAGGCCAAGCTCGACGTCGTCGACAAGGGCGCCGGCCCGATCCAGGTGTACCTGTCGGGCAACGCGACGTTTCTGCGGCTGCCGAAGATCCTCGACAGCCTGGAGGCGTTGCCCCAGGACCGCCCGGTCGAGCTGGACCTGTCCGGGCTGCACCACCTGGACCACGCCTGCCGTACGGCCCTGGAGAACTGGGCGGAGCGGCACAGCGTGGCCGGGACGGAGCCGGTGCGGATGACGTCCGGCACGGAGCCGCTGATGACGTCCGGCACCTGACGCCCCGGGGCCGCTTGGCCCCCGACCCCCCGGGGCCCGCCGGTGGCGCATCGGCGGGCCTCGCGCCTGAAGGGCTTCGGTTGTGGCTCGCCTGGTGGACTCCTGCGGAACTATCGTGGCAAGTGCACACATACCGAGCCTCTCGACGAGGGGGTCGTCATGCTCCAGGAGCTGGTGGGTGCCCTTGTGGGGGCCGGCGTCGCGGGACTCGTGGGCCTGGCCGCGGCGGCACGGGTCGTCAAGCAGTACGAGCGCGGGGTGGTCTTCCGCTTCGGGCGGCTCCTCGGCGCGCCCCGGCCACCGGGCTTCACGGTGATCGTGCCCTTCGTGGACCGGCTGCAGAAGGTCAACATGCAGATCGTGACGCTGCCGATCCCCGGGCAGGAGGGCATCACCCGGGACAACGTGACCGTGCGCGTGGACGCCGTCGTCTACTTCAAGGTGGTCGACCCGGCGAACGCGTTGATCCAGGTCGAGGACTACCGCTTCGCGGTGTCGCAGATGGCGCAGACCTCGCTGCGCTCGATCATCGGCAAGAGCGATCTGGACGACCTGCTGTCCAACCGGGAGAAGCTCAACCAGGGCTTGGAGCTGATGATCGACAGTCCGGCCATCGGCTGGGGTGTGCAGATCGACCGGGTGGAGATCAAGGACGTGTCCCTGCCCGACACGATGAAGCGGTCGATGGCCCGCCAGGCGGAGGCCGACCGCGAGCGGCGGGCGCGCGTCATCAACGCGGACGCGGAACTCCAGGCCTCCAAGAAGCTGGCGGAGGCCGCCGGAGTGATGTCCGAGCAGCCCGCCGCGCTCCAGCTGCGGCTGCTGCAGACGGTGGTGGCGGTCGCGGCCGAGAAGAACTCGACGCTGGTACTGCCGTTCCCGGTGGAGCTGCTCAGGTTCCTGGAACGGGCGGCACAGCAGCACGAGACGCGGCCGGCGGCAGACGGTGCCCGCGCACCCTCGCCGACGGCCACACAGGCGCCACCGGCGGTCACGGCCGGGCAGGGGGCGCCGGACGACGCCGCGACCGCCCGGACACCCGAGGCCGAGGGCGCTCTTACTCCCCCGCCGGCGAGCGAGCCCGCGCCCGGCCTCCCGGAGGAGGCGACCCGCGACCTCCCGGAAGAGGCGACCCGCGACCTCCCCGAGGAAACGACCCGCGACCTCCCCGAGGAAACGACCCCCGACCTCCCGGAAGAGGCGACCCGCGACCTCCCGGAAGAAAGGACCCGCGACCTCCCGGAGGAAACGACCCGCGCACTGTCGTCCTCCGAGACCGCGGTGACGCCTCCGTTCTAGGACTCGGATGCGTGCGGCCGTCCACCGGGGGTGCTCCATGGCGACGAAGCGCGACGAGGCCCCGCTGAGGGACCTGCTCCGCCTCCCCGTCGGCGAGCCCGTCGACCTGACCGCCCACGACGCCGGCGCGACGCCCGGCGGCCCCGGCGACAAGGCCGCCGGGCTCGCGGCCACCGCCCGTGTGGGCAAGGACCTGGCCGACCTGCAGGAACGCCTGTGGGCCGGGGGGACCGCCGGGGACCGCCGCCGGATCCTGCTGGTGCTCCAGGGCATGGACACCAGCGGCAAGGGCGGCACGGTCAAGCACGTCATCGGCCTGTTCGACCCGGCGGGCTGCCGCATCCACGCCTTCCAGGCGCCGACGCCCGAGGAGCGGCGGCACGACTTCCTCTGGCGTGTGGTGCAGGCGCTCCCGCGCCCCGGCGAGATCGGCATCTTCGACCGTTCGCACTACGAGGACGTGCTGATCGCCAAGGTCCGCTCGCTGGCTCCGTACGACGAGATCGACAGCCGCTACGACCGGATCAACGGGTTCGAGACGTCCCTCACGGACGACGGGGTGACGATCATCAAGTGCTTCCTGCACATCTCCTACGAGGAACAGCGGCGCCGCCTGCTCAAACGCCTCGACACGCCGCACAAGCGGTGGAAGTTCACCCCCGCTGACCTGGACGAGCGGGCCCTGTGGCCGGCCTACCAACGGGCGTACGAGACGGCCCTGACTCGCTGCGCCACCCCGGCCGCGCCCTGGTACCTGGTCCCGGCCGACCACAAGTGGTACCGCAACTGGGCCGTCAGCAGGCTCCTGCTGGAACACCTGTGCGAGCTGGATCCTCAGTACCCGGCGGCGGACTTCGACGTGGACGAGTACCGCGAACTGCTGGCGCGGGGCGCGGCCCGGCCGCGGTCCCGGCCGGGCGGGTGACACGACAGGCCACTACGACCGATATCGACCGATACATCCGTTTTTGATCGCAATCGCCACCTTACGTTCGTACGGTGATCCCTCTTGTGCGACGTATCGCCTGCCTTGCCGCCCTCTGTGCCCTCGGCGCCGCGCCCGCCTCCTGCGACGCCGACGACGCCCCCCGGCGCCCCACGGGGGGCGCCACCGCCCACCCCGGCTCCCCCTCGACCGCCCGCGGCACGCGGCCCATGCTCGCGCCGGGGCCCGGTGGACTCGCACCCGTCTTCCAGAAGGGTGCGATGCGCGGCAAGACCGTCGCCCTCACCTTCGACGCGGACATGACCGCCGACCAGGGAGAGCGGGCGGAGGACGGGGAGGCGTTCGACAACCCGGACCTGATCGACACGCTGCGGGAGCTGGAGGTGCCGGCGACCGTGTTCATGACGGGGCGCTGGGCGGACCAGTACCCCGACGAGGCACGGGACATCGGTGAGGACCCGCTCTTCGAGGTCGGCAACCACTCCTACAGCCACTACTCCTTCACCCGGAGCTGCTACGGCCTGCCGGTCCTGCCCGAGAAGCAGCAGCGCTCGGACGTGGAGCGCGCGTTCACGGCGATCCGCAAGGCGGGCGTGCCCCATGTGATGCCGTACTTCCGCTTCCCCGGCGGCTGCTACGACGACCGGGCCCTGCGCGCGATCGGCCCCCTCGGAGTCACGGCCGTCCAGTGGGACGTGGTGAGCGGGGACGCGTTCGCCACGGACGCGGGCCGGGTCGCGCGGCGGGTGCTGGAGGGGGTGCGGCCCGGCTCCGTGGTGGTCATGCACTGCACCCGCAGCGCGGCACCGGTGACGGAGGCGGCGGTGCGGGCGGTGGTGCCCGAGCTGCGCAAGCAGGGGTACCGGTTCGTCAAGGTGTCCGAGCTGATCGAGGCCGCGGGCCGGCGCCGGTAGGCACCGAGCCAGGTGTGCCTACGCTGAGGGCATGAGCGATGACCCCGACAGCACGGCCTACTGCGACACGGGCACCCCGCACCCGGGCCCGGCGCCCGAGGCGGGCGGCCCGCCGTTCGCCGAGTGCGTGCTGTGCCGCCGGCCGACGGAGTACCCGGAGTCGTACAGGGGGATCACGCTGTGCCCCGTCTGCGAGTGGCAGGAGGCCCAGCGCATCGCCTGCTCGGGATGAGCCGGGAGGGCCCCACCCGTCACCGGAATGCCCCGATCTTCCGCCTGGCAGACTGGACGTCGTGACCAGTGACCAGACCCGCCAGGACAGCCCGTTCCGCTCCGAGCCCACTGCGCGCGACGAGGCGCCGCAGTTCGTGCTGCCGCTCGTCGTGCGCATCGAGCGCGCCGCTCCCCCGGCCCGCACGGACGCGCTGGAGACGGCGGCACGCGCCGTGCTCGCGATCCTGAGTGACGAGCGTTCGCTGGGCGAGGGAGAGTGGGCGCGGGCGATGCGGGACTGGCAGGACGCGCGGATCCGCAAGGTGGTGCGGCGGGCGCGCGGCGCGGAGTGGCGACGGGCCGAGGCGCTGCCGGGCATCACGGTCACCGGCAAGTCGGCGGAGGTCCGGGTCTTCCCTCCGGTCCCACTGGACGGTTGGCCGAAGGACCTGGCCCGGCTGCAGGTCTCGGGGACGGACCTCGAGGACCCGGAGCCGCCGGTGGAGGCCGACCCGATGGCGCCCGTACTGTGGCTGAACCCGGATCTGGACATGTCGGCGGGCAAGGCGATGGCGCAGGCGGGCCACGGCGCCCAACTCGCCTGGTGGGCCCTGCCGGACGAGGAGCGCACGGTCTGGCGCGACGCCGGCTTCCCCCTCGCCGTCCGCACGGCTCCTCCTTCCCGCTGGCGGCAACTGACCACGTCGGGCCTGCCCTTGGTCCGCGACGCGGGCTTCACGGAGATCGCCCCGGGCAGCTGCACGGTGGCGGCGGACCATCCGGGACTGCGCCGTGACTGACCATGTCCCCGGTCGGCCGGCCCCCGTTGCTGTGACCGGCAGTGCGGCCGATGTCCATCCGGTCCCGCGGCGCGACGCTGCGCCCCCTCGGCCGGGATCCCGGCCGGTGGACGGCCGCGCGGCAGCCGTAGCCAGTCCGGCGGAACCTCAAATGTTGCTCTGAACGTCCCCGGTCGGCGGTTCGGCGCCGACAGCCGGGGCCATGACTCCGTCACCGCGACAGCGGGCGGTCCAGGGGTACGGGCGGGCCGAGCGAGGGAGGGGACGATGGAGCGACTGGGAACGGGCATCGGATGGCGGCCGGAGATCGCCGACGCGGTGGAGCGCATGCCGGGCCTCGACTGGGTCGAGGTCGTGGCCGAGAACGTGTGCCCCGGGCACCTCCCCGAGTCACTGCTGCGGCTGCGCGAGCGCGGCGTCACCGTCGTCCCGCACGGTGTGTCCCTCGGCCTCGGCGGCGCGGACCGCCCCGACGAGGCCCGGCTGGCCGCACTCGCCGAGCGGGCCGAGGCCCTGGGCGCGCCGCTCGTCACCGAGCACATCGC
This sequence comes from Streptomyces sp. NPDC107546, assembly GCF_055639175.1. Classification (NCBI taxonomy): domain Bacteria; kingdom Bacillati; phylum Actinomycetota; class Actinomycetes; order Kitasatosporales; family Streptomycetaceae; genus Streptomyces; species Streptomyces sp. NPDC107546. The sequence continues at coordinate 231,412 of NZ_JBVKBA010000001.1, read as the reverse complement.
GTTCGTACGGGCGGGCGGGCCGCGGACGGCGTCGCCGCTGCTGGAGGCCGGGCACCTGCTGCCGGTGCCGCGCACCCGGGACGCGCTGAAGGTGCTGTGCGAGAACGTCCGGATGGCGCAGGACGCGCTGCCCGTGCCGCTCGCCGTGGAGAACATCGCGGCGCTGATCTCCTGGCCGGGTGAGGAGATGACCGAGGGACAGTTCCTGTACGAGCTGGTGGAGCGCACCGGCGTACGGCTGCTGATCGACGTCGCCAACCTCCACACCAACCACGTCAACCGGGGAGAGGACCCGGCGAAGGCGCTCGACGAGCTGCCCGTGGAGGCGATCGCCTACGTCCATGTCGCGGGCGGCTACGAACGCGACGGCGTCTGGCACGACAGCCACGCCCACCCGGTCCCACCACCGGTCCTGGACATCCTGGCGGACCTGGCGTCCCGTACCGCGCCACCGGGCGTCCTGCTGGAACGCGACGAGAACTTCCCTGAACCGGCGGAGATGGAGCGGGAGTTGGCCCTCATCCGGGAGACGGTCGAGAAGGCCGCGCCCGGCCCGGGGACGCGTACACCCCTGGCACCGGCAGCGAGCGGGCGTCCGGGTGCCGGCACCGAAGCGGCCCGGCAGCGGCTCGGGCTCGCTCAGGCCGCGCTGCTGTCCTGTCTCGTCGCCGGCACTCCCGTGCCCGAAGGGTTCGACCGGGTGCGGCTCGGGGTGCAGGCGCGGGCCCTCGCCGCGAAGCGGGCCGGTGTCGTGGCCAAGGTCGCGCCCGAGTTGCCCGGCATCCTCAGGGAGGGGTACCGGTCCGCCTTCCTCGGCTACGCCCAGCGGCACCCGATGACCGGCGGCTACCGGCGCGACGCCCTCGACTTCGCCGAGCACCTGCTGCTCACCGAGCGCCCCGAGGACAACGAGGCGCGGCGCCGGCTGCGCGCGTGGTGGCTGGAGCGTTCGGGCCCCACGCCACCGTCCCGGCATCCTGCCGCCCGTGTGCTCCGCGCCACGCGCCGGCTCCTGCTGCGCACCTGAAGCGCCTTCCCGCAGGGCGCTGCCCGCGTCCGCCCGTCGCGTACCACTCCAGCGGGCGTTCCGGAGGTCGTCCGCAGGGAATGTGCCGTGGTTAACACAACAGTCGCGCCCTTCAGGGAGAGCGGTTGCTTGCCGAGGTTCGTCCCGTAGTGCCCGGTCTTGCGACTGTGACATTCAGTGCGCGATGCCCAGTTTCCAGTGGATTTGCCTGGTACGGCAGTTGGCGTATACGGCGCAGTAATATGCCAACTCGCACCCGAAGCGCACTAGCGTGCGGTGCCGCAAGCAGGAGGCACCATGAGATCCAGACCCGTCCGAGGCCGCGGCATCCTCAGCGGCACCGGGATCCTCATCGTCTTGCTCGCGGGGACCCTGGCCGCGCTGGTCTTCCCTGTCTGGTCCTACGCGGACCGCTCCGGCACCGGCGTGGACACTCTGAACGCCCAGTCCGTGTCGACCCAGTACGGTCCGCTGTCCGCGCTGGACCGCGACTTCATCACCAAGGTCCGGCTGGCCGGGCTGTGGGAGCTGCCCGCGGGACAGCAGGCCGAGCAGAAGGGCACCACCGAGGCCGTCCGTACCGCGGGCGAGCACCTGGTGCGGGGCCACACCTTCCTGGACGCCCGGGTCCGCGACGTCGCCGCACGGCTCGGCCTCGCCCTGCCCAACCAGCCGAACGCCCAGCAGCGCCAGTGGCTCGACACACTCGACGCCGCCCAGGGCGAGGAGTACGACCGCGACTTCGCCAACCTGCTCCGACGCGCCCACGGCAAGGTCTTCACCGTCGTCGCCCAGGTCCGCGCCACGACCCGCAACTCGCTCGTGCGTGCCCTCGCCGACGACGCGAACGCGACGGTCCTGGACCACATCAAGGTCCTGGAGGCCACCGGTTACGTCGACTTCGACGCGCTGGCGAAGGACGCGGCCACCTCGAGCCCTCCCCCGCTCACCCGCTCCCCCGCACCGCCCGGGCCCACGGACGACCCCGGCACACCTGTCCCGGTGAGCCCTTCGCCGACGTACACACTGCCGCCGGCCATGTCGAGCCCACCGCCGTGACCCGCCGACGGGGGCGCGGCCGGCCGCGCTCCCGTCGCAGTGCGCTCAGGCGAGCCCGGCCACCAGCTCCGCCACCGACTTCCGGCGCCCGGTACTGCACCACCTGGGGGACAACCCCCAGACCCCCGGCCGGCCGACAGGGCACCGCCCCCCGCCTCAGGCGAGCCCGGCCACCAGCTCCGCCACCGACTTCCGGCGCCCGGTGAAGAAGGGCACCTCCTCGCGGACGTGCATCCGTGCCTCCGAGCCGCGCAGGTGGCGCATGAGGTCGACGATCCGGTAGAGCTCGTCGGCCTCGAAGGCCAGGATCCACTCGTAGTCACCGAGGGAGAACGACGCGACCGTGTTGGCCCGCACGTCCGGGTAGCCGCGGGCCATCTTGCCGTGGTCCGCGAGCATGCGGCGGCGGTCCTCGTCCGGCAGCAGGTACCAGTCGTAGGAACGCACGAACGGGTAGACGCTGACGTAGTTGCGCGGCGTCTCGTCGGCGAGGAACGCCGGGATGTGCGAGCGGTTGAACTCGGCCGGGCGGTGCAGCGCCATGTTCGACCACACCGGGGTGAGCGCGCGGCCCAGCTTCGTGCGGCGGAAGAGGTTGTACGCCTCCTGGAGCTGGTCGCTCGTCTCGGCGTGCCACCAGATCATGACGTCGGCGTCGGCGCGCAGGCCGGACACGTCGTACGTGCCGCGGATGGTCACGTCCTTGGCGGCGAGCTGGTCGAACAGCTCCTGGACCTCGTCGGCGTACCCGGCGCGGTCCTCGGGCAGCACGTCCTTCAGCTTGAAGACGGACCACAGCGTGTAGCGGATGACCTCGTTGAGGTCCTTGGCCAGCTTGCCCTTGTTCGGGATCCTGCCGGGCTCGGTGGTGGGGGCGTCGTCACTCATGCACCTATTCTCCCGCTCCGCCGTGCAGGCTCTGCACCGGGTTGGCGGTGAGCTCCTCGACACCGCGCAGGTCACCGCCCAACTGATCCACGGCCGCGTACGCGCTCGCGATGCACGCCGGGATGCCGACCCCGTCGTACACCGCGCCGCACACCGCGAGCGCCGGCAGCTTCGCGACGTGCGCGCGGATGCGGGCCACGCGCGCGTGGTGACCGACCGGGTACTGGGGCAGGCCGTCGGTCCAGCGGGTGACGCGCGTCTCGATCGGGGCGGCGTCCAGGCCGGTCGCCTCGCGCAGGTCGTGCCGCGAGACCGCCACGAGGTCGGCGTCCTCGCGTCGCAGGATCTCCGTCTCGCCGTACCGCCCCACGGACGTCCTCAGTACCAGCACGTCCGGGTCCTCCTCGGCGATCCAGCCCCACTTCCGGGAGGCGAACGTCGACGCCTTGATCGTGCGTCCGTCGACGGGCGGCACGAGGAAGCCGCTGCCCTCGGGGAGGGAGACGTCGGCGCGGCGGTAGGCGAGGGTGACCAGGGCCATGGAGGCGTACTCGACGGTGCGCAGTTCGGCGGCCGCATCCGGGGACTCGGCGGCCAGCAGCCGGGCGGCCACGGCGGCGGGCGCCGCGATCACCACCGCGTCCGCCCTCTCCGCACGGTCCCCGACGACCACCTCCCACCCCTCGGACGTGCGGCGCAGTGCGTCCGCGGAGGTCCTCAGCCGGATCTCACCACCCCGCGAGCGCACCGACTCGGCGACGGCGAGCGGCAGTTGGCCGACACCTCCCTCGATCCCCATGAAGACCGGTCCGGTCTGCTGTGCCGAGGCGGCCTTCGCCTGGATCTCGCGGACCGCCTCCGTCAGCGAGTCGTGCGCCTTGGCGGCCGTGAAGAGCTGCGGGACCGCCGAGCGCAGGGAGATCCGGTACGCGTCGCCCGCGTACACCCCGCCGAGCAGCGGCTCCACCAGGCGGTCGACGACCTCGCGGCCGAGGCGCGCCGCCACGTACTCCCCCACCGCCACGTCGTCGCCGATCTCCGTGCGCGGCAGCTCCGCGTCGCGCTCGATCCGGGCGAGGCCCTCGTCGGACAGGACGCCGGACAGCGCGGAGGCCGTGCCGGGGACGCCCATGACGTGCCCTTTCGGCATGGGCCGCAGGGCGCCGCGGGTCCAGATCGAGGCGGTCGCCGTGGCGGGCGGCTGGAGACGGTCCGTGAGGCCCACCTCCCGGGCGAGCGCCACCGCCTCGGGCCGCCGGGCCAGCATCGACTCGGCCCCGAGGTCGACCCGCACGCCCGCGATCTCGCCGGGCAGCAGCTTGCCGCCGACCCGGTCGGACGCCTCCAGGACCGTGACCCGCGCGCCCCGGTCCAGCAGCCGGTGGGCCGCGGCCAGGCCCGCGATCCCGCCCCCGATGACGACGACATGCCCCGCACCCCCGCGGGCGTCCACTGCGCTCATGTGCCCAGCCTCTCAGACCCCACTGACAGCCCGGCGGGCGCCCGGTGTCTCCTCCGAGTCCCGACCGTGACCGCATCGGGACCGGATCCGGCCAACGTTCCGCAGGGGCCCGGAGTCGAAGAAGTGTCCGTCACGACGACTTCCGGGGGTTCGACCGATGCACACTCCACGCTCCCCACGCCCGGTGCGGGTGCTGGCCGCGACGCTGCTCGCCGCCGCGCTCGCGCTGGCGGGCTGCAGCGCCGACGACACCGGCGCGTCGAGCGACAGCAAGGCCGGCCCGGCCAAGGGTGCGCAGCAGCAGGGCGCCGCCGACAGCGGCACGGGCGCCGGCTCGACGGCACGCGGCAGCACACCGAAGCTCACGACGAACGCCATCATCCGCACGGCATCGCTGACCGTGCAGGTCAGGGACGTGCCCAAGGCCCTCGACCAGGCGCGCACGACCGTCGAGAACGCGGGCGGGTTCGTCGGCGACGAGAGCACCACCCGCGACACCGAGGGCGACGAACGCACCCGGCTCGTGCTGCGCGTCCCCACGGAGAAGTACGACCAGGTGCTCACCGCGCTCGAGGGTGCGGGAAAGCTGATCGAGCGCACCGCCAAGGCCGAGGACGTCACCGACCAGGTCGTCGACGTCGAGAGCCGCATCAGGTCGCAGCGCGCCAGCGTGGCACGGGTGCGGGAGCTGATGGACCGGGCGGGCAAACTCAGTGACGTGGTCGCCCTGGAAGGGGAGTTGAGCTCCCGCGAGGCCGACCTCGAGGCCCTGCTCGCCCGGCAGGCGTCCCTGAAGGACCGCACCAGCCTGGCCACCATCACGCTGTCGCTGTCCGAGACGCCGGTGGCGAAGGCGGCGAAGGACGACCGGCCGGGTTTCCTGGACGCCCTGGCGGGCGGCTGGCACGTCTTCGTCACCCTCCTGCGGTGGATCGCCCTGGCGATCGGCGCCGCACTCCCCTTCCTGGTGCTCGCGGCCGTCCTGATGCTGCTCTGGACCCGGGTGGTACGCCCCCGGCTGCCGCGCCGCCCGGACCCGGTACCGGCGGCGACCGCCCTGGGTCCGCTCCCGGTGGCCCGCACGGCACCCGAGCACGAAAGCCGGGGCGATCAGGACTGAGATGCCCCCTGCCCGTAGCGTGTTCGCATGAATATCAGCCGTACCAGCCGTACGAGCCCTCCGCGGGAGCGCCTGGTCGTCATCGGCGGTGATGCGGCGGGCATGTCCGCCGCATCGCAGGCGCGCCGCCTCAAGGGCCCCGACGAACTGGAGATCGTGGCGTTCGAACGCGGTCACTTCTCCTCGTTCTCGGCGTGCGGCATCCCGTACTGGGTGGGCGGCGACGTCGCCACCCGGGACGAGCTGATCGCCCGTACGCCCGAGGAGCACCGGGCGCGCGGCATCGACCTCAGGATGCGGACGGAGGTCACGGAGATCGACGTGGCGGGCGGCCGGGTCCGCGCCCGGAACGTCGACTCCGGGGCCGAGGCGTGGACGTCGTACGACAAGCTGGTGATCGCGACCGGGGCCCGCCCGATCCGCCCGGACCTGCCCGGCGCCGACTCGCCCGGGGTGTACGGGGTGCAGACCCTGGACGACGGCCAGGCGCTCCTGGACGCCCTTGCCGCCACGAAGGGGCGCCGGGCGGTGGTGGTCGGCGCGGGCTACATCGGCGTGGAGATGGCCGAGGCGATGATCAACCGCGGCTACGAGGTCACCGTCGTCAACCGCGGCAGCGAACCCATGAGCACGCTCGATGCGGACATGGGTCGACTGGTGCACCGGGCCATGGAGGGCCTCGGCATCACCATGGTGAACAACGCCGAAGTCACCAAGATCCTCACCGATGACGACGGCCGGGTCCGCGCGGTCGGCACGCAGGACGCCGAGTACCCGGCGGACGTGGTGGTCCTCGGGATCGGCGTACAGCCCGAGACGGCCCTGGCGCGGGACGCGGGACTGCCGCTCGGCGACCACGGCGGGCTGCTCACCGACCTCGCGATGCGGGTGCGCGGTCACGAGAACATCTGGGCCGGCGGCGACTGCGTCGAGGTCCTCGACCTGGTCTCCGGCAGTGAGCGGCACATTCCGCTGGGCACGCACGCCAACAAGCACGGGCAGGTCATCGGCACCAACGTGGGTGGCGGTTACGCCACGTTCCCGGGCGTCGTCGGCACGGCCGTGAGCAAGGTCTGCGACCTGGAGATCGCCCGCACCGGGCTGCGCGAGAAGGATTCGCGGCGGGCGGGGCTGCGGTACGAGACGGTCACGATCGAGTCGACGAGCCGCGCGGGCTACTACCCGAACGCGGCCCTCATGACGGTCAAGATGCTCGCCGAACGCCGCACGGGCCGCCTGCTGGGTGTCCAGATCGTCGGCCGGGAGGGCGCGGCCAAACGCGTGGACATCGCGGCGGTGGCGCTGACCGCGCGGATGACGGTGGAGGAGATGACGGCCCTGGACCTGGGCTACGCCCCGCCGTTCTCACCGGTGTGGGACCCGATCCTGGTGGCGGCCCGCAAGGCGACGGCGGCGGTTCGCAGAAGCGCCGGGTGAGTGAAAGCGCCCCTGCAGGGGCGCGGGGAACTGCGCGACCAGCCGGAGACAACCGGCACCCGGCCGACAGTCGCAGCCCCCACGGCGAGCCCCCGAATCAGGCCGTCTCGTGCTGCCCGACCCCGTTGATCCTCTCAATGGCCTGCCGAGCCTGCTCCCCCGGCGGCCGTGACGGCAACGAGGACACGGACGCGCTGGAGGCCACCGCGGGCGGCTGTGGCTGAGCCATCGGCTTCGCATGCGCGGCAGCGCCCCGCGAGGACCGCAGCCGGTGACCGACCGCCTCGTCGAGGGTCACGGGCCGCTGCATCTGGGTCGCGAGCCGGGCGGCCTCCTGGCCGAGCCGCGCGACGTCCTCCCAGGGCAGCTGGATGACAAGCGCGAGTTCGGCCTCGCCGTCGGGCAGGGCGTGGATCGGAGGAGTAACTCGGTCGTTCATCGCCTGTTCCTCACGTCGTCCCCGCGACACGCCTTCCCCGCACCGCGGGCGGTTGAGGAGTCATACGCAGCCGCGGACCGCCGCGTTCACCGATTCACCCGGCCGATCCAGGGCAGTACTTCCTTGTGGTCATCCCCGTCCATGATGTGAACCCGGTGCGCCGTACGCCCTATGTGACGTACGCACTGATCGCGGCCAATGTCGTCGTCTTCCTGTTCACCCCCGGCCTGGCGGCCTCCGTGGCGGGGCAGAGCGACCTGTCCCAGTTCTGCCACCTCCAGGCGTTCTTGGACCACTACGCCGCGGTGCCGCGCGAGTTGATCCACGACCAGCTGCCGCGGCTCGTGCCGACGGGCGCCGTCGGGGTCGGCCCGCACGGGCCCGGCTGTGTGGTGGCCCCGCCGGGCTACCACAAGTCGCCGCCGGCGTCGGTGTTCACGGCGATGTTCCTGCACGGCAGCTGGCTGCACCTGCTCGGCAACATGCTCTTCCTGCTGATCTTCGGGAACAACATCGAGGACCGCCTGGGTCACATCCGCTTCGCGCTGTTCTACGTCGCGTGCGGGTACGCGGCGGGGTACGGCTACGCGTACCTCAACGCCGGCTCGAGCGACCCGCTGATCGGCGCGTCGGGCGCGATCGCGGGCGTGCTCGGCGCCTACCTGGTGCTCTATCCCAGGGTGCGGGTCTGGATCCTCGCGCCGTTCCTGCTGTTCCTGCCGCTGCGGCTGCCCGCGTGGATGGTGCTCGGCTTCTGGTTCGTGCTGCAGGCGGTCTACTCGTCCGGGAACGGTGTCTCCTCGGCCGGGACCGTGGCCTACGCGGCCCATGTGGTCGGCTTCATCGTGGGCATGATCCTGGCCCTGCCCCTGCGCCAGGGCACCCCGCCGCCGCCCGAACCCCGCGGCATGCTGTGGGGCAGGCGCGCGCGGCCGGGCTGGTGAGCGATGGGGCGGACTCGGCACAGGTCTGGAAAACCCGGAACCGCCGCGTGACGCCTGCCTGCGCGGTCTCCGGGAGGGTCAGCCGGTGCACCGGGTTCATCAGATTCGCGCCCAAGGCGGCCAGGTCCTGCGCCGCCCCCAGTGGGCGACCTCGTGCCCGATCCGCAGGACCCTGCCTCTGAGCCTTACAGAGCCGAGTGAGCCTTACAGAGCCGAGGCGACGGGCATGTCCGGGCCACGGGCCGCGACAAGGCGCGGCGTCCCGTCGGCCAGGCTGTAGCACAGGCCCACCACCGCGGCCTGCCCGGCGGCGACCCGCTCGGCCAGGAGGCGGGAGCGGTCCAGCAGCAGGTCGACGGTGTGCCTCGTGTGCTCCGCGAGGATCTCGTCGGCACTCACGCGTCCGGCCGCCCTCGCCGCCAGCACGCTGGGAGTGACGCGCTCGACGACGTCCCGGACGTAGCCGGCCGGCGCCACGCCGTCCTCCAGCGCGGCGCACGCCGCGCCGACCGCCCCGCACGAGTCGTGGCCGAGGACCACGACCAGGGGACAGTCCAGCACGTCGACGCCGTACTCGATGCTGCCGATCACTTCGGGACCCATGACGTGGCCGGCCGTGCGCACCACGAAGAGATCGCCCAGACCGCGATCAAAGATGATCTCGGCAGCCAGGCGCGAGTCGGAACACCCGAACAGCACCGCGAACGGACGCTGGGACGGAGCGACCTCGGTGCGGCGGGCGGCGTCCTGGTTCGGGTGCTCGGGGGCGCCCGCGACGAAGCGCTGGTTACCGGCCAGCAGCAGCTCGAATGCTTCACGGGGGGTTGCGGCCTGGATCTCTGTCATGGCCGCAGGCTACGGCCGACCCAGCACAAACACGCGGCCGGGTCCCCGGTCGACGGCTTCTGCACCTCCGTGGTCGGCACGCGCGGACGCCGTGCGATGTCCCCCTCGATCCGCCTCCTCCATGCGTCGCGCGGCTTTCCGGCACACGCCGCTGCCACCCGCTGCCCACGAGCGAGCTCGGCGGGCGCGGGAGCTGGACCTTTCGTAGATTGAAGAGCGAGCGACTGGCAGGGAACGCATGTGACACCGCAGATCGACTACAGGGGGGCGTTCGCCGCCGTTCCGAGCCCGTGCCTGATGCTCGGCACGGACCTGGTGATCGCCGATGCCAACCCGGCCTTTTGCGAAGTGACCGGACGCAACCGGGCGGAGCTGGTCGGGCAGTACCTCTTCGACGCTTTCCCGGACAACCCGACCGACCCGGAGGCCGACGGGGTGGCGACGCTGAAAGCATCACTGCACCGTGTCCTGTCCTCCGGCCAGACCGATCACATGGCGTTGCAGAAATACGACATCCCGGTCGCCGGTAACCCCGAGGTGTTCAAGGAGCGGTGGTGGACCGCGATCAACGTGCCCGTCCTCGGCCCGGACGGGAGGGTCGCCTGGATCATCCACCGGTCCGAGGACATGACCGACGTCGTCCGCGCCCGCCGCACCGCGCACCTGCCGTCGGTCAGCCCCGGCCGGGAAGCGGCCATGGAAGCCGAGCTGTACGCCCGGGCGCGGCAACTGCAGCAGCTGAACGAGGAACTGCGGCAGGCGCACGCCCGTGAACGGCGCATCGCCGTCGCCCTGCAGGAAGCCATGCTCCACGCTCCGGACCTGGCCCGGCACCCGGACGTCGCCGTGCGGTACCTGCCCGCAGCCGGATCACTGAACGTGTGCGGCGACTGGTACGACGCGGTCGACCTGAGCGCGGGCCGCTTCACCGTCGCGGTCGGCGACGTCGTCGGCCACGGGCTTGCGGCAGCAACCGTCATGGGCATGCTCCACAGCGCACTGAGCGCCGCGACCCGCGCCGTCCCCGGCCCCGCCCGGGCCCTGGAGGTCCTGGGGCTGTACGCGCGCTCGATCGAGGGGGCACTGGCCGCCACCGCCGTACAGGTCCTGGTCGACTGCCACAGCCACCTGCTCATCTACAGCAGTGCCGGCCACCCCCCGCCCGTCCTGCTGCACCCGGACGGCACCTGCGACCTGCTCGACCAGGCCACCGACCCACCGCTGGGCGCCCGCCCCGAACACGTTCCCCGTCCCCAGGCCACCACGACCTACACCCCCGGCGACACCCTCGTCCTCTACACCGACGGACTGATCGAACGCCGCGGTGAGGACATCGACGCCGGCCTGACCCGCCTGACCTCCACCCTCGCCGCCTGCACCGAGTTCGGCGCGGAACACCTCGCCGACGCCCTCCTCGCCCGCCTCGGCCTCACCAGCGGGGCCGACGACGACGTCGCCATCGTCGTCGTCGGTCTGGACCGAATGACCTGGCCGTCCTGATCAGGCCGATGTCGTCGTCGGTGAAGCTGCCACGACAGCCGAACCCGCCGAGGCGGCAGGCACGATCAACCGCCTGCTCGCCTCCGGTCGGCCGCGTTCCCGGGCGACCGGGGTCCTGCCGCTGGGCGCGGCCGCCGAAGTGCACGAGCGACGCTCGTCGCACCCCGCGCTGCGGCGGCCGGCGACGCTGCGCTCAGCGGGCCGTCTGGGTGTGGACGTACTCCACGAGCCGGGTGAGGCTGTCCGGGTCCGTGGACGGCAGGACACCGTGGCCGAGGTTGAAGACATGGCCCTTGAGGCCGACGGCGGCGTCCAGGACCTCGCGGGTCTTGGTCTCGACGGCCTCGCGCGGGGCGAAGAGTACCGCCGGGTCCAGGTTGCCCTGGAGTGCCTTGCCGGGGCCGACGCGACGGGCCGCCTCGTCCAGCGGGACGCGCCAGTCGACACCGACGACGTCCGCGCCGGCCTCGCCCATCAGCCCCAACAGCTCACCGGTGCCGACACCGAAGTGGATGCGCGGGACGCCGTAGCCCTCGACGGCCCGGAAGACCTTGGCCGAGGCGGGCAGCACCGAGCGGCGGTAGTCGACGGGGGCCAGGGCACCGGCCCAGGAGTCGAAGAGCTGGACGGCCGAGGCACCGGCCTCGACCTGGACCTTCAGGAAGGCGGCCGTGATGTCCGCGAGCCGGTCCACCAGGTCGGACCACAGCTGCGGGTCGCCGTGCATGAGCGCCTTGGTGTGCTCGTACGTACGGGACGGCCCGCCCTCGATGAGGTAGCTCGCGAGGGTGAAGGGCGCGCCCGCGAAACCGATCAGCGGGGTCTCGCCCAGCTCCGCGGTGAGCAGCTTGATCGCCTCGGTGACGTAGGAGACGTCCTCGGGTGTCAGGTCGCGCAGCCGGGCGAGGTCCGCGCGGGTGCGGATCGGGCGCTCGACCACGGGGCCCACGCCTGGCTTGATGTCGAGGTCGACGCCGATCGCCTTGAGGGGCACGACGATGTCGCTGAAGTAGATCGCCGCGTCCACGCCGTGCCGGCGGACCGGCTGGAGGGTGATCTCGGTGACCAGCTCGGGCCGCATGCAGGACTCGAGCATGGGAATGCCCTCACGCACCTTGCGGTACTCGGGCAGCGAGCGCCCGGCCTGCCGCATGAACCACACCGGCGTGTGCGGCACGGGCTCCCGCCGGCACGCCCTGAGGAAGGCGGAGTCGTACGTCGCTGTCGGCTGGCCCGTGGCGGGGCGGTCATTGACACTCACGCAAAAAGTCTCGCACGCCACCGGAGCGTTTCGGCCTCGGGGCGGGAGCGCCCTCACAGCGGCGCGGGGCTGTGTCCGTGCGCGGCTGAGCCGCGTCGGCGCGCCACACTCCCAAGGACCCGGCCGCCCTACGACAGGAACCAGCCATGACGAACCCGCGCACGGCAGCCGAACCCCCGGCGGCAACGGGTGTCTCTCCAAGCGGACGCGCTTTCTTCCCCTTAATCTTCCCCGCATGGCTGCGGCTCAGGAACGACTGACGGACGGCGACGGCGGAATGGACGACGCGGAGGGGGAGGGCGATGCGATGGACACGGCTCCCCTGCCCTTCCGCGCCGCGGTCGACGCCCTGAAGGCCGCACGCCTGCGGCCGGAGATCGAGGTCGAGCCGTCGCGCCCGCCGCAGCGGCTCGCCCCGCACACGTACGCGCTGGAGGCCGCCGTGGTCGCCGACGAGGAGGACCTCGCCGACGGGCGTCTCGTCCTGCTGCACGACCCGGCCGGGCACGAGGCCTGGCAGGGCTCCTTCCGCCTGGTGACGCTGGTGCGCGCGGAACTGGAACCGGAGATGGCGGCGGACCCGCTGCTGCCCGACGTGTGCTGGTCCTGGCTGACCGGCGCGCTGCAGGCCCGCGGGCTGGCGTACGGCGAGCCGAGCGGGACCGTCACGCGCGCGAGCTCGCACTACTTCGGCGGTCTCGCCACCCGTCCGGCCGCCTCCCAGATCGAGATCCGCGCTTCGTGGACGCCCCGGGAGGGCATCGGAGGCGTCCCGGACACCGCGGCGCACCTGGCCTCCTGGTGCGACCTGCTGTGCCAGGTGGCGGGCCTGCCCCCGGCGGGGCCGGGCGATGCCTCGGTGGTGACGCTGCCTCAGCGTCGCGGGCCGCAGCCCCGCTGACCCCGGCGCGCCCACCGCCGCTGTCAATGTCGCCTTGACCTTCCTTGCCATCTCTTTGTCGATACGGCCACTTTCGGCCTCGTATTGACCATGGACCGAACCGACTCGATCCCCAGATGATCGCTCGCGCGTCCGAATTGCACGGATTGTTACTCACCAAATCGTGATCATTCTCTAAAGGAGCACGAGTTTGGTGCCGAAGACGACTGTGACCTTGAAAGCACGTTCGTCCCGGCCGCTTCCCCGAGCCGGCCCCGTCCCCGCACCCATCCAGGAGGCCTGGTGTCCGTTCTCCTCGAGCAGCCCGCAAGCCTGGTCGCCTACCGCCCCAACAAGCCGACCGCCATGGTCGTCGTGGCCGACCCGCGCGTTCGTTCCACCGTCACCCGCCATCTCTGGGCGCTCGGAGTGCGCGACGTCATCGAGGCGTCGTCCATCGCAGAGGCCCGTCCTCGTATCGGCAATCCGCGCGACATCTGCGTCGCCGACGTCCACCTCCCCGACGGCTCCGGTCTCACCCTCCTGTCGGAGACCCGGGCGGCGGGCTGGCCCAACGGTCTGGCCCTGTCCGCCGCCGACGACATCGGAGCGGTCCGCAACGCCCTCGCGGGCGGAGTCAAGGGCTATGTCGTCACCGGTACCCGCACCAACATCGGGCTCCCCACCCGGCCGGGTGCCGCCCCCATCGGCGCCGCCGCCGCGCGCCTGCACCGCCGCCCCCCGGGTGCCCCGAGCCACCCGGGCGGCTACCGCGAGCTGTCCGGCCGCGAGGTGGAGGTGCTGCGTCTGGTCGCCGAGGGGCAGTCCAACAAGGCGATCGGCGTCTCGATGGGCCTGTCCGCGCTGACCGTGAAGAGCCACCTGGCCCGCATCGCCCGCAAGCTCGGCACCGGCGACCGTGCCGGGATGGTGGCGGTGGCCCTGCGGACCGGCATCATCCACTGACCCCCCTCCCCCTGACCACCCGACCCCCTGGCTCCCTGACTTCTGCCCCTCCTCCACCCGCCCCGGTGCGCGTCCGCACCGAGCCGCCGCCGAGCCGCGTCCGGGGACTGGCCGCACGCCCGGGACGCCAGCCGTCCCGTCACGCACACCGGCACCGCGCCCTCGTGCGGACCCGAACGACCCATGTGACACATGACTGGTTTACGACCCCCCATCGCCCGTCGACGGAACGTTCCGTCGGCGGGCGTAGTCGACACACAGATACCCTTGACAGGTGACCGACGCCCAAGAGACCGCAGCAGACAGTCCACTGCGAACCACCGGAGGCGCCCCTCCGGACGACGTCGAAACGGCGCCGATCCCGTTGCTCGAGCCGCGAGACGGCATTCCGCCCGTGATCGCCGACGAGGCCTCCCTCGCCGAGGTGATCGCCGCCTTCGCCGCCGGCACCGGCCCCGTCGCGGTCGATGCCGAGCGTGCGTCCGGCTACCGGTACGGCCAGCGCGCCTACCTCGTGCAGCTGCGCCGCGAGGGCGCGGGCACCGCGCTGATCGACCCGGTGGCCTGCCCCGACCTGTCCGCCCTGGGCGAGGCGATCTCCGACGCCGAGTGGGTGCTGCACGCCGCCACCCAGGACCTGCCCTGCCTGCGCGAGATAGGCATGGTGCCCACCCGTCTGTTCGACACCGAGCTGGCCGGGCGCCTCGCCGGGTTCCCGCGGGTCGGCCTCGGCGCCATGGTCGAGAGCGTCCTCAGCTTCATCCTGGAGAAGGGCCACTCCGCCGTCGACTGGTCGACGCGGCCCCTGCCCGAACCCTGGCTGCGCTACGCCGCCCTCGACGTCGAACTGCTCGTGGACCTGCGGGACGCCCTGGAGAAGGAACTCGAGCGGCAGGGGAAGCTGGAGTGGGCCCGGCAGGAGTTCGACGCGATCGCCTCCGCGCCGCCGCCCGAACCGCGCAAGGACCCCTGGCGCCGCACGTCCGGGATGCACAAGGTGCGCCGCCGCCGGCAGATGGCGGCCGTCCGGGAGCTGTGGCAGACCCGGGACCGGATCGCACAGCGCCGGGACGTCTCGCCGGGCAAGGTGCTCGGGGACGCCGCCATCGTCGAGGCGGCCCTCGCCCTGCCGCCGAACGTGCACGCCCTGGCCGCGCTGAACGGCTTCGGGCACCGCATGGGGCGGCGCCAGCTGGAGCAGTGGCAGGCCGCGATCGACCGCGCCAGGGCGCTGCCGGAGGCGGAGCTGCCGCAGCCGGGGCAGCCGGTGACGGGCCCGCCGCCGCCGCGGGCCTGGGCCGACAAGGATCCGGCGGCGGCCGCCCGGCTGTCCGCTGCGCGCGCCGCGGTGTCGGCCCTGGCCGAGCAGCTCACCATGCCCCAGGAGAATCTGATCTCCCCGGACACCGTGCGGCGCCTGTGCTGGGAGCCGCCGAAGCCCGTGGACGAGGAGGCCGTGGCCTCCGCGCTGGCCGGGTACGGGGCGAGGGCTTGGCAGGTCGAGCAGGTCACCCCGGCACTGGTGAAGGCGCTGTCCGTGCAGGGTACGCAGTCGCCGTAGGGGACCGGGTCCCACGGCGGCTGCCGGGGCTCCCACCGTCCGCCGACGGTGTGACCTTCACCGCTTGGGCGTGCGGGACTGGGCAGCTTGGTTACCCACAAGTAGCATGGGACTGAGCGCGCGCTCAGCGTGTCGCAGCAGTGCCATCCCGCACCCTGGAGGAGAGCCATCGTGCCTCGTACCGTCAGGGACGTCGTCTTCGTCGACGGCGTCCGTACCCCGTTCGGCAAGGCGGGCCCGAAGGGCATCTACCACGAGACCCGCGCCGACGACCTCGTCGTGAAGGCGATCCGGGAGCTGCTGCGCCGCAACCCGGGTCTCGACCCGAAGAAGATCGACGAGGTCGCCATCGCCGCGACCACGCAGATCGGTGACCAGGGCCTGACCCTCGGCCGCACCGCGGGCATCCTCGCCGGACTCCCGCAGTCGGTCCCCGGCTACTCCATCGACCGCATGTGCGCGGGGGCGATGACGGCCGTGACGACCACGGCCGGCTCGATCGCCTTCGGCGCGTACGACGCCGTCATCGCGGGCGGCGTGGAGCACATGGGCCGCCACCCGATGGGCGAGGGCGTCGACCCGAACCCGCGGTTCGTGAGCGAGAAGCTGGTCGACGAGTCCGCGCTGTTCATGGGCATGACCGCGGAGAACCTCCACGACCGCTACCCGCACATCACCAAGTTGCGCGCCGACGAATACGCCGTGCGCTCCCAGGAGAAGGCCGCGAAGGCGTACGCCAACGGCAAGATCCAGCAGGACCTGGTGCCGATCTCCGTACGCCGCACCAACCCCGAGGGCGGCGAGACCGGCTGGGGCCTCGTCACGGCCGACGAGCCGATGCGCCCGGGTACGACCCTGGAGAACCTGCAGGGCCTCAAGACGCCGTTCCGCGTCCACGGCCGGGTCACCGCGGGCAACGCGGCCGGTCTGAACGACGGCGCCACCGCCTCGATCATCGCGAGCGAGGACTTCGCCCGCGAGAACGACCTGCCGGTCAAGATGCGTCTCGTCTCCTACGCCTTCGCGGGCGTCGAGCCGGAGGTCATGGGGTACGGCCCGATCCCGGCCACGGAGAAGGCCCTCGCCAAGGCGGGCCTGTCCATCTCCGACATCGGTCTGTTCGAGATCAACGAGGCCTTCGCCGTCCAGGTCCTGGCCTTCCTCGACCACTACGGCATCGCGGACGACGACGAGCGCGTCAACCAGTACGGCGGCGCGATCGCCTTCGGCCACCCGCTGGCCTCCTCGGGCGTCCGGCTGATGACGCAGCTCGCCCGCCAGTTCGAGGAGCAGCCGCAGGTCCGCTACGGCCTCACCACCATGTGCGTCGGCTTCGGCATGGGCGCGACGGTCATCTGGGAGAACCCGCACTTCGACGGAGGCGACAAGTGAGCACCACCGCTGAGCTGTTGAAGGGCGCGGCCGAGCTGTTCCCGGACGAGGTCGTCACGCAGGCGCACGTACGCCACTTCGACCTGCCGTTCGGTGTGGGCCGGTTCGCCCTGATCACCCTCGACAACGGCCTGGACCACACCAAGCCCACCACCTTCGGCCCGGCCTCGCTCGCGAACCTCAACACCGCGATCGACCAGGTCGAGAAGGAGGCCGCAGACGGCGAGATCGTCGGCGTCGGCATCACCGGCAAGCCGTTCATCTTCGCGGTCGGCGCCGACCTCAAGGGTGTCGAGCTGCTGAAGCGGCACGAGGACGCGCTGGCCATCGGCAAGGGCGGCCACGAGGTCTTCAAGCGCCTGTCCAAGCTGGCCGTCCCGACGTTCGCCTACTACAACGGCGCGGCGATGGGCGGCGGCGTCGAGGTCGGCCTGCACTGCACCTACCGCACGGTGTCCGCGTCGCTGCCCGCCTTCTCCCTCCCCGAGGTCTTCCTGGGCCTGGTCCCCGGCTGGGGCGGCTGCACCCTGCTGCCGAACCTGATCGGCGCCGACAAGGCCGTCTCGGTGATCATCGAGAACAGCCTCAACCAGAACAAGCAGCTCAAGGGCGTGCAGGTCTACGAGCTGGGGATCGCCGACGCCATCTTCGAGGGCGCCGACTTCCTGGAGCAGTCGCTGATCTGGACGGCGTCCGTCCTCAAGGGCGAGATCGTCGTCGAGCGCCCGGTGATCGACCGCGGCGAGGCCTGGGACCAGGCCGTCGCGAAGGGCCGCTTCATCGCGGACGGCAAGGTGCACGGCGCGGCCCCGGCCGCCTACCGCGCCCTCGACATCATCGCCGCCGCGAAGAACGGCGACCTGCAGCAGGGCTACGACGCCGAGGACCAGGCCCTCGCGGACCTGATCATGGGCGGGGAACTGCGCGCCGGCATCTACTCGTTCAACCTCGTCCAGAAGCGCGGCAAGCGCCCGGCGGGCGCCCCCGACAAGAACCTGGCGCGCCCGGTCACCAAGGTCGGCGTCGTCGGCGCCGGTCTGATGGCCTCGCAGCTCGCCCTGCTCTTCCTGCGCCGCCTGGAGGTCCCGGTCGTCCTGACGGACATCGACCAGGAGCGCATCGACAAGGGCGTGGGCTACGTCCAGGCCGAGATCGACAAGCTGCTCGGCAAGGGCCGGATCAACCAGGACAAGGCCAACCGCCTCAAGGCGCTGGTGACCGGTGTCCTGGACAAGGCCGAGGGCTTCTCGGACGCCGACTTCATCATCGAAGCGGTCTTCGAGGAAATGGGCGTCAAGCAGCAGGTGTTCGCGGAGGTCGAGGCGGTCGCGCCCGCGCACGCGATCCTGGCGACCAACACCTCCTCGCTGTCGGTGTCGGAGATGGCGTCGAAGCTGCAGCACCCCGAGCGGGTCGTCGGCTTCCACTTCTTCAACCCGGTCGCCGTGCTGCCGCTCCTTGAGATCGTCCGCGGCGAGAAGACCGACGACGCCTCGCTCGCGACCGCCTTCGCGGTGGCCAAGAAGCTGAAGAAGACGGCGGTTCTGGTCAAGGACGCCCCGGCGTTCGTCGTGAACCGCATCCTGACCCGCTTCATGGGCGAGATCCAGAACGTCATCGACGAGGGGACCCCGGTCGAGGTCGCGGAGAAGGCGGTCGAGCCTCTCGGCCTGCCGATGTCCCCGCTGGTCCTGCTGGAGCTCGTCGGCCCGGCGATCGGCCTGCACGTCTCGGAGACCCTCCACGGGGCGTTCCCGGACCGCTTCACGGTCTCCCCGAACCTCAAGGCGGTCGTCGAGGCGGGCAAGCGCGGCTTCTACGTCTACGACAGCGGCAAGCCCGAGCTGGACCCGGAGGTCGCCGCGCTGCTGAAGCAGGGCGACACCGTCCTGACGGAGGAGCAGGTCCGCGCCCGCGTCCTGGACGCGGTGGCGCAGGAGATCGGCCTGATGCTGGAGGAGGGCGTCGTCGCCGAGGCCCAGGACATCGACCTCTGCCTGATCACGGGCGCCGGCTGGCCCTTCCACCTGGGCGGCATCACGCCGTACCTGGACCGCGAGGGCGTCTCGGAGCGCGTGAACGGCAAGACGTTCCTCGAGCCGGGCGTGGCGTCGGTTCCGGCGTAACGGCCGTGGCACGGTGAAAGGGCCTCCGCGCAAGGCGGAGGCCCTTTCTCGTTGTCTGTTGCAAGGCCGGTGGCGTCGGGGCCGGTCAGAGCCGCCGTCCCGGCCACGCGGCAGCCAGGGGCCGTTCAGCCGGGGACCGTTGACACTCCCCCGATTTCAATGAGGCGTCCCCAGCGCGGGCCGGACAGGCTCGTGGGACGCTGGGGGCATGAGTGTCCCGCTCCTGGTGATCGTCGATGGCGCGAACGTCGTCGGGTCGGTGCCCGACGGTTGGTGGCGGGACCGGCGGGGCGCCGCCGACCGGCTGCGGGACCGTCTCGTGCCGTTCGCCGCCGACGGGCTGCCCGGCTTTCCCGGGCCGCTGGAGCTGGTTCTGGTGGTGGAGGGTGCGGCGCGCGGCGTGGAGCCCGTGCCCGGCATCCGGGTGGACGCGGCCCCCGGCAGCGGGGACGACCGTATCGTCGAGCTGGTCGCCGAGGCCGGGGATCGCGCGGTCCTGGTCGTCACGGCGGACCGGGAGCTACGGCGCCGGGTGACGGATCTCGGCGCGGAGGTGACGGGCCCGCGCACGGTGCGCTGAACCCCCGTGCGGAACGCCGCGGTCACCGCGTGGCGCCTCCGGGCGGCTCGCTCACCCCGCCCGCCGTGGACTCCTCGGCACGGCCCACACGGCTGTGCGAACGGCCGTAGAGGAAGTACACGACGAACCCGATGACCAGCCAGATCGCGAACCGCAGCCAGGTCTCGGTGGGCAGGTTCAGCATCAGCCACAGCGAGGCGCACACCGACAGGATCGGCACCACCGGGACGAAGGGAGTGCGGAAGGCGCGTGGCAGGTCGGGGCGGGTGCGGCGGAG
This sequence comes from Streptomyces sp. NPDC107546, assembly GCF_055639175.1. Lineage (NCBI taxonomy): Bacteria > Bacillati > Actinomycetota > Actinomycetes > Kitasatosporales > Streptomycetaceae > Streptomyces > Streptomyces sp. NPDC107546. The sequence continues at coordinate 211,647 of NZ_JBVKBA010000001.1, read as the reverse complement.
GATGACCACGCCGATCGCGACGACGATGAACGCGAACAGCGTGCCGATGTTGACCAGTTCGGCCAGTTCGCTGAGGCTGGTGAAGCCCGCGACCACGGCGATGACCACGCCGAGCAGGATGGTCGGCCGGTGCGGGGTCTTGAAGCGCGGGTGGACGCGGGAGAAGAAGCGGGGCAGCAGCCCGTCGCGGCTCATCGCGAAGAAGACCCGGGTCTGGCCGAGCAACAGGATCAGGCAGACCGTGGTCAGGCCGACGGCGGCACCGAAGCTGATCACACCCGCGAACCAGGGGTGGCCGATGGCCTTGAACGCGCCGGCGAGCGGGGCGTCCACGGACAGCCTGCTGTAGTGCTCCATGCCGGTGACGACGATCGACACCGCCACGTACAGCGTCGTGCAGATCAACAGGGAACCGAGGATGCCGCGCGGCATGTCGCGCTGCGGATTGCGGGTCTCCTCGGCGGTGGTCGCCACGATGTCGAAGCCGATGAAGGCGAAGAAGACGACGGACGCGGCGGTGAAGATGCCCATCACGCCGAAGTTGGACGGTGCCCAGCCGACCAACAGCTGGATGAGCGGCGCCTTGAGGCTGCCGCCCGCCGGCACCGCCTGCGGCTCGGGGACGAACGGCTTGTAGTTGGCGCTGTTGACGAAGAAGGCGCCCCCGATGATCACGATCAGCACCACGGCCACCTTGATGGCGACGACGAGCTGGGTGACCCGGGCCGACAGCTTCATCCCGAGGACGAGGATCGCGGTGAGGAAAAGGACGAGCGCGGCGGCGAGGATGTCGAAGCCGAATCCGTGCGCCCCCTCCCGTCCGCCGAGATAGGCCGGCAGGTGCCAGCCCGCGTTGTCGAGCAGTGAGCGGATGTACCCGGACCAGCCGACGGCGACCACCGCCGTGCCGAGCGCGAACTCCAGGACCAGGTCCCAGCCGATGATCCAGGCGGGCAGCTCGCCGAGCGTGGCGTAGGAGAACGTGTACGCGGATCCGGCGACCGGCACCGTGGAGGCGAACTCCGCGTAGCAGAGCGCGGCGAGCGCGCAGACGACGCCGGCCACGACGAAGGACAGGGAGACGGCGGGGCCCGCGTTCTGCTTGGCGACCTTGCCGGTGAGCACGAAGATGCCGGTGCCGATGATGACCCCGACGCCGAACACGGTCAGGTCAAGGGCGGACAGGGTCTTTCTGAGCGCGTGCTCCGGCTCCTCGGTGTCCTGGATCGACTGCTCGACGTTCTTCGTCCGGAAGAGGGTGCTCCTCATGGCGTACCTCCCGCGCACTCGCCGCCCCCGACATGATCGAGAGGGGGCGTACTCCGTGTGCCCCGGCACGGGCAGATTCACGCAAACGGGCCGGTTTCGCCACCGTAAAGGATGGAGAAACCGGCCCGGGCGCGGGCGGCGGGTGGTCTCAGTCGCGGGCGGGCTCCACCGAGTCCACGGCCTGGGCGGCGCCCGTACGGTCGTAGCGGCTGCCGTCCAGCTTGGAGACCAGCCCGGTGACCTGGCGGGCGATGTCCGGCGCGGTCAGGCCGATCTCCGCGAGGACCTCCTTGCGGGAGGCGTGGTCGAGGAAGCGCGGCGGGACGCCGAAGTCGCGCAGCGGTACGTCCACACCCGCGTCGCGCAGCGCCTGCGCGATCGCCGAACCCACGCCGCCGACCCGGGAGTTGTCCTCGACGGTGACGACCACACGGTGCCGCTCGGCGAGCGGGGCCAGCGCCTCGTCGACGGGCTTGACCCAGCGGGGGTCGACGACGGTGGTGGAGATGCCCTGCTTGTCGAGGAGGTCGGCGATCTCCAGGCACATGGGCGCGAGCGCGCCGACGGAGACCAGCAGGACGTCCGGCACGGGGGCCTCGGCCTTGCGCAGCACGTCCATGCCGCCGACCTTGCCGACGGCGGGGACGGCCGGGCCGACGACGCCCTTGGAGTAGCGCAGCACGGTCGGCGCGTCGTCCACGTCGACGGCCTCGCGCAGCTGGGCCCGCAGCTGCTCGGCGTCGCGCGGCGCGGCGATCCTCAGGCCCGGCACCACCTGGAGCATCGACATGTCCCACATGCCGTTGTGTGAGGCGCCGTCGTCGCCCGTGATACCCGCCCGGTCGAGCACGAACGTCACACCGCACTTGTGCAGGGCGACGTCCATGAGCACCTGGTCGAAGGCGCGGTTGAGGAAGGTGGCGTACACCGCGAAGACGGGGTGCAGACCGCCGGTGGCGAGGCCGGCCGCGGAGACCGCGCCGTGCTGCTCGGCGATGCCGACGTCGTAGATCCGGTTCGGGAAGGCGTCCGCGAACTTCTTCAGGCCCACCGGCTGGAGCATCGCGGCCGTGATGGCCACGATGTCGTCGCGCTCCCGGCCGAGCCTGACCATCTCGTCGCCGAAGACGGAGGTCCAGCTGGCGGCGGCCGCCTTGATGGGCAGACCGGTGTCGGGGTGGATGGGGCCGATGCCGTGGAAGCGGTCGGCCTCGTCCTGCTCGGCGGGCCGGTAGCCGCGGCCCTTCTCGGTGAGGCAGTGCACGATGACCGGGCCGCCGAACCGCTTGGCGCGGGCCAGGGCGGACTCCAGGGCCTCGATGTCGTGCCCGTCGATCGGGCCGACGTACTTCAGGCCCAGGTCCTCGAACATGCCCTGCGGGGCGATGAAGTCCTTCAGGCCCTTCTTGGCGCCGTGCAGGGTCTCGTAGAGCGGCTTGCCGACGACGGGCGTGCGCTCCAGGACCTCCTTGGTGCGGGCCAGGAACTTCTCGTAGCCGTCGGTGGTGCGCAGGGTGGCCAGGTGGTTGGCGAGGCCGCCGATGGTGGGCGCGTAGGAGCGCTCGTTGTCGTTGACGACGATGACCAGCGGGCGGTCCTTGGCGTCGGCGATGTTGTTCAGCGCCTCCCAGGCCATCCCGCCGGTGAGGGCGCCGTCACCGATGACGGCCACGACGTGGCTGTCGCGCTTCAGCAGCTGGTTGGCCTTGGCCAGGCCGTCGGCCCAGCCGAGGACGGTGGAGGCGTGCGAGTTCTCGATGACGTCGTGGTCGGACTCGGCGCGCGAGGGGTAGCCGGACAGACCGCCCTTGCTGCGCAGCCCGGAGAAGTCCTGACGGCCGGTGAGCAGCTTGTGGACGTAGGCCTGGTGGCCCGTGTCCCACAGCACCTTGTCCTTGGGCGAGTCGAAGACGCGGTGCAGGGCGATGGTGAGCTCGACCACACCGAGGTTCGGACCGAGGTGGCCGCCGGTCTTGGAGACGGCGTCGACGAGGAAGGTCCGGATCTCCTCTGCCAGCTGGTCCAGCTCCTCCAGGCTGAGCCGGTCCAGATCGCGCGGTCCCCTGATGCGGGTCAGCAGCGGCACCCGTGCCTCCTTGCAGTTGAGCTGTGTCGAGCGTTCGCCGGGCCTGTCGAGTCTAATGTTCCCCCTGTGCGGATCACCGATGGCCCCATGGATCCCCCCGACGTGTCCGCCGAAACACGTTGCCGTACACAGGACTGTGCCCGGCACCGCCGTTGGCGCCGGGCACAGGGTCCTTGCGATGTCTGTCACGAAGTGCGGTACCGCAGCCTCGCAACAGGGCGCGGAGGTGTGACACCCCCACGGTGCTCCCGCGGAGCGTTTACGCGCGCCCTGCGGCCTTCTGGCTCTTGCGGGACACCGAGTCGATCACCACGGCGCCCAGGAGCACCGCGCCGGTGATCATGTACTGGATCGACGTGTTCATGTTGAGCAGGTCCAGACCGGTCTGGATCGACTGGATGACCAACATGCCGAGCAACGCGGACCACACGTTGCCCCGGCCACCGAAGAGGCTGGTGCCGCCGATGACCGCGGCCGCGATCGCCAGCATCAGCGTGTTGCCGCCACCGGCGTTCAGCGTCGCGCTCGCGGTCTGACCGGCGAAGAACATGCCGCCGAGCGCCGCGAACCCACCGGAGATGGCGAACACGGTGATGCGGACCAGGGGCACGTTGATACCGGCCCTGCGGGCGGCCTCGATGCCGCCGCCGACCGCGAAGACCTTGCGGCCGTAGGTGGTGCGTCGCAGCACGAAGTCGACGATCACCAGCGCCGCGAGGAAGATCACCAGGGCGTTCGAGACACCCGCGGAGTTGTTCAGCACGGCCGCGGCGGTGAAGGAGGCCACGGCGAGCGCGCCGACCCGCACCAGGATCTCGCTGGTGGGCCGGAAGGGCACCCCGGCCGCGCGGCGGCGCCGCTGGTCGTTGAACGATCCCACCAGCGTCAGGACTACACCGAGGCCGGCCAGGAGGTAGGCGCCGATGATCTGCTGGTCCATGAAGAAGGAGTTCTGGCCGAGCAGGTGCACCGGGCCCGAGTCGGCCGGGATGTTGATGGTGCCGCTGGAGCCCAGCAGCCACAGCATCAGACCGTTCCAGCCGAGGAAGCCGGCCAGGGTCACGACGAACGCGGGTACGCCGATCCTGGCGAAGAACCAGCCGTGCAGCGCACCGATGGCGACGCCGGTCAGGACGGTCAGGAGCAGGGCCAGCCAGGCGTTCATGCCGTGGTTGGTCACGAAGACCGCGAACGCCGTGGACGCGAGGCCGCTGACCGAACCGACGGACAGGTCGATCTCACCCAGCAGCAGGACGAACACCAGGCCGATGGCGAGCATGCCGGTGGCCGAGAGGAAGTAGCTGACGTTGGAGAGGTTGTCGGCGCTGAGGAACCGGCTGTTCTGGAGCTGGAAGATCGTCCAGATGACGATCAGGCCGACGACGACCGGCAGGGAGCCCAGCTCACCGCCCTTCACCTTGCGCTTGAACTCGCTGATGTAGCCCTTGAAGCCCTCTTCGCGGACCAGCAGGCGCGGGTCGACGACGGCGACCGGCGCAGCGGTGGGGTCCTCGGCCTGAGCCGGCGTCATGTTGGACACGGACTCCGACTCCTCGATCGTCGTCGAGTCGCTCTTCACGGTCTTGGACGTGTCGCTCACTTGGCCGCCTCCGCGGTGCGACGCCCCGCACGACGGGTGACGGCGTTGTCCGTCGCACCCGTGATCGCGGCGATGATCTCTTCGTGGCTGGTGTCCTTCACGGAGAAGGATCCGTTGTTCCTGCCCAGACGCAGGACGGCGACGGTGTCCGCGACCGCCTTCACGTCGGCCATGTTGTGGCTGATCAGGATGACGCCGAGGTTCCGGTCGCGCAGCCGCTCCACCAGGTCCAGGACCTGGGCGGTCTGCTCGACGCCGAGGGCGGCGGTGGGCTCGTCCAGTATGACGACCTTCGGGTCACCGATCAGAGCGCGGGCGATGGCGACGACCTGGCGCTGACCGCCGGACAGACTCGCGATCGGGATGCGCACGCTCGGGATACGGATCGAGAGGGTGCTCAGCAGTTCCCGGGCGTTCTTCTCCATCGTCACCTCGTCGATGACGCCCCGGTGCAGGAGCTCGCGCCCGAGGTAGAGATTGCCGACCACGTCGAGGTTGTCGCACAGGGCGAGGTCCTGATAGACCGTCGCGACGCCGAGTCCCTGGGCGTCGTGCGGCTTGGTGATGCTGACCGGCTTGCCCTCCCACTCGATGACACCGTCATCGATGGGGTGGACGCCCGCGATCGTCTTGACCAGGGTCGACTTTCCTGCGCCGTTGTCGCCCACCAGGGCGACCACTTCTCCGGCGTGGACCTCCAGGTCGACATCGGTGAGGGCCTGAACCGCACCGAATCGCTTGGAGACTCCGCGCAACGCCAGCACGGGCGTAGCGGACACGTGAACCATCTCCTTCGCCGCCTGACCGGCGGGGATGCCGCGCTTGGGGTAGGGCGCGGAGGGGCGTGCACAAGGCACGGTTTACAAGGTGAACATGCGCGAATCCGCTGCCTTTGGCAACGGTTGTTTCCGTCCGACGCCCGCCCGGCAGCGGGGTTGGAGAGCCGGGGCGGGCGTCGGCGGAGGCTTCGCGGGACCGCGGAATCTTCGACCCGAGGGCTTACTCGAGGCCGGCGGCCTTGCAGGCCTTGGCGAACTCGGCGGTGCAGATGTCCTGGACGCTCCAGAGCCCGTCCTTGACCACCGTGTCCTTGATGTTGGCCTTGGTGACCGACACCGGGGTCAGCAGCGTCGAGGGCACCTTGTCGCCGGAGCCGCTCGTCAGCGTGGTGGTGGCCAGGGACTTGACGTCCTTGCCCTCGAGCAGGTCCACCGCGAGCTGGGCGGCGGTCTCGGCCTCGGGCTTGTAGGCCTTGTAGACGGTGGCCGACTGCGTGCCGGCGACGATGCGCTGGATGGCCGCGAGCTCAGCGTCCTGGCCCGTCAGCGGGATGCCGCTGATACCGGCGCCCTTGAGGGTGGTGGCGATACCGCCGGCCATGCCGTCGTTGGCGGAGTAGACGCCCGCGACGTTCTTGGCACCCAGCTGGGTGATGGCCGCCGACATCTTCTGCGCGGCGACGGTGTCCTTCCACAGGCCGGACTGCTCGTAGGCGATGGTGACCTTGCCGTCGAGGGCCTTGTGGGCGCCCTGCTTGAACTGCGCGGCGTTCGGGTCGGCGTCGTCACCGTTGACCATGACGATCTTCGACTGCTTGTTCGCCTTGGAGCCGAGCGCGTCGAGCAGCGCCTGGCCCTGGAGCTCGCCGACCTTGACGTTGTCGAAGGAGACGTACGCGGAGACCGGGCCCTGGGCGAGGCGGTCGTAGGCGACGACCTTGATGCCCTTGTTCACGGCGGTCTGGATGGAGGACTTGATGGCGGCAGAGTCCTGGGCGCTGATCGCGATGACCTTGACGCCCTTGGTGATCATGCTGCTGACCTGCTGGGCCTGCTTGGCGGCGTCGCCGGCCGCGTTCGCGTACTCGACGTTGCAGTCCGAGCACAGCTCCTTGACCTTGGCCTCGAAGAGGGGCTTGTCGAACTTCTCGTAGCGGGCGGTGACGCTGTCGGGGAGCAGCAGACCGATGGTCTTGCCGCCCGAGCCGCTACCGCTGCCGCTACCGGAGTCGCTCTTCTTGTCGCCGGCCTTGCCGCAGGCGGCCAGCGTCACGGCCATGGAGACCGCGGTGGCGCCGATCACGACTCTACGCATCGTTGCGTTCATTTGGGGGTGCCTCCCTGACAGGGCCGCAGCGCTGCGGCCGAGGTGGCTGGAAGTCAACTCGTCCACACGTGCGACGTCAAGAAGTAAATACTTAACGAGATGGCAACGGCGTCATGCGTTTTCTAAATGAAGGCGGGTGCGGCAGCCGTCGTCGTACCGTCCAATAGGGTCGAATCGCCCATCTCGCTCAGCGCGAGAGCGAGTGCCCCGAGCACCTCCGCGCGGCCCCCGAGGGCTCCGGGCAGCACCGACAGCTGACGTGCCGCACTGGGGATGGCGTAGCGGCCGACGGACTCCCTGATGGGTCCCAGCACCAACTCGCCGGCCTCGGCGAGATCGCCGCCGAGGACCACACGGCTGGGATTCAGCAGATTGCACAGGTTGGCCACTCCGCTGCCGACGTGGCGGCCGACATCGGCGATCACCCGACGGCAGCCCGGATCCCCGTCCCGCGCCAGCCTCACCACGTCCTCCATGGTGAGGTCCAAGCCGTGGCTGGGCTGGAGCAGCGGGAGCACGTACCGCGCCGACGCGAAGGTCTCCAGACAGCCCCGGTTGCCGCAGCGGCAGACGGGACCGGATTCATCGAGAGTGATATGGCCGATTTCTCCCGCTGTGCCGCCAGGCCCGCGGTAGATCTTGCCGTCGATCACCAATCCGGCGCCGACACCGCTCGCCACCTTGATGTACGCCAGGTCCTTGACGCCTCGGCCGCTGCCCCAGACCAGCTCGCCGAGGGCGCCGAGGTTGGCGTCGTTGTCCACGTGCACCGGCACGCCGAGCCGCCCCCGCAGCTCCTCGGCGGGTTTGGTGCCGGTCCAGCCCGGCAGGATGGCCGTGGAGCCGAGTGTGCCCGACTCGACATCGATGGGGGCGGGCACACCGACGCCCACCCCCGCGATCTTGGACCGGCTCACTCCGGTGGCGTCGATCAGCCTGCTGACCAGCTCTTCCGCCCGGTCGAAGCCCTGTGCGGCGGAGGCGTCCACATCCAGGGGCTCGGACTCCTCGGCGAGCACCTGATGGGCGAGGTTCCCGATCGCGACGCGCAAATGGGTGTGCCCGAAATCGACGCCGATGACGATGCCGGCGTCACCGCTGAGGGAGACGCTGCGGGCCCTGCGGCCACCCGCTGAGGTAGGCGTGACCTCGACGGTTCCGCCGTCCTTCAGCTCCCGAACGATATTGGAGACGGTCGCCGCGGACAGACCGGTCGTCCTCGCGATCTCGGCCTGGGTCAACGACCCGGCAAGGCGCACCGCCCGGACGACGCGTTCCAGATTTGCCCGATGCAGCGACGACTGCGATCCCGGAGTCTCCATCGACTCATCCACTCCTGCCCTCAGCGCGGCGGCCTTGGCCCGCCCCTGTGACCCGGAGCCCAGCAGCGGGATCCGGGTCACGTACAAGTTGTGAACTCCAAGCTCCGCTGAACGGGTTACCGCAGTCAAGTCCTTGACGGAAATCGGGAGAGATCAAAAAGAGGGCGGACGGACACACCGGCGCCGTCCCCGGTTCACGGGGAAGACGCCGGCAGGCAGGGGCGGAGAAAGTCGATCACTACTTCAGGGCGCCCGCCGTCAGGCCCTGGACCACCTGCCTCTGGAAGACGATGTAGGCCGCGAGGACCGGCAGCATCGCCATCACCAGGCCGGCGAAGAGTCCGGACCAGTCGCCCTTGTATCCCTGGCTGGCCGCCAGCTGCACCAGGCCCTGGGTGAGGACGCGCTTGTCGGGGTCGGTGTTCAGGACCGTCGGGAGCATGTACTGGTTCCACTGGCCCAGGAAGTTGAAGATTCCCACGCTGATCAGGCCCGGCTTGGCCATCGGCAGCATGATCTGGAAGAACGTACGGGAGTGCGAGGCCCCGTCCACGAACGCGGCCTCGGCCACCGAGGTGGGCAGCGAGCGGAAGAACGCGGTCAGGAAGAACACCGTGAAGGGCAGCGAGTAGGCGATGTAGACGAGGATCAGCCCGTGGATCGTGTTCAGCAGCCCCATGTTGTTCACGACGTAGAACAGCGGGACCAGCGCCAGCATGATGGGGAAGCTCATGCCGCCGATGAACAGGTAGTAGATGAACCGGTTGCCCGGGAAGTCGAAGCGGGCGAGGACGTACGCCGCCATCGAGCCGAGCACCAGGGTGCCGATGAGCGAACCGCCCACCACCAGGACGGTGTTGAGGAAGTAGTCACTCATGTTGGCGTCGGTCCAGGCCCGCGCCCAGTTCTCGAAGTGCAGCCTGTCCGGCAGCGACCAGGGCGAGTCGAAGATCGAGCGGTCGTCCTTGAAGGAGGTCATCACCGCCCACAGCAGCGGCATGACGACCATGAACGCCCACAGGATCAGCATGCCGTGCGAGAAGACGTTCAGGACGGTGCCCTCCCGCTTCGCCCGGGGCGGCCCGCCGACCGGGGTGTCCGCCTTTGCGACGGGGACGTGCGGTTCGGCCGGGTTCGGGGCGGGGGTCTCGGTGGTCTCCATGGTCAGTACTCCAGCCGCTCACGCCGGCCCAGCCGCATCACGACCGCCGCGAACAGCAGCGTGACGACGAGCAGGGCGACACCGATCGTGGTTGCGTAGGCGGCCTGACCGTCGCGGAAGGCCTTCTGGTAGACGTACAGCACCATGACGGTGGTCGAGTAGTCCGGCCCGCCCGGCCCGGTCGTCATGATCTGTACGACCGCGAACGACTCCGCGCCCAGGGCGAGGATGCCCATGTACACCCAGCCGGACTGCACGGTGTCCCACAGCAGCGGCAGGGTGATCCGGAAGAACGTGGTGGTGCGGTTCGCCCCGTCCAGGAGCGCCGCCTCGTACAGGTCCGCCGGTACGGAGGCCATGCCCGCGGAGAACAGGACCACGAAGAAGCCGACCGTGGACCAGACGAGGACCGCCATCACGCACCACAGGGCGAGGCCCGGATCGCCGAGCCACAGCGGCTGGACGCTTCCGAGCCCGATGCCGCGCAGCAGCGAGTTGACGGCGCCACTGTCCGGGTTGTACGCGAAAGCGAACAGCAGGGCGACGATCGCGATGGAGAGCACCTGCGGGAAGAAGTAGACGATCTTGTAGAAGGACGAGCCGCGGACACCGGAGATCACCGGCCCGCCCTTCCGCCGCCGCCCACCCACGTTGATCATGAAGGCGAGGAACAGCGCGAGACCGATCGTCACCGGCGGCAGCACCAGCGCGAACAGCAGGCTGTGCCACAGCGACTTCCAGAAGATGTCGTCGTGGATCATCCGCGTGTAGTTGTCGAAGCCCACCATCTGGAACTCGGGGCTCAGGCCGGTCCAGTCCGTGAACGAGTAGTAGATGGACTGGATGAACGGCCAGACGACGAAGAGCGCGTACAGGCCGAGGGGAACCGTCAGGAACCCCACGATGAACCGGTACTTGCCGTGATGCATGGCTACCGACCCCGATCCGGCCGTGCGGGCGGCCGCCTCCGCTGCCGCTGACGGACCTGCCGCTGACAGGCCTGCCCCTGGCAGACCTGCCCCTGGCAGACCTGCCCCTGACGGGCCCTCACTGGTGCTTGTAGTGCTTGATCGACGTGTCCTTGGCGGTCTCGTCGGCGAAACCCTGGATCCGCTTGATGGCCTCGGCCGGGGTGATACGGCCCGCCATCATCTCGCCTAGGCCGGACACGCCGATCTTCTCCTTCTGCAGCTGCACGTACCAGTCCTGCAGCCGCGGGTTCAGGACGTTGCTTCCTGCCTTCTCCAGCGCGGCCACACCCGACTTCAGACCCGGGGTGAGGCTGATGCCCGTGGTGCCGCCGTTGAACGCCGTCAGCGACTTGACCTTGGTGGTGAAGTTCTTCGAGGACGCCTCGCTGAGCATGATGCGCAGCTGCTCCATACCGCCCGCGGGGTTCTGTGCCTTGGCCGGGACGATGAAGGGCTCGCCACCGGAGGCCCAGATGGTGCCGAAGGGCAGCTTGTCGGAGGAGTCGATGCCGGAGGGCGCGGAGACGGCCAGGTTGAAGTCCGCGGGGATGACGTTCGCCGACTCGTTCTCCACCCAGGAGCCGTTCGGGATGAACAGCGCCTTGCCCTGGGCCCAGGCGGTCTGCGACTGGATGTGGTCCAGACCCGGCGTGCCCTTGAGGATGTAGCCCTTCTTGTAGAGCTCGTAGTACGCCTCGAAGCAGGCCTTGACGGCGGGGTGCTTCCAGGCGTTCGGCTCCAGGTTGTCGATGGCGTCGAGGACCTCACGGCCACCGACCTTGCCGATCATCGGGTACAGGGAGAAGGGGATGTAGTACGGGTACTTGCCGGCGTAGGTCCAGCCCGCGATGCCCTTCTTCTTGGCCTTTTCGCAGACCTTGAGCATCTCGTCCCAGGTCTCGGGGTACTTCTCGTCGAGCGAGTCGAGGAGCTTCTGCGAGTACCAGACGCCGTAGACCGTGTAGGCGTAGTACATGATCCATACGGGGTTGCCGTCGAACTGGCCCATCTCGACGATGCCGGGACGCAGTGTGTCGCGGACCTTCTTCGACGGGTCGTCGTAGGAGGGGGCGTCGAGGAGCGGGGTGAGGTCGGCGAGCTGGTTGCGGCTGACGAGGACGCCCATGTCCATCTGCTCGGCACCGGAGTTGTCGATGAGGTCCGGCGGGTTGCCCTGGTTGAAGCGCGGCTGCAGGGTGGACTGGATCTTCTGGGTGGCGGAGAACTTCACCTTCGCCTTGGGGAAGTCCTTCTGGTAGATCTTGACCGCGTCCTGGGCGTACTCCTTGCCGAAGCCGCCGTCGAAGAGCACGAACTCCATCTGTGCCGTGTCGTTGACGCCGAGGGGGTTCTGCTTGGTCTTCTTGCCCGCCTTGGCCTTGTCCTGGCCGCCGCCCCCGCTGCTGGCGCAGGCGGACAGGAAGCTCATCGTGGGGACGGAGACCAGGCCCAGCGCGACGGAACGCTTGATCAGGCTGCGGCGTCCGACGCCTTCGGGGGTGGTGGTGTGCTCGCCGGAAGTGGATCCCATGCTCAAGTGCTCGCCTTCTCCAGGACTCAGGCGGTGCACCGGCTTCTCCCCGGCACCGCGGTGATGGTGAAGCAGGGGTCGTGCATGAGCGATTCAGGGGGACGGTGCGGCGGTGGTTCGTTCTCGAGTCGGTCCGCCGCCTCCCGCTTTCCCCGGGTCGTGCCTGTCCACAGCCGTCGTACGGCAAGATGACGGCTGCCCGGACGCCGACAGGTATAGTCCACTCTCCGTCGCCGGAGCAATATCGCAAGCAAGGTTGCCACCGTGCGTTTCCGAGTTGAGACCTCGTGGAAATACGGAGTGCCCGCCCGGCTCTCGAACGCGATACCCATTGCATTGAGCCCGAATGCCACAGCCAACGCCCTTGACATCACTGGTCACTTGACCACCTACTGGTCCTTGCGCAGGCGAAGTGACAACGTTGTCCATTCTCAACAGGCGCAGGGAGGGTGCTCGCGCATGCAGCACAGATCTCGGCACAGATGGGCTCCTACGGCGGTCGTGGCAACGGCCGCCTTCGCGTTGCTGGTGGCGGCCCAGGGCGCGGCGGTGGCCCTGCCCGGCGAAGCGGCTGCCGCGGACCGCGAGTTCGCTTCCTCCTTCGAGCCAGGGGATCCGGCCCCGACGTGGCTGAACGCAGTGGACACGACGGCGGACGGCACCAAGCGGGCGTCCGGCGTGGACGGAGGGTACACGACGGGCATTCCGGGCAATGTGACCGATGAGGTGACCGATGTCCGGGCCAGCGTCGAGAACACGGACGCCGGCGAGGTCGCGGACAACCTGATCGACGGCGAGCCGGGCACCAAGTGGCTGACGTTCGCGCCGACGGGCTGGACGGAGTTCGACCTGGACGAGCCGGTCAAGGTGGTGACGTACGCGCTGACCTCGGCCAACGACCACGCCGAGCGGGACCCGGCCGACTGGACCCTTGAGGGGTCCACCGACGGCAAGGACTGGAAGACGCTGGACACCCGCACCGGTGAATCGTTCGACCAGCGCTTCCAGACCAGGTCGTTCGATCTCGCCGAGCCGGCCGAGTACGCGCACTTCCGGCTGGACATCACCAGGAACCACAGCGGCGGCATACTGCAGCTCGCCGATGTGCAGTTCTCCACGAGCAGCAGCACCGACCCCACGCCGAAGGACATGCGCACGCTGGTGGACCGCGGTCCGCTCGGCTCCCCCACCGCCAAGGCGGGTGCCGGCTTCACGGGCAAGCGGGCGCTGCGCTACTCCGGGTCGCACACCGCCGACGGGCGGGCGTACTCGTTCAACAAGGTCTTCGACGTGAACGTACGCGTCGAGCGGGACACGCAGTTGTCGTACCGGATCTTCCCGGCGATGGCGGACGGCGACCGGGACTACGACGCCACCGACGTCTCGGTCGACCTGGTCTTCACCGACGGCACCCACCTCAGTGACCTCGGCGCGCTCGACCAGCACGGCTTCCCGCTGAGCCCCACGGGACAGGGTGCGGCGAAGGTGCTGTACGTCAACCAGTGGAACGACGTGGTCTCGCAGATCGGTTCGGTGGCGGCCGGCAAGACCGTGGACCGGATCCTGGTGGCGTACGACTCGCCGAAGGGGCCGGCGAAGTTCCGCGGCTGGCTGGACGACCTCGCGCTGAAGCCCGCGCCCCCGGACAAGCTCAGGGCGCACCTGTCCCACTACGCGGTGACCACCCGTGGCACCAACTCCAGCGGCTCCTTCTCCCGGGGCAACGACTTCCCGGCCACCGCGCTGCCGCACGGCTTCAACTTCTGGACGCCGGTGACCAACGCCGGCTCGCTGAGCTGGTTGTACGACTACGCACGGGCCAACAACTCCGACAATCTGCCCACGATCCAGGCCTTCAGCGCGAGTCATGAGCCGAGCCCGTGGATGGGTGACCGGCAGACGTTCCAGGTGATGCCGTCGGCCGCGTCCGGCACTCCGGACACCGGGCGTAGCGCGCGGGCGCTGCCGTTCCGGCACGAGAACGAGATCGCGCGCCCCTACTACTACGGCGTGACCTTCGAGGGCGGACTCAAGGCGGAGATGACGCCGACGGACCACGCGGCGGTGCTGCGGTTCACCTATCCCGGCGACGACGCGAGCGTGATCTTCGACAATGTGACCGAGCAGGCGGGGCTCACCCTCGACAGGGCGGGCGGGGTCGTGACCGGCTTCTCGGACGTGAAGTCCGGTCTGTCGACGGGCGCCACGCGCCTGTTCGTGTACGGCGTGTTCGACGCGCCGGTGACGGACGGGGCGGCCTCGGGCGTGAAGGGCTATCTGCGCTTCAAGCCGGGCGCCGACCACACGGTCACGCTGCGCCTCGCCACCTCCCTCATCAGCATCGACCAGGCGAAGGACAATCTGCGCCAGGAGATCCCGGACGGCACCTCGTTCGACGACGTCAGGGCACGCGCCCAGGGGACGTGGGACAAGCTGCTCGGCACCATCGAGGTCGAGGGCGCGACCACCGACCAGCTCACGACGCTGTACTCGTCGATGTACCGGCTGTACCTCTACCCCAACTCGGGCTTCGAGAAGGTGGGATCGGCCTACCGGTACGCCTCCCCGTTCTCCCCGATGCCGGGCCCGGACACCCCCACGCACACCGGGGCGAAGATCGTCGACGGCAAGGTGTACGTCAACAACGGCTTCTGGGACACCTACCGGACGACCTGGCCCGCGTACTCCTTCCTGACACCGGCTCAGGCGGGCGAGCTGGTCGACGGCTTCGTGCAGCAGTACAAGGACGGCGGCTGGACCTCCCGCTGGTCCTCCCCCGGCTACGCGGACCTGATGACGGGCACCTCGTCGGACGTGGCGTTCGCCGACGCCTATGTGAAGGGCGTGAAGTTCGACGCTCAGGCCGCCTACGACGCGGCGGTGAAGAACGCGACGGTCCTGCCGCCGTCGTCCGGGGTGGGCCGCAAGGGCATGGCCACCTCACCGTTCCTCGGCTACACCAGCACCGCCACCCGCGAGGGCCTGTCGTGGGCGATGGACGGTTACATCAACGACTACGGCATCGCCAGGATGGGCCAGGCCCTGTACGAGAGGACCGGCAAGCAGCGCTACGAGGAGGAGTCGGCCTACTTCCTCAACCGCGCCCGGGACTACGTCGACCTCTTCGACTCGAGGGTGGGCTTCTTCCAGGGCCGCGGCGCGCAGGGCGACTGGCGGCTGGATCCGTCGAAGTACGACCCGCGCGTGTGGGGCTACGACTACACGGAGACCAACGGGTGGGGCTTCGCCTTCACGGTCCCGCAGGACAGCCGGGGCCTTGCCAACCTGTACGGCGGCCGGGCGAAGCTGGCGGACAAGCTGGACGAGTACTTCGCGACACCGGAGACGGCCTCTCCTCAGTTCGTGGGTTCATACGGCAGCGTCATCCACGAGATGACGGAGGCCCGGGACGTGCGGATGGGCATGTACGGGCACTCCAACCAGCCCGCGCATCACGTGATCTACATGTACGACGCGGCGGGTCAGCCCTGGAAGGCGCAGGAGAAGGTCCGCGAGGTGCTCTCCCGCCTGTACACCGGCAGCGAGATCGGGCAGGGCTACCACGGCGACGAGGACAACGGCGAGCAGTCGGGCTGGTACGTCTTCTCGGCGCTGGGCTTCTACCCGCTGGTGATGGGCAGCGGCGAGTACGCCATCGGGTCCCCGCTGTTCACCAAGGCCACCGTGCACCTGGAGAACGGCAGGGACCTGGTCATCAAGGCCCCGAGGAACAGCGCGCGGAACGTCTACGTCCAGGGCCTGAGGGTCGACGGCAAGGAGTGGACGTCGACATCGCTGCCGCATTCCCTGCTCTCCCGGGGCGGAGTGCTGGAGTTCGACATGGGTCCGCGGCCCTCGGCCTGGGGCACCGGCAAGAACGCGGCACCGGTGTCCATCACGCGGGACGACGAGGTGCCCTCACCGCGGGCGGACGCGCTCAAGGGTGACGGTCCGCTCTTCGACAACACCTCGGTGACGGAGGCGGCCGTGACGAGCGTGGACCTGCCGATCACGGGCGACACCAAGGCGGTGCAGTACACGCTGACGTCCCCGGCGGACCGCGCGTCGGCCCCCACGGGCTGGACCCTGGAGGCCTCCGATGACGGCACGCAGTGGACGACCCTGGACCAGCGGTCGAGCGAGTCGTTCACCTGGGACCGGCAGACGAGGGTGTTCTCCATCCCGCACCCCGGCACGTACGCGCACTACCGCCTGACCTTCACGACGGAGTCGACGCTGGCGGAGGTGGAGCTGCTGGCCTGACGTCACGCCGGCACGGAGGAGGGGCGGGCCAACCCGGGTCCGCCCCTTCGCGCTGAAACAGCGGTGATCAGCCGGTGGCGAGGGTGAACACGTGCAGGTCGGTGTCGTCCGGCAGCGTCACGCTCCTGATGCTCCTGCCGGCGGGGGCCTCGAAGGGCCGGGTGGCGAAGACGTAGGTCGCCACCGGGTCCTTGTCGGCGCCTGCGACGTTGCGGTACGCCGTCTTCGCGACCACCTCGTTGCCGTACTGGACGGTGCCGCCGCCTCCGCCGACGGTCCAGTCGGTGAAGGAGAGGTCGATGCTGTCGCTGGTGCCGTCGGTGTAGGTCACGGTCGCCTTGGTCTGCTGGTTGCCGTTGACGGCGCTGCCGACGAAGCTCACTTTCGCTGCGGGGCCGGTGAGCTCGATGGTCTGTCCGGTCGCGGACGCGTTGTCCGGTCGGCCGCTCGGCGAGTTCGGCCAGGTGAAGGTCAGACCGTCCACCGTGCCCTGCCTGCCCGCCGTCAGACCGGCGTCCGCCAGGGCCTGGCGGGAGTAGCTCCAGCCGCCGCCGTCGTAGTCGGCCTCGTCGTGGTCGCCCTGGTCGTCCGAGACACCGGTGTTGTTGTAGGCGGCGAGCAGTGTGCCGGGGGCCGCGACCGTCAGCGCCACCGGTTGGACGGAGGAGGTGCCGTCGGAGGTCACGGTGACCCTGACGTCGTGGAAGCCCTGCCGGGCCGACGGGTCTGCGGTCAGGGTGATCTCCTGGGCGCCGTCCTTGACCGTGCCCTGGGCGGGGTCGGCCGTCACCCCGTCCGGGGTGTCGACCGTGAACCGCACCTCGGGGCCCGTGCCGCCGCTCAGGGCCAGGGCGCGGATACCGATCCGGGTGCTGCCGCCGGGGGCGAGGGTCGCGGTGGTCGGGCCGACGCCGATCTGGTACGGCTGCTCGCCCTCGCGGAAGGACGGCGGCGCGTCGGCGGGGTCGCCGCCCCAGGAACGGTCCGGCACGGTGGAGAGGGTGTAGTCGAGCCGGCCGCCGTCACGGACGAAGGACGCGGGCAGCCAGGGGCGTTCGGTGAGGTGCCCGTCGACTCTGAGGGACTGGATGTACGGGGCGTCCCCGGCCGCGCTCTCGGCCCGGACCTCGATGTCGTTGCCGTGGGGGCGGTGGATCAGGACGCGCGGGAAGAGCGGGGAGGCGAGGACGAGTTCGGCGCGGGACGGCACCTGCGGGTACATGCCGAGCGCCGAGAAGACGTACCAGGACGACATGGCGCCGAGGTCGTCGTTGCCGGGGATGCCCTCGGGCCTGGTCGACCACAGCTCGGTCATCGCCGCCCGTACCGTCTCCTGGGTCTTGTAGGGCGCGCCCGCGTAGTCGTACAGGTAGGGGGTGTTGATCGACGGCTCGTTGTCCAGCTCCGCCTTGTCGCCGCCGCTGCCGGTGAACGCCCAGCCGCCGTGGGCGTCGTGGAAGAAGGCGTCGAGGCGGACGAGTGCCTTGTCACGGCCGCCCATCGCCGCGAACAGCCCCGCCGGGTTGTGCTGCACCATCCAGGTGTACTGGGCCGCCGTGCCCTCCACGAAGCCGTTGCCGGTCGACGGGGTGAAACCGGTGACCCAGCTGCCGTCCGCCTTTCGGCCCGCGATGTAGCCGCCACCGGGGTCGGCGGCCAGGTTGAAGTTGTTCTGCCACCACTCGGAACGGCGTGCGAAGGCCGCTGCGGTGTCCTTCTCCCCCGCCGCCTGGGCAAGCTGGGAGAGCGAGAAGTCCGCCGTGGACATCTCCAGGGTTTCGGCCGCGCCGCCCCAGGCGTTGGAGACGGACGGCATGTAGTGGTGCTCCAGGTACTTGTCCAGGGACGGGCGCTGCCCCACCGACAACACCGGCTTGCCCGCCGGCGAGAGGTCCTGCTCGGTCGGGACAGTCGCCGCCTTCACCAGCGAGTCCAGTGCGCCGCGCAGGTCGAAGCGCGTGCCGCCGAAGGCGCGGATGCCGGCGAGGGCGGTCGGTGCGGGGTCGCCGTTCATGACGTGGGTGCCGCTCGCGCCGTGCAGCCAGCGATCCCACACTCCCCCGTTCTGCCGGGCCAGTTCGTACAGGGACTGCGCTATGTCGGAACCGGTGTCCGGGTTCAGCAGGGTCAGCAGTTGCACCTGGTCGCGGTAGACGTCCCAGCCGGAGAAGGTGCCGTACTGGGCCTGGTGGCCGGGGCTCACCCGGTGCACCTGGCCGTCGCTGCCGCGGTAGCGCCCGTCGGCGTCGCTGATCACGTTCGGATGCAGCAGGGCGTGGTAGAGCGCGGTGTAGAAGGTGGTGCGCTCCTGGTCGGTGCCGCCGCCGACCCGTATCGCGCCCAGGCGGTCACGCCAGGCCCGCCGAGCCGCGTGCTCGACGGACTCGAAGGACCGACCCTCGGGGTTCTCGGCCCGCAGGTTGGCCTCCGCTCCCGCCTGGCCGACGTAGGAGATGCCGACCTTGACGTTCACCGGATCCGGACCCGGTGCGAACTGGACGTATCCGCCCGCTCCCTTGCCCG
This sequence comes from Streptomyces sp. NPDC107546, assembly GCF_055639175.1. NCBI lineage: Bacteria > Bacillati > Actinomycetota > Actinomycetes > Kitasatosporales > Streptomycetaceae > Streptomyces > Streptomyces sp. NPDC107546. The sequence continues at coordinate 192,814 of NZ_JBVKBA010000001.1, read as the reverse complement.
CGACGGGACGGCCGCCGTGCGAGAAGCCTCCCGTGTCACCGGTCGTGTGCGTCGAGCCCGGGTTCAGCTTGTCGTCCTGCCAGGTGCCGGTCGCCGTGAAGGCGCGGTCGAAGCGGGCCGTGAAGTAGAGCGTGTAGTAGCTGCGCCGCCCCTCTGGATCGAGGTAGCCGCAGAAGTCGCCGGAGGTGACGGAACCGGACACCGTGCGGGTCTCCGGGTCGATGGTGACCGTCGAATCCGAGGAGCCCACTTCGGAGTTGGCGGTGCGGATCAGCAGCGAGGCCGGTCTGCCCTCGGGGAAGGTGAAGCGGGCCGAGCCGGTGCGCGCGGTCGCCGTCAGGTCGGCCGTGACACCGGAGGAGAGGCCCACCGTGTAGTGACCGGGCTCGGCCCTCTCGTCGGCGTGCGTGAAGTCGGCCGCGTACACGGCGTCCTTGGTGTCGCTCGCCGGTGAGGAGGTGACCTCGCCCGCGTACGGGAAGAACGGGACGTCGCCGCTGCCGCCCGCGCAGCCGGTGCCGGACATGTGGGTGAGGCTGAAGCCGCGGATGCGGGTGGCGTCGTACTGGTAGCCGCCGGGCGCGGCCGTTCTCGTCGCGTCGCCCCGGGTGTTCTCGGGGCTCCAGGACAGCATGCCGAACGGGACGACGGCGCCGGGGAAGACGTTGCCGCCGTTCCGGGTGCCGATGAGCGGGTCGACGTACGCGGTGGGGTCACGCACCAGGTCGGGTGATGGTCGGGCGCCCGCGGCGAGCGCGGGGGTGGCGCCGCCGACCGCCAGGGCGGCGGCCAGCAGCAGGGATGTCGGACGGAAACGCATGACGCGGCCCCTCCTCCTTCGGACGGGTCGCGCACCACGGGTCGCACAAGCCGCAGGGACAGTAGCGTGCGCGGGGCGCACGGCGGAAGACCGTCTGCGGAAGGCCGCCTACGGAAGGGCGCATACGGAAGGCCGCTTCTGGAACGCCACTTCTGGAAGCCGTCGTTCGGCCGGAGCACCGGGATGCCCCCTTGAGAGTGAACCGCACCGGAGACCCTTGACATCGTTGTCCGCCGCCGAGGTACAGTCATGTACAGACCATTCGACAACGTTGTCGCCTCCACCGGTCGACACAAGCCATCAGACCCCGGTCCGGCCTACTCCCCCCGGGCCGGGCCGGCTCGCGGACCGGGTGGCACGCACAGCGGCCACCCGGTCCGCCCAGAGGCCCGGACCCCCCGTCGGCCCCCAACCGTCACTCGTGGGAGCGGTGTTCACTGCTCCGGGGCGCGCGCGGGGCAACCCCAGTGCTCTCGTGGTCATCTACCTGTACGAACGCGATGACCGGGGAGAAGGACGGGTTGTGCACGGTTCCGGTGCGGACGGTGGCCGCGAGAAGGCCACCGCCGGCTCCTGGTGGGCGCCCGCGGTGGCGAACCTTCTGATCGGCGTGCTGGCGATCGTCCCCGGCGTGTGCGTCCGGTGGCTGCTGAACAGGTACCTGCTGCTCCACTGCGTCACCGGGTTCGGCTGCGGCGGCTCGACACCGGGCCAGACCGTCGGTATGACGCTCGGCGCGGTGCTGGGCGGGGGGTTCGTCCTCGGGATGGTGCTGGTGGTGGACGTCCTCATGCCGTGGCAGGAGGGCCGACCGCTGCACCTGTGGCTCGGCATGACGACCCTGGTGCCGGCGCCGTTCGCGGTGGCGCAGGTGGCGGGATGGATCTAGGGCTCCCCGTCAACGACCTTTCATGGATGGGCAGTTCGATCGTGAACTCCGTACGGCCCGGAACGCTCCACGGATCGGACCGCCTGGGGAAGCGGGAGTGCCGGACATGGTGTCATCCTGCCCCGGTCCGCCGAGGAAACCCTGTGTCCGCACTGAGCACCGGCGATGTCCCCGTTCGGGCGGCGGTGCGAAGACGGCGGAGGGCCGCACCCCCGGGCGGGGGTGCGGCCCTCGACTGCCGTGCCGGATCGCCTACTTGCGGATCAGGCTGCGCAGCACGTACTGCATGATGCCGCCGTTGCGGTAGTAGTCGGCCTCACCGGGGGTGTCGATGCGGACGACCGCGTCGAACTCGACACCGGTGTCGGTGGTGACCTTGACCGTGCGCGGCGTGGTGCCCTCGTTGAGCTCGGTGACGCCGGTGATGGAGAAGGTCTCCTCACCCGTCAGGCCGAGGCTCGCGGCGGACTGGCCCTCGGGGAACTGCAGCGGCAGGACGCCCATGCCGATGAGGTTCGAGCGGTGGATGCGCTCGTACGACTCGGCGATGACGGCCTTGACGCCGAGGAGCGCGGTGCCCTTGGCCGCCCAGTCGCGGGACGAGCCGGAGCCGTACTCCTTGCCGGCCAGGACGACCAGCGGGATGCCGGCGGCCTGGTAGTTCTGCGAGGCGTCGTAGATGAAGGAGACCGGCCCGCCCTCCTGGGTGAAGTCGCGGGTGTAGCCGCCCTCGGTGCCCGGCGCGATCTGGTTGCGCAGGCGGATGTTGGCGAACGTACCGCGGATCATCACCTCGTGGTTGCCGCGGCGGGAACCGTAGGAGTTGAAGTCGCGGCGCTCGACACCGTGCTCGGTGAGGTACTTGCCGGCCGGGGTGTCGGCCTTGATCGCGCCGGCCGGGGAGATGTGGTCGGTGGTGACCGAGTCGCCGAGCTTGGCGAGGACGCGGGCGCCGGTGATGTCCTCGACCGGGGCCGGCTCCATGCCCATGCCCTCGAAGTACGGGGGCTTGCGGACGTAGGTGGACTCCGGGTCCCACTCGAAGGTGTTGCCGGTCGGGACCGGGAGGGACTGCCACTGGGCGTCGCCGGCGAAGACGTCGCTGTAGGACTTGGAGAACATGTCCTCGCCGATGGCGTTGGCGACGACCTCGTCGACCTCGGCCTCGGAGGGCCAGATGTCCTTCAGGTAGACCGGGTTGCCGTCCTGGTCGGTGCCCAGCGCCTCCTTGGTGATGTCCACCTTCATGGAGCCCGCGATGGCGTAGGCGACGACCAGCGGCGGGGACGCCAGGTAGTTCATCTTGACGTCGGGGTTGATACGGCCCTCGAAGTTCCGGTTGCCGGAGAGGACCGAGGTGACCGCGAGGTCGTGGTCGTTGACGGCCTTGGAGACCTCCTCCGGCAGCGGGCCGGAGTTGCCGATGCAGGTGGTGCAGCCGTAACCGACCAGGTTGAAACCGACCTTGTCCAGGTACGGGGTCAGGCCCGCCTTGTCGAAGTAGTCGGTGACGACCTTGGAACCCGGGGCGAGGGTGGTCTTGACCCACGGCTTGCGGGTCAGGCCCTTCTCGACCGCCTTCTTGGCCACCAGGGCGGCGGCGACCATGACGTAGGGGTTCGAGGTGTTGGTGCAGGAGGTGATGGCGGCGACGGTGACGGCGCCGTGGTCCAGCTCGTACGTCGTGCCGTCGGGGGCGGTGACCGGGACGGGGTTCGACGGGGCGCCGTTGGGGGCGACGGCCGGGGCGTCGGAGGCCGGGAAGGACTCCTGGCCCGCCTCGTCCACGACGTCGACGTAGTTGCGGACGTCCTGCTTGAACTGCTCGGCGGCGTTCGCGAGGACGATGCGGTCCTGCGGGCGCTTCGGGCCGGCGATCGAGGGGACGACCGTGGACAGGTCCAGCTCGAGCTTCTCGGAGAAGTCCGGCTCGGCCTTCGGGTCCAGCCAGAGGCCCTGCTCCTTGGCGTAGGCCTCGACGAGGGCGAGCTGCTGCTCGGAGCGGCCGGTGAGCTTCAGGTACTTGATGGTCTCGTCGTCGATCGGGAAGATCGCGGCGGTGGAGCCGAACTCCGGCGACATGTTGCCGATGGTGGCGCGGTTGGCCAGCGAGGTGGCGGCGACGCCCTCGCCGTAGAACTCGACGAACTTGCCGACCACACCGTGCTTGCGGAGCATCTCGGTGATGGTGAGCACGAGGTCGGTGGCGGTGGTGCCCGGCTGCAGCTCACCGGTGAGCTTGAAGCCGACGACGCGCGGGATGAGCATGGAGACCGGCTGGCCGAGCATCGCGGCCTCGGCCTCGATGCCGCCGACGCCCCAGCCGAGGACGCCGAGGCCGTTGACCATCGTGGTGTGGGAGTCGGTGCCGACCAGGGTGTCCGGGTAGGCCTTGCCGTCACGGACCATCACCACGCGGGCGAGGTGCTCGATGTTGACCTGGTGGACGATGCCGGTGCCCGGGGGGACGACCTTGAACTCGTCGAAGGCGGTCTGGCCCCAGCGCAGGAACTGGTAGCGCTCCTTGTTGCGGCCGTACTCCAGCTCGACGTTGACCTTGAAGGCGTCGTTCGTGCCGAACTTGTCGGCGATGACGGAGTGGTCGATGACCAGCTCGGCCGGCGCCAGCGGGTTGATCTTCGCCGGGTCGCCGCCCAGCTCCTTGACGGCCTCGCGCATGGTGGCGAGGTCCACGACACAGGGCACGCCGGTGAAGTCCTGCATGATCACGCGGGCCGGCGTGAACTGGATCTCCTGCGACGGCTGGGCCTGGGAGTCCCAGTTGCCGAGGGCGCGGATGTGGTCGGCGGTGATGTTCGCGCCGTCCTCGGTGCGGAGCAGGTTCTCCAGCAGGACCTTGAGGCTGTAGGGCAGGCGGGCCGAGCCCTCCACCTTGTCCAGCCGGAAGATCTCGTACGACTCGTCGCCCACCTGCAGCGTGCTGCGGGCGTCGAAGCTGTTCGCCGACACGACAGTCTCCTTCATTGATGTGCGCGTACCACCACGATCCTGCCGCCACGGCATCTCGGCCGATCCGCTAAGGTCAGGCTAAGTTAGGTAACCCTTACCAGAGCGGCTACTGCGGTACGCCTCGGCAGATATCTCGATGTCGAGATAACTCTAGTACATGGGGCCCGGTAGGTCATGCGCGACCGGAGCCTGCCGCGACACACCCCTGCCACCAGGCATCACTCCGCTCTCTTCACTCGAATGGACCCCACAAGATGCCGCATCTCATATCTGAGATAACCTCAGTCTCATGTCAGACGACTACCTCGTACGCATCGGCAAGCTCATCCGTGTCGCACGCCAGCACCGTGGCCTGACCCAGGCGCAGCTCGCCGAGGCACTCGGTACCAGTCAGAGCGCCGTCAACCGCATCGAGCGGGGCAACCAGAACCTCAGCCTTGAGATGATCGCCCGCATCGGGGACGCCCTGGAGAGCGAGATCGTGTCCCTGGGCTACGCGGGCCCCATGCATCTGCGCGTGGTCGGCGGTCGCCGGCTCTCCGGCGCGATCGACGTCAAGACGAGCAAGAACGCCTGCGTGGCGCTGCTGTGCGCCTCGCTGCTCAACAAGGGGCGCACGGTGCTGCGGCGCGTCGCCCGCATCGAGGAGGTCTACCGCCTGCTGGAGGTGCTCAGCTCGATCGGTGTACGAACCCGGTGGATCAACGAGGGAGTCGATCTGGAGATCGTCCCGCCCGCGGACCTCGACCTGGACGCCATCGACGCCGAGGCCGCCCGCCGTACGCGGTCCATCATCATGTTCCTCGGGCCGCTGCTGCACCGCTTCGACCGCTTCAAACTGCCGTACGCGGGCGGCTGCGACCTCGGGACGCGCACCATCGAGCCGCACATGATCGCGCTGCGCCGGTTCGGGCTCGAGGTCACCGCCACGGAGGGGCTGTACCACGCGGTGGTGGACAGGTCCGTCTCCCCCGGCCGGGCGATCGTCCTGACCGAGCGCGGCGACACCGTGACCGAGAACGCGCTGCTGGCCGCCGCACGGCACAACGGCGTCACGGTCATCCGCAACGCCTCCTCCAACTACATGGTCCAGGACCTGTGCTTCTTCCTCGAGGCGCTCGGCGTCGAGGTCGAAGGCATAGGCACCACCACGCTCACCGTCCACGGCGTACCGACCATCGACGTCGATGTCGACTACTCCCCCTCCGAGGACCCGGTCGAGGCGATGAGCCTGCTGGCCGCCGCAGTGGTCACCGAGTCGGAACTGACGGTGCGCCGAGTGCCGATCGAGTTCCTGGAGATCGAGCTCGCGGTGCTGGAGGAGATGGGGCTCGACCACGACCGCACGCCCGAGTACTCCGCCGACAACGGCCGCACGCGGCTGGTGGACCTGACCGTGCGGCCCTCCAAGCTGGAGGCGCCGATCGACAAGATCCACCCGATGCCGTTCCCCGGCCTGAACATCGACAACGTGCCGTTCTTCGCGGCCATCGCGGCCTCCGCGCAGGGCAAGACGCTGATCCACGACTGGGTCTACGACAACCGGGCCATCTACCTGACCGACCTCAACCGCCTGGGCGGGCGCCTGCAGTTGCTCGACCCGCACCGGGTCCTGGTCGAGGGCCCGACCCGCTGGCGCGCCGCCGAGATGATGTGCCCGCCCGCGCTGCGCCCCGCCGTGGTCGTCCTGCTGGCGATGATGGCGGCGGAGGGCACGTCCGTGCTGCGCAACGTGTACGTCATCAACCGCGGCTACGAGGACCTGGCGGAGCGGCTGAACTCGGTGGGGGCGCAGATCGAGATCTTCCGGGACATCTGACGACCGGTCGCTGAGATCGTGCGGTGCGGCGCTCACCGGTCTTGTCGGTGGAGGCCGCCGTACCACCGGTGGGCTGGGCCGCGTCCGTGGCGGCCCAGGAAGCGAGCAGGCGCAGAGTCTCTTCGGAGGGCGAGCCCGGCTCGGCGGTGTAGATGGTGAGGCCGAGCCCGGCCGCGCCGACCAACTCCGCGCTCTGCCAGGCGAGGCTGAGGTCGCCGACGACCGGGTGGTGGAACCGCTTCGAACCGGTGCCGTGATGGCGGACGTTGTGGGTGCCCCAACGGCTGCGGAGGACGTCGCTGCGGGTGGACGGCTCGCCGACCGGGTCGTGGAGGTCCCGGTCGTGGGGGTCGCGGCCGGCGGCGGGGCGCAGGATGGCGACGGTCTGGTCGGCCACCTGCGCCCAGTCCGCGTAGAAGCGCTGTGCGGCGGGGTCGAGGAAGGCGTACCGGGCCAGGTTCGGCGGCCGTCGCCCGGTGGTGTGCAGGTCGCGGCCAGACAGTGGACTCCGCACCCGAGCCTGCGGTGGACGCTTGGACGCGATCACCGCAGGAGCGGCATTCGTCTGCAACAACCGCATCGATCCGCTCGCCGCCAACCAGCTCGCCCGCAGGCGTCGCCCAGCGGTCAGAGGCTGGTGAGCAGGCCGTCGAGTGGGGCGGGTATGCGGTCGGTGTCGAGGGCCTCGCCGAGGACACGGCCGTAGTGGATCTTGCGCCCCTTCTTCGTGCCGAGGAAGCGCCGCAACTGCTGCTGCGAGGTGCGGCCCCGCTGTGCGGGCTGGCGAAGGAAGGTCTCCCAGGCGCGCAGGTCGCCCTGCGCCCGGACGAGTTCCTCCACCCGTGTCACGCCCAGCGCACGGATGAGCTCGTCCTCCAGATCCGCCGCGCAGACGAAGAACCCTTGCTGTGCTGCACCGGCCCGCTCCCAAGCGCGGACGTAGTAGCGGCGCTCCGCCTGGTCGCACAGTCCCGTGAGGCGGAGGCCCAGGCCGGGTGGCCCGAGGAGGCCGGCGAAGCGCCCGACGCTCATCGCACCGCCCATCGGAAGGACGCAGACGCCTTCGGCCGCCAGGTCCCGGCCGCGGCCGACGGCCAGCGCGTCGACCGCCGCCGCATCGCTCAGCCCCTCGAGCAGGACGGCCGCCCGGACGGGCAGCCGCACGGCGAGCTCGCGCGCGGGGTCGCCGGGGCCGCCGGCCGCCCAAGCGGTGACCGCCTCCCGGAACGACCGCATGTCAGCCATGAGGCCGAGTCTCCGCCCTTCCCCGCCACGGCGCCAGGGGATTTCCGCCGGCACGTCGACCGGCGGTGAGCAGCCGGGCCCAGCGGTCCGGCCGCGCCCGCGCAGTTTGGGGGTCTCCTGGGACTCCTCCTCCGGGACTTCCGGTCGCCGTCCCCGGCCGCCCGGTCGGGCTCTCCGCGTTCGACCCTGAACCGGCCGACGCCCCGGCGCAGATCAGTCCTTCGCCGTCACGGTGACATCCTGGCGGCGGACCGCGTGGAAGCGGGGCAGCGGGAGCCCGGAGCCGTTCAGTTCCATCAGCGTGGCCTCGACGTGGGCGCGGCCCGGGGTGTACGCGCCCTGGCGGGTCTCGGAGTTGGTCCAGCGGTGCTCGGCGCCGTCGCACACGGCCGGGGTGCCGCCGACACCGTGCTGCACGCGGGAGGCGCCCTGGGAGATCGAGGAGGACACGAAGACCGGGCCCCCGGTGCCGCCGGCACAGCGGTAGGTGCCGGAGAGGGTGAGCGTGCCGTCGGGCGCCAGGTACCCGGTCGGGTCGACGCTCACCTCGTCGGGCGCCGCGGAGAGGGCACACGCGGCGGGGGCGGCGGACAGGAGCAGAGCGGTACCGACGACCGGCCCGGCGAGCTGGCGCAGGAACATGGGAGCACCTCCTGGACTGGGGGGTTCCACAGGTACCGGGAGGCTCCGGTGCCGCCCGTGATCGTCACCCCTTCGGTGGCGAGTTCCGGCCTTGAGCCGTTCGGCTGGTTCCCGCACGGTGCGTCGAGTCCTGTGGCCTACCTGGACCTGCCCCATGCGCTACTGGGTCGCTGACGGCACCCCCTCACCCTCCAGGAGTCTTGGCGGATGAACGCAAGAACCGTTCTCAAGGCCGCCGCACGGGCCGCGGCCCGCAGCCGATGGCTGTGTGTCCCCGCCACGGCGGCGCTCGCGCTGGCGGTGCCCCCCGGCACCGCCGTGGCGGCCGAGCACCGCGCCGACGTGCCCGCGTGCCCTGTCGCGCAGTCCGCCCCGAGCACCACCGTCCAGGTCCCGGCAACGGCCGGCCCCACCTCGATCCCCGGTGCCACGGGCGTGATCGACACAGGCGTGTGCGTAAGCAGTGCCGTGAGGATCACGGCGACCGGAACGGTCGCGATCCAGCGCAACGTCACCACGACCTACAGTCCGTGGGGCGACAGCAGGCACCTCGCGGGCGCGGACTTCCCGCTGCCGGGTGTGCCGGCCTGGTCGCTGATCGCCCGGATCGGAAACGGACCGTGGCACTACATCGGGGCGGGCCCGACGACGCTGGTGGGCAGCGGGGAGCTCTACCTCGCGGTGAACGACAACTTCAACTCCGACAACAGCGGTTCGTTCAGGGCGACCATCACACCGTGCGTGTGCGGTCACCGCTTCGGGCCGGTCACCATCGCTACGGCGGGCGGCCACCCGCCGGTGTTCGGCACGCCCTGCTCCGACTGAGGCCTGGTAGGCAACACCAAGGCGTGAGGGCGTCGACACGCGCCCTCACGTCGTCTTGATGAACTCCCGCAGCACCGCCGCCAGTCGCTCCGGCTGGTCCTCGGCGATCAGGGTGCGGGAGTCCTCGACCTCCACCAGCCGGCCCTTCGGGAGCAGGTCGGCGAGGCGTCGTCCGTGTTCGCGCGGCATCATCAGGTCCTCCCTCGCCCAGACGACGAGGGCCGGCTTGTCGAACGTCCTCAAACCCTCCACGGCTTCGAGCAGTTCGGTCCTGCGGACGTGGGTGTTGTAGTGGCGGAAGTCGCGCCGGATGGCCTTGTCGGTGCGCAGCGGGCGCAGCCAGTCGTCCACGATCTCGTCCGGCACGGGGTACTTGGTGAGCGCACCGATGCCGACCGGCAGCCGGCGCAGGACTTTCCAGCCCAGGACACGGACCATGAGCAGGACACCGCCGGGGACGGCGCAGGCCAGGCCGATCATCTTTCCGGGCGCGCCCGGCGGGTAGTTGTCGAAGGCCTCGCAGGAGATGAGGACCAGGCGGGCCAGACGCTCGGGGTGCCGCGCGGCCACCGTCTGGGCGCGTCCGCAGTCGCTCTCCACCAGGGTGACGTCCCGCAGGTCGAGGCGGTCCAGGAACTCGGCGATCAGGTCGTTCACGAGGTCCGGTGTGGGCGGCCGGTGCATCGGACTGCGGTGGGCTCCGTACGGCAGGGTCGGCGCGATCACCCGGTGGTCGGCGCGCAGATCGGCCATCACCTTGCGCCAGACGGTGTGGTCGTGCACCAGGCCGTGCAGCAGGACCACGACCGGGCCGTCGCCGCCCGTGTCCTCGTAGGCGACGGGGCCTGCGGTCAGCGTGATCTCGGGCATGTGACGACTCCCCTCGACTCCCCCGAGGCACGCACAGGTTATGCCCGTGGGCAGGGCTACGGCAGCACGGCGAACCCGTCCAGTTCCACGAGCGCCTGCTCGTCCCACAGGCGTGTGATCCCCACGACGGCCATCGCGGGGTAGTCGCGGCCCGCCAGCCGGCGCCAGACGCGCCCCAGTTCGGGGGCGTGCGCGCGGTAGTCGGCCACGTCGGTGGCGTACACGGTGACGCGGGCGAGGTCGCCGGGGGTGCCGCCGGCGGCGCGCAGGGCGGTGAGCAGGTTGGCGAGGGCGTGTTCGAACTGCTCGGGAAGCGTGTCGCCGGTCACCTTGCCGTCGCCGTCGAGGGCGGTCTGGCCCGCCAGGAAGACCACGCGGGTGCCGGTGGCGACGACCGCGTGCGAGAAGCCCTTGGCCGGGGAGAGGGCGGGCGGGTTGACGCGCTCGCTGGTCACGGGGCCTCCACGGTGGCGTACAACTCCTTGGCGACGATGCCGCGTTGTACCTCGCTCGCGCCCTCGTAGATGCGCGGGGCGCGCACCTCGCGGTAGAGGTGTTCGAGGAGGTGGCCGCGACGCAGTGCGCGGGCGCCGTGCAGCTGCACGGCGGCGTCGACGACGTACTGCGCGGTCTCGGTGGCGAGCAACTTCGCCATGGCGGCCCGCATCGGGACGTCCGGGGCTCCTTCGTCGTACGCCGTCGCCGCCGAGTAGACCAGGAGACGGGCCGCCTCGGTACGCAGGGCCATCTCGGCGACCTGGTGGGAGACCGCCTGGAGGTCCTTGAGCCGACCTCCGAAGGCGTCCCGTGCGGCGGTGTGGGCGAGCGTCGCGTCGAGGGCGGCCTGTGCCATGCCGACCGCGAACGCGCCGACGCTGGGGCGGAAGAGGTTGAGGGTGCCCATGGCGACCCGGAAGCCGCGGTCCGCCTCCCCGAGCAGGTCGTCGTCGGTCACGGGCACCGCGTCGAAGGCGAGCGTGCCGATGGGGTGCGGGGAGAGCATGTCGAGGGGGGCGCCGGTCAGGCCGGGGCGGTCGGCGGGGACGAGGAACGCGGTCACCCCGCGGGCGCCCGCGCCGAGGGTGGTGCGGGCGAAGACGGTGTAGAAGTCGGCCTCCGGGGCGTTGGAGATCCAGCACTTCTGGCCGGTGAGCCGCCACCCGGAGGGGCCGTCGGCCTCGGTCGCGAGGGACAGCGCCGCCGCGTCCGACCCCGCGTCCGGCTCGGTCAGCGCGAAGGCGGCGACCGTGGTGCCGGCCCGGACGCCGGGCAGCCAGCGGGCGCGCTGGGCCGGTGTCCCGTAGGCGTGCACGGGGTGGGCGCCCAGCCCTTGCAGGGCGAGGGCCGTCTCCGCCTCGGTGCAGGCGTACGCCAGGGACTCCCGCATCAGGCACAGTTCCAGCGCCCCGGAAATGAACAGCCGGTCGAGCAGACCGAGTTGGCCGAGCTCGGTGACGAGGGCGCGGTTGACGCGGCCGGGTTCACCCTTCTCGGCGAGCGGACGCAGCCGTTGCTCGGCCAGGGTGCGCAGTTCCGCACGCCAGGCCAGCTGGGCGGGGTCGAGCGAGAATGCGGTCATGGCCGGTCCCCTCTCCCTGACGGCCCCTCGGGGCCGGGTGGGCTGCTCACCCGAACGTATCGCGGACCGTTGACTGTCGTCACCAACACGATACGCTCGATGCGCGAGCCCACCACGACAAGGGGGCCAGACGCCATGGACCCGAGGGACGCCATCAGCGCCACGGACACAGCGAGCGCCACGGACACCGCCGGCCGCGCGTCGGCCGGGGCTCCGCCACCGGTCCCCACCGCCCACCGCGACACCTTCGCCCGTGACCATCTCCCGCCCCGCGAGCAGTGGCCCGAACTCCGCTTCGACCTGCCCGAGCTGCGCTACCCCGAACGGCTGAACGCCGCGGTCGAGCTGCTCGACCGCACCGCCCCCGACCGCCCTGCCTTCCGCACGGCGGACGGCGACGTGTGGACGTACGGACAGCTCCGCGCCCGTGTCGACCGCGTCGCGCACGCGCTCACCTCCCGCCTCGGCGTCGTCCCCGGCAACCGTGTCCTGCTGCGCGGCCCCACCACACCCTGGCTCGCCGCCTGCTGGCTCGCGGTCCTGAGGGCGGGCGCGATCGCGGTCACCGTGCTCGCCCAGCAGCGCCCGCACGAGCTGCGCACGATGTGCGACATCGCCCGGGTCGGCCACGCCCTGTGCGACGTCCGCGTGCTGGACGACCTGGTGAAGGCCGATGTCCCCGGGCTGCGCATCACCCCGTACGGCGGAGACGCCCCCGACGACCTGCTGCGTCTGCCGGTGCCCGAGGAGCCGTACGCGCCGGTGGACACGGCGGCCGACGACGTGGCGCTGATCGCCTTCACCTCCGGCACCACGGGCCGCCCGAAGGGATGCATGCACTTCCACCGCGACGTGCTCGCCATCGCGGACACCTTCTCGAGGCACGTCCTGCGTCCGCGTCCCGACGACGTCTTCGCGGGCAGTCCGCCGCTCGGCTTCACCTTCGGGCTCGGCGGACTCGTCGTCTTCCCGCTGCGGGCCGGCGCCAGTTCCCTGCTGCTCGAACAGGCGGGCCCCGGAGCGCTGTTGCCCGCGATCGCCGAGCACCGGGTCTCGGTGCTGTTCACCGCGCCGACCGCCTACCGGGCGATGCTCGAGGAGCTGGACGCGTACGACACGACCTCGCTGCGGCGCTGTGTGTCGGCCGGCGAGAACCTTCCCGAGGCCACCTGGCGGGCCTGGCACGAGCGCACCGGTGTGCGCATCGTCAACGGCATCGGCGCCACCGAGCTGCTGCACATCTTCATCTCGGCCGCGGACGACCGGATCCGGCCGGGAACCACGGGGGTTCCGGTCCCGGGGTGGCACGCGCGGGTGCAGGACGCGAACGGCGTACCCGTACCGGACGGCGAGCCCGGGCTGCTCGCGGTGCGCGGACCGGTCGGCTGCCGCTATCTCGCCGATCCACGGCAGCGGGAGTACGTCCGAGGCGGCTGGAACATCACCGGCGACACCTACGTCCGCGAGCCCGACGGCTACTTCCGCTATGTGGCCCGCGCCGACGACATGATCATCTCCGCCGGGTACAACATCGCCGGGCCCGAGGTCGAGGACGCCCTGATGCGCCATCCGGACGTGGTCGAGACGGCGGTCGTCGGGCGGCCCGACGAGGTGCGCGGGCAGATCGTGGTTGCGTACGCGGTCCTCAGGGAGGGCGCGCGAAGCGACCCGGTTGCGCTGCGCGCCTTCCTGACGTCGGAGCTGGCGCCGTACAAGTGCCCGCGTGAGTTCGTCTTCCTCAACGCGCTGCCGCGCACGGCGACGGGCAAGCTCCAGCGGTTCCGGCTGCGGGCGGACGCCGACCCGGTGCCCGTGCGAGGTGATCATGAGTGACGCCGACGATCTAAAGTGATCAACGTGTCCGATCAGCACGCTCAGCACGCCCCGAGGTCCCTCATCGTCACGTTCTACGGCGCCTACGGCCGCTTCACCCCCGGCCCGGTCCCCGTGGCCGAGCTGATCCGGCTGCTCGCCGCGGTCGGCGTGGACGCGCCCTCCGTACGGTCGTCGGTGTCGCGGCTGAAGCGGCGCGGACTGCTCGTGCCGGAGCGCACGGCGACGGGCGCGGCCGGGTACGCGCTGTCGCCGGACGCACGGCAGCTGCTGGAGGACGGCGACCGCCGGGTGTACGCGACGGCGCCCCCGAAGGACGAGGGCTGGGTGCTGGCCGTGTTCTCCGTGCCGGAGTCGGAGCGGCAGAAGCGGCACCTGCTGCGCTCCCGGCTGGCGGGGCTCGGTTTCGGCACCGCGGCCCCCGGGGTGTGGATCGCCCCCGCACGCCTGTACGAGGAAAGTCGGCACACTCTGGAGCGGCTGCACCTGGACGCGTACGTGGACTTCTTCCGCGGGGACCACCTCGGCTTCGCGCCGACCGCGGAGGCGGTGGGGCGCTGGTGGGACCTGGCCGCGATCGCCAAGCAGCACGAGGCGTTCCTCGACCGCCACGCGCGCGTGCTGCGCGACTGGGAGTCCCGCGAGGACACGCCGGCCGAGGAGGCGTACCGCGACTATCTGCTCGCCCTGGACTCCTGGCGCCATCTGCCCTACGCCGACCCGGGGCTGCCGGCCGGCCTGCTGCCCGCGAACTGGCCGGGCGCCCGCTCGGCGGCGGTCTTCCGGGCGCTGCACGAGCGGCTGCGGGACGCGGGGGCTGCGTTCGCGGGCGTGCCGGATCTGCCGTAGGTCTTCTTTCAACCCCCCAATGTCAGGCGGGGTTTGGGGGCGTCCGTGCGGCCGGTGTTGGGGCGCCTGCTGCCCGCCCGGTAGGGCGCGGGCCACACCGCACCCTGCCCGCTGTAGCCCTGTTCGGCCGCCGCGTGCAGGGTCCAGTGCGGGTCGTACAGGTGCGGCCGGGCGAGGGCGCACAGGTCGGTGCGCCCGGCCAGGATCAGCGAGTTGACGTCGTCCCAGGAGGAGATGGCGCCCACCGCGATCACCGCAATGCCCGTCTCGTGGCGGATCCGGTCGGCGTACGGCGTCTGGTACGAGCGCCCGAACGCCGGCTTCTCCTCCGCCACCACCTGCCCGGTGGACACGTCGATGGCGTCGGCGCCGTGCGCGGCGAACGCGCGGGCGATCTCGACGGCCTCCTCGGCCGTGGTGCCGCCCTCTGCCCAGTCGGTCGCGGAGATCCGCACGGTCATCGGCCGCTCCTCGGGCCACACCGCGCGCACGGCGTCGAAGACCTCGAGCGGGAAGCGGAGCCGCCCGGCGAGCGAGCCGCCGTAGGCGTCGGTGCGGTGGTTGGTGAGCGGTGAGAGGAAGCCGGAGAGCAGGTAGCCGTGGGCGCAGTGGAGTTCCAGGAGGTCGAAGCCGACGCGGGCGGCGCGGGCGGCGGCGGAGGTGAACTGCTCGCGGATGTCGGTCAGTTGGGCGCGGGATAGCTCGCGAGGCGTCTGGCCGCCCGGTTTGTACGGGATCGGCGAGGCGGCCACGAGCGGCCAGTCGCCCTCCTGAAGCGGCTCGTCCATGCCCTCCCACATCAGCTTGGTGGAGCCCTTGCGGCCGGAGTGCCCGAGCTGCACCCCGATCGCGGTGCCCGGCGCCTGACTGTGCACGAAGTCGGTGACGCGCCGCCACGCCTCGGCCTGACGTCCGGTGTAGAGGCCGGCGCAGCCCGGGGTGATGCGGCCCTCGGGGCTCACGCACACCATCTCGGTCATCACCAGCCCGGCGCCGCCGAGCGCCCGTGCGCCCAGGTGGACGAGGTGGAAGTCGCCGGGGACGCCGTCCACGGCCGAGTACATGTCCATCGGCGAGACCACTACCCGGTTGCGCAGGGTCAGGCCGCGCAGTCGGAAGGGGGTGAACATCGGGGGTGTGCCGGGCGGGCAGCCGAAGTCTCGCTCCACCGCCTCGGTGAAGCGGGGGTCGCGCAGCCGCAGGTTGTCGTGGGTGACGCGGCGGCTGCGGGTGAGCAGGTTGAAGGCGAACTGGCGGGGCGGCTGGCCGAGGTACAGCCTCAGCTTCTCGAACCACTCCAGGCTGGCGCGGGCCGCGCGCTGGGTGGAGGCGACCACCGGGCGCCGCTCCTCCTCGTAGGCGGCCAGGGCCTCGGGCAGCGAGGTGTGCTCCTCCAGGCAGGCGACCAGGGCGAGCGCGTCCTCCACCGCGAGTTTCGTACCGGAGCCGATGGAGAAGTGCGCGGTGTGCGCGGCGTCGCCGAGCAGGACCAGGTTGCCGTGGGACCAGTGCTCGGTGACGACCGTGCGGAAGGTGGTCCAGGTGGAGTTGTTGGAGCGCAGCGGCCGTCCGCGCAGGGCGTCGGCGAAGATCTTGGCGCAGCGCTCGATGGTCTCGGCGGTGTCGAGTTCGGCGAACCCGGCCGCGTGCCACACCTCCTCGCGCATCTCCACGATGACGGTCGATGCGTCCGCGCTATAGGGATAGCCGTGCAGTTGCATCACGCCGTGCTCCGTCTCGGCGATCTCGAAGCGGAAGGCGTCGAAGGCGAAGTCGGCGGCGAGCCAGATGTACCGGCAGCGGTGCTGCTCGATCGAGGGCCGGAACACCTCGGCGTACTCCTCGCGGGTGCCGCTGTGCACTCCGTCGGCGGCGATGACGAGGTCGTACGCCTCCGAGAGCCGGGCCGGGTGCGGGGCCCCGGCGCAAAAGCGCAGGTCGACGCCGAGTGAGCGGCAGCGCTCGTGCAGGATCTGAAGGAGCCGCCGCCTGCCGAGCGCGGAGAAGCCGTGGCCGCCGGAGGTGTGTCGCACGCCCCGGTGCACGATGTCGATGTCGTCCCACCGCACGAACTCGTCCTTCAGCGCGGCGTACACGACGGGGTCGGCGTGCTCGATGCCGCCGAGGGTCTCGTCGGACAGGACGACACCGAACCCGAACGTGTCGTCGGGGGCGTTCCGCTCCCAGACGGTGACCTCGCGGGCCGGGTCGAGCCGCTTGAGCAGGGCGGCGGCGTAGAGCCCGCCGGGGCCGCCGCCGATGACGGCGACGCGCAGCGGCCGCCCTCCGGTGCCGGTCATGGTCACCTCCCCTGCCACTTCGGCGCCCGTTTCTCGGAGAAGGCCGCGTGGAACTCCGCGTAGTCCTCGCTGTTCATCAGCAGGGCCTGGGTCGCCGCGTCCAGTTCCACCGATGCCGCGAGCGGCATGTCGAGTTCGGCGGTGAGGAGGGCCTTGGTCTGGGCGTACGCCAGCGCCGGGCCGTCGGCCAGGCGGCGGGCCAGCGACTTTGCCGCCTCGTCGGCGCCGCCATCCTCCGTCAGCTCGCTGATCAGGCCGATCCGCTCGGCCTCGGTCGCCCGCACCGGCTCGCCCAGCATGAGCAGCCGGGTCGCGTGGCCGAGCCCGACCACCCGGGGCAGCAGATACGCGGCTCCCATGTCACCGCCGGAGAGCCCGACCCTGGTGAAGAGGAACTGGAAGCGCGCGGTGGGGTCCGCCACGCGGAAGTCCGCGGCCAGGGCCAGGACGGCGCCCGCACCCGCGGCCACCCCGTGCACCGCAGCGATCACCGGGAACGGGCACTCCCGCAGGGCCCGTACGACCTGCCCGGTCATCCGGTTGAAGTCCAGCAACCGGGCGGTGTCCATGGACAGCGTGGCGCCGATGATCTCGTCCACGTCTCCGCCCGAGCAGAAGCCGCGCCCCTCTCCGCCCAGGACCAGGGCGCGCACGGACTTCTCCCGGGACAGTTCGGCGAGCAGGTCCCGCAGGTCGGCGTAGGCGCCGAAGGTGAGCGCGTTGATCTTTCCGGGGCGGGCCAGGGTGACCGTGGCGACCCCGTTGTCGTGGACGCACCGCACATGGCGCCAGTCGGAGGTGCGGGCGGCGGAGCCGGTGAAGGGACTCATGACGGGCGGCCTCCTCGGACGGGGGCGGCGGTCCTCGCTGCTGCTCGGCCCCACGAAGTTATCACCAATCTGTGACTGTCGTCATGAGTGCGCGATACGACTGGTGCTACGGCGGAGAGACCGCCCGGGCTGTCACACCTTCTCGACAGGCCGGTAACGGCAGGCCCGGGGGTGCGCGACGGGCCGTCGGTACGGGTAAGCAGCCCGGTACCGGGGCCGACGACGCCCCCGGCGAAACCCGCCGACCGCCCCCCGAGGGGCGCGCCGTACGATGCCCTTTGTTGAAAGCAGGACCGCCTGCGCCATGAACGGACCCGCCTTGTACGAATCCCCCGCACTCGCCTGCTGGCGCATCGCCCTGCCGCACACCACCGCCGCCGTGCCCGTCGCCCGGGCGCTGGTCCGTACGGCACTGGCGGAGCTGGAGCACGCGGCCGACAGCGACACCGCGGAGCTGCTGACCGCGGAGCTGGTCGCGAACGCCGTGGAGCACACCGCGGGGGACGGGCCGATCGAGCTGGTCGTGGAGCTGCTGCCGACCGGCTGCACGGTGGAGGTGCACGACCCGGACCCGGCGCCGCCCGGCCACCTCACCCACCCGCTCCCGGTGGCCCCCGACCCCTGGCAGGAGCACGGCCGGGGGCTGCTGCTGATCCGCGCGCTCAGCTCGTCCTGCGGGCACCGCCCCACCGAGTCCGGCAAGGCGGTGTGGTTCAGACTGCCTGCGGTTCCCGCTCAGCGGCGTCCGCTGTGACGGCCCCGGCCGTGAGCCGGGAGTGCCGGCGCCCGTAGAGCGCGTACACGAGGGACCCGACCACGAGGAACACCGCGAACTGCGCCCAGGTCGCCCAGCCCGTCTCGTACATCAGGTACAGGCAGAAGCCGACGCCGAGCAGCGGCATCACCGGGTAGAGCGGCACGCGGAAGCTGCGGGCGAGGCCCGGTTCACGGCGGCGCAGCGCGATCACGGCCACATTGACCACCGCCATCGTGGCGAGCGTGCCGATGGTGCACAGGTTGACCACCGAGTCCAGCGAGGCGAAGGCCGCCGGGATCGCGAAGACGATCGCCACGATCAGGGTGCCGCCGACCGGCGTCGAGGTCCTCGGCGAGACCCGTTCGAACACCCGCGGGATGAGTCCGTCGCGCGCCATGGACATGAGGATGCGGGTCTGGCCGTACATCACGGCGAGCACGACCGAGGCGATGGCGACGACCGCGCCGAAGGCGATGACACCGCCGCCGACCGTGGAGCCGGTGACCTGGTTGACGACGTACGACAGCGCGGCGGGCCGACCGCCGACCGCGGGCCCGCCGATGGCGCCGATCGCGGCGAGCGCGACCGCGCAGTACAGCACGGTGACCAGTCCGATGCAGACCAGGATCGCGACGGGGACGTCGCGCCGCGGGTTGCGGGCCTCCTCACCGGCGGTGGTGATCGCGTCGAAGCCGATGTACGAGAAGAAGGCGGCCGTGGTGCCCGCGCCGATGCCGCCGAGGCCGGCCGGCGCGAACGGCGTCAGGTTGCCGTGCTTGAAGGCGGTGAACCCGATGGCGCAGAAGGCGACCAGGATCGCCAGCTTGAGGACGGCCATGGCGGCGGTGGCCCGGGCGCTCTCGCGCACCCCGCGCACGAGGAGGACTGAGGCCAGGGCGATGACGATCACGGCCGGCAGGTTGACGATCCCGCCGTCGCCCGGCCCGGCGGAGAGCGCGGCGGGCAGCTGCCATCCGGTGAGGCTGTGCAGCAGCTCGTTGACGTACTGGCTCCAGCCGACCGCGACGGCCGACACGGACACGCCGTACTCCAGGAGCAGGCACCAGCCGACGAGGAAGGCCGTCCCTTCGCCGAGCCCGGCGTAGGCGAAGGAGTACGACGACCCGGAGACCGGGATCGCGCCGCCCAGCTCGGCGAAGGCGAACGCGGTGAAAACGCAGGTCAGGGCGGCGAGCACAAAGGAGACGACGACGCCGGGCCCGGCCTGGGCGACCGAGTCGGACAGTCCGACGAAGATGCCGGTGCCGACGATCGCGCCGACGCCGAAGCACACGAGCTGGAACAGGCCCATGTGGCGCTTGAGGCCGTGCCCGGAGAGATCGGCGCCGGCCTCGGCGACGAGCAGCCGCGGGGACTTGATGCGGAACGGGTTGGCAGGACTGCCGGGCATACGGGTGGTGCTCTTTTCAGTGGTGGGGTGCGGCCGAGTGGGCCGCTCGACGGACACGGAAGGGGTGGTTCCGGTTCCGCCGGGGATCGTACGGGAGGATGTGGGGCTTGCGCTGTGGTCGTCGTCGCAGCCGCTACGGCCGTCGTCGCAGCCCCTCGGGCCAAGGCCCCGGTCAGGCCACGGCCCTGGTCAGGCCACGGCCCTGGTCAGGCGAGGGTCGCGACCAGGACCGCCTTGATGGTGTGCATCCGGTTCTCCGCCTCGTCGAAGACGACGGAGTGCCCGGACTCGAAGACCTCGTCGGTGACCTCCAGCTCGGTCAGCCCGTGCCGCTCGTGGATCTCGCGGCCCACGGCGGTGCCGAGGTCGTGGAAGGCCGGCAGACAGTGCAGGAACCTCACCTGGTCGTTGCCGGTGGCGCGCAGCACGTCCATGGTCACCGCGTACGGGCCGAGGAGGGCGATGCGCTCGCCCCAGACCTCCTTGGGCTCACCCATCGACACCCACACGTCCGTGGCGACGAAGTCGGCGCCGCTGACTCCCTCCTTCACGTCCTCGGTGAGCGTGATCCGGGCGCCGGAGTCCTCGGCGAGCCGCTGGGCCGCATCGACGACGGTCTGCTCCGGCCACAGCACCCGGGGCCCGACGATGCGGACGTCCATCCCGAGCAGGGCGCCGGTGACCAGGTAGGAGTTGCCCATGTTGTTGCGGGCGTCGCCCAGGTAGGCGAGGGCGATCTCCGTCAGCGGCTTGTCACAGTGCTCGGTCATGGTGAGCACGTCGGCGAGCATCTGCGTGGGGTGCCACTCGTCGGTGAGGCCGTTGTAGACGGGGATCCCGGCATGCGCGGCCAGTTCCTCGACGATGTCCTGACCGTGCCCGCGGTACTCGATGGCGTCGAACATCCGGCCGAGCACGCGGGCGGTGTCCTTGACGGACTCCTTGTGCCCGATCTGGGAGCCTGCGGGGTCCAGGTAGGTGGTGTGGGCGCCCTGGTCGGCGGCGGCCACCTCGAACGCGCAGCGCGTACGCGTCGAGGTCTTCTCGAAGACGAGCGCGATGTTCTTCCCCGTCAGGTACCGCGTCTCGGTCCCGGCCTTCTTGGCCGCCTTCAGCTCGGCGGCCAGCTGGATCAGACCACGGAACTCCTCGGCGGTGAAGTCCAGCTCCTTGAGGAAGTGGCGTCCGGCGAGGGCGGTCGGAACTGTCGCCATGGGGGCGCTCCAGAAGTACGAGGGGACGGGACGAACACGGGAACGAATGGAAGTCTATACGACGCCCCACATTTCTATACGGCGCCTGACCCTTTCACGCCCCCACGCGGTCCCTCTCCACCGGACAGCTCATGCACCGGGGCCCACCCCGTCCCCTCCCCAGCTCACTCCCCGGAATCTCGATCACTTCGATGCCCCGCTTGCGAAGATGCGTGTTGGTGGTGGAGTTCCGCTCATAGGCGATGACGACCCCCGGCTCCACCGCCAGGACGTTGCACCCGTCGTCCCACTGCTCCCGCTCGGCCGCGTGCACGTCCTGCGTGGCGGTCAGCACCCGGATCTCGCTGAGCCCCAGCGCGGCGGCGATCGCCCGGTGCATGTGCTCCGGCGGATGATCGGTGACCTTCAGCTCCTTGTCCCCGGCGCCGGGTTCGATCGTGTAGGAGCGGAGCATGCCGAGCCCCGCGTACTGGGTGAACGTATCGCCGTCGACCATGGTCATCACCGTGTCGAGGTGCATGAACGCACGGCTCTTCGGCAGGTCGAGCGCGACGATGGTCCGGGCCGACCCGGCGGCGAAGAGCTTGGTCGCGAGCATCTCGACGGCCTGGGGCGTGGTCCGTTCGCTCATGCCGATGAGCACCGCGCCGTTTCCGATGACGAGCACGTCGCCGCCCTCGATGGTGGACGGGTAGTCGGACTGGCCCTCGGACCAGAGGTGGAAGTCCTCGTCGCGGAAGAGCGGGTGGTGCCGGTAGATCGCCTCGAAGTGGACGGTCTCGCGCTGACGCGCGGGCCAGCGCATGGCGTTGATGGAGACCCCGTCGTAGATCCAGGCGGAGGTGTCGCGCGTGAACAGGTGACTGGGGAGGGGCCACAGGAGGAAGTCGTCGAGTTCCATCACATGGAACCGCACGGAGGTCGGCTCCGGGTGGGCGTCGAGGAACTCCCGCTTGGTCATGCCGCCGACGAGGGCCTCGGCGAGCTCCGCGGAGGGCAGGGCGTCGAAAGTGGCCCGGAGGTGGTCGGTGGCGAGCGGACCGTACTCCTTCTCGTCGAAGACCCGGTCCAGGACCAGGTACCGGGCCGCCGGGATGTCGAGGGCCTCGGTGAGCAGGTCGCCGAAGAGATGGACGGTCACCCCGCGGTCGCGCAGCACGTCGGCGAACCCGTCGTGCTCCGCGCGCGCCCGGCGCACCCACAGCACGTCGTCGAAGAGGAGCGCGTCCTTGTTGCTCGGGGTGAGCCTTTTGAGCTCGAGATCGGGCCGGTGCAGAATGACGCGCCGCAGCCGCCCGGCCTCGGAATCGACGTGGAATCCCATGCCTCCATCCTGACCATTCGGGCACGCGTTCACCCCTCGTTCGCGCCGAATCGGACAGATACCGCTTCCGCTCGACCGTTCGTGGTCCGGGGCCGGCCGCGCGGCGGCCACGGGGCATGGCGGCGGCCGCCGACCGGCGCCGACTGCCTGCGCACGAGTACGGCGACCACGCTTCAGGTGCCGTCGGCCGGAACGCACACTTCGCGCGACGGGGCCGGGACGGTGCCCCGGCCCCCACGGCGGCGCGGTCGAGTCACAGGCGGGGATCCACCGGTTCCGACTCCAGGGCCAGCACCGCGAACACCGCCTCGTGCACCCGCCACAGCGGTTCGCCCTCCGCCAGGCGGTCCAGGGCCTCGAGGCCCAGGGCGTACTCGCGGATCGCCAGGGAGCGCTTGTGGTTCAGGAACCTCTGGCGGAGCCGGGCGAGGTTGTCCGAGCGCGTGTACTCCGGCCCGTAGATGATCCTGAGGTACTCGCGGCCACGGCACTTGATGCCCGGCTGCACCAGGCGGCCGGCCGTGCTGCGGACCAGCGCCTGAACCGGCTTGACGACCATGCCCTCGCCGCCCCGGCCGGTCAGTTCCAGCCACCAGTCGACCCCGGCCCGCACCGACTCCGGGTCGCCGGTGTCGACGTACAGACGGCGGGTGGTCTGCAGCAGGTCGGTTCCCTCGTGCTCGACCATGCGGTCGATCAGCGCCAGCTGCTCGTCGTGCGGCACGGCCGCGAGGCTGCTGCCCTGCACCGCCAGCAGCTGGAACGGGGCCAGCCGGACGCCCTCAAGACCGTCCGTCGACCAGCAGTAGCGACGGTAGGCCGCCGTGAAGGCTGCCGCATCGGCAGCACGTTCCCGCTGTCGGGCCAGCAGGTCGGCGACGTCGACGCCCCGGGCCGCCGCGCCCTCCAGCGCGGCCAGCGCGCCCGGGAACGCGGCACCGGACGCGGCGCCCACCGCCGCGTACTGACCGCGCAGCAGCCCCGACGCCTTGAGCGACCACGGCATCAGCTCCGCGTCCAGCAGCAGCCAGTCCGTCTCGAGCTCCTCCCACAGGCCCGCGCCGCCGATCGCCGTGCGCAGCCGGCCGAGGATCTCCTCCGTCACCGACTCGTCGTCGAAGAACGGGCGGCCCGTGCGCGTACAGAGCGAACCCGTCGGGCCGTCGACTCCGAAGCGCTTCCGGGCCGCCTCCGCGTCCCGGCACACCAGAGCCACCGCCCGCGAACCCATGTGCTTCTCCTCGCACACGACCCGCGCGACACCGTCCTCCCGGTACTGCGCGAAAGCCTCCTCCGGGTGTTCCAGGTAGCCCTCGACACGCGAGGTGGCCGTGGGCGCCATGGTCGGCGGCAGGTACGGCAGCAGCCGGGGGTCCACCGCGAAGCGGCTCATGACCTCCAGGGCCGCCGCCGCGTTCTCCTCACGGACCGAGACCCGGCCCGCGTGCCGGGTCTCCACCACCCTGCGGCCGTGGACGTCCGCCAGGTCCAGCGGACGGCCCTCGTGGCCGCCGGGCGCCTCGGTGGCCAGCGGCCGGGCCGGCTCGTACCAGACCCGCTCCGCCGGTACGTCGACCAGCTCCCGCTCCGGCCAGCGCAGCGCGGTCAGCCTCCCGCCGAAGACGGCACCGGTGTCCAGGCAGATCGTGTTGTTGAGCCAGGTGGCCTGCGGAACCGGGGTGTGACCGTAGACGACCGCCGCCCGGCCCCGGTAGTCCTCCGCCCACGGGTAGCGCACCGGCAGCCCGAACTCGTCCGTCTCGCCCGTGGTGTCGCCGTACAGCGCGTGCGAGCGGACCCGGCCGGAGGTGCGGCCGTGGTACTTCTCGGGCAGGCCGGCGTGGCAGACGACCAGCCTGCCCCCGTCGAGGACGTAGTGGCTGACCAGTCCGTCGATGAACTCCCGTACCTGCTGCTTGAACTCCTCGCTCTCGTCCTCCATCTGCGCGATGGTCTCGGCGAGTCCGTGGGTGTGCTGAACGCCCCGACCCTTGAGGTACCGGCCGTACTTGTTCTCGTGGTTGCCCGGCACGCACAGCGCGTCGCCCGACTCCACCATCGACATCACCCGGCGCAGCACGCCCGGGCTGTCCGGGCCGCGGTCCACCAGGTCGCCGACGAAGACCGCCGTACGGCCCTCGGGGTGCACGCCGTCGACGTAGCCCAGCCTGCCGAGCAACGCCTCCAGTTCCGCGGAGCAGCCGTGGACGTCGCCGATGATGTCGAAGGGACCCGTGAGGTGGGTCAGGTCGTTGAAGCGCTTCTCGGTGACGACGGTCGCGTTCTCGACCTCCTCCACGCCCCGCAGGACGTGCACCTTGCGGAAGCCCTCACGCTCCAGGTGCCTGAGCGAACGGCGCAGTTCGCGGGTGTGGCGCTGGATGACCCGGCGGGGCATGTCCGCCCGGTCGCTGCGGACCGCGTTGCGCTCGGCGCACACCTCCTCCGGTACGTCCAGCACGATCGCGATGGGCAGGACGTCGTACTGCTTGGCCAGGTCGATCAGCTGACGGCGCGCGTCCTGCTGCACGCTCGTCGCGTCCACGACGGTGCGGCGACCGGCAGCGAGGCGCTTGCCGGCGATGTAGTGCAGGACGTCGAAGGCGTCCCGCGTGGCGCTCTGGTCGTTCTCGTCGTCGGACACCAGGCCGCGGCAGAAGTCCGAGGAGACGACCTCGGTCGGCTTGAAGTGCCTGCGGGCGAAGGTCGACTTGCCCGATCCGGAGGCGCCGATCAGCACCACGAGGGAGAGGTCGGTGACGGGCAGGGTGCGCCCCTTGGTCTCGGTCACGGTCATGCCGCCTTCCCCTCCTTCGCGGTGGTCGTGGTCGCCGTGGTGGTCAGGGTGAACACGGCCATCTGCGTGGGCGGCCCCACCTCGGGGTCGTCGGGGCCCACGGGCCGGAACCCGACGGTGTATCCGTGCCGCTCGGCGACCCGGACCGCCCAGGCGCGGAACTCCTCCCGCGTCCACTCGAAGCGGTGGTCGCCGTGCCGTACGTGGCCGGCCGGCAGGCTCTCCCAGCGCACGTTGTACTCGACGTTCGGTGTCGTCACGAGGACCGTGCGCGGGCGGGCCGCGCCGAACACCGCGTACTCCAGGGCGGACAGCCGGGGCAGGTCGACGTGCTCGATCACCTCGCTCAGCACGGCGGCGTCGTAGCCCTTGAGCCGGCGGTCGGTGTACGCGAGCGAGCTCTGCAAGAGCTTGACGCGGGACGCCTGCCGCTCCCCCATGCGGTCCAGTTTCAGCCGCCGGGAGGCAATGGTGAGCGCTCGCATCGAGACGTCGACACCGACGATCTCCGTGAACCGCGCGTCCTTCAGCAGTGCCTGCACCAACTGGCCCTGCCCACAGCCGAGGTCCAGGACCCGGGCGGCGGCGGACTCCTCCAGCGCCGCGACGACGGCCTCCCTGCGCTGCACGGCGAGCGGAACCGGCTTCTCCTGCGTCCCGGTCTCCCCCTCGACCACGTCGTCGGCCTCCTCGACCGCGCCA
Organism: Streptomyces sp. NPDC107546; assembly: GCF_055639175.1. Lineage (NCBI taxonomy): Bacteria > Bacillati > Actinomycetota > Actinomycetes > Kitasatosporales > Streptomycetaceae > Streptomyces > Streptomyces sp. NPDC107546. Next base: position 167,138 of record NZ_JBVKBA010000001.1, on the reverse strand, counting down.
TCGGCCTCCAGGACCGCGTTGTCGATCTCCTCCACCTCGCTGTCGTCCGCCTCCGCGAGCCGCACCAGCTCCAGCCGCTCCATTGCCTGCCGGGTCAGAGACCAGCGGCGCGCCAGGTAGCGGCTGGTGATCAGCTTCTGCTCCGGGTGGTCGGGCAGCCAGCCCTCACCCGCCCGCAGCAGCTTGTCGACCTCCTCGGAGGAGACCCAGTAGTGCTTGGCGTCGTCGAGGACGGGCAGCAGCACGTACAGGTGGCGCAGGGCCTGCGCCAGCCTCAGGGCGTCGGACTCGAGAACGAGACGCACATAGCGGGAGTCGCCCCACTCCGGGAACTCGGCGTCCAGCGCGACCGGTTCGGCGGCGACCGCCCACCCCAAGGGCTCGAACAGCCGCTCTACGAGAGCCGGTCCGCCGCGGGCCGGCAGCGCGGGTATCTCGATGCGCAACGGCAGCGGCTGCTCGGCGCGCCCCGGCAGGGCCTTGCACACGCCCCTCATCGCGGTGGAGAACACATTGCTCAGCGCCACGGCGAGCAGGGAGGACGCCGCGTAGGGGCGGTCGTTGACGTACTGCGCGAGCGCCGCGTCGGGCGCGCCACCGCGGCCCTTGCCCTTGCCCCTGCGCACCAGCGCCACCGCATCGACCTCCAGCAGCAGCGCGGCCGTGCACCGCTCAGCGTCCGCCTCAGGGTAGAGGACGTGCGCCGTGCCGTAGGAGGTGGAGAACGCCTGCGCGGTGTCGGGGTGCTTGTGCAGCAGGAAGCCGAGGTCGGTCGCGGGGCGTTCGGGCGTGCCGGTGGTGCTGATGGTCAGGAACATGCCCTGAGTCTCCCGGTCGCGGGACACCGGGGACCACCGGATTTCGAACCGGGCGCCCCACCCCGAGGGGCGGGGCGCACACGTCTTCGAGGGCCGTCCGGGCTACCTCAGCTGGGACTGGACCCGGGAGGAGATCAGCTCCAGGTGGTCCAGATCGTCCAGGTCGAGGATCTGGAGGTAGACACGCTGGGCGCCGATCTCCGCATACCGGCCGATCTTGTCGACGACCTCGGCCGGGGTGCCGGCCAGGCCGTTGGCCTTCAGCTCGTCGACCTCGCGGCCGATCGCGGCGGCACGGCGCGCGACCTCCTGGTCGTCCTTGCCGACGCAGACCACGAGTGCCGTCGAGTACGTCAGGGCGTTCGGGCCCCGTCCGGCCTCCTCCGCGGCGGCCCGGACCCGGCCGAACTGACGCTCGCTGTCCTCGATCGACCCGAACGGGATATTGAACTCGTCGGCGTACCGGGCGGCGAGCCGTGGGGTGCGGGTGGCGCCGTGGCCGCCGATGAGCACCGGGATGCTGTCCTGGGCGGGCTTGGGCAGGGCGGGCGAGTCGGTCAGGTCGTAGTACCTCCCGTGGAAGTCGAAGGTCTCGCCGGTCTTGGTCGCCCACAGCCCGGTGACGATCTCCAGCTGCTCCTCGAGGCGGGCGAACTTCTCCGCCGGGAACGGGATGCCGTACGCCCTGTGCTCCTCTTCGAACCAACCCGCGCCCAGGCCCAGTTCGACGCGTCCGCCGGACATCTGGTCGACCTGGGCGACCTGGATGGCGAGCACGCCGGGGAGCCGGAAGGTGGCGGCGGTCATCAGCGTGCCGAGGCGGATGCGCTTGGTCTCACGGGCGAGGCCCGCCAGGGTGATCCAGGCGTCGGTGGGGCCGGGGAGGCCGTCCACGTTGCCCATCTTCAGATAGTGGTCGGAGCGGAAGAAGGCATCGAAGCCGAGGTCCTCGGTGGCCTTGGCGACGGCGAGGAGCGTGTCGTAGGTGGCGCCCTGCTGGGGCTCGGTGAAGATGCGAAGATCCATGCCTCCATCCTGCACGGTCGATCACCGGGTGCCCGAACCCTCCCGCCGCTTCCCTCCGGCCCCGGGCGGGTGAAAATCCGTCCATCCGACGGGCCGATGTACGGATGATCGGTGACCGTGTCCGGTGGTGATCGTTGCTGGTGCGGAGCCGGACCGCCCGGCACCCGTCGTCGGCGGCCGCGTCCGGGGGCGTCAGGGCCGAGGAGGTCTCATGTCCCAGCACATGTCCCAGGAAGCCGTGTCCCCCGGCGGAGTGCCGCACGAGGCTGCCTCCGGGCAGTCCGAGGGGCTGCTGGAGCGGATGGACAGGCTGATGGCGGCGCTCACCGCGGACCTGACGGAACTGGGGCGGAGCTGCGCGGGCCGAAGACCGGCGACGACGACCGAGGCTGAGCCGCCGCACTCCTGCACGGGCCGGGTCGAACGGTGCCGTCACTCAGCCCGCCGCCCGGTCCCGCTCCCGTGTCTCGCCGTCTCTCGCCGCCAGTCTGCGCAGCATCTCCTTGACCCGGTCCCTCGACTCGTCCGCCGCGTCTATCGCCTCCATGCACTGCCAGTACGTGCTCTCGTCGTCCGCCGCGCTCGCCACCGCGACGAGGGCCATGCCCAGTTCCATGAGGAGGGAGCCGAGGTCAAGGAGCGCCTTGCGGGCGTCGCCCAGCTCGGTGAGCTGGGCCGCGCGCAGGTCGGCCACGTCGACGGGCGGCGTGTCCAGCACGCCGCAGCCCCTGCCCGCCAGCTCCGTCAACCCCAGTGCCTCGCCGCGCAGTTCGGGTGGGCCGGAGACTGCCAGGCGGCTGCCGATCGCCTGTGCCAGGGCGTACGCCTGCCACGCCTCCGCCATGATCCTCGGCCCGTCCTCGCTCCCCGCCAGGGCGCGCCTGCTCACCACGATGAGCCGCACCGCATCCATGCCCTGCCCCCGCTCTGTCCGACGCGCGCTTTCGCACGTCTGCCCGAACTCCGGTCTCCACTACCCAGAGTGAGTGCAGTCGGGCCGAAAAGCCAGAGCTGGTACGAAATCTGTGGACAACCCGGGGGATGTGGACAACTCAATGACTTCGGAGCGTGACGGCCCGAGCTTCCGTGATCACTCCTTCCCGGGCGCCGGAAACCTCTCCTCGTTGCGGTCGATCTTCGCGTCCAGCGCCGCCAGCGCGTCGATGCCCAGTACCTCGCAGAGCTGGAGCAGGTACGCCAGGACGTCCGCGACCTCGTCCGTGACCCGGTGGGCCGTGTCCGGGTCCTCCATGACGCGCCCGGACTCCTCCGGCGTCAACCACTGGAAGACCTCGACGAGTTCGGACGCCTCCACGCTGAGCGCGGCCACCAGGTTCTTGGGGGTGTGGTACCGCTGCCAGGCACGGGCGGCCGCGAAGTCGGCCAGCCGGCGCTGCAGCCGCGCCACGGTCAGGTCCTTGCGCTGCCCGGGTTCCTCTGTCACGCGCTCAGGTCTACCACCGTCACCCCGTCCACCCCCGCCGTCAGGGACGTCTCGCTCACCGCGCCCACCAGCCGGATGTGGCCCCGCTCACACATCCTTGCCGCCAGCCGGAGCAGTTCGCGTGCCTGGAGCCGGTCCATGCGGCGGTCGAAGCCGTCCGCCAGGACCGTGAGCGTCTGCAGCGCCGCCGGGACCTCTCCCACCGGGTCGACCTCCAGGACGCCCGGGCCGGTGAGCAGGACGAGGGCCAGGGCCACGTACCGCAGTTCGCCGTCGCCCAGCAGCTTCAGCGGGGTGCGCTGTCCGTCGCCCCTGTCGAGCAGCGCGCGGACCGTGCCGTCGCCCAGCGGCTCCGCCAGCAGGTCGACGACTTCTCCCGTGCACCCGGCAGCGACCGCCGCCGTCAGCAGCGCGTGCCGCCGGCCGCACTCCGCGCGCGTGCGCCACAGGACGTCCGCGAGGTTGGAGCAGTCCGGCAGCAGCCGGCCCGCGCCCAGCGGGACGGGTGCGCGCATCCGGCGGGGGCTCGGGTCGCAGGCGAAGACCGAGCGCAGAGCGACCACCATCTGCTCGGCGGCGGCGAGCACCCGGCGCTGGCCGTCGGTCTTCCCCGCGACGCGCAGCGGCAGCAGGGCGGTACCGAGACGGTCGTCGGGGAGCGGCCCCCGGGTGACCGGGGAGGCGCCGGCGGTGTGCCAGGCCGCCTGCACCACCGGGCGGCTCGGGTCGCGCAGTGCGGTCTCCAGCAGGACGAGACCGCCGGACGTCAACCTCTCGCCGACGATGCGCAGTTCGGGCTCGACCTGCACGGCGACGTCGAGCCGGACGGGACCTTGAGGGCCGTCGGCCGTGCAGCCGATCCGGAAGCCGCGCCGCCACTGGGCGTCGGGCCGCGCCCGCTCGGGGACACAGGCCACCGGGTCCGTGAACACCTCGGCCAGCTCCGCACCGCCGCCGAGCCGCGCGAGCGCCCCGTACGCCTGCAACGCGCGTGACTTGCCCGAACCGCTCGGCCCGGTGAACAGCGTCAACGGGCCCAGTGAAAAGGTGGCCCGCCGATGCCCGGCGAAGGCGGACAGCCGCAGTTCGGTGACGCACGGCCGGTCCGGACGCGGGCCGGCGGCAGCGGCTTGCTCAGGGACGGCGGGCGCGGGTGGCGCAGGCGACAGGGTCATATCCGGGACCGTAGGTCTCCTGCGGACCGGCGAACCGTTCCGGCCCCGCGGGCTTCCTACGATCGAGCGACCGGCCGGGCCCGTCGGCGACTCGCGCCCCGGCTCAGACCCCCGGAACCCCTGCCTCCTCCATCAGTCCCCGCACTTCCGTGCCCCGCGGCGTCAGCAGGAACACGTTGCGGTCCACCCGGTGCATCCCGCTGGACAGGCCGAAGACGACGCCGGTGCTGAAGTCCAGGACCCGCTTGGCGACGTCCGTCTCCGCGCCGGTGAGGTCGAGCAGGACCGGTACGCCCGCCATCAGGGTCTCGGCGACGTCGCGGGCGTCGGCGAACACATTGACCCGCAGGACGACGAAGCGGCGGCGCGCCTCGGTCTCCGCCTCGGGCAGCGCGCGGTGGTCGACCGCTGACGGCCAGGCGTCCCGGCCCCGCAGCGGAACGACCTGAGCGAGCCCCTCCCACTGTTCGTCGGTGACATCGTGGCTGTTCACCGGCCCTCCCCGTGTCGGCTCGCACTCATCGTCTGCACCGGGCAATTCTTGCGCATGGTCACCCGTTCGGCCCAACAGCGACACGGACCGCGACACTCCTTCGGTCACTTCGGCCGGACGGCGCCCCTCCAGTACCACGCCGGCGTTGCCTCACACCGGCCCCGTGCCCGGTGTGCAGCGCGCGTAACGGCTCAAGATCGCGGCGCGTGACATCCGCGTAACGGGCAATTCGTACGGTCGTCGGCATGACCACGAGCCCCGGAACGCAGCAGATACGGACCGTCTGCTCGTACTGCGGCGTCGGCTGCGGGATCGTGCTCGACGTCGCGAGCGGTCCAGATGGCCGCCGTCGTGTCGTCAAGGCGTCCGGCGACAAGGAGCACCCGGCCAACCGCGGCCGGCTGTGCACCAAGGGCGCCACCACCGCGGACATGCTGGCCGCGCCCGGGCGGCTGACCACGGCGCTCGTGCGCGACGACCGGGGGGCGGAGCCGGTGCCCGCTCCCGTGGACGCGGCCGTGCGCGAGACCGCCCGCCGACTGCGGGAGATCGTCGACGAGCACGGCCCGGACGCCGTCGCCTTCTATGTGTCGGGCCAGCTGAGCCTGGAGGCCCAGTACCTCGCCAACAAGCTGGCCAAGGGCTTCGTGCGGACCAACCAGATCGAGTCGAACTCCCGGCTGTGCATGGCGAGCGCGGGCGCCGGCTACAAGCTGTCGCTGGGCGCCGACGGACCGCCGGGCTCCTACGACGACCTGGACGAGGCGGATGTCTTCCTGGTCATCGGCTCGAACATGGCCGACTGCCATCCGATCCTGTTCCTGCGTCTGATGGACCGGGTCAAGGCGGGCGCCAAGCTGATCGTCGTCGACCCCCGGCGCACCGCGACCGCCGCGAAGGCGGACCTCTTCCTGCAGATCCGGCCCGGCACCGATCTCGCCCTGCTGAACGGGCTGCTGTACCTGTTGCACGAGAACGGGCACACGGACGAGGACTTCATCGCCCGCCACACCGAGGGCTGGGAGGCGATGCCCGCCTTCCTCGCCGACTACACGCCCGCGGCGGTCGCCGAGATCACCGGTCTGGCCGAGGAGGACCTCCGTCGGGCGGCCCGGCTCATCGGCGAGGCGAAGGAGTGGACGAGCTGCTGGACCATGGGGCTCAACCAGTCCACGCACGGCACCTGGAACACCAACGCGCTCGTCAACCTGCACCTGGCGACCGGCGCCATCTGCCGTCCGGGCAGCGGTCCGTTCTCCCTGACCGGGCAGCCCAACGCCATGGGCGGGCGCGAGATGGGCTACATGGGGCCGGGGCTGCCGGGCCAGCGGTCGGTGCTCGTGGAGGAGGAGCGGGCGTTCGTCGAGGAGCTGTGGGGGCTCCAGCCGGGCGCGTTGCGTGCGGACGGGGTGGGGCGCGGGACCGTCGAGATGTTCCAGAAGATGGCGGACGGCGAGATCAAGGCCTGCTGGATCATGTGCACCAACCCCGTGGCGTCCGTGGCCAACCGCAAGACGGTCATCGAAGGCCTGGAGGCCGCCGAGTTCGTCGTCGCCCAGGACGTCTTCACCGAGACCGAGACCAACGCCTACGCCGACGTGGTCCTGCCCGGCGCGCTGTGGGCCGAGGCAGAGGGCGTACTTGTCAACAGCGAGCGCGGGCTGACCCTCGCCCGGCCCGCGCTGGACCCGCCCGGCGAGGCGATGGCCGACTGGCGGCTGATCGCGGCGGTCGCGCGGGAGATGGGGTACGCGGAGGGCTTCTCCTACGGCAGCGCCGAGGAGGTCTTCGAGGAGATCAAGCGCGCCTGGAACCCGAAGACGGGCTGGGACCTGCGCGGGGTGACCTACGACCGGCTGCGGACCGGCCCCGTGCAGTGGCCGGCCGCCCGGGAGGACGGGCCGGCGCGCAATCCGATCCGGTACGTCGACGGCGGACTGACGTTTCCCACTCCGAGCGGCCGGGCGGTGTTCCACGCGCGGCCCCACCTGCCGCCCGCCGAACTGCCGGACGACGACTTCCCGTTCCTGCTGAACACCGGGCGGGTGCAGCACCAGTGGCACACGCTGACGAAGACGGGGAAGGTCGAGAAGCTCAACAAGCTCAACCCGGGGCCCTTCGTGGAGGTGCACCCCGAGGACGCGGCCGCGCTCGGGATCGCGGACGGCGACCGGGTGGAGGTGGCCTCGCGGCGCGGGCGGGCCGTGTTGCCGGCGGTGGTGACGGACCGGGTGCGGCCCGGGGGCTGTTTCGCCCCCTTCCACTGGAACGACCTGTTCGGCGAGTATCTGAGTGTCAACGCGGTGACAAGTGACGCGCTCGACCCGGTCTCCTTCCAGCCGGAGTTCAAGGTGTGCGCGGTGGCACTGGCGAAGGTGGCCGAGCCGGCGAGCCCTCCGGCGGCCCCCGTCCCGGCGGTCACACGGGTCCCGGTGCCCGCCGCCCCGACCGCCGCCGACCCCTTCGGCCTCACCCCCGCCCCTCCGCCGGTCCTGAGCTCCCAGGAGCGCCAGTACCTCACCGGCTTCCTCGCGGGCCTCGGTTCCGGCGCCCCCGGGGTGCCCGTGCTGCCGCCGGACGCGCCCTTCAGCCCGGAGCACGCCCTGTGGGTCAACGGCGTCCTCGCCGGCATGTACTCCCGGGCCGGCAGCGCCCCCGAGGAGCGGGAGCCGGCCGGCCGTGAGGTCGTGGTGCTGTGGGCCTCGCAGACCGGGAACGCGGAGGAGTTCGCCACGGCAACCGCCCAGCGGCTCACCGCGACCGGACACCGGGCGACCCTGGTCGGCATGGACGAGGCCGATGTCGGCCGACTCCCCCGTGGTGCCGATCTGTTGCTGATCACGAGTACGTTCGGCGACGGCGAGGCGCCCGACAACGGCTCCGGCTTCTGGGACGCCCTCTCCGGTCACGAGGCTCCGCGCCTGGACGGTGTCCGCTTCGCCGTGCTGGCCTTCGGCGACTCGTCGTACGACGACTTCTGCGGACACGGGCGCCGTCTCGACGCGCGCCTGCAGGAGCTGGGCGGGGTGCGCCTCGCGCCGCGCACCGACTGCGAACCCGACTACGAGCCGTCAGCGGACGCCTGGCTCGAGTCGGTCCTCACGGCGCTCGGCGGCGTCCCGGCGACCGCCTCCGCGCAGCCGAAGCCGGGCAAACCCGCCCCGGCGACCGCCCGCCTCGTCGGCAACCGGCTGCTCAGCCTGCCCGGAGCGGGCAAGGAAGTGCGCCGGTTCACCTTCGACACCAGCGGGACCGGCCTCACGTACGAGACGGGGGACGCGCTCGGTGTACGCCCGGTCAACTCCCCCGTGGTCGTGGAGGAATGGCTGGAGGTGACGGGCATCGACCGAGCCGCCGACGTCGAGGTCGCGGGAGCGGGAGAGGTGCCCTTCGCCGAAGCCCTGCTCAGGCATCTCGACATCACCCGCATCACCCCGGACCTGCTGCGCTTCGTCGCCGAACGCGCCCGCGACGACCGGGAGCTGCGGCAGCTGCTGCGCCCCGACAACAAGGACGGCCTGGCGCGCTGGTGCTGGGGCCGGCAGGCCGTCGACGTGGCGGCCGAGTACGCGGTGCGGGCCACGGCCGAGGAATGGGCCGGAGTGCTCAAGCGTTTGCAGCCGCGGCTGTACTCGATCTCCTCCAGCCCGCTCGTCGACCCCCACCGGGTGTCGCTGACCGTGTCCGTGGTGCGCTACGAGAGCCTGCGCGGGCGGCCCCGCGCCGGGGTGTGCGGCGGCTTCCTCGCCGACGCGGAGCCCGATGCGCCGGTGCCGGTCTTCGTGCAGCGCTCGCCCAACTTCCGGCCGCCGGCAGACGGCTCGACCCCGATGGTGATGGTCGGGCCGGGCACCGGGGTCGCCCCTTTCATCGGTTTCCTCCAGGAACGCCGTGCACTCGGGCACACCGCACCGAACTGGCTGTTCTTCGGCGAGCAGCACCGCGCCACCGACTTCTACTACGAGGAGGAGCTGACGAAGCTGCGGGAGGACGGCGTGCTGACGCGCCTCGACACCGCCTTCTCCCGCGACCAGCGCGCCAAGGTCTACGTCCAGGACCGGATGCGCGAGCACGGCCCCGAGCTGTGGCACTGGCTGCGGGAGGGCGCCCGCTTCTACGTCTGCGGGGACGCCTCCCGCATGGCCAGGGACGTGGACCAGGCGCTGCGGGACATCGCCGTCCTGCACGGCGGCCTGAGCGAGGCGGAGGCGGCCGCGTATGTGAAGCAGCTCGCGGCGGAGAAGCGGTATGTGCGGGACGTCTACTGAGGCGGCGCCCAGTGTCTCGATGACATCTACTGAGGCGGCGCACAGGGCCTCGACGGTGGCCGGCAGGCAGCGGGCAACCGTCGGCGCAACCCCCCGTACGAGCTCTCTTCACCTCGCTGCTACCGGGCTCTTCACCTCCGGGCGCTCGACGTTCATGATCTCCTCCTAGCGTCCTTCCGTGCATGTGGCAGAAGTGAAGCCGTCGACAAGCGCCCGCTGGGTGCTCCCGCTGGTGGCACGGGGGGAGGCGGAGCCGGACGGGGCTCCCGCACAGTGGCACCGCATTCTCACGTTGCTCGCGAACATCAGCCTGTTGATCGGCACGCGCAACGTGTGGAACAGCGCTGCCAGCCATCAGCCGCCGATCGCCGCGGTGATCTCCGTCTGCTACGCGTCGATCCTGGTGACGGGCGTCCTGACGCTGGTGGTGCGGCGCAGCCGCTCGCTGGCGCGCCTGGATCTCGTGGTCCTGGTGACGGCGATCACGCTCGTCTACTGCGCGGCCGGCGCGCTGCACGACTACAGCGACGAGTCGATCCTCACCATCCAGGCCGCCCGCGAACTACTGCACGGCGACCCGGTGTACGGGCAGGCCTGGCCCTGGCTGTTCGGGCACCACAGCACCGTCGCCTACACCCAGACGGTGGACGGCGGCTACGACTTCACCTACGGCTATCCGCCGCTGACCGCGATCCTCACCGCGCCGCTGCTGTGGATGGGCCACGGCGCGCTGCCCGAGGTCCTGGTCCCCACCACCGCGATCGCGCTCGGCACGATCGTCATGTGGAAGATGCTGCCGACGCCGTGGCGCTCGGCGGCCACCATGGTCTGCCTGGGCTTCGGCATGATCCCGATGTACGCCCGGCTCGGCTACCCGGCGATCGTCGCGCTGGCGTTCCTGATCCCGGTGGTGGTGCGCTGGACGCGGATGGGCACGGGCGGCCCGGCCGACTGGGCGCGGGCGGCCTGCCTGGGCGCGGCCTGCGCCAGCCAGCAACTGCCGTGGTTCCTGACGCCGTTCCTGCTCGCCGGTGTCTACGCGTTGCGTCGCGGCGAACTGGGGGCGCGCGAGGCGGCCCGCGCCGTGGGGCGGATCGTGGGCATCGCCGCCGGAACGTGGCTGCTGATCAACGCCTACTTCATCGTGACCGAGCCGCGCACGTGGATCGAGGGCATCGCGCTGCCGCTCACCCAGGGCGCGATCATCCACGGCCAGGGCCTGGTCGGCATCTCCCTGTACTACACCGACGGCAGCGACCGCCTGTCGTGGTACTCGCACGCCAGCATGCTGCTGGCGGCGGGTCTGCTGGCTCTGTTCGTACTGTTCGTGCGCCGGTTGGGTCCGGCGGCGACCGTGCTTCCCTGGTGCGCGTTCTTCCTGGCGACCCGTTCGCAGGACGGCTACTACCTGATGATGACGCCGCTGTGGCTGGCGGCCGCGGTCACCGTGCCGCCCTCCGCGTTCGCCACCGCCTGGCAGCCCCGGCTGCTGCACGGTCGGCGGACGGCCCGCGCGGTGTTGGCCGGGGCCCTGGTGGCGCCGGCCCTGGCGGCCGCGGCGGTGGCGGCGACCGGTAAGCCGCCGTTGCGGATGCAGGCCGTCGGCTCGACCCGGACCACCCCTCAGACCGTCAAGACGCTCACCGTCCGGGTGAACAACACCGGCGACTCCGCCGTCGAGCCCCACTTCGCGGTGACCACCGGCCAGGGCATGAGCCGCTATTGGAAGGTGCTCCAGGGCCCGTCGTCCGTCGGCGCCCACGCCTCGGCGACGTACCGGATCCAGGCACCGGGCAAGGGCTTCGCCATACCCAAGAAGGGAACCCGCATCCGGCTGCGGGCCTTCACGGCGTCGCCGATGACGCTGTCGAGTCAGGACATCCACCTGGCAGCGCAGAAGGTCCCGGCCTCGCATAAGAAGTGATGCCTGATCAGGTCACTTGCCTGAGCAGTTCGTTCACCAAGGGGTCGATCACGCGGTAGCGGACGATCCGCCCCTCCTTCTCACCCGCCACCACCTCGGCCGTCCGCAGCAGCCGCAGCGCCTGCGAGACGGCCGGGTCGTTCATGCCCGTCGCCACCGCCAGGTCGGAGACGGCGAGCGGCCCGGCCCGGTGCAGGGCCAGCAGCAGGGCGAGCCGACCGGGGTCGGCCAGCAGCGAGAAGCGGTCGGCCCAGGTGCGTACGGCCTCGGGGGCGCCGATGGCCTCGATGGCCTCGCAGACCCGGTGGCCGTCGATGGTGCGCCTGCCGGCGCGGTCGGCGGGGACGAGATGCATGCGCGCATTCTCCCAGGCGCCCCTGTGTGATCTTCGATACCTGGGGATACCTGCGCAACTGTGCAGTCTTGCAGGCGTCGCCGCCCCGGCCCTAAGGTGGCCGGGCCGTGGTGTTCGGGAAGACCGGTGAAAGTCCCCAGGGACTCAGGCCGGAGCGGCCCTCGCCACTGTGATCGGGGAGTTCCCGTCCCGTGCCGCCCGCCTCCAGCGGGCGGCGCCACTGGTCGCACGTCGACCGGGAAGGCAGGGGCGGGCGCGTTGATCCGTCAGCCAGGAGACCGGCCACGGCATCTCACGAAGTGATCCACGAGGTGCTGGAGCGTGACCGTATGACCCTGCCCGACCCTGCCCTGCCCGAGGCCGCCTCCTTCCGTTGGCGGCGCGAGGACACCCTGCGGACCGCCGGGCTGCTGGCGGTGATCGCCGCCCTGCACGTGGCCGCGTTCGGCGTACTGTTCCTGCTGGTGGTGCCCGAGCACTACGAGATGGGCTCCAAGGCGTTCGGAATCGGGCTCGGCGTCACCGCGTACACACTGGGCATGCGGCACGCCTTCGACGCCGACCACATCGCGGCCATCGACAACACCACCCGCAAGCTGATGGCGGACGGCAAGCGCCCGGTGTCGGTCGGGTTCTGGTTCGCGCTCGGGCACTCCAGCGTGGTGGTGGTGCTCGCCGCGCTGATCGCCGGGGGCACCCAGCTCGCCGGGCGGCTGATGAACGAGAACTCCCGTACGCACCAGGTGCTCGGCGTGCTGGGCACGACGATCTCCGGCTCGTTCCTCTATCTCATCGCGGCCCTCAACCTGGTGGCGCTGATGGGCATCCTGCGGGTGTTCCGGGCGATGCGGGCGGGGACGTACGACGAGCGGGAGCTGGAAGCCCACCTGAATTCCAGGGGGTTCATGAACCGGATCCTCGGCCGCCTCACCAGGTCCGTCAGCCGCCCCGGGCAGATGTTCCCGCTCGGCTTCCTGTTCGGCCTGGGCTTCGACACCGCGACCGAGGTCACGCTGATGGTGATGGCGGGCAGCGGGGCGGCGGCCGGGCTGCCCTGGTACGCGATCCTGTGCCTGCCGCTGCTGTTCGCGGCCGGGATGAGCCTCTTCGACACCCTCGACGGCACGTTCATGAACTTCGCCTACCAGTGGGCCTTCTCCAACCCGGTGCGCAAGGTGTTCTACAACCTCACCATCACCGGGCTGTCGATCGCGGTGGCCTTCCTGATCGGCACGATCGAGCTGGTCGGAGTGCTGCACGACAAGCTGGACCTGCGGGACGCGGTGACGGGCTGGATCGCCGGGCTGGATCTCGACAACGTGGGCTTCGTCATCGTCGGGGTGTTCGTGGCGGTGTGGGCGGCGGCCCTCACGTACTGGCGGCTGGCGAAGGTCGAGGAGCGCTGGGCTCCCCGTCCCGCCGACGGCAGGTGACGCCGGCGGGACGGGATCCGGTCACTCGGACGAGGGCGTGTGAGAGGTGCCTGAGGACCCGCCGCTGCGGCCGCGGGCGATCGCGAAGCCCGCGGCGGCAAGGCCCAGGACACCGACGACCAGACCGGCGATGCCGAGCCCGCGGGCGGTGGAGTCACTGGTGGCCGCGGCCTTGGTCGTGGTGGCACTCGGCTTCTCCGCGGCACCCGCGGGTGCCGCGGTGGAACCGCCGCCCTTCGCCGTGCCCTTGGCGGTCAGCTGGAGCACCGGCGCCGGGTTCTCCGGCTCGTCCTGCCCCTTCTGGGCCTCCTCGATCCAGCGGACGACGTTTCCGTCGGAGTAGGTCTGCAGCGTCTTGAACGTCAACTGGTCGGTGTCCTGCGGAAGTTGACCGAAGGCGACGTTGAAGTCCTGGTACTGGCCGTGCCGGATGCGGCCGCCGGTCCAGGTGATCTGGGAGACGGCGTCGGTGATGGTGCCGTCGTCCGTCTTGACCGGGGTCTTGAGCTTGGTGGTGGTCACCTGCGCCGTCCAGCCGTCCTGCGGGCTGACCAGCACCCCCAGGATCGGGTGGTCGGTGGGCAGGAAGACCTGCACCTTGGTGGTCGCGGCGGTGTCCTCCTCGTTGGGCACCCGGAAGGTCAGCACACCGTCGGTGGCGCCCTTGGCGTAGCTCTCGGGGTGGACGGTGACATGGGCGAAGGCCGCGCCGGCCGCGGTGAGGACACCGGCGGCGGCGAGTGCGGTGACGGTGATGGCGCGGCGCAGGGTGGTACGCATCGGGGACATGGGTGGGCAAGCTCCGTACTGGTACTGGGCGTTGGGGGTTCAGACGGTGTACGGGGTTGCCGGGGGCGGGCCGCGCCGATGGAGGGCGTGGCGGAGCAGCGTCTGTCCGGGGAGCCGGTGTCGGCGGGCGTAGGGGCGCGGCGGCGGGACGTACGCGGGCAGCGGTGCCGTACGCCACCGGACGGCGAGGCGCGGGACGAAGGCGGCGGCCTTGCGCAGCAGCGACCACAGGGCGGCCTCACCGCGCCGCAGACACCAGGAGGCCAGCAGGGCGGCGGCCAGGTGGGCGGCGACGGCGTGCGAGGTCATGGCGTGCGGCGGGGCGGCCATGGACATGCCGGGCATGCCGTGCGCCATGCCCGGCATGCGCATCGGCATCTGTGCCGGCCCGGCCGCGTCGAAGGCGAGATGGAACCCGCCCTGGACGAGGAGCATCGCGAGGGCGATGCCGGGCAGCGAGCGCTCCCGCCCGGCGAGCGCCGCACCGGCGGCGAACACGGGCAGGAACCCCGCCGCGTCCGCCCACACCGGCGGCACCGCGCCGGTGGCCAGCGTGTGTCCGCCGACGGCGAGCAGCACGCACACGACGGCGAACACCGCCGCGCGCAGGCTCCGCACCGTCCAGGACACGTCCATGGGTTGGGATCCTGCCATGCGGACACCCGCGATCATGTCCGTTTCCGCAGATCCGGCGCGCCGGAGGCGCCGAGGGACGCGTTGCGGAGGGGGTGGCGCGGGCGCCTATCGTGGCGCGCATGCAGTCCTACACAATCGGCCAGGCCGCCCGGCTGCTCGGCGTGAGCCCGGACACCGCGCGGCGGTGGGCGGACGCGGGGCGGGTGGCGACCCGGCGCGACGAGACCGGGCGGCGGGTCATCGACGGCAGGGACCTGGCCGCGTTCTCGGTGGAGCTGGCGCGCGGCGGCGCCGGCGAGGAGGACGCCCCTTCGTACACCTCGGTCCGCAACGCCTTCCCGGGGATCGTCACCGCCGTGAAGCTCGGTGACGTGGCGGCCCAGGTGGAGATCCAGGCGGGCCCGCACCGTCTGGTCTCCCTGCTGACCCGGGAGGCGGTGGAGGAACTGGGTCTGGAGGTCGGCATGGAGGCCACCGCCCGGGTGAAGTCGACGAACGTCCATATCGACACCGCCTGAGACGGTCCCGCGCCGGCACCTCCGGACGAACGCACACGCCAACCCGATTCCCCAGCAGACCGGCTTGTGCGATGTGACAGAGCACTTTCGGGTCGCATCTGCGCCAGTATGATCGGCGTATCGGAGGGGTGCCCTGCTCCCTCCTGGACGAGCAGAGGGAGTGGACCCGTGATGACCCGTTCCGCGCGCCGGCCCCGCCGGATGGTGCAGGTGGCCGGCGCGGGGGCCGCCGCGCTGCTGGCCCTGAGCGCCTGCTCCTCCTCGTCGGGCTCCCCCAGGACGGGGACGTCCGCCGCGTCCGCGTCACCGAAGCCGTCCGGCACGGTCACCGTCTTCGCCGCCGCCTCCCTCAAGGAGAGCTTCACGACCCTGGGCAAGGAGTTCGAGAAGGAGCACCCCGGCACGAAGGTGTCCTTCAGCTTCGGCGGCAGCGACACCCTCGCCGCGAGCATCACCGGGGGTGCCCCGGCGGACGTCTTCGCCGCGGCCAGCCCCAAGACCATGGCGATCGTGACGGACAAGAAGGACACGGCCACCGCCCCGGTGATCTTCGTGCGCAACCAACTGGAGATCGCCACCCTCCCGGGCAACCCGGACAAGGTCTCGTCCCTGAAGGACCTCACCAGGTCCGGCCTGAAGGTCGTCCTGTGCGACAGGACCGTGCCGTGCGGGGCCGCCGCGCAGAAGGCACTGGCCGCGAGCGGTCTGAAGCTGACGCCGGTGTCGTACGAGCAGGACGTCAAGAGCGCCCTGAACAAGGTGGAGCTGAAGGAGGCCGACGCCGCGGTCGTCTACCGGACCGATGTGAAGGCGGCGGGTGACAAGGTGCAGGGCGTGGAGTTCCCCGAGTCGGCCAAGGCCGTCAACGACTATCCGATCGCCCTGCTGAAGGACGCGCCCAACGCCGAGGCGGCGAGGGCGTTCATCGCGCTGGTGACCTCCGCCGAGGGCCGCAAGGTGCTGACCGAGGCCGGGTTCCTGCAGCCGTGACCCGGATCGACGCGTCCGACGCCGCGGCCGACACCCTGGTGGGCGGGCCGCGGCGCGGACGTGCCCGCCGGCCCGGTGTTCCGCTGCCACTGCTGCTGCCCGCGCTCGCGGGCCTGGCGTTCCTGCTGCTGCCGCTGGTGGCGCTGCTCGTGCGGGCTCCCTGGCACACCCTGCCGGACCAGCTGACCAGCGCGGAGGTGTGGCAGGCGCTGCGACTGTCCCTGGTGAGCGCCACCGCGGCGACCGCCGTGAGTCTGGTCCTCGGGGTGCCGCTGGCCTGGCTGCTGGCCCGTACGGACTTCCCGGGCCGGGGATTCGTGCGGGCCCTGGTGACCCTGCCGCTGGTGCTGCCGCCGGTGGTGGGCGGTGTGGCCCTGCTGCTGGCGCTCGGGCGCAACGGCGTGGTGGGGCGGTGGCTGGACTCGTGGTTCGGGATCACGCTGCCGTTCACGACGGCCGGTGTGGTGGTCGCCGAGGCGTTCGTGGCGATGCCGTTCCTGGTGATCAGCGTCGAGGGCACGCTCCGGGCCGCCGATCCGCGCTACGAGGAGGCCGCGACGACACTCGGCGCGTCCCGCTTCACCGCGTTCCGCCGGGTGACGCTGCCGCTCATAGCGCCCGGCGTCGCGGCCGGCGCGGTGCTGGCGTGGGCGCGGGCACTCGGCGAGTTCGGGGCGACGATCACCTTCGCGGGCAACTTCCCGGGCCGCACGCAGACCATGCCGCTGGCCGTCTACCTGGCCCTGCAGAACGACCCGGCGGCGGCGATCGCGCTGAGCCTGGTCCTCCTCGCGGTGTCGATCGCGGTCCTGGCGGGGCTGCGGGACCGCTGGATGACGGCGTCATGACCCACGCCGACCGGACCACCCCGCGCAGCACCGTCAGCACCGCCACCGGCGTGCGCGGCGACGGCCTCGACGCGCGGATCGTCGTCGAGCGCGGTTCCTTCCGGCTCGACGTGGCGCTGGCCGCCGCGCCCGGGGAGGTGGTGGCACTGCTCGGGCCCAACGGCGCCGGGAAGACCACCGCCCTGCGCGCACTGGCCGGACTGGTCCCGCTCTCCGGCGGTCATCTGCGGCTCGACGGAGCCGCGCTGGAGCGCACTCCCCCCGAGGCGCGCCCCGTCGGCGTCGTCTTCCAGGACTATCTGCTCTTCCCCCACCTGTCGGCGCTGGACAACGTGGCCTTCGGCCCGCGCTGCCAGGGCGCGTCCAAGGCCGAGGCGCGGGCGGTCGCCGCAGGGTGGCTGGAGCGCATGGGGCTCGCCGAGCACGCGGGCGCCAAGCCGCGCCGGCTCTCCGGCGGCCAGGCGCAACGCGTCGCGCTGGCCCGGGCGCTGGCGACCCGGCCCCGGTTGCTGCTGCTCGACGAACCGCTCGCCGCGCTCGACGCCCGCACCCGGCTGGAGGTGCGGGGCGGACTCCGCCGCCATCTGGACGACTTCGAGGCGGTGGCCGTGCTGGTCACCCACGATCCGCTGGACGCGATGGTCCTGGCCGACCGGCTGGTGGTCGTGGAGCACGGCCGGATCGTCCAGGAGGGCACCCCCTCCGACGTCGCCCGCCGTCCGCGCACCGACTACATCGCCCAGCTCGTCGGGCTCAACCTGTACCGGGGGACGGCGCAGGGGCACGCCGTACGGCTCGACGCCGGTTGCTCGATCACCACTACGGAAGACCTGTCCGGACCCGTCTTCGTGGCGTTCCGGCCGAGCGCGGTGACCCTGTACCGGGACCGGCCCGACGGCTCCAGCGCGCGCAACCTGTGGCGCTGCCGGGTGGCGGGGCTCCAGACGCACGGCGACCAGATCCGCGCCGACCTCACCGGTGAGCTGCCCCTGGCCGCGGACCTGACCACCGTCGCCGCCGCCGAACTCGGCCTGCATCCGGGCGCCGCGGTGTGGGCCACGGTCAAGGCGGCACAGACGCACGCCTATCCGGGCTGATGCGTGGATCGTGCGTGTTCGACCTGAGACGCGGACCGGGACATATCCGGCCTGACGCGCCGCCCGGAAGCGGCCCGCGCATCCCGCTACCGTGGACCGGCCAGGACAGAATCAGCCATTCTCCACATTCCGCTAGGGCCCCCATGAACCTGAGCATCCGCAACCAGATTCCCGGCACCGTCACGTCCGTCACACCGGGTGAGGTCATGGCGGCCGTCAAGGTCAGGCTGAACGGGGGGCAGGACATCACGGCGGCGGTCACCGTGGAGGCCGTGGACGAGCTGAACCTCGCTCCGGGCGCCTCGGTGTACGCCCTGGTCAAGTCGACGGAGGTGGCGCTCGCCACCGAGGCTGTGGAGGGCGTTTCCATCCGGACCCAACTGCCCGGTACCGTCGACCGCATCACCACGGGCGGGGCCATGGCGTCGGTGAAGGTGACGATCGTGGGCGGGGCGCTCACGGCCGTGATCACCAAGGACGCCGCGGAGGACCTCGGTCTCCTGCCCGGCTCCTCGGTCGTCGCACTGATCAAGTCGACGGAGATCTCGCTCGCGACGCCCTGAAGGGAACGTTCGCCACCCGATCATCGTCTACAGTTCCGTAGACGTCTACACGAATGTAGTCAGCCGCCGGGTGACGCCGCGTCGCGCCCGGTCTCCGTACCGGAAGGGCTCGCGACGATGGCCACCTCCTTGTTCCTGGGATCACAACTAGCGGTGAACGTGCTGGACGCCCAGTCCCTGCTCGCCGCTTTCGGGGTGCTGGGCGTGGGCGTGGTGATGTTCGCGGAGACCGGCCTGCTGATCGGATTCTTCCTGCCCGGCGACTCCCTGCTGTTCACCGCGGGCCTGTTGTGCACCGGCTCCGGGCAGCAGGGGGTGAAACTGTCGCTGCCCGCGCTGCTGGTCGCCGCGGCCGTGGGCGCGCTCGCCGGGTCGCAGTGCGGTTATCTGCTCGGCCGCAAGGCGGGCGGCGCGCTGCTGACCCGCAGCCGCTCGGCCCGCCTGCACGAGGGCGCGCGCCGCGCCGAGGAGCTCCTGGAGCGGTACGGACACGCGAAGGCGATCGTCCTGGCCCGCTTCGTCCCCGTGGTGCGCACGGTGCTGAACCCGATGGCGGGTGCGTTGCAGGTGCCGGTGCGGACCTTCACCGTCTGGCAGGTGACCGGCGGCCTCCTGTGGAGCCTCGGTCTCACCCTCGCCGCGTACGCGCTCGGGTCCTCGGTGCCGAACGTCGACAAATACCTGCTGCCGATGGTCGCGGTGATCGTCCTGGTCTCCCTGATCCCGGTCGCCCTTGAGGTCCTGCGCTCCCGCCGGGCCGCGAAGGAGGGTGTCCGCGGATGACGTACGCCTTCGACGGTGCCCCGATCGACGGCTGGGCCTACACGGACGTGGTGGACCTGGCCCGCCGTACCCCCTCCTGGCTGGACGCGCTGATCTCCGCCTGGTCGACGTACGGGCTCGGGGTCTTCGCCGTGCTGATGGTCCTCGCCTGGTGGCGGGCGCGCCGCACCGGCGCCGGGGCCGCGCTGCTCGCCCTGGCGGTGCCGCTGCTGGTGGTGCTGGCCTACGCCGTGAACTCCGTGCTGAAGCTGCTGGTCCGTGAGGACCGGCCCTGCCAGAGCCTGCACGTGGTCACGCTGGAGGCGTGTCCGGCGCCGGGCGACTGGTCGTTCCCGAGCAACCACGCGGCGATAGCCGCGACGGCCGCGGTCGCCCTGTTCCTCGTCTCGCGCCGGATCGGGTACGTCGCTCTGGTGGCGGCCGGTGCGATGGCGGTCTCCCGGGTCTGGGTCGGCGCCCACTACCCGCACGACGTGGTGGCCGGGTTCGTGGTCGGCGCCCTGGTCGCGTCGCTCACGATGATCCCCCTCAGTCGCCGCCCGGACGCCCTGTCCCACCGCCTGGCGACCACTCGGCTGCGTCCGCTGCTGGTGGCGTCCGCGACGACCGGCCAGGACACCGCCCCAGAGCGGACGGGCACTCCCACGTAGAGCCCCGACCATGCGTCACAGGTCTCCTGGTCGACCGCCCGGCGCGCACCACTGTCACAGCACCCTGCGCCGTACCAGCAGGCCCAGCACCAGCAACCCTGGCAGCAGCGGCAGCCAGACCGTCAGCAGGCGGTAACCGAGGACCACGGAGGCCGCCGCTGACCCCGGTGCGCCGCTGAGCGAGAGGGCGAGGGCGAGTGCGGCGTCCAGCCCGCCGATGCCGCCCGGGGTCGGCAGCAGGACCGCCGCGCTGCTCGCCACGAAGTAGGCCAGCGCCACCCGCTCGGGCGGCAGCGGCACGGCGAGGGACCGGGTCACCGCGATCACCACCAGCGCGTGCAGCGACGCGAAGGCGAGCGAGCCGCCCCACAGGGCCAGCGCCCGCCCGGGCAGCCGGTGCACGGCCCGCACGTCCGCCAGCACGGCCCCGGCGGCACGGCGCACCGGCCCGATCAGCAGCAGCGCGAGCGCGGCGGCCACCAGGACCGCGGCCACCACCAGGACCGTGGAAGCGTGCGGCAGGCGCAGCAGCCCGGGCCCGGCGAGCGCGAGGACGGCGATCAGCGCTCCGCGCGCCGTGCCCCCGGCGGTGGCCTTGACCGCGAGCGCGGTCGCCGAGCGGGTCACGGACAGCCCGCAGCGGGTCAGGAAGCGCAGGTTGACGGCGCCCGCGCCGACGCCCGCGGGCAGCAGATGGTTGGCGGCCGACGCGGCGAACTGCACGGCCACCAGCCGCCCGCCGGGCAGCGCCTCGGGCACCGCCCCCTGCTGGGCGAGCGCCGAGCACGTCCAGGTCGCCGTCGCGGCCGTCGCCCCGAGCAGCAGCCAGCCCGGGTCGGCACCGGTGAGCCGGTCCGCGCCGGACGCGATCACCGGCCAGTGGCGCAGGGCGAGCAGGGCTGCGGCGGCGAGCACGGCGAGGGTGAGAGCCGCTTGCCAGTGGGCGCGGCGGCGCAGGATCGCGGTGCCGGTCCGGGCGGTCGCCGCCCGGGTGTCCGGCGCCGCCTCGGTGGCCGGCGGAGGACTCATCCGTGTCCGCCCTTCGCCGTGGGCGAGACGAGGATGCGGACGCCGTCGAAGCTGTGCGTCTTCCAGCCGCGGGTGTACGACGGCGGCCGGCCGGTGGGGGTGCCCAGGTGGGCGACGGGGATGCGCCGGGCGGTGCTCGCGATGCCGGCGGCGGTGTCGTTGACGTTGTGGCCGCTGGTGGCGGCGGAGGCACAGCCGGCGTAGAAGGCGATGGGGACGGCTTCGTCACCGGTGAGCAGGCAGGGCGGACGGACCCCGAGCCGGTGCAGTTCGGCTGCGGTGCTGGACCAGCCGCGGTGGTCGGCGGTCGTGCGGGCCACCGTGCGGTGCAGCACCGCGAACTGGACCGCCAGATGCCCGGCGAGCCCGATCGCCACCAGCGTCGCGGTGACCGGACGCCACCGGCCGTCCCGCCCGGTGACCAGGTGCAGGAGAGCGTCGGCGACGGGGACCGCGAGCAGGGCGTAGGAGGGGAGCAGGAAGCGGGGTGCGGCGTAGCCGATGAGGAAGAGGTACGGGAAGGCCGCCGTCGCCGCGCAGGTCAGGGGCACCAGGGTGCGGGAAGGGGCTGCCGGGCGGCGGGCCCGGAGTGCGACGGCCGCCGCGAGCACCGCGAGCAGGGGCAGCACGAACCACCAGGCGGTCACCGCCGGGTTGGGCAGTGGGCCGGCGCACGGGCGGCACAGGGCGCGCCCGCCGAGGCTGCGCAGCTGGTCGCCTATGGCGATGCTCCAGCCCAGGCCGCCCTGTATCCGGGAGCCCTCGGCGAGGCGGTGCAGGAGGCCGCCGTAGTCGGCGTAGGCCTCGGCGATCCACTCGGCCGCGCCGGCGACCAGCCCGCCCACCAGGGCCGACAGCAGCCGCAGTCGGCGCCAGCGGGGGAAGAACAGCGCCAGGGCCAGCAGCGGCGCGGTGGTCCAGACACCGTCGGTGGGCCGCATCCACGTCATC
The DNA here is from genome assembly GCF_055639175.1 of Streptomyces sp. NPDC107546. Lineage (NCBI taxonomy): Bacteria > Bacillati > Actinomycetota > Actinomycetes > Kitasatosporales > Streptomycetaceae > Streptomyces > Streptomyces sp. NPDC107546. The sequence goes on along the minus strand of NZ_JBVKBA010000001.1, from coordinate 145,348 downwards.
AGTGCCGCGCCCGCGGCGAGTCCCCACAGGGCGGCCCGGTCGGTGCTGTCGGCGTGGGCGCGCAGGAAACAGCCGGTGCCGGCCAGGGCACCGATCGCGACCCAGTAGTTGGGCATGACCTGCGGGCCGTAGAACAGTGTCACCCACAGGCTTGCGAACAGGGCGCCCCCCAGGGCGAGGACGCGGGCCGGGAACAGCGGGCGCCAGACGCGCAGCGCGACGAACAGGGCGGCGGAGGAGAGCACCGCCAGATAGACCCTGAGCAGTGCGGTGGAGGAGGACCACCAGGTGACGGGGGCGATCAGCAGGGATATGCCCCGAGCGCGGGGGGCGCTGAAGTACGCGGCGGGGGCGTGGGCGCTGATCTGGCTGACATAGACCGTCTCGTCCCAGCCGAGTCCCATGCCCGGCCGTACGAGGACGAGCTGGGCCAGCGCGAAGGCGCCCGCGACCGCTGCGATCAGGCCCTGGCCGCGGTCCCGCCACGACATGCCGGCGACCGACGGCGCTGCGAGCCGGCGGACGCCTGCGAGCGTGGTGCGCGAGCTGTTGGCCATGACCCACCTCTCACCCCTACGGGCCGCAGGGGCATCACACCCTACAGGTCGTAGGGTTGACGATGGAAATCAGGAAAGAAGCAGGTAAAACACGGACAAGCTAACGCGCGCGGCCAGGGGGTGCAGCGCGAGAACGGCGGTCACCCGGCCTGCCCGTGGGCGGTCTTGCTCCGATGGAGTGAGTCGGGCCGTGGCGGTCCGCGGGGGGCCGCTCCGCCCCACCACCGACAAGCCCCCTACGCGCTGTAAGGTTGCGGGCATGGCCGGCAGAGGCCCTGGGGGCAGGGCGGAACGACGCAGCAGCGGTGAGCTGGAGAGCGAGGTGCTCGCGACGCTGTGGGCCACCGAGGAGGCGCTCACCCCGGCCGAGATCCAGGCCGAAATCGACGGCGGCCTCGCCTACAACACCGTGCACACCATCCTCAAACGGCTGTACGACAAGGGGCTCGTGCTGCGCGATGTGGACGGGCGGCGCGGCGCGTACCGGCCCGCGAAGAACGCGGCCGAACTGACCGCCGAGGCGATGCACGAGGCACTGGACCGCGGCCCGGACCCGATCGCCACGCTCCAGCAGTTCGTCTCCGGCCTCAGCCCCGAGGAGGAACAGGCGCTGCGCGACCTGCTCGGCGGGCGCCCCCTCCGCGAAAGGGGTGGCGCATGAAGATCGACGTCTACGTCCCGCTCCTGCTGTCGCTGCTGCTGGCCGCCCTCAGCCCGCTGGTCGGCCGGCGAGTGGCGCCCGCGCTCGCGGCCCGGGTGCTGACCGTCTCCGCCGTATTCACCGCGGCCGCCACTGTCTGGTCGCTGGCGCTGCTCGCGATCACCCTGGTGGGCCAGGTGCCGCCGGTCGCCACGGACGCCCGCGAGGACGGCCACCGACTGCCGGACCCGGTCCCGGCGGCGATCGCCGTCGCCGCGATCCTGGCTCTGGCAGGGGTGGCCCTGCGCATGTACCGGGCCGTCCGCACGGAACGTGTGACGCGCCGCACACTGCGGGCACTGTGTGCCGGACAGCCGCCGGACACGGAACTGGTCGTCGCCGCCTCACCCGTGCCGCGGGCGTTCGCCATTCCCGGCGGTGGCGGCGCGCCTGGCCGGATCCTGGTCACCTCGGCGATGCTGAGCGCCCTGGAGCCGTCGGAGCGCCGGGTGCTGCTGGCGCACGAGCGGGCGCATCTGACCCACCGGCACGCGTTCCTGTCGACGGCTGTGGCGCTCGCCGCGGCGGCCGATCCCCTGCTGGCGCCGGTCCGTACCACGGTGACGTTCCTGGTGGAGCGGTGGGCGGACGAGCGGGCGGCCGACGCGGTCGGGGACCGTGGCACCACGGCCCGCGCCCTGGCGCGCGCCGCGCTCAGCGCCGGGCGCCGTGCTCCGGCGTGCGCGTTGGCCTTCACCGACCGCGCGGTCACCCGCCGCATCGCCGCCCTCCAGGCGGGCCCTCCCCCGCACCTGTGGCCGCTGGCCGCGACCACACTCGCGCTGGGCGCCCTGCCGGCGTTGGGGGCGGCGGACGCCACGGGGGATCTGCTGCGACTGCTGGGGCACGCACTGGTGTGACACGACTCGGCCCGTCGACGTCTGACGCTTCGTCACCCTCCAGACGGCACCCGGGAGCTCAGTGGACCGCGTCGCTCTCCCCCACCGGGCGGGCCGAGGCCGTCTCCCCGGGGGCCGGCTGGATCAGGCGCTGCGCCGACGGCTCGGCCGAGGCGGACTGCGCGGTGACGCCGTCCTCCTTCATGGCCTTGGCCTCGCTCTTGAGGATGCGCATCGACTTGCCCAGCGCGCGTGCGGTGTCGGGGAGCTTCCTGGAACCGAACAGCAGGATGATGACGATCGCCACGATCAGCAGATGCCAGGGTTCCAGGCCGTTGCGGAGCATCCCCGCCCACCCCTTCTCTTCCTCGGACCGGGGTGCCCGCCGGGAGCGCGGCACCACCTGAGATTATTGCTACATTGCGCAACTGTACAACCATCAGGTGGGGCCGGTCGTCCCCTCCGTATGAGTCTCACGGATGAGGGCGCGGCCATGCCGACGAGCCGCCAGGCCACCCCGTCCCGCCACCGCCGCGGGAGCGAGCCTCCGAGCCACCACGGCGGTGGCGCACGGCGCCGCAAGCGGGGCACGCTGCGCATAGCCCTGGCCGTCGCGCTCACCGTCGTGGTGCTCGGTACGGCCGGCCTGGGATGGATCTACCTCAAACTGAACAGCGACATCGACACCTTCGACGCCGGGGGGCTGTCCAGGAACCGACCGGAGCCCGGGGCGTCGAAGGGCGAGAACGTCCTCGTCATCGGCACGGACGCGCGCACCGACGGCAACTCCGCGCTCGGCGGGGGCGACAGCAGCGACATAGGCCGCTCCGACACCACCTTTCTGCTGCACATCTACGCCGACCACCGGCACGCCGTCGCCCTCTCGATCCCCCGCGACACGCTGGTGACCATCCCGCCGTGCAGGCTCCCGGACGACACGTGGACCAAGGCGCAGCCGAACACGATGTTCAACGCGGCCTACTCGGTGGGGGAGACCGCCAAGGGCAACCCCGCCTGCACCCAGAACACCGTCGAGAGCCTCACCGGGCTGCGCGTCGACCACACGGTCGTCGTCGACTTCAAGGGCTTCGCGGCTCTGACGGACGCGGTGGGCGGGGTGCAGGTGTGCGTGCCGCAGGAGGTGTACGAGAACGATCTGAACCCCAACCTCAGAACCCGGGGCGCGCTGTTGTTCAGGAAGGGCGTGCAGACCGTGTCGGGAGAGAAGGCCCTGGACTACGTGCGCATCCGGCACGGCATCGGGGACGGGTCGGACATAGGCCGGATCAAGCGTCAGCAGGCGTTCGTGGCCGGCCTGATCAAGAAGGTGAAGAGCGACGGGCTCACCCCGACCGACCTGCTGCCGCTCGCCGAAGCCGCCACCAAGTCCCTGACCGTCGATCCCGGACTCGGCTCGGCGAACAAGCTGATCTCCTTCGCGATGTCGCTGAAGGACATCGACCTGCACAACACCAAGTTCGTCACCATTCCCTGGCGGTACGTCGGCGAGCGCGTGGCGATCGTCGAGCCGGACGCTTCGGAGCTGTGGGCCGGCCTCAGGGCGGACCGCACGATCGACGGCAAGGACGCCGCCGGCACGAAGGGCAAGGCCGCCGCCTCCGCCTCACCGAGCCCGAGCGCGGACGTTTCCGGGGCCGGCATCGACGTTGCGGTCTACAACGGCACGACCACCGGCGGCCTGGCCTCCCGCGCCGCGGCGACCCTGACCCGGCACGGCTTCACGGTCACCGGCACCGCCAACGCGAGCAGCCAGGACCACGCCACCACCGTCATCGAGTACGGCGCGGACCTGAAGACCAGGGCCGAAACGGTCGCCCGGCTCTTCCGCGGCGCACAGCTGAAGCCCCTCACCGGTGCGGGCATCGATGTCGTCCTGGGCCGGTCCTATGTCACCGCCGCCCCCTCGGCCTCCCCCACACCCACCGCCCTGCCCTCCTCGGTGGAGGCCGACGCCCGCTCCGCCGACGACGACCCGTGCTCCGACCTCTCGTACGGGTGACAGAACGCTACGCTCCGACCGCCTGGCCCGCCTTCGTCCAGTTGGCGTGCAGGCGGTCGAGGTAGGAGCGGGCCTGGGCGCCCGGGGCCGCTCCGCGCGCGAAGGCGAGCATGTTGCCCACGCCGGCGTTGTAGCCGAGGGCCAGCAGGTCGTCCTTGGTGTAGGAGGCGGGCCAGGTGGCGGGCAGTTGCGCGGCCAGGTCGTGCAGGTACCAGGCCGCGGACTCGATGGCCAGGTCCCGGTCGTCGGGCAGGTCCTCCCAGCGGCGACCGGCGAAGTCCCGGCCCTGTTTGACCGCGTCGAAGGTGGCGCGGTGCATGTCGGCGATGCCGAAGGACGCATCCGGTTTGTACTTCTGCCAGGCCCGTTCCAGGGCCGGATCGTGCGGTTTGTAGGCCTCGTTGTAGAGGATCGCCATCAGCAGTCGGGCGTCGATCCCCGCCTGGCGGGCCCGGGCCCGGACCTGGGGGGCGTAGTCGACCGGGTCGTACGCCGACGCGCTCTTCGACGCGGACGCACTCGAAGAGGGGGAGGCGGAGGGCGGGGTGGGGGCGGGGGTGGACGCGGCGGCGGGGGGCGGCGCGCTGGACTGCGGGGTGCCGGCGGCACGGACGATGACGTACAGGGCGAGGGCCAGCACCAGCACGGGAAGCCACTTGCGCCGCAGCCGGGACTCGGCCATCTCTCGCCCCTCTCCCCCTGCGCCTTCGCACCCGGGGAACCGGCGGGCACCCGACGCACCGCGTGCCCGTACCGAACGTACTCCCGCCCCTTCCGCACCCGGCGCATTGAGGCCCGTGTGGGCGCAGTCGGTGGCGTGCGCGGGACGCGGGGCCCGAGGTCCCCTCCGGCCCCGCCGCCCGCGTCGTCAGTCCTCGTAGTAGTTGTTGACCACGACCTCCGGTTCGTCGTCGTCGAACGCCTCGTTGAGCAGCGCTCCGCCGATCAGTCCGGCCGCGCCCGCACCGATGAGCGCGCCCGTGCCGAAGCGGCGGCCGCCCCCGTGCTGGTGGTGGTCCGCGTACTGGTCGTGATGGCCCTGCTGCGGATACCCCTGCTGCACGGGCTGCGGGTAACCCTGCTGCACGGGCTGCGGGTAACCCTGCTGCACGGGCTGGGGGTAGCCCTGCTGTGGCGGGGTGTAGAACGGCGGCACCGTCGTCTGCACGCGCTGCGCACAGCCGCCGCAGGTCTGGATCTGCCGGGGCACGCCCCACTGCGGCGACCACGTCACCGTCGTCGTGCCGGGGCCGTGGGTCGGGTCGAAGAAGCACGTCACGAGGGAACTCCCTGGGGGTTGCGGCGGCGCGGTGACCGCCTGCGGCGGTGGGGCGGTGGTGGGGGCGGGCGGATACGACGGACCGGTCTTCGCTGCGGACTTGGCGATGGTGACCGGTGGCGCCGGGCTCGCGCTCTCCTTCAGCACGTTCACGCCGTAGTCGGTGGCGATGCCCGCCACCCCGGAGGCGTAGCCCTGGCCGACGGCGCGGAACTTCCACTCCGCGCCGTGCCGGTACAACTCACCGAAGACCAGGGCGGTTTCCGCGGACAGACCGGCGGTCGCGAGGTCGTAGCGGGCCAGTTCGGCGCCGCCGTCCTCGTCGACGACCCGGATGTGGGCGCCGCCGAGGTGCTCGAAGGCCTGGCCGCGGGCCGGGGCGTCGCAGAGCGACACCAGGAAGACGATGCTCGTGACCTCACCCGGGACCCCCATGAGGTCGACGTGGATCTGCTGGTCGTCACCGCCGACCGGGCCGCCGCTGCCGGAGTGGCGGACCGAACCGTCCGGGCTGCTCAGGTTGTTGAAGAAGACGAAGTGCTCGTCGGACAGCACCTTGCCGCTCCCGTCGCACAGGAGTGCGCCGGCGTCCGGCTCGTAGCCCGTGTCCGCCTGCCAGCCCAGTCCCACCGTCACGGCGGTCAGGCCGGGGGCCTGCTTGCTCAGCGACACGTTGCCGCCCTTGGTCAGGGCCACACCCATCGATGTCCTCCACGGCCATGTCGTCGTCCGCGTCCACCATGATCGACGCTTCCGGACGCCCATCAGTTCCCGGATTGCGCAAGAGACAAAGCAAGCGAGGGGGACCGTCACCCGGGCGGCGCCATGCGGGCCGTCCGCAGGCGGACCAGGGTCGTGCGGGCCCATCGCCGGCGGACCAGGGGCATGCGCGCATCACGAGGCGCACCCCTCCGGCCACGACCCGAAGACCTCTCCGCGGTCACCGCATCCGTCTCGGCCCGGTCGCCGGCGCCCGCCCGGCCCGGAGCGCGGCTCGCCCGGTATGGGCGGGCCCGCCGAGGGATCCGCCCCCGACATCGCCGCCCGGGACCCGACGCGACCGATCGGCGCCATCGCCCCGCAATCGGCGGTACAAGGATCCTGACGCTGCGTCGCGCGACGCACGAATCGCGCTCAACTCACATGACAGGAACCAAGTTGAATGCACGTCGAACATGCCTTCGCACCTGGAGTGGCCGGCCTCCCGGTCGTGCGGAGACCTGATGCCGCGTCATCGCAGCGACGAGTGCGGCACATCGATGTCCGGACACGCTTCCCCCGCGTCCATTCGTGGTCGGACTAGTACTAACGGGTGTGCTGCCGACCGGGTTACTTTTCGGCCCGCAGGCACCCGGAGGGAGTACGAGCTGGCTCGCTTGCCGTGTTCTGCGGTGGTGAGAGGCGGTCCTCGGGTTGAAGGTGATCACGTCACCACTGCGATTTCCCGTGCCGACGTGGTGTCGGCCTTCGTGGTGGCGATGAAAGGACTACCTCTCATGCGAGCGACCCGGACCATGTTCGCCTCCGCGGCGATCGCCGCTGCCGTCGTGTTCTCCGCTCCCGCCGCGTACGCCCTGTCGGCGCCCGAGCTTCGGGCCGCGGACGGCGGTTCCTACGGCGGCGAGGAGCACGGCGGCCACAAGGGCAAGGAGCACGGCCACCACAAGGGCGAGGAATCCAACGACGAGGAGCAGGGCGGCAAGAGCGAGGAGTACAAGGGCGAGGAGCAGGGCGGCAAGAGCGAGGAGAACGGCGAGGAGTCCAGGGGCGAGGAGCACGGCGGCAAGAGCGAGGAGAACGGCGAGGAGTCCAGGGGCGAGGAGCACGGCGGCAAGAGCGAGGAGAACGGCGAGGAGAAGGGCGAGGAGGGCGACAACGACAAGGGTGGGGAGTCGAAGGGCAAGGAGAACGGCCGTTCGAAGGACAAGCCGCGCGGTGGGGTGAAGGCCGGTGGCGGCGCCCTGGCCATGGCCAAGCAGGAGGAGGGCGGCTGGTCGGGCGAGGACGAGCAGTTCTCGCAGGACGACGAGCAGGGCGGCGAGCGCGCCCATGGTGGCTCGCGGTCGAAGGGCGACGAGGAGGAGGGCGCGAGCGGGAGCGAGGAGCGCGGGTCGAAGAAGCCCCACGGTGGGGTGAAGGCCGGTGGCGGCGGGCTGGCGGAGTCCGGCAGCGGCCTGGCCGCGGGCTCGGTGCTGCTCCTCGGCGGTCTCGGCGCGGGGGCGTACATGCTGCGGCGCCGGGGCGCGTCGAGTGTCGCCAGTGCCTGATCGGCGGCCCTCGCCGGTTGCTGCGCGGTCGCGGCCGCTGTCGCCCTGGAAAGGGTGACGGCGTCCGCGGCTGCGGCGCTTGTGCCGGCCGCTGCCGGCCCCTGAAGTCCGATCCTCGCCCCCGTCGATGAAGAGGCATTGTCCGATGGCCCTCTCGCAGCCCACCCCACCGGATCGGCCGCGGAGCGGACCCGCGCCCCGCCGTACCGCCGGCCGAGCACTGCTGTGGCCGGCCGTGGCGGTGGGGCTGGGCGTTCTGCTCATCCACAACTCACTGACCGGCACCCCTGCGGACCCCAAGCCGGCGGCCCCGCCCGCCGTCGCCGTCTCGCCCGCGAATCTGGACCCTCCTGTGGACGCCGCTCCGCCCGTGGACGCCGCCCCGCCGGCGGCCGCCACCCCGGTGGCTCCGGGGCCGGACGCGACGGCGAGTCCTCAGAAGCAGGGGCTGCCGCGGTCGGCGCCGAAGCGGATCGAGATTCCGCAGATCGGGGTGGACGCGCCGTTCACGGAACTCTCCCTGGGGGCCTCCGGGCACCTGAACCCGCCGCCCGGGAACAACACCAACCTGGTGGGCTGGTACCGGGGCGGCGCCTCGCCGGGCGAGCGGGGCACGTCGATCGTGGTGGGGCACGTCGACACCAAGACCGGCCCGGCGGTGTTCGTACTGCTGCGCACCCTCAAACGGGGAAGCAAGGTGGACATCACCCGAGCGGACGGCACCGTCGCCAGGTTCAAGGTCGACTCGGTCGAGACCTTCAGCAAGGCCGGCTTCCCGGACAACCGGGTGTACGCCGACGCTCAGACCCCTCAGCTGCGGCTGATCACCTGCGGCGGCGACTACAACCACAGCGCTCACGACTACGAGGCCAACGTGGTGGTGTTCGCCCATCTCATGTCGGTCAAGCGCCCCGCGGCATGACCACGCGGCGGGGCGGGCGGGCGGCCCGGGACACCTGGTGACCGGTCGTCAGTGACGTACTGCTGTCCGCGCCCGCCGCCCGGCCCGGCGCGGACAGTGCCGTTCGCGCGTCGGCCGCGCCCTCTTCCGTGTATGGGCCCCCACGACGGGCTCGCCCGCTCACGCCCCGGACATTTGACGTTCGCTACCCGGTGCCGTTGGCCGCGGGATTCCCCGAGGATGACGTTTCCATCGAGACCTGCGGCATGACCGAGGACGGCGTACCGAGCCGCCGTACCCCGTCCCTCACCTGCGTCGTCGAGACCACGGACGAACGTGGCCGTCCGAACTTCGCCCTGCACCCCGCACCCGCGCCGAGGGACCTCCGGGGGGCGGACGCCGAGGACCTCGCGCTCTATCGGGAGAAGTTCCGGCGGCGTCTGCCGGAGTCCCTGGATGAGTTGTACGGCCCGGCCCAGGGGATCGTGGAGCTGCCGCTGCACATGGCCTGGTCGGGGATGACCTCGTACGACCTGACCAAGCCTCGCCAGCGCATGGGCCTGTACCGCACCGTCCTGCACGAGGGCCTGCGTGATGACCTGCCCCGGTACCTCAACCGGGACCTGCTCCTCCAGCTGTGGCCTGTGCTGCGCACCCTCGTCGGTCGCACCGTGCGCGCCGTATGGGAAGACGCCTTCCCGCAGCTCGCCTCCCGCACCCGGGCAGTCGCGTGACGGACATGCCGGAGCTGCACACGCGGCTCCTGGCGGATGTGATCGCGCACCTCCTCCCGCAGGTACTGGCACAGCGGAGCGATGGACGACACCAACTGGTTGACGGTGGTAATGCGTTGGGGCTGCCACCCGAGAAATTACCGAAGCAGATCACGGAACGCCGCTCCGTCGGCATCGCCGGTACGCAACCGGCTGCCGGACCGGTACAGATCACCTTCGAGCCGAACCGTGCGTTGAGGCCGCGAACCTCCTCGGTACAGGCACCAGGTGTGACCGTTGCTGTACAGCACATTGGGCAGCCGGCGCATCAGCTCCCACTGCTCCCGGTCCCGCTTCGTGAAGCCGTCGGGCGTGACGTCGTGCCCCGGAGCCTTCAGCTCAAGGAAGCCGGTGATGCGCCCCGAGGTCTCCACGGCGTAGTCCGGACGCACCCGAGCCTCAGGCAAGGGGTGCTCGGGACGAAGGCGAGGACTCAATTTCCGGCGGGCCCCGAAAGTCTCCACCAGCTTCGCCACCGGCAGGCTGATGGACGCCTCCGTGTCGCTGACCCGCAGACGCTCCCTGCACTCGGATCCAAAGTCCGCCACAAGAGCCCGTATCCATTCCTCCGGCATCTTGTCCCCCTTCAAGCTGTGGACGCGGGCGGTGGATCACCACAGACACAGCTTGTTGGAGGCGAAGGGGCCGACTCAGTGCGCACGGGGGGGCGCTCGCGAGGCACGAACGGCGCGTTCGGTGATTGCTGGGAAATCAGATGCTGGTGTGGGTCAGGACGGCATCGCAATAGCCGACTTAGCCGTGCGATGTGTAGTCGCAAAAGTACTCTCGGGGGACGCGACGGCATTGCCATCCCCGACCGTCAGGTGGGCCTTCAGAAACACGCTGATCCCTCAGGCGGGAAGGCGTGCTCGGCGCGCCACTCCCAGTTGCTGCGCACGCGCAAGGCGACCAGTACGTCAGGGTGGGCCGTTGGGTATCAGCACCGCTCACGGAAGCCATGACGAAGTTTCAGCACGAGCGTCACCTGAGCGTCAATCGTGCCAAAAATAGCGTCGGGAGCACGAGCGACGGCACGCCGTCCGTGCCTGAAACCGCAGCTCAGAGGCCCAAAGCGGATGGTTCCCTGCCCGATGTGTTGTGCGGAGGGAAACAGGTCGAAGGAAGCACCCGGGATGGCGAACCCGCAGGTCAGGACCCCTTGGCGGCCGGTTCGAGAATCGCCACGCACTCCACATGATGCGTCATCGGAAACAGATCGAACGCCCGCAGCGTCCGCACCCCGTACCCGCCCTCCCGGAAGTACGCCAGATCCCGTGCCAGGGCGGCCGGGTCGCAGGCGACGTAGGCGATCCTGCGTGCGCTCAGCGAGGAGAGGTGGGCGACCGTCCTGCGGCCCGCGCCTGCCCGTGGCGGGTCGAGGACGATCAGGTCGACCTCCGTGATGCCCGTGCGCGGCAGGACCGATTCGACCTTGCCCTGTTCGATGCGGACGCGGGGGAAGTCGGCGAGGTTGTGCCGGGCGTCCTCGACCGCGCGCCTGCCCGACTCGATGCCGAGCACCGCGCCCTTCTCGCCGATCCGGTCGGCCAGCGCGCCCGCGAAGAGGCCGACGCCGCAGTAGAGGTCGAGCGCCATGTCACCCTTGCGCGGAAGCAGGCCCTGCATCACCGCCGTGACCAGGGTGTCCGCCGCCTTGGGGTGGACCTGCCAGAAGCCGCCGGCTCCGACGCGGTGCGTACGGCCGTCGGCGCGTTCGCGGACGAAGGGGCGGCCGTGGACGCGGTGGATGCCGCCCGTCTTCTCGTCCACGCGCAGGACGGAGACCGGCTTGTCCAGTTCCACCAGCGGCAGGCGCGCGCCCGGCTTCGGGGTCAGGACGACCTGGCGGTCCTGCGAGCCCGTCGCCGCGATCGCCTCGACGGAGTCCATCCCCGTCCAGTCCCGCTTCTCGATGCCCAGTTCGCTGACGCCCTCGGCGGCGATCAGACAGTGGTCGATCGGCTCCACCTCGTGCGAGCGGTGCCGGCGCAGGCCCGCCCTGCCGGACGCGTCCACCGCGTACTGCACCCGCGTACGCCACTGGGGCACTTCGCCGGCGGGCAGCTTGTCGCCCTCCGCCGGCACCACCGTGCCGTCCCAGCCCGCCTCCTCGGGCGTGAGACCCGCGAGCCGGCGCAGCTGCTCGGCGATCACCTCGGCCTTCAGCCGGCGCTGTGCGCCGGGCTTGGCGTGCTGCCAGTCACAGCCGCCACAACGGCCGGGGCCGGCGTAGGGGCAGGGCGCCTCCACGCGGTCCTTCGACGCCTCCAGCACGCGTACGGCGTCCGCGCGCAGGAAACGGGCTCCCTCCTCGCCCTCGGTGACCCGCGCCACGACCCGCTCGCCGGGCAGTGCGTGCCGGACGAAGAGGACCTGACCGGCGTCCGTGCGGGCGATGCAGTGACCGCCGTGGGCGACGGGGCCGATCTCGACCTCGTACTCCTCCCCCACCAGCGACTTCTTCGGTTCTGCCTGCATGGGGGGCGACTCCAGATCCAGATGCGGGAAAGGGGCGCGAACAAGACGACGGCGCGTCGACGGCTCGGCCGGACAACAGCCCACCAGTCTACGTGGGTGCCGTCCGGCCGTTCACCACGGCCGGGGGCGGCCTCAGCTCCGCGGTGCCTGCGAAGCCGACGACTCCCGCGTCCGCTCCTGCGCCGGTCCACGCCGCACCGCGCCCGGCGCGTTCCACTCCTGCCGCTTGCGGGCGCGCCGCTTGGCCGCCTCCGAGGACGCCAGCTGGTACGGCACCGAGGTCACCATGATGCCCGGCGTGAACAGCAGCCGGCCCTTGAGCCGCAGCGCGCTCTGGTTGTGCAGCAGATGCTCGTACCAGCGGCCCACCACGTACTCGGGGATGATCACCGAGACGGCGTCGCGCGGGGACTCGCGGCGCAGGCCCTTGACGTACTCGATCACGGGCCGGGTGATCTCCCGGTACGGCGAGTCGAGGACCTTAAGCGGTACGTCGATGCCGCGCCGCTCCCACTCCTCCCTCAGCGCCTTCGTCTCCGCCGGGTCGACGTTGACGCTGAGTGCCTCCAGGCTGTCGGAGCGCAGCAGTTTGGCGTAGGCGAGGGCGCGCAGCGTGGGGCGGTGGATCTTGGAGATGAGCACCACCGAGTGGACCCGGGAGGGGCGCACGCTGTCGTCGCTGGGGCCCTCGGGCGCGGCGAGCTCCTCGGCCACGCCGTCGTAGTGGCGGCGGATCGCGGTCATCGTCGCGTAGAAGATGCACATGCCGAGCAGGGCGACCCAGGCGCCGTGCGTGAACTTCGTGACCAGGACGACGACCAGCACCAGGCCGGTGAAGAAGGCGCCGAAGGCGTTGATGGCACGCGAGCGGATCATGTGGCTGCGCTTGGCCTGGTCCTTCTCCACGGCGAGGTGGCGGTTCCAGTGCTTGACCATGCCGGTCTGGCTGAGCGTGAAGGACACGAACACGCCCACGATGTAGAGCTGGATCAGCCGGGTCGAGTCGGCGCCGTAGATGAAGATCAGCAATGTCGCCGTGCCGGCGAGCAGGACGATGCCGTTGGAGAAGGCGAGGCGGTCGCCGCGGGTGTGCAGCTGGCGCGGCAGGTAGCGGTCCTGGGCGAGGATCGAGCCGAGCAGCGGGAAGCCGTTGTAGGCGGTGTTCGCGGCGAGGAACAGCACCAGCGCGGTGGCGGCGGCAAGAACCACGAACAGGAAGCTGCCCTTGCCGAAGACGGCCTCGGCGACCTGCGAGATCACCGGGTTCTGGACGTATCCCGAGCCGAGCGGGTTGCCGTTGTGGATCAGGTCGGTGGCCGGGTTCTCGGCCATGCGGACCTTGGTCGTCATGGCGAGGACGATGATGCCGCAGAACATGGTGACGGCGAGCAGGCCCATCATCGCGAGCGTGGTCGCCGCGTTCTTCGACTTGGGCTTGCGGAAGGCCGGGACGCCGTTGGAGATCGCCTCCACTCCGGTGAGCGCGGCGCAGCCGGAGGAGAAGGCGCGCAGGAGGAGGAAGACGAGCGCGAAGCCCGCCAGGCCCTGGTGCTCGGCCTTGATCTGGTACGCGGCCGTGGGCGCGCGCATGGTGTCGTCGAGGACCAGCCCGCGGAACGCGCCCCACGCGATCATGATGAAGACGCCCGCGACGAAGACGTAGGTCGGGATCGCGAACAGCGTGCCGGACTCCTTGACGCCGCGCAGGTTCATCAGCGTGAGCAGCACGACCACGGCGACCGCGCAGAACACCTTGTGCTCGACGACGAACGGGACCGCGGAGCCCAGGTTCTCGATGCCGGACGAGATCGACACGGCGACCGTGAGGACGTAGTCGACGAGCAGGGCGCTGGCGACGGTGAGGCCGGCCTTGGGGCCGAGGTTCGTCGTGGCCACCTCGTAGTCGCCGCCGCCGCTCGGGTACGCGTGCACGTTCTGCCGGTAGGAGGCGACCACCGTGAACATGAGCACGACGACGGCGACGGCGATCCAGGGGCTGAAGTGGTAGGCCGACACGCCCGCGATGGAGAGGACCAGCAGAACTTCTCCGGGCGCGTACGCGACGGAGGAGAGCGGGTCGGAGGCGAAGACGGGGAGTGCGATGCGCTTCGGCAGGAGCGTTTCTCCCAGCCGGTCGCTGCGCAGTGCGCGCCCGATCAGGATCCGTTTGGGCACGTCGGTCAGTTTGGACACAACAGAGGATCGTAAGGGGTCGTCCGGGCACCCCTCCACCCGCCGGAGGAGATCTGCCTCACGAGTGAAACACGTGCGGGGGCGCGCTGCGGATTCCGCAGGTGAGGAGTTCGGCATGCCTCCATGACAAAACCCCTTCGGCTGTCGGCCCGGAGGTTGCCCGCACGACGGGTCCGGCATGGTGCACAGGGGTCCCCTGTACGCACCGCGCGTGTGTAGCTTGGGCGGCGGTCTGAGAACCTGTTTGGACTGAGTCGTAACCATTGACATCGGAAGGACGGTCGTGCACATCGTCATCATGGGCTGCGGAAGAGTGGGCTCCGCTCTGGCCCAGACCCTGGAGCAACAGGGGCACACGGTCGCCGTGATCGACCAGGACCCCACCGCCTTCCGACGACTGGGCTCCGGGTTCGGCGGCCGTCGTGTCACCGGCGTCGGCTTCGATCAGGACACCCTGCGTGAGGCGGGCATCGAGGAGGCCGGCGCCTTCGCCGCCGTCTCGAGCGGCGACAACTCGAACATCATCGCGGCGCGGGTGGCCCGCGAGATGTTCGGCATCGAGAACGTCGCGGCCCGGATCTACGACCCCCGCCGCGCCGAGGTCTACCAGCGGCTCGGCATCCCGACCGTCGCCACGGTCCGCTGGACGGCGGACCAGATGCTGCGGCGTCTGCTGCCGTCCGGTGCGGAGCCGCTGTGGCGCGACCCCACCGGCGGCGTCCAGCTCGCCGAGGTGCACGCGTCGCCGAAGTGGGTCGGCCACAAGATCAGCAAGCTGCAGGAGGAGACCGGCGTCCGGGTGGCGTTCCTCACCCGGCTGGGCGAGGCCATGCTGCCCACATCGCAGACGGTGCTGCAGGAGGGCGACCTCGTGCACGTGATGATGCGGACGGACGACGTCGAGAAGGTCGAGTCGGCGTTCGCCGAGGGCCCTGAAGAGGAGAGCGGTCACTGATGAGGGTCGCCATTGCCGGTGCCGGCGCGGTCGGTCGCTCGATCGCGGGCGAACTGCTGGAGAACGGCCACGAGGTCCTTCTCATCGACAAGGCGCCGACCGCGATCTCGGTCGAGCGCGTCCCGCAGGCGGAGTGGCTGCTGGCCGACGCCTGTGAGATCACGTCCCTGGACGAGGCGGCACTCCAGCGCTGCAACGTGGTCATCGCCGCGACGGGCGACGACAAGGTGAACCTGGTCGTGTCGCTGCTGGCGAAGACGGAGTACGGCGTCCCGCGCGTCGTCGCCCGGGTCAACAACCCGAAGAACGAGTGGCTGTTCAACGAGTCGTGGGGCGTGGACGTGGCCGTCTCCACCCCGCGCCTGATGTCGGCGCTGGTGGAGGAGGCGGTGAGCGTAGGCGACCTGGTCCGTCTGCTCCGCTTCAGCCACGGCGACGCGAACCTGGTCGAGCTGACCCTGCCGCCCGAGTCGGCCCTGGCGGGTACGCAGGTGGGCGATGTGCAGTGGCCTGAGGACACGTCCCTGGTGACGATCATCCGCGGCACCCGGGTCCTGACCCCGTCCCAGGAGGACTCTTTGGAGGCGGGCGACGAACTGCTCTTCGTGGCGGCCCAGGCACGCGAGGGTCAGCTGGAGGAACTGCTGTCGGTGCGCAGGGAGGATGCGGCGGGCTAGGCCGCGAAGGTGCGGTTCGGGTGCGCCTGGGACGTCCGGGCGCACCCTTGGGTCCGATTGGCAGCGTGGTCGGCGGAACCAGCCCGTCCGGGGGTCTCCCTGCTCGAAGGGCTTGGGGGAGATCGAGGTCAAGGCCGTTCAGGCCAAGCGGGGGTCTGGGGGCGACAGTCCCCGGACGGCCACCCCACCACCGGGGACTAAGCCTCCCGGCGGTGCCGCCCGGCCCCTTCGCTCTTGGCGGCAGCCGCCTGCGCAGCCTCTTCGGCCTCCATCTCCGCGAACACGTCGATCGGTGCGGGCGCCTTCGCCAGGAACACCCACGTCAGCCACACGGCGAGCAGGAACGGCGGGATCTTCAACGCGATCAGTACCCAGCCCAGTTGGGCGGTGTTCGCCCACCAGTACAGGGGGAACAGGATCGCGCACTTGCCGAGCAGGATCAGCCCCCAGGCCCAGCTGGCCTTGCCGTAGGCCCTCTTACGGCCCGGGTTGCGCGTGCGCCAGGAGAGGTTCTCCTTGAAGACCGGGCCGAGGATCAGGCCGATCAGCGGGACTCCGGCGAGCGTGGTGATGATGTACGCGAGCCCGAGGCCCAGCGTGTAGAGCATGCCCGGCAGGTAGAAGTCCTTCGCGTTGCCGGTCATCATCGCGAAGACCACACCGAACGCCACGCCGAAGACACCGCTGAACGCGTGCTTCACGGTGTCCCGCATGGCGAGGCGGACCACCACCAGCAGCAGGGACACCGCGAGCGCGACGATCGCCGACCAGTGCAGGTTCTTGTTGACGGTGAAGATCGTGACGAAGAACAGGCCGGGCACCACGGTCTCGACCATGCCGCGGACCCCGCCGAACGCCTCGAAGAGCGCGGCCTCGGTCACCGCCCGCGAATCCTGCTGGGCGCCTTCGGTCGGCTTCTCGAGTGACGTCACCGGCTACTCCCGTCCGAGCGGTCTGAGTTCGTACTTGGGATTGAACAGCACTCTGCGGCCCCGGCTCATCGAGATCCGGCCGGACGCGATCAGCTTGCGTCCCGGCTCTATCCCGACGATCGAGCGCCTGCCGAGCCACACCACGTCCAGCGCGGCCGAACCGTCGAACAGCTCGGCCTCCAGCGCCGGGACACCGGCCCGCGGGCGCAGCGTGACCGTGCGCAAGGTACCAGTAACCGTGACGATCTGTCGGTCGTGGCAGTCGCCGATCCTCGTACAGCCCGCGGTCTCGGCGTCCTCCCGCAGTTCCTCGGACTCCAGGTCCTCCTGTGACGAGGAGAGCCGGTCCAGCATGCGCCGGAGGCGGCCCACCGGCTTTTCGGAACGAGGGACAGCGCTCATACAGAAAGCGTACCGGGGGGCGCCGACACGGACGTACCGGCGGCACGGCCCCTCGCTGCCCCACCGGGCTCCCGGCTCACTTCTCGAACCGGTACCCCATCCCCGGCTCCGTGACGAAGTGCTTCGGATGCGACGGGTCCGCCTCCAGCTTCCGTCTCAGCTGGGCCATGTACACCCGCAGGTAGTTCGTCTCCGTCCCGTACGAGGGCCCCCACACCTCCTGCAGCAGCTGTTTCTGGCTGACCAGGCGGCCCGTGTTGCGGACCAGCACCTCCAGCAGGTGCCACTCCGTGGGGGTGAGGCGTACGTCCTTGCCGGCCCGGTTGACCTTCTTCGCGGCCAGGTCGACGGTGAAGCCCTCGGTCTCCACGATCACGTCGTCCTCGCCGCCCCCGTTCGGCTCCGCGCGGCGGACGGCGGCGCGCAGGCGGGCCAGCAGCTCGTCCATGCCGAACGGCTTGGTGACGTAGTCGTCGGCACCCGCGTCCAGCGCCTGGACCTTCTCGTCGGAGGAGTGGCGGGCGGACAGCACGATGATCGGCACCCGGGTCCAGCCGCGCAGCCCCTTGATCACCTCGACGCCGTCCAGGTCGGGCAGCCCGAGGTCCAGCACCACGACGTCGGGGTGGCGGGCGGCGGCGAGCTGCAGCGCGGTCACGCCGTCGGTGGCCGCGTCGACGTCGTACTTGCGCGCCTTCAGGTTGATCACGAGGGCGCGCACGATCTGCGGCTCGTCATCGACCACGAGCACCCGGGTCATGTGGTCTGCCTTTCTGGTTCGGCGACTCGTACGGGGTGGTGGGCGCCGTTCACGGCCCGCAGGGTGAGGACCATGGTGAGCCCTCCGCCGGGGGTGTCCTCCGCGTTCAGGGTGCCGCCCATGGCCTCGGCGAAGCCGCGGGCCACCGCGAGGCCGAGGCCGACGCCGGCGCCGCGGGGGGCGTCGCCGTAGCGCTGGAAGGGCTCGAAGATGCGTTCCTTCGCCTCGTCGGGGACGCCGGGGCCGCGGTCGACGACACGCACCTCGACCCGGTCGGCGAGGGCGCTGGCGGCGACCAGGACGGATGTGCCGAGGGGGCTGTACTTGACCGCGTTCTCGACGAGGTTCGCCACCGTGCGCTCCAGCAGCCCGGCGTCCACGGCGACCATCGGCAACGTCTCCGGGATGTCGAGTTCCACGCTGTCCTCCGGCACCCCGCCGAGCGCCATCGGGACCACCTCGTCGACGTCGATCTCCCGGATCAGCGGGGTGACGGTGCCGGTCTGGAGGCGTGACATGTCGAGCAGGTTGCCGACCAGGTGGTCGAGCCGGTCGGCGCCCTCCTCGATCGCCGCCAGCAGCTCCGCGCGGTCCTCGTCGGACCACTCCACGTCGTCCGACCTGAGGGAGGTCACCGATGCCTTGATGCCCGCGAGCGGGGTGCGCAGGTCATGGCTGACGGCGGCCAGCAGGGCGGTGCGGATGCGGTTGCCCTCGGCGAGCGTGCGGGCCCGTTCGGCCTCCTGCTGCAGACGCTGCCGGTCCAGGACCACCGCGGCCTGCGCGGCGAAGGCGGCCAGCACCCGGCGGTCGGAGGCGGGCAGGACGCGCCCGGACAGCGCGAGCGCCATGTGGTCCCCGGCGGGCACGTCCACGTCGGCGTCCTCGGGCCGCCCGACCGAGGCACGGGGGCCGACGCTGCCCGCACAGGTCCAGGGCGCGACGTCGCTCTCGCGCTCCAGCAGCGCCACGGACTCCATGCCGAAGGTCTCCCGCACCCGCTCCAGCAGCGCCTCCAGGCTGGTCTCGCCGCGCAGCACGCTGCCCGCGAGGAAGGAGAGGATCTCGGACTCGGCGCGCAGCCGGGCCGCCTGGTGGGTGCGCCGGGCGGCGAGGTCCACCACCGAGGCCACCGACACCCCGACCGCGACGAAGATCGCGATGGCGACGATGTTCCGGGGGTCGGCGATCGTCAGCCGGTGCAGCGGAGGCGTGTAGTAGTAGTTCAGCAGGAACGAGCCCAAAGCCGCCGAGGCGAGCGCCGGGAAGAGCCCGCCGAGCAGGGCCGCCGCCACGGTCAGCGCCAGGAACAGCAGCATGTCGTTGGCGAGGCCCAGGTCGACGGTGCTCAGCAGCAGCCCGAGGACGACCGGGCCGAGGACGCCGACCAGCCAGCCGGCCACGATGCGCGTACGGCCCAGGCGCGCGCCCCGGGCCACCGGCAGACCGCGGCCCTTGGCGACCTCCTCGTGGGTGACGATGTGCACGTCGAGGTCGGGGCCGGACTCGCGGGCGACCGTGGCGCCGACGCCGGGCCCGAAGACGTACTGCCAGGCCTTGCGGCGCGAGGAGCCGAGGACGATCTGGGTGGCGTTCACCCCGCGGGCGAAGTCGAGCAGCGCCGCCGGGATGTCGTCGCCCACCACGTGGTGGAAGGTGCCGCCCAGGTCCTCGACGAGGGTGCGCTGGACGGCCAGTTCCTTGGGCGAGGCGGAGGTGAGCCCGTCGCTGCGGGCGATGTAGACGGCCATCACCTCGCCGCCGGCGCCCTTCTCCGCGAGACGGGCGGCGCGGCGGATCAGGGTCCGGCCCTCGGGGCCGCCGGTGAGCCCGACGACGATCCGCTCGCGGGAGCCCCAGATCGCCGACACCTGGTGCTGGCTGCGGTACTCGTTCAGGTATTCGTCGACCCGGTCCGCCACCCACAGCAGGGCCAGCTCGCGCAGGGCGGTCAGGTTTCCGGGCCGGAAGTAGTTCGACAGGGCGGCGTCGATCTTGTCGGACTGGTAGACGTTGCCGTGCGCCATGCGGCGGCGCAGGGCCTGCGGAGACATGTCGACGAGCTCTATCTGGTCGGCGCGGCGCACCACCTCGTCGGGGACGGTCTCACGCTGCCGTATGCCCGTTATCGACTCCACCACGTCGCCGAGGGACTCCAGGTGCTGGATGTTGACGGTGGAGACGACGTCGATCCCCGCGGCCAGCAGCTCCTCGACGTCCTGCCAGCGCTTGGCGTTACGGGAGCCGGGGACATTGGTGTGGGCGAGTTCGTCCACCAGGGCGACGGCGGGGGCGCGGCGCAGCACGGCGTCCACGTCCATCTCCGTGAAGAAGGCTCCGCGGTACTCCAGCTCCCTGCGCGGGACCTGCTCCAGTCCGTGCAGCATCACCCCGGTACGCGGCCGGTCGTGGTGCTCCACGAAGCCGACCACGCAGTCCGTGCCACGCTCGACGCGCCGGTGCGCCTCGGACAGCATGGCGTAGGTCTTGCCGACGCCCGGTGCCGCACCGAGGTAGATCCGAAGCTTGCCGCGTCCCATGGCCCCATTGTCTTCCGGTGTCTTCCCGCCGCAGCTGCGCACGCTGCGTCGACCTTACGGCCAATAATCACGGCATATGGGGCAGGCGACGGGGGGCGGGGCATCTTTGACGCAACCCTGATACCCCTGCGTGGACCGGCGTCCGGCATGGGGAAAGCATGTGGGGCCGCGCCCCTCGGCGAGGGATGCGGCCCCGTGGTGTTGCCCGCCCGGCGGCGGTGCCCCGGCTGTCAGCGGACTTCGGTGATCTCCGGGCCGCGCTGCAGCTGGCCCATGCCGCCGGAGAAGCGGGAGCCCTCCTCCTGCTGGACGCCCTCGGGCACCATCTGGGCGTCGTTCGGCAGCTTCAGGACGATCGGGTCGCGCGGTGCCATGGGGCCCTCGCCGCGGACCACGACCGTGTCACGGAAGATCTGCTCGAGCAGGCCGGCGGCCTGCGGCTGCACGGCGCCCTGCCCGGAGATCACGCCGCGCAGGAACCAGCGGGGACCGTCCACGCCCACGAACCGCACGACCTGGAACCCGCTCGTGCCGTCCGGCAGCTGCACCGGCACCTGCGCGCGCAGCTCCCAGCCCAACGGACCCTCGACCTCGTCGACGATGCCACCCTGCTGGGTGATGCCGCCGGCGATCTCCTCGCGCACCTCGCCCCAGATGCCCTCTCGCTTGGGCGCGGCGAACGCCTGGAGCTGAATGGCGCTGTCACGCAGCACGACGGTCGCCGCGACGATCGCGTCGCCCGCGACCTCGACCCGCAGCTCCATGCCCTCGACCCCGGGCACGAAGAGCCCGCCCAGGTCCACCCGGCCCTCGCCGGGCTCCCGGACCTCGGACACGTCCCAGGGTCCGTCGGGCCGGGGCTCGGGCTCCAGCCTCACGCGCTCGCGCTCGACCTCGTCGTCCGCCTCAGTGTCGACACCGTCGACGACCTGCTCGGCCTCGCCGGCCGCGTCCTCGGCGGCACCCTTCTTCTTGCGACGTCCGAACACGTCACTGTCCTTCCCGGTCGGATACGACCGAAGCGTATCGATTCCCACCCGTTGTGCCGCCCACGGCGGCATGACCGCCGGTGGACCCGAAGCCCCCCTCGGCCCGCGCGGAGTCGGGAAGCTCCGCGACCTCCTGGAAGCGGACCCTCTCGACCTGCTGGACGACCAGTTGGGCAATCCGGTCGAAGCGCTCGAACCGCACGGACTCGCGCGGGTCGAGATTCACCACGATCACCTTGATCTCCCCACGGTACCCGGCATCCACCGTCCCCGGGGCATTGACGAGGGCGACACCGCAGCGTGCGGCGAGACCGGACCGGGGATGCACGAAGGCCGCGTACCCCTCGGGCAGCGCCACAGACACGCCGGTGGGCAGAACGGCCCGTTCCCCGGGCGCGAGTTCGCAGCCGACGGTGGTGCGCAGATCGGCTCCCGCGTCACCTGGATGCGCGTACGCCGGAAGCGGTACCTCCGGGTCGACACGCCGGATCAGCACGTTCACGGGCTCGCTGCTCACGGGTTCACCTCGAAGGCTCGTACACGCCGGAGCTGGTCCGGGTCGTCCATGGCCGCCCGGATCTCCTGCGGGCGGCCGTGCTCGGCGAAGTGGTCCACCTTCACCTCGATGAACAGGGCCTCGGCACGGACGGCGACGGGGCCCTCCGGGCCGCCGATCCGCCCGGTCGCCCTCGAGTAGATCTTCCGGCCCGCCACCGCCGTCACTTCGGCTTCCAGATACAGCACGGTACCCACCGGCACGGGCCGTACGAAGTCGGTCTCCAGCCGTCCTGTCACCGCGATGGTGCGCAGCAGCCAGTTCAGGGAGCCGAGGGTCTCGTCGAGGGCGGTGGCGAGGACCCCGCCGTGGGCGAGGCCGGGCGCGCCCTGGTGGGCGGGGCGGACGGTGAACTCTGCGGTGACGGACACGCCCTCACCGGCCCGCGCCTCGAGACGCAGCCCGTGCGGCTGCTCTTCCCCGCACCCGAAGCACTGTCCGTAGTGCGCGCCGAGCGGCTCGCCGGGCGCCGGGGCGTCGGGGTGCCGTACGGGCGCCACCGCGTCGGCGGGGGGCGTAAGACCGGAGGAAGTACCACTCACAGGCGCAGACCTTACCCGCGCGTGAACGCGCCGCGGACACCGTGCCAAGCTTGGCTCCATGCAGCTTTCCGCGTCGCCGTACGAAGAACGTCTGACCGCGCCCCGTTCCTGGTGGCTGATGTGCCTCCTGGTCGGCGTCGCCATGGCCCTGGTGCTGCTGCCGTTCGGCACGCTGCCGCTGCTCGGTGGACTGGTCGGCGGCACTGCGGCGTCGGCGGTCGTGGCCAGTTCCTACGGCTCCCCCCGCATCCGTGTGGTCGGCGACGCGCTGATCGCGGGCGAGGCGAGGATCCCGGTGTCGGCGCTCGGCGCGGCGGAGGTGCTGGACCAGGAGGAGGCCCGCGCCTGGCGCACGTACAAGGCGGACACGAGGGCCTTCATGCTGCTGCGCGCGTACATCCCGACGGCGCTGAAGGTGCAGGTCACGGATCCGGCGGACCCGACGCCGTACCTGTACCTGTCGACCAGGGAACCGCAGAGGCTGGCGGCGGCGATCGAGGCGGCCCGGGCGGAGAGCCGGGGCACGGTCTAGGACCGCTCACTCCTCGAGCGGCGAGGGACCCGGTGCCCTTTCCAGGGGCGGCAGTTCCGGCAGCGCCTCCCACGGCACCTGCATCCTGCGCAGGTCCTTGCGGATGCGCTGCGCGACCCTCCGCGTGTCACGGCGGTTCATGACCGCGCCCACCGCGGCCCCCACCATGAACGGCATCAGGTTCGGCAGGTCCCGCACCATCCGTTTCATGATCCGCTGCCGCAGTTCCCGCTTCATGCGCCCGCCGAGGGCGGCGTCGATCGTGGCGGGGTTGGTCATGTCGATCCCGCGTTCGCCGGCCCAGGACCTCAGATACAGGGTGCTGCGCTGAGCGAGAGTGCCCGGCGGCCGCAGCCCGTACACCTCGTGCAGTTCGGCGATCAGCTTCAGCTCGATCG
The DNA here is from genome assembly GCF_055639175.1 of Streptomyces sp. NPDC107546. Classification (NCBI taxonomy): domain Bacteria; kingdom Bacillati; phylum Actinomycetota; class Actinomycetes; order Kitasatosporales; family Streptomycetaceae; genus Streptomyces; species Streptomyces sp. NPDC107546. The sequence continues at coordinate 122,058 of NZ_JBVKBA010000001.1, read as the reverse complement.
CCGCGACGCCGGTGATCTCCGCGGCCAGCTCGGTCGGCAGGGCGGGCGGCACCGGCAGCATCGCCGCCGCGCCGACTCCGGCCCCGACCGTGGCCGTCGCCCCTGCCGCGCCCGCGACGAGCTTGTCGGCGATTTCCTCGGGCCCGAGGCCGGGGAACTGCCTGCGCAGGGTCTCGAGGTCCCGTACCGGGATGCGCGGGGCCATGTCGATGATCCGGTCGGCGAGATACGCCAGAGCCGCTCTGGCGGCACTGCCGCCCTTGCGGACGCCCTCCCGGACTCCTGTACGGATTCCCTCGCGGACGGCGACCGCACGGCGTCGGGCGGCGGGTGCCGGGGGATCGGCCGGCACCAGGGGCCCCACGGGGGCCGCCGGAGCGTGCGGTTCGAGCGAGGCTGTTCCCTCACCGGAAGAGCCCCGCTCGTCGTCACGTACGCCGTGGGAGCCCTCGTCGGGCTCCTGCTCCGCTCCCCTGTGCGAGAAGCGGCGCTTCCAAGGAGGGGTCGAGCCGGTCACGGCCGACCCTGCCTCAGTCGCAGTCGCGGCAGATCGGCTGACCGTTCTTCTCCCGGGCCAGCTGGCTGCGGTGGTGCACCAGGAAGCAGCTCATGCAGGTGAACTCGTCCTGCTGCTTCGGGAGCACCCGGACGGCCAGCTCCTCGTTGGAAAGGTCGGCGCCCGGCAGTTCCAGGCCCTCGGCGGCCTCGAACTCGTCGACGTCTACGGCGGAAGCGGACTTGTCGTTCCGCCGGGCCTTCAGCTCTTCCAGGCTGTCGGAGTCCACGTCGTCGTCGGTCTTGCGTGGGGTGTCGTAATCCGTTGCCATTTCGCTCTCCCCCTCTTGGGTGTCTGCGGTGTCTCCAGCGCACGTAACGCGTGAGAGGCCGGACTTGTGCCCGCCTCGAGGCGGAGATTTTGCCTCACATCAAGGTCTGTTACTCAATCGACACCCAACCGGACCCCTCAAGAGTGATCGGCTTGGATGGCGAAGCGGACCGTACACGGTCCCGGTGGCACAGTACAAAGGCATCTCACCGCGTACTACCCGTGATCAAGGCACCGGAAAACACGGATATTCCGGCTTTGTGGGCACTCACAGAGTCACGGAGAGTAGGTGGCTGGAAAAATATCCTTGTGATTGATCACACATGACCAAACCGGAACCCATGCCCGAAAATTCCGCGCAAAGCGAACGTCGGGCGAGATCCCGGCATCTGTCAGAGCGGCAGGGTGACACGCATCACAAGCCCACCCCCTTCGCGCGGCTGTGCACTGATGTGGCCGCCGTGGGCGCGCGCCACGGACCTCGCGATGGACAGGCCGAGGCCCACGCCCTTGTCGCTGCCCGTGCGCTCCGTGCGCAGCCGTGTGAAGGGCTCGAAGAGGTTGTCGATCTCGTACGCGGGGACCACCGGGCCGGTGTTCGAGACGACCAGTACCGCCTGGCCGTGCTGGGCCTGGGTGGTCACCTCGACCCAGCCGCCCTCCGGAATGTTGTAGCGCACCGCGTTCTGGACGAGGTTCAGGGCGATCCGCTCCAGCAGGACGCCGTTGCCCTGGACGACCACGGGGGCTCGCTCGCCGCGGATCTCGACGCCCTTGGCCTCCGCCTCGGCGTGCACCTGGTCGATGGCCTGGGAGGCGACCTCGGCGATGTCGACCGGCTTGCGCTCGACGATCTGGTTGTCGCTGCGGGCGAGCAGCAGCAGGCCCTCCACGAGCTGCTCGCTGCGCTCGTTGGTGGCCAGCAGCGTCTTGCCGAGCTGCTGCAGTTCGTCGGGCGCCCCCGGGTCGGACAGGTGCACCTCGAGGAGCGTGCGGTTGATGGCGAGCGGGGTGCGCAGCTCGTGCGAGGCGTTGCCGACGAACCGTTGCTGGGCCATGAACGCGCGCTGCAGCCGTTCCAGCATGTCGTCGAAGGTGTCCGCGAGCTCCTTCAGCTCGTCGTCCGGGCCGTCCAGCTCGATACGGCGGGACAGGTCCGAGCCGGCCACCGCGCGCGCGGTGCGGGTGATCCGGCCGAGCGGCGAGAGCACGCGGCCGGCCATGGCGTACCCGAAGGCGAAGGCGATCACGGCGAGGCCGAGCAGGGCCAGCAGCGACTGGCTGAGCAGGTTGTCCAGGGCGTGCTGGCGCTGCTCGTTCACGCAGGCGTCCAGGGCGTCGTTGAGCACGCTCGCCGAGGTCTGCTGCGGGAGGTTGCACGTGTCGCTGGCGACCTGGCCCGAGATGATCTTGAACGGAAGTTCACTGCCCACGTTCAGGGCGTGCGCCGCGAACAGGTAGATGATCGACAGCAGCAGGATGCCGGCGATCAGGAACATGCCGCCGTACAGCAGCGTGAGCCTTATGCGGATGGTCGGGCGCAGCCAGGGGAACGGCAGTTCCGGCCTGCGGGGGTCCCACGTGGGCTTGGGCGGTGCCGTGGGTGGTGCGGGTGTCGTGGCCACGGTCATCAGATCCGGTATCCGGAGCCGGGAACGGTGACGATGACGGGCGGCTCGCCGAGCTTGCGGCGCAGGGTCATCACGGTCACGCGTACGACGTTGGTGAAGGGGTCGGTGTTCTCGTCCCAGGCCTTCTCCAGCAGCTGCTCGGCCGAGACGACCGCGCCCTCGCTGCGCATGAGGACCTCCAGGACGGCGAACTCCTTGGGGGCGAGCTGCACCTCGCGCCCGTCGCGGAAGACCTCGCGGCGGTTGGGGTCGAGCTTGATCCCGGCGCGCTCCAGGACGGGCGGCAGCGGCACGCTCGTACGCCGGCCGAGGGCGCGCACGCGCGCGATGAGCTCGCTGAACGCGAACGGCTTCGGGAGATAGTCGTCGGCGCCGATCTCCAGGCCCTCCACGCGGTCGCTGACGTCGCCGGACGCGGTGAGCATCAGCACGCGCGTGGGCATGCCGAGCTCGACGATCTTGCGGCAGACGTCGTCGCCGTGCACGAGCGGGAGGTCACGGTCGAGAACGACCACGTCGTAGTCGTTGACGCCGATGCGCTCCAGGGCGGCCGCACCGTCGTACACGACGTCGACGGCCATGGCCTCCCGGCGCAGTCCGGTGGCCACCGCATCGGCGAGCAGCTGCTCGTCCTCGACGACGAGTACGCGCACGTCGCTTGTCCTTCCTCTGTCCACCCGGGTGACCCGTTTGCGGGCAGCCCACGGGCAGGTTCTGTCACGGGTTGAGGGCTCCATCCTGCCCTTTTCGACCGTAAACCGGCTGTAAGGCGGCGGGAAGCGGCTCCGGGGGCGGATCCGGAGGCGGATCCGGAGGTCCGGGAATGCGAAATTTTCTCGCGCGGTTGAGGTTTCCGCGGAAGGGAGCGGGGGGAGGACGGCTTTACACCCCGCGATCACGCTCTGCATGTGGCACACCACCACGTGGTCGGCTGCTCACCGCTTCCCGTAGAGCGGGCGTGGGTGTCCGGCACCGTCGCCGCCCAGCCAGGGCTGCGCTGGGCACCCAACGGAGACGTGATCGCCCCTTCCCATACGGCACACCCCCGTGCCACCGACCCACGACCCAGGACGAGGGGGCGCAGCATGGACGCATTCACCGCAGGACTTCTGCAGCGCATACGGGCGACCGAGTCCGACCTGACGCGGGCTCGCGAAACCGGCGACGACTTCCTCGCGGAGGTCGAACAGTCGGAGCTCGACGACCTGCACCGCCTTGCCGCCGAGCACGGTGTGGAAGTCACCGCGACGCGCGTCTGATCAGCTCGCAGCAGGCGGGGCCCCGGCAGATCCAGGCCGGGGCCCCGCTTCGTGTGTACCGGAGCCTGCTGCGACGCGAGGGCCCGGCGGCCCCACGGGGGCGCGCAAGGCGGTCCGGGCCTCCAGGGCCGGGTCCGGCCGGCGTCGGGCACCCTTGCGCCCACCGTCGCCGCCCTGAGGCGCACGCGCGGGGCGGGTCGTCGGGTCCTCAGTCGTGCCACGCCCCCAGTTCCTCCAGCCGCGTCTGGAGGTGTTCGAAGAGGGGTGGTGGGGCCGCTATCGTCAGTTCCGGGGAGACCGGCTGCCCGGGGCGGCCGCCGGTTCGGGCGCCCGCCTCGCGGGCGATCAGCTCGCCCGCCGCGTAGTCCCAGGGGTTCAGGCCGCGCTCGTAGTACGCGTCCAGGCGCCCCGCCGCCACGTCGCACAGATCGATCGCGGCGGAGCCGCCCCGGCGGATGTCCCGCACCTCGGGGATCATCCGCCGGACCACCTCGGCCTGCCGGGCCTTGCGCTCGGCGAGGTAGCCGAAGCCGGTGCCCACCAGGGCGAGGCCCAGCTCGGGCGCGGGACGCACGCGCGCGGGGTGGTCGTTCAGGAACGCGCCCCCGCCCAGAACGGCTCGGAAGGTCTCCTGGCGCATGGGCGCGTGGACCACCCCGACGAGCGTCTCCCCGTCCTTGCGGGCCGCGATGGAGATCGCCCAACTGGGCAGTCCGTACAGGTAGTTGACGGTGCCGTCGATCGGGTCGATCACCCACTCGACACCGCTGCTGCCCTCGACGCTCGCCCCCTCCTCGCCGAGCAGGCCGTCGTCGGGTCGGCGGTCGGCGAGCAGCCCGGTGATCAGCTTCTCGGCGGCGATGTCCATCTCGGTGACCACGTCGATGGCGCTGGACTTGGTGGCGGCCACCCCGAGGTCGTCGGGGCGCCCGTCGCGCAGGAAGGCGCCCGCGCGCGTGGCGGCCTCCAGCGCGATCTCGAGGAGTTCGGCCTTCAGCCGCTCGATCGGTTTCGGTTCGGACTGCTCGGTCACGGTGCTCCTCATGCGTACGGGCTGTCGGCGCCCGCCGCGGCGGGCTTGGGGGCGCGGGCCGGGCAGCACCCGACCGGACAGACGTTGTGGCTCGGGCCCAGGGCGCCGAGGGCGCAGGGGGTCACCTGCTGCCCTCGCTCGGTCGCGGCGCGCTCGACGATCAGGTCACGGATCGCGGCGGCGAACCGCGGGTCGGCGCCCACGGTGGCCGAGCGGCGCACCGGCAGTCCCAGCTCCCCGGCCTTCGCCGTGGCCTCCGTGTCGAGGTCGTACAGCACCTCCATGTGGTCCGAGACGAACCCGATGGGTGCCATCACGACCGCCGGGACCCCGGCACCGTGCAGCTGCTCCAGGTGGTCGCAGATGTCCGGCTCCAGCCACGGGATGTGCGGGGCACCCGAGCGTGACTGGTAGACGAGTCGCCACGGGTGGTCGACGCCGGTCCGCTCGCGCACCGCGTCGGCGATCAGCCGTGCGATGTCGAGGTGCTGCCGCACGTACGCCCCGCCGTCCCCGTGCTCCTCGGCGGGACCGGAGGTGTCCGCCGCGGAGGTCGGGATGGAGTGCGTGGTGAAGGCGATGTGCGCCTCGGCCCGGACGTCCTCGGGGAGGTCGGCCAGCGACTTCAGGACGCCCTCGATCATCGGCTCCACGAAGCCCGGATGGTTGAAGTAGTGCCGCAGCTTGTCCACCCGCGGCAGCTCCAGACCCTCGGCCTCCAGGGTGGCCAGGGCGTCCGCGAGGTCCTCGCGGTACTGACGGCAGCCGGAGTACGAGGCGTACGCGCTGGTGGCGAGGACCAGGATGCGACGGTGCCCGTCGGCGACCATCTCGCGCAGGGTGTCGGTCGCATAGGGGGCCCAGTTGCGGTTGCCCCAGTAGACGGGCAGGTCCAGGCCGTGGTCGGCGAAGTCCTTGCGGAGGGTGTCGAGCAGGGCGCGGTTCTGGCTGTTGATGGGGCTGACCCCGCCGAAGAGGAAGTAGTGCTGCCCCACCTCCTTCAGGCGCTCCTTGGGGATGCCCCGTCCCCGGGTCACGTTCTCCAGGAACGGGACCACGTCGTCCGGGCCCTCCGGGCCTCCGAACGAGAGGAGCAGCAGGGCGTCGTACGGGCTGGCGTCGAGTGCGTCGGGCATGTCTCCGATCCTGCCACCCACCACCGACACGAGGACCGGCCACCCGCCGCCGACGATTGCTGGGCGCATGTGCCGAGGCCGTGAGTATGATCCCCTTCCTACTGGTCGGAAACTTACTGTCTCCGACCATGGCGCTGTTCGTTGCGGGCCTGTCCGTCGCACCCCCGGTGATCACAACGGCCCTCGCCGAACGGCCGTACGGGCGTCACCGGCCGGGCAGGCCGGATCCGCGGCGGGGAGGGTCCCATGAGCACCACAGTGAGCGGGAAGAACGGCACGTGGCGTAACTGGGCGGGGAACGTCACCGCCCGGCCGGTACGGGCGGTCACCCCCGCCTCGGTCGAGGAGCTCTCCGCCGCCGTGCGGAAGGCGGCCGAGGACGGGCTCAGAGTGAAGGCCGTCGGCACCGGACACTCCTTCACGGCCACCGCCGCCACCGACGGCGTGTTGATCCGCCCGCACCTGCTGACCGGGATCCGTGGCATCGACCGTGCGGCCGGCACGGTCACCGTCGAGGCGGGCACTCCCCTCAAGAGACTCAACACGGCGCTCGCGCGTGAGGGACTGTCCCTCACGAACATGGGCGACATCATGGAGCAGACCGTCTCGGGCGCCATCAGCACCGGCACGCACGGCACCGGCCGGGACTCCGGCTCGATCGCCGCGCAGATCAAGGGGCTCGAACTGGTGACGGCGGACGGCTCGGTGCTCACCTGTTCGGAGCGGGAGACCCCGGACGTCTTCGCCGCCGCCCGCATCGGCCTGGGCGCACTCGGGATCATCACCGCGATCACCTTCGCGGTGGAGCCCCTCTTCCTGCTCACCGCGCGCGAAGAGCCGATGCCGTTCGAGAAGGTAACCGCCGAGTTCGACGAACTGTGGGCCGAGAACGAGCACTTCGAGTTCTACTGGTTCCCCCACACCGGGAACACGAACACCAAGCGCAACAACCGCAGCCTCGGCCCCCGTCGGCCGATCGGGCAGGTGAGCGGCTGGTTCGAGGACGAGTTCCTCTCCAACGGCGTCTTCCAGGTGGCCAACTGGGTCGGCCAAGCGGTGCCCGCCACGATCCCGGCGATCGCCCGGATATCGAGCCGCGCCCTGTCGGCCCGTACGTACACCGACATCCCCTACAAGGTTTTCACCTCCCCGCGCCGGGTGCGGTTCGTGGAGATGGAGTACGCCGTCCCGCGCGAGGCCCTGGTGGAGACGCTGCGCGAACTGAAGGCCATGGTCGACCGGTCGGACCTGCGCATCAGCTTCCCCGTCGAGGTGCGTACCGCCCCCGCCGACGACATCGCCCTGTCCACGGCGTCCGGCCGGGACAGCGCCTACGTCGCCGTACACATGTTCCGCGGGACGCCCTATCAGGCGTACTTCACCGCCGCCGAGCGCATCTTCACGGCTCACGAGGGGCGCCCGCACTGGGGCAAGGTGCACACACGCGACGCGGAGTACCTGGCCAAGGCCTACCCGCGCTTCGGCGAGTTCACCGCACTGAGGGACCGCCTCGACCCGGACCGGCGCTTCGGCAACGACCATCTGCGCCGGGTGCTGGGGGACTAGTGCTGTGGCCGGAAAGGTTTGCCGGAAAGCTCGCAGCGTCCGGTGCGGTGCGTCGCACGGCGGAGCGTCGCCCGCGTACCGGATGTACTCGGGCGATGCGACAACGCGGCGAGGTGCCGTGCCGGGCGTCGCGAGCCGGTGAACCTTTCCGGCCACAGCACTAGAGGCTTCGCCCGGCCGAAGCACGCGAGTTGAGGGACGCTCGGAGAGGCGACGACGCCCGAAGCGAATCGTTCCGTTTCTGCCGGTCGGATGAAGTACGCCACGTTTGCGGGCCACGAAAACGGCGCACCGGACGGCCAACTCGTACCCCTTGCCAGAACTTGGGCGGCGTGCCGATCCACGCGCGTGGCCCGAATGGAGTACTGTTGCGAGCCCTGGGTCCGGTCTCCCGCCAGGGTGTCCGGGGCCTTACTGGACCGCCGGGAGGGGGCTAGTTGCACAGGGTGACAGAGTTGGTCACTTTGCGTTGCGAATAGGTAACCGTGCCATAACGGCGATCCAGGGCCCGCGCCCGACACGCCGGGCAACTCGGCAAGGTTGTGGCAGGCTGCACCCGGGCAGGCCACACTCGACTAGCGGAAGCAGCGACGCACGTGACGTCGGCAGGCACCACCCGGGAGGTCCCCATGCCCGAACTGCGTGTCGTGGCCGTCTCCAATGACGGCACACGGCTGGTGCTGAAGGCTGCGGACAGCACGGAGTACACGCTTCCGATCGACGAACGGCTCCGCGCGGCCGTGCGTGGCGATCGTCCCCGCCTCGGCCAGATCGAGATCGAGGTGGAGAGCCATCTCCGCCCCCGCGACATCCAGGCCCGGATACGTGCCGGTGCCTCCGCGGAGGAGGTCGCCCAGCTCGCCGGTATCCCCGTCGACCGCGTGCGCCGCTTCGAGGGTCCCGTGCTGGCCGAGCGTGCCTTCATGGCCGAGCGGGCCCGCAAGACACCCGTGCGCCGGCCGGGCGAGAACACCGGCCCCCAACTCGGCGAGGCCGTCCAGGAGCGGCTGCTGCTGCGCGGCGCCGAGAAGGACACCGTCCAGTGGGACTCCTGGCGCCGTGACGACGGCACCTGGGAGGTGATCCTGGTCTACCGAGTGGCGGGCGAACCGCACTCGGCGACCTGGACCTACGACCCACCCCGCCGGCTCGTCCAGGCCGTCGACGACGAGGCGCGCGCGCTGATCGGCGAGTCCGACGACCTCGCGGCGCCCGAGCCGAGCTACCCCTTCGTGCCGCGGATCGCACGTCTGCCCCGCGAGGGCCGGCTCGACCGCGCCCCGGACCGGCAGACGGACCGTCCCGCACTGCCTTCGCAGGCGACCGAGCCGCCGGAAGAGAGCACCGGCGAGCGGGACTCGCTCACCAGCCTCCTGGAGGCGGTGCCGAGCTTCCGCGGCGACCTGGTGGTGCCCGAGCGCCCCGCCGAGGAGCCGGAGGAGCCCGTCCAGGAACCCGAGGCGGAGGAGCCTCCCGCGGCCTCGGCCTCGGCCGGATCCGCGTACGCGGACGTTCTCATGCCGCGCACGGTCGGCAGCCACCGCGACCGGCTGATCGGCGCGACGGACCGCCAGGCCGAGGCGGACGGTGTCCGCCCGGGCCGCAGAGCGGCGGTTCCGAGCTGGGACGAAATCGTGTTCGGTACGCGCCGCAAGAAGCAGGAGTAGCCGGACCGGAACACAGGCTCTGACGGGTGGGGTGTACGTCGAGGTGGCGTACACCCCACCGTCGCGCTCACTGCGGGTCGGGGCCCACCGCCACGGGGCGGTTGCCGTCCGACGACCACTCCGACCACGACCCCACGTACAGCGCGGCCGGGATGCCCGCGAGCGTCAGCGCCAGCACCTGCTGGGCCGCGGACACGCCCGAACCGCAGTACACGCCGACCTCGGCGCCCTCGGTGACCCCGAGCGCCTTGAACCGCTCGGCGAGTTCCTCCTGAGGCAGGAAGTGGCCGGTTTCGGTCAGGTTCTGCACCGTCGGCGCCGACACCGCGCCCGGAATGTGCCCGCCCACCGGGTCGATCGGCTCGACCTCGCCCCGGTAGCGCTCACCGGCCCGCGCGTCCAGGAGCAGCCCCGTCCGGGCGAGCGCCGCCGCGCCGTCCGCGTCGAGCAGCGGCAGCGCGCCCGGCGCGGGCCGGAAGTCGCCCGGCTCGGGCGCCGTTTCGCTCCCGGAGGCAAGGGGCCCCTCCCAGGCGGGCAGACCGCCGTCGAGCACCCGCACGTCCGGGTGACCCATGAAGCGCAGCAGCCACCACGCGCGTGCGGCGGCCCAGCCCTGCCCGCCGTCGTACACCACCACCGGCCGGTCCGAAAAGACGCCGGCGGCCCGCGTCGCCGCACCGAAACGCTCGATGTCGGGCAGCGGATGCCGACCGGCCGGCCCCGGCGGATCCGCGAGATCGGTGTCCAGGTCGACGAAGACGGCCCCCGGAATGTGCCCGGCCGCGTACTCGGCACGGCCGTCGAAGGGAGCGGCGCCGGCCGCCGTCGCGGTGCTCAGCTGCCAACGGATGTCCAGGAGCGTCGGCGGCCGCGCTCCCGCCAGTTCGCTCGCGAGTTCGGATGCGGAGATGATGGCCTTCATGGCCACCATCCTCGCGCACGGGGTGGCCTTCTCGCCCAGGTCCGACTACTCTGGTCCGCCGGACAGGTCCGATCACCCGCTGTACGGGATCGGACACATGCCGTAAAGCCGATGACCGCACACGGCGATCGAACCGCGAGGCACGACACCGTCCCATCGAGCCTCCTGGGGCCGGAAGGCGCTGCAGCGCACGGCGCGGCCGGAGCCCGTGGTGCGACCGGTGGTGCGACCATCGGCACGGACCGTGCACCTGCGCCCACCCGGCACAGGTGCAGGCGAGCGGAATCTGAACGGCCACCACGAAGGGCCGAGGAGAGAGTGACGATGATCGAGGCACCGGGGACGGCGGGCCTGACCGGCACGGCGCACGAGAGGCCGGCGCCCGGCGCACCGTGCTGGGTGAGTCTGATGGTGCACGGGATGGCCGCGACGCAGGAGTTCTACCGGGCGCTGTTCGGCTGGGAGTTCCGCCCGGGACCGCAACAACTCGGGCCCTATGTGCGGGCCGTGCTGCACGGCTACGAGGTGGCGGGCATCGGCCAGCTGCCGCCGGACCGCCATCTCCCGATCGCCTGGACGCCGTACCTCGGCTCGGACGACGTGGACGCGACCGCCGAGACGGTCCGCAGCTGCGGCGGCACGGTCGGGGTCGGCCCGCTGGACGCCGCCGAGGCGGGGCGCCTGGCGATCGCCTGCGACCCGATGGGCGCGGTGTTCGGCATCTGTCAGGCGGCCGAACACCTCGGCACGGGCCTGACGGGCGTCCCCGGCACTCCTGCCTGGAACGAGATGCTCACCTACGACACGGCGAGCGTCGCCCCTTTCTACCGGACGGTCTTCGGCTACGAGGAGCAGCCGGCGGCCGCCGTCGGCTCCGACTACCGCACCCTGCTCGTGGAGGGCCGTCCGGTCGCCGGCATCCACGGCGTCGGACACGCCCTGCCCCGCGACCGGGGCCCGCACTGGATGACGCACTTCCAGGTCGAGGACGCCGACGCGGCCGCCGAGCGGGTCATCGAGCTGGGCGGACACGTCGTGAGTCCGGCTCGCAGCACCGCCCTGGGCCGTATGGTCACGGTCGCGGACCCGGAGGGCGCGACGTTCTCGGTGGTGAGCCCGCTCGACCGAGCCGGCCCCTGAAGGGTGAATCGCCGGGGCGTCAGATGGACGGCACCGGCAGGACGTCCGGGGAGAGGGCCGCCGCGCGTGCGGCGGCCGCCGTCATACGGCGCCGGTGGTGGCGGCGGCACAGCACCTCGTAACCGATCTCGTCCGCCGACTGGGTCACGTCGCCCACGACGACCTGGGCGCCCTCGACCACCATCTCACCGCCCACCGTGCGGGCGTTGTGCGTCGCGCGGGCGCCGCACCAGCACAGCGCCTCCACCTGGAGGACCTCGACCCGGTCGGCCAGCTCCACCAGGCGCTGCGAGCCGGGGAAGAGCTTGGTGCGGAAATCGGTCGTGATGCCGAAGGCGTAGACGTCGACACCGAGGTCGTCGACCACGCGGGCCAGCTGGTCTATCTGCTCCGGCGCCAGGAACTGCGCCTCGTCCGCGATCACGTAGTCCGCTCGCCCGCCCTGGGAGAGGTGGTCGACGACGTGGGCGTACAGGTCCTGTCCGTCGCCCACCTCCACCGCGTCGGTGACCAGCCCGAGGCGGGAGGAGAGCTTGCCCTCGCCGGCCCGGTCGTCACGGGTGAAGATCATGCCCACGAGGCCGCGCGCGGAGCGGTTGTGTTCGATCTGGAGAGCCAGTGTCGACTTCCCGCAGTCCATGGTTCCGGAGAAGAACACCAGCTCGGGCATGGGTGATGGGGGCCTTTCGGGCGGGTCGGAGGGCATGGGGGGATCTTCAGGAGCGTACGGGGGGCGCGGGCACGCGCCACCCCCGGGTGGCGGTCAGGTGCGCACCTCCAGCAGGGGCACCAGCTGCTCCACGGCCGTCATCGAGCCGTGGTTGCCGACCATGGCCGATTCCTTCGGCTCCCGCTCGGAGGCGATGATCAGCACGTCGTCACGGGCCGCCGCGACCACGTCACCGATGCGCGCGTACACGCGGTCGTCGATGTGCGGGCCGAACCAGCCCGCCGCGATCGCCTCGTCCCGCGAGGCCACCCAGAACTGCTCACCGAGGACCTCGCGCCAGCAGGTCAGGACGTCGTTCTCGGCGCCCGGCAGCGCGTAGACGTGCCGTGCGCGCCCCTCGCCGCCGAGCAGGGCGACTCCGGCGCGCAGCTCCCAGTCCTCGTCGAAGTCGATGCGGTGCTGCTCGTCGAACGGGATGTCGATCATGCCGTGGTCGGCGGTCACGTAAAGGGCGGTGCGTGGCGGCAGCTGCTCGGCCAGGCGCTGGACCAGCCGGTCGACGTACATGAGCTGGCCGCGCCAGGCGTCGGATTCGACGCCGAATCGATGGCCGGCGCCGTCCAGCTCGGAGTAGTACGTGTACACCAAGGAACGCTCCCCGGCGGCCAGTTGCTCGGCAGCCAGGTCCATGCGGTCCTCACCGGTCAGCTTCCCGTGGAACGTTCCGCCACTGAGCGCGACCTTCGTCAGCGGGGTTTTCTCGAACGCAGGGGAGGACACCTGCGCGGTGTGCACACCGGCGTCGTGGGCCAGCTGGAAGACGGTGGGGTACGGCTGCCAGACCTGCGGCGCGGTCCACGGCTGCCAGCGCAGCTGGTTCATCAGCTCACCGGTGTCCGGGTTGCGCACCGTGTAGCCGGGCAGGCCGTGCGCGCCCGGAGGCAGGCCGGTGCCGACGGAGGCCAGCGAGGTCGCCGTGGTCGCCGGGTAGCCGGCGGTGATGGGCCGCCCGGTACCGCCGCGGGAGGACGCCAGGAGCGAGGTCATGAAGGGCGCCTCGTCGGGGTGCGCCTTCAGCTGCTCCCAGCCAAGCCCGTCGATCAGGAAGACGCAGTTGCGGTCGGCCGCGGCCAGCTCCGGTATGGCGGCATTCCGGCCGGGCACCCCCATGCCCGCCGCCAGGGTGGGCAGGAGATCGGCGAGCGAGCCCGAGCCGTACTCGGGGACGGGCGCGGAGCCGAGGGCCAGCGGCTCCGGGTGGTCGGCCCAGGCGGGGAGTGCCATCAGCGGGAGTCGTCCGCGGTCGCCTCGGAGAGGGCCTGCGCGAAGGCGAGCGCCTGGCGCACCGTCTCCGGGCCGTCCCCGGCCTCGCTGACGCGCAGGCTCAGGTCGTCCGCCGTCGAGCTGCCCGTGTAGCCGTGGTCGGCCTCGCAGTTGGGGTCGCCGCAGGCGGCGGGCTCCAGGTCGATACGGGAGACGGCGCCCCAGCCGATGGTCAGGACGACCTCGCGGGGCAGCGTGCCCGGTGTGTACGACTCCGGGTTGGCGACGACGCGGCTGAGAACGACCGAGGCGATCCGGCCGAGCTTCACGGATTCCGTGGAGGTCGTCGCGTACGGCGTCGGGGAGGTGTCGTCCGCGGCCTGTTCGTCGGTGTGACTGACGATGAAGCGGGTGCCGGTGAGGACCAGCACGGTCACGTGCCGACGCACCTCGTTGGCGTCGAAGGTGGTCTCCTGGTGGACCAGGTACGACCGGATGGGCTCGCCGCCCACCGCGGCTTCCACCGCCTCGGCCACGAGCGCCGGGTAGTAGCCGCTGCGCTCGATCGCCGTGCGCAGCCCCTGGGTCGTCGTACTGGTCTTGGCCATGCCGTCCATCCTACGGGGGCGCACTGACTGCGAGGCACCGCTCGCCGCCGCTCAGTACACCGGGAGCCTGCGCGGGCCGAGGTCGTCCCGGGCGGGTGGGGGCGCCAGCCGGACGGTGGCGCCGAGCACGCTGAGGCCGCGCGGGGCGACCACGACGGGCTCCAGGGTGACCGCGACGACCTCCGGATGGTCGTCGACCAGCCGTGACACGCGCAGCATCAGCTCTTCGAGGGCGGGCGTGTCCACGGGATCGGAGCCGCGCCAGCCGAACAGGAGCGGGGCCGTCCGGATCGACCGGACCAGGGAGGTGGCGTCGCGGTCGGTGACCGGAATCAGTCGGTGCGCCATGTCGTCGAGCAGCTGGGAGGCGGCCCCGGCGAGCCCGAACGACAGGACGGCCCCGGCCGCGGGATCGATGACGGTCCGTACGAAGGTGTCGACGCCACGTGGCGCCATGCCCTGCACGACCGGCCGCAGTTCCTCCGGCTTGCCGAACAGGGACGTCAACTCGGCGTACGCCCGCCGCAGTTGCTCCTCGTCCGCCAGGTCGAGGCGTACGCCGCCCAGGTCGGCGCGGTGGCGCAGGTGCGGGGCGGTGGCCTTGAGGGCCACCGGGTAGCCGATCGCGCGGGCGGCCTCGAGAGCGGCCTCCGGGGTCGGAGCGGGCAGCGCCCGGCGGACGTGGATGCCGTAGCGCGCCAGCAGGTCACAGGTGTCGTCCGTGCCGAGTGTGAGCCCCTGGCCGCGCGCGAGCAGGCCGTCGATCAGCTGGGCGGCGCCCTTCTCGTCGATGTCGTCGAACTCGGGCACCTTGCCGGGCTCGGCGGCCTCCCGCCGCCACTGCGCGTACTTGACGGCTTCGGCGAGGGCCCGGACCGCGCGCTCGGCGGCGGGGTAGGCGGGGATGAGGCGGGAGTTTGGTGGCGCCTCGGCCGCGGGCGGCGGTACCGCGTCCGCGACCTCGGTGTGCAGTCGTCCCGCGGTGCCGGCCTTCGGACCCGTACTCGCGGCGGCAGACAGGGCCTCTGCCAGCCCGCCCAGCTCCACGTGCACCACCAGCACGGGCTTCGCGGGAGCCGCCGCGGCGGCCGACCTCAACGCCTCGGCCAACTCCGCGTCCCTGGGCGACGTCTCCCCCACCGCCGGTATCGCCGTCACGACAACGGCATCACAGGAGTCGTCGGCCAGCGCGCCGACCAGCGCCCGGTGAAAGTCCTCGGCCGACGCCTCCGTCGTGAGATCGAGCGGCGGCGAGGGCCGCAGGCCCTCCGTGAGGCACGCGTCGTACGTCAGCAGCCCCAGCGACTCGGAGTTCCCGAGGATCGCCACCCTGGGCCCCGCGGGCAGCGGCTGGCGGGCCAGCAGCAGGCCCGCGTCCACCAGCTCCGTGATCGTGTCCACCCGGATCACGCCGGCCTGCCGCAGCAGCGCGGACACCGTGGCGTGCGGCAGGCGTGTGGCCCGGACCGCGTGCCCCTGGGGCGCGCCCCCGTGCCGCGCGCCCTGCACCACCACGAGTGGCTTGGACGCCGCCGTGCGCCGCGCGAGCCGGTTGAACTTGCGGGGGTTGCCGATGGTCTCCAGATACATCAGGGCGACGTCGGTGTCAGGGTCGTCGTACCAGTACTGGAGGACGTCGTTGCCGGACACGTCCGCCCGGTTCCCGGAGGAGACGAAGGTCGAGACACCCGTGACGCCGGTCACACCTCCGCCGCGCCGGTGCAGCCGTGACAGCAGGGCGATCCCGATGGCGCCAGACTGGGCGAACAGTCCTATGCGCCCGGGGCGGGGCATCTGGGGGGCGAGGGAGGCGTTGAGCCGGACCTGCGGCGAGGTGTTGATGATCCCGAAGGCGTTCGGCCCGATGATCCGCATGCCGTACGACCGCGCCTGCCGCACCAGCTCCCGCTGCCGCTCCCGCCCCTCGGGCCCACTCTCGGCGTAGCCGGCGGAGACCACCACGAGCCCCTGCACCCCGTGCTCGCCGCACTCGGTGACGACCTCGGGGACGTGCTCGGCGGGCACGGCCACCACGGCGACGTCGACCGGCTCGGAGATGTCGCGGACCGAGCGGTGGGCGGGGATGCCCTCGAGCTCCTTGCGGTCCGCGGCGAACGCCCGGTTCACCGCGTACAGGCGGCCGGTGTACCCGCCGTACCTGAGGTGGTCGAGAACGCTGCGGCCCACTCCCCCGGGCGTGCGGCCGGCGCCGATCACGGCGACCGCCCCGGGTGCGAGCAGCCGCTGCACGGACCGCGCCTCGGCCCGCTGTTCCCGGGCGCGCTGGACGGCCAGCGACCGGTCGGTGGGCTCCAGATCGAACTCCAGGCGTACGACACCGTCCTCGAAGCTGCGCTTCTGCTGGTACCCGGCGTCCGTGAACACCTTGATCATCCTGGTGTTGGCGGGCAGCACCTCGGCGGCGAACCGGCGGATGCCTCGCTCCCTGGCCACCGCCGCGATGTGTTCGAGGAGGGCGGAGGCGACGCCGCGCCCCTGGTGCGCGTCCTGCACGAGGAAGGCGACCTCGGCCTCGTCGGCGGGCGCGGAGGCGGGCAGGCCGTCGGTACCGATGCGGTCATAGCGTACGGTTGCGATGAACTCGCCGCCGACCGTGGCCGCGAGTCCCACCCTGTCCACAAAGTCGTGGTGCGTGAAGCGGTGGACGTCCTTGGCGGACAGGCGCGGGTACGGCGCGAAGAAGCGGTAGTACTTCGACTCGTCCGAGACCTGCTCGTAGAAGCTGACGAGGCGCTCGGCGTCATCGACGGTGATGGGCCTGATGCGCGCGGTGCCGCCGTCGCGCAGCACCACGTCGGCCTCCCAGTGGGCGGGGTACTCGTGCCGGTCCGACGTGGTCTGCATGGGCCCCAGAGTAAGGCTCGCGTCCGCAGGCGGCGCGAGGCAGGCTGAGGGGATCGGTCCCGGCCCGCCGAGGACGGACGGTGCCCTTCCGGGCACGCTTCACCTATGGAACACTGGTCTAGACAACCCTGATACACCTGAAGGGCAGCAACACATGGCTGAGCGCCGCGTCAACGTCGGCTGGGCCGAGGGTCTCCACGCCCGCCCCGCCTCCATCTTCGTCCGGGCAGCCACGGCCTCCGGCATTCCGGTGACGATCGCCAAGGCGGGCGGCAACCCCGTCAACGCCGCATCCATGCTGGCGGTTCTGGGCCTCGGCGCCCAGGGCGGCGAGGAGATCGTCCTGGCCTCCGACGCGGAGGGCGCGGACGCCGCGCTCGACCGCCTGGCCAAGCTGGTCGCCGAGGGCCTCGAGGAACTCCCCGAGACCGTCTGACCCTTCGGGCAGCAGCACCCTGCTTCAGCCGCGCCGCCGTCATGGCGGCGCGGCTTTTGTCGTGCCGGGCAAGCTCCCGTCGAAAGACGGCGAGGCCGGCGAGGAATGCGGTCCCGGGGCAGGGAACGGCGAGGAACGGAGCACGCAATAAATCGGCGCACGGTGTTGCCCCTCGGCACGAATAAAGTCGCACAGGGCACACCGAAACGGCGCACGTCTAATTTATGGACGCACGCGAAAAACAGACAGCCGAAAACAGGGCTTCAACCGGATATTCCTCTTTGTATACGGTGCTCGTGTTAATGCCGGAGCGCCGACATGTTTACGTGGTGTTGCGAAGTCCTCACACGGTCCGCGTGGTCCGTCCCGCCGGGAAAGCGGAGCCGGTGCGCGGCCGTGGAGCGTTCCGCGTGCAGCGCGGTGATCGCCCGCGCCCGCTCGCCGTCCCCGCGCGCGACGGCGTCCACGATGCCGCCGTGCTCGGCCCAGGACTCCACGGGGCTGACCGGCGCGTCGACCGCGTACATCCATGTGATCTTGTGCCGCAGCTGGGCCAGCGTCGAGGTAAGCGCGGGGCTCCCGCAGGCCTGCGCCAGCGTCTCGTGGAACCAGCCGCCCAGGGAGCGCAGATCCTCGCTCTGGCCCCTCCTGGCCCGCTCCTGGCCCAGTCGGACCAGGCCGCGCAGCACCTTGAGGTGGGCCTCGGTACGCCGCTGCGCGGCCCGCGCGGCCCCGAGCGGCTCCAGCAGCATCCGCATCTCCAGCAGGTCGGCGGCCTCCTGCTCGGTGGGTTCCGCCACGCACGCGCCCGCGTGCCGGCGGGTGACGACGAAGCCCTCGGCCTCCAGGGTGCGCAACGCCTCGCGCACGGGGACGCG
Source organism: Streptomyces sp. NPDC107546 (assembly GCF_055639175.1). Classification (NCBI taxonomy): domain Bacteria; kingdom Bacillati; phylum Actinomycetota; class Actinomycetes; order Kitasatosporales; family Streptomycetaceae; genus Streptomyces; species Streptomyces sp. NPDC107546. Next base: position 104,158 of record NZ_JBVKBA010000001.1, on the reverse strand, counting down.
GGAGACGCCGTAGCGGCGCGCGAGGACTTCCTCGGTGAGCCGGCTGCCGCGCTCGTAGACACCCGCGACGATGTCATCACGGATCGCCGTGCAGACCGAGTGCGCCGGAATACGCATGACCGACCTCCGCCTTAATCCCCGTGAAACGCACGCGATTGACGTGTGTTCAACCGACTCTATTGCAGCGGGCCGGAATTTCCGACGGCGGGTCGGAATCCAGGGATATTTTTTGGACACGCAACGTTCGAAAGCCGACGACGGCCCCGGCTGATCAGCCGGGGCCGTCGGGTGCGGGCGCGCGGGTCGCGGGCGCCGGCCGTCAGACGTTCACGCCGTGCGAGCGCAGGTAGGCGACGGGGTCGATGTCCGAGCCGTACTCCGGAGTGGTACGGGCCTCGAAGTGCAGGTGCGGCCCCGTGGTGTTGCCGGTGGACCCGGAGAGGGCTATCTGCTGGCCGGGGGTGACCCGCTGCCCCACGGAGACGCCGATGGACGACAGGTGGCCGTACTGGGTGTAGGTACCGTCGTTCATCCTGATGACGATCTGGTTGCCGTACGCGCCGCCCCAGCCTGTCTGGACGACGGTACCGGCGCCGACGGCGTGCACGGGCGTGCCCGTGGCGGCGTGGAAGTCGATGCCCGTGTGGGAGCCGGAGGACCACAGGGAGCCGCCGGTCTTGTAACCGGTGGACACGAAGGAGTCGGAGATCGGCGGCACGAACATGTTGAGACGCCTGCGCTCGGCCTCGCGCGCGGCCCGCTCCTTGGCCTCGCGCTCCTGGCGGGCCTTCTCGGCGGCCTTCCTGCGCGCGGCCTCCTCGGCCTGCTTCTGTTCGGCGGCCTGCTTCTGGGCGGCGGCCTGTGCGTCGATCTTCTCGGCGACCGAGTCACCGAGGGTGACGGCCTGGAGCAGCCCGGTCTGCTCGACGGGGGCGCCGGCGGCGAGGGCCGGGGCGGCGAGGGTGCCGATGACACCGGTGGCGGTGAGCGCTGCCACGCCGACGGCGTTCGCAGTCGTACGCTTCACACGGCTCGGGCGACGGTGCTTCCCGGTGGCGCAGGTGAACGCCATGAAGTGGCTGGTCCTTTCCTTCCCTCTCGCCTACCGGGTTAGCTGACGGGTTCGGAGCAGGAAGGTCTCCTACGGGCTCGCGCCCGATTCACCCCAGGGACTGTGGTTTTGGGTCCCCGGCTCCCCTGGCTCGCGCCGTACGGGGACTCGGCGATGACTGTCCGGTGCCGCGGGTGCGGCGCACTGCCTGACGGACAGCCCGAATGACGCTAAGGGGACCGTCTTTCAATCAGCAAACGCAGGAGGGGGTTTGTAGCGCATCCCACAGGGCAGAGAGGCAACCTCTGTGGCAATACGGACAAACTCGCCAACGGGTGGGGCCCTGGTGACACGGAAAGTCACCAGGGCCCCGGGAGAGGCGCGGCGCACGCGCGCGTACGGTGCGCTCTACTCGGCGGCGACGACGCTCACTTCGCCGATGCCGAGCGCCTCGACGGGCTCCTTGATCTGCGCGGCGTCGCCCACCAGCACGGTGACCAGACGGTCCACGGGGAAGGCGTTCACCACCGCCGCGGTGGCCTCCACCGTGCCCGTGGCGGCCAGCTGCTGATACAGCGTCGACTGGTAGTCGTCCGGCAGGTGCTGCTCGACCTGGTCGGCGAGCGTGCTCGCGACGGCCGCCGCCGTCTCGAACTTCAGCGGTGCCACCCCCACCAGGTTCTGTACGGCGACGTCGCGCTCGGCGTCCGTCAGGCCCTCGGCGGCGAGGGTGCGCAGCACCTTCCACAGGTCGTCGAGCGCCGGGCCGGTGTTCGGCGTGTCGACGGAGCCGCTGATGGCGAGCATCGCGGCGCCCGTGCCGTCGGGCGCGGAGCGCAGCACCTGCCCGAAGGCCCGCACCCCGTAGGTGTAGCCCTTCTCCTCGCGCAGGACGCGGTCCAGGCGGGAGGTGAGGGTGCCGCCGAGGCAGTACGTGCCGAGCACCTGGGCGGGCCACACGCGGTCGTGACGGTCGGGCCCGACACGGCCGATGAGCAGCTGCGTCTGGACGGCGCCCGGACGGTCCACGATGATCACGCGGCCGGTGTCGTCGGCGGTCACCGGGGGCACCGGGCGCGGCTTGACGGGCTCCCCCGCCCAGGCGCCGAGGGTGTCGCCGAGGAGCTCGTCGAGATCGATCCCGGTGAGGTCGCCGACCACGACCGCGGTGGACGTCGCGGGGCGCACATACCGCTCGTAGAAGGCACGGACGGCCGCGGCGTCGATGGTCGCGACCGTCTCCTCGGTGCCCTGACGCGGGCGTGACATGCGCGAGGACGCCGGGAACAGCTCCTTGGAGAGCTCCTTGGCGGCGCGGCGGGCCGGGTTGGCCATCTCGTGCGGGATCTCGTCGAGGCGGTTGCGGACCAGGCGCTCCACCTCACTGTCCGCGAATGCCGGCGACCTCAGTGCGTCGGCGAGCAGTCCGAGCGCCTTGGGGAGGCGGGAGACCGGAACCTCCAGGGACAGGCGGACGCCGGGGTGGTCGGCGTGCGAGTCGAGGGTGGCGCCGCAGCGCTCCAGCTCGGCGGCGAACTCCTCGGCGGAGTGCTTGTCGGTGCCCTCGGAGAAGGCGCGCGCCATGATCGTGGCGACACCGTCGAGGCCGGCCGGCTCGGCGTCCAGGGGGGCGCCGAGGAGCACCTCGACGGCGACGACCTGCTGGCCGGGACGGTGACAGCGCAGCACGGTCAGGCCGTTGTCGAGCGTGCCGCGCTCGGGCGCCGGGAACGCCCAGGGCCGGGCCTCGCCGGGCTGGGGCTGCGGGTGGAACTCCATGGTCGCGAGCTCGCTCACTTCGCCGACTCCTCGGTCTCGTCGGTGGTCTCGGCTGCTTCCGGGGTCTCGGCCTCGGCCCCGACCGGTTCGTACACGAGCACCGCGCGGTTGTCGGGGCGCAGGCGGGCCTGGGCGATCTCCTGCACCTCCTCGGCGGTGACCTCGAGCACGCGCTTGACGGCGGTCAGGGCGAGCTGGGGGTCGCCGAACAGCACGGCGTACCGGCACAGTTCGTCGGCGCGGCCCGCGACCGTGCCGAGCCGGTCCAGCCACTCGCGCTCCAACTGGGCCTGGGCGCGCTCCATTTCCTCGGCCGTCGGGCCCCGCTCGGCGAACCGGGCGAGTTCCTCGTCGATGGCGGCCTCGATGACGGGCACCTCGACGTCACCGGAGGTCTTCACGTCCAGCCACCCGAGCGAAGGCGCACCGGCGAGCCGTAGCAGGCCGAACCCGGCGGCGACGGCGGTGCGGTCACGACGCACGAGCCGGTTGTACAGGCGGGAGGACTCGCCGCCGCCGAGGATCGTGAGCGCCAGGTCGGCCGCGTCGCACGCGCGCGTACCGTCGTGCGGCAGCCGGTAGGCGGCCATCAGGGCGCGCGCCGGAACCTCCTCCTCGACGACCTCGCGCAGCTGCTCGCCGATGGTCTCGGGCAGCGAGCCGTCGCGCGGCTCGGGCTTGCCGTCGTGGGACGGGATGGACCCGAAGTACTTCTCGACCCAGGCGAGGGTCTGCTGGGGGTCGATGTCGCCGACGACGGACAGCACCGCGTTGTTCGGCGCGTAGTAGGTGCGGAAGAACGCGCGCGCGTCCTCCAGGGTCGCCGCGTCCAGGTCGGCCATCGACCCGATCGGCGTGTGGTGGTAAGGGTGGCCCTCCGGGTAGGCGAGCGCGGTCAGCCTCTCGAAGGCGGTGCCGTAGGGGACGTTGTCGTAACGCTGGCGGCGCTCGTTCTTCACGACGTCCCGCTGGTTCTCCATGGACTCGTCGTCGAGCGCGGCGAGCAGGGAGCCCATGCGGTCGGCCTCCAGCCAGAGGGCGAGCTCCAGCTGGTGGGCGGGCATGGTCTCGAAGTAGTTGGTGCGCTCGAAGCTGGTGGTGCCGTTGAGCGAGCCACCCGCTCCCTGCACCAGCTCGAAGTGGCCGTTGCCCTTGACCTGGGCGGAGCCCTGGAACATCAGATGCTCGAAGAGGTGGGCGAGACCCGTGCGCCCCTGAACCTCGTGCCGGGAGCCGACGTCGTACCAGAGGCACACCGCCGCGACCGGGGTCAGGTGGTCCTCGGAGAGCACCACGCGCAGACCGTTGGCCAGGCGGTGCTCGGTCGCTGTCAGGCCCCCGGAGCCTGCCTCGGCTGTGGCCGTGTGACCCATGGGCATGTACGTCCCTTCGATCGCGGAAGCTGTCGCGGAAAACCCGCGGTTTCCTGCCGGTGCTGTCACTGTATGCAAGCGTGCCGACCGGTGGCGAAGTTCCCGGGCGGCGTACGCCGAGAGCGAGACCATGATTACGTGGGGTGGGGGACGCTCACCGTTGACGCGTCGGAGGCGGGACGGTCGTGATCGCCGTCGGGCCGGTTCACCGGCCCCGCGGAAGGGCCCCGGTCCCCGTTGTCGGTGCGGCGGTCCACAATGGTCGGCGTCAGATTCGTTTCCATGCCCAGCACAGACGGTGAAGGAGCCGGCAGCGATGGCCCGCCGCAGCACGAAGACCCCGCCACCCGACGACTCGTACGAGGAGAGGATCCTCGACATCGACGTCGTGGACGAGATGCAGGGCTCCTTCCTCGAGTACGCGTACTCGGTCATCTACTCAAGGGCCTTGCCGGACGCCCGGGACGGCCTCAAGCCGGTGCACCGGCGGATCGTCTACCAGATGAACGAGATGGGCCTGCGCCCCGACCGCGGCTATGTGAAGTGCGCCCGCGTCGTCGGCGAGGTCATGGGTAAGTTGCACCCGCACGGCGACGCGTCGATCTACGACGCCCTGGTGCGCATGGCCCAGCCGTTCTCGATGCGCGTGCCGCTGGTCGACGGCCACGGCAACTTCGGCTCGCTGGGCAACGACGACCCGCCGGCCGCCATGCGGTACACCGAGTGCCGCATGGCCGAGGCCACGAGTCTGATGACCGAGTCGATCGACGAGGACACGGTCGACTTCGCGCCCAACTACGACGGCCAGGAGCAGGAGCCGGTGGCCCTGCCCGCCGCCTTCCCGAACCTGCTGGTGAACGGCTCGTCGGGCATCGCGGTCGGCATGGCGACCAACATGCCGCCGCACAACCTGCGTGAGGTGATCGCGGCCGCCCGCCATCTGATCAGGTATCCGAACGCGGACCTGGACGCGCTGATGAAGCACGTCCCGGGCCCGGACCTGCCCACCGGCGGCCGGATCGTGGGGCTGCCCGGGATCCGCGACGCGTACGAGACGGGCCGCGGCACCTTCAGGATCCGGGCCACGGTCTCCGTGGAGAACGTGACGGCGCGCCGCAAGGGCCTCGTCGTCACCGAGCTGCCCTTCACGATCGGCCCGGAGAAGGTGATCGCCAAGATCAAGGACCTGGTGGGTTCGAAGAAGCTCCAGGGCATCGCCGACGTCAAGGACCTCACCGACCGGGCGCACGGCCTGCGCCTGGTCATCGAGATCAAGAACGGCTTCGTGCCGGAGGCGGTCCTGGAGCAGCTCTACAAGCTGACGCCGATGGAGGAGTCCTTCGGCATCAACAACGTGGCCCTGGTCGACGGCCAGCCGCTGACGCTGGGCCTCAAGGAGCTCCTCGAGGTCTACCTGGACCACCGCTTCGACGTGGTCCGCCGCCGCTCGGAGTTCCGCCGCGGCAAGAAGCGTGACCGTCTGCACCTGGTCGAGGGCCTGCTGACCGCGCTCGTGGACATCGACGAGGTCATCCGTCTGATCCGCTCCAGCGACAACTCCGCGCAGGCCAAGGAGCGCCTGATGGAGCGCTTCTCGCTGAGCGAGATCCAGACGCAGTACATCCTCGACACGCCGCTGCGCCGTCTGACGAAGTACGACCGCATCGAACTGGAGGCGGAGAAGGACCGGCTCAACACCGAGATCGAGGAGCTGACCCGGATCCTGGAGTCGGACGCGGAGCTGCGCAAGCTGGTCTCCGACGAACTGGCCGCGGTGGCCAAGAAGTTCGGCACCGACCGGCGCACGGTACTGCTGGAGTCCTCCGGTGCCCCCGCCCCGACGGTGCCGCTGCAGGTCGAGGACGCCCCGTGCCGGGTGCTGCTGTCGTCGACGGGCCTGCTGGCGCGTACGGCCAACAACGACCCGTTCGCGGAGGACGCCGACGGCAGGCGTGCCAAGCACGATGTGATCGTCTCGGTCGTCCCGGCGACGGCGCGCGGTGAGGTGGGCGTGGTGACGTCCGCCGGCCGGCTGCTGCGGGTGAACGTGATCGACCTTCCGCAGCTGCCGGAGACGGCGACGCGGGCGAGCCTGTCCGGGGGTGCGCCGGTCTCGGAGTTCGTCTCCCTGACGGAGAACGAGACGGTGGTGTGCCTGACGACGCTGGACGAGTCCTCCCAGGGACTCGCGCTCGGCACGGAACAGGGCGTGGTCAAGCGCGTGGTCCCCGACTACCCGGCGAACAGGGAGGAGTTGGAGGTCATCACGCTCAGGGAGGGCGACCGGATCGTCGGCGCGGTCGAGCTGCGCACGGGCGAGGAGGACCTGGTCTTCATCACGGACGACGCCCAACTGCTGCGCTACCCCGCCTCCCAGGTCCGCCCGCAGGGCCGTCCGGCGGGCGGCATGGCGGGCATCAAGCTGACCGAGGGCGCCAAGGTGATCTCGTTCACGGCGGTGGACCCGGCGGTCGACGCGGTGGTCTTCACGGTCGCCGGCTCGCGCGGCACGCTGGACGACTCGGTGCAGACCACGGCCAAGATGACGCCGTTCGACCAGTACCCGCGCAAGGGCCGCGCCACGGGTGGCGTGCGCTGCCAGCGGTTCCTGAAGGGCGAGGACTGCCTGTCGTTCGCGTGGGCGGGCGCTACCCCGGCTCGGGCGGCGCAGAAGAACGGCACGCCGGCCGAGCTGCCCGAGATCGACCCGCGGCGCGACGGCTCGGGCGTGTCGCTGCCGAAGACGGTGGCGGCGGTGGCGGGACCGGTGTAGGTCATCCCTCGAGGTCGCCGGGGTCCTGAGGGCCCTCGGCCTCCTTGTCCTGGACGTAGCGGAGGACGCCCCACATGCTGTGTTCGTCGGCGTGCGGGGCGTCGTCCGTGCACGCCTGGAGTTCCTTGTCGAGGGCGGCGGTGTCGATGCCCGACCCGATGAGGACGAGCTGGGTGAGCCGCTCGTCGCCGGTCCCCCACGGCTCCGGGTGGAACCGCAGGAACCGTCCCACGGCGTGCACGGCGTACCGGTTGTGCGCATCCGCCGGGCCGAAGTCGACGTACCCCTTGATCCGGTACAGGCCCTCGGGGCGGCTGTCGAGGAAGTCCAGCAGCCGGCGGGGGTTCATGGGCACGTCGGAGCGGAAGGACAGGCTGTCGTACGCGGTGTGCAGATGGGCGTGGTGCGCATCGTCGTGCCCGTGCTCGTCCTGTCGGGGGATGTCGTCGAAGGACAACTGCCCGACGCGTTCCTCGGCCGGCCGGCAGTCGAAGAGGAACTCCGGGTCGATGTGACCGTAGGCGGCCGGGACGACGGCGGCACGGTCGGCGAGCGAGCGCACCAGCCGCAGGACCCGCTCGCTGTCCTCGGCCCGGTCGGTCTTGTTGACGACGACGAGGTCGGCGAGGGCGAGATGGCGGTCGAGTTCGGGATGCCTCTCGCGGGTGGCGTCGAACTCGACGGCGTCGACGACCTCGACGAGTCCGCCGTAGACGACGCGCGGCTGCTCGCTGGCCAGCACCATGCGGACCAGTTCCCGCGGTTCGGCGAGTCCGCTGGCCTCGATGACGATGACGTCGATGCCGGCGGAGGGCTGGGCCAGACGGTCGAGGTAGACGTCGAGTTCGCTCGCGTCGACGGCGCAGCACAGGCATCCGTTGCCGAGGGAGACGGTGGAGTCCCCGAGCGCTCCGGCGACGGCCATCGCGTCGATCTCGATGGCCCCGAAGTCGTTGACGACGGCCCCGATGCGGCTGCCCCCGCTGTGGTGGAGGAGGTGGTTGAGCAGGGTGGTCTTGCCGGAGCCCAGAAATCCGGCGAGTACGACGACCGGTATCTGCTGTGGACTCGACGACTGGGTCACTGTGCGCCCCTTTTCACACCCGTGCGCCCGCCGGCGTGCGGACCGGCGGCCGTACGGGGACGGCTCGCGGACCGGCTCAACACCGCAACGGGTCGGCTCTCGTACGAGGATTGAATGCCGACCCAGGATACGAGTGCGGGGAAACCTCGCGAAGTGAACGATTGTTAGCACCGCTTGCGGGGCAGACGTTGGGCATGGCGCAGGAGCGTGCGACCCTCGCTTCCCTCCGTGCGCCTCCTCTCCGCCTCCCGGCCGATCAGAGCCGCTCGGCACCCTGGGAGACGGCAAGCGCGCCGCCCATCGCTCGCCGGTCCCCACCAGTCGACCCGCACCCGACGACCGGCGGACGGTCGCCTGATTCGGGGGTTGACATGGTCACACAGAGCTCCGGCATACGGGGGCTTGGCTCCCTCTCCAGGGCGAAGTTGGCAGCCGCCTTCGGCGCCATCACCGGTTGGGGCTCGCGCCAGCGCAAACGCGCAGCGCTCGTGGAGCAACACCGGCTCCACTTCGAGTTGCTGTGCAAGGCCATGGACGACCCCGCGCTGGCTGCCGTCCTGCACACGTACGACACCGACGTCCCACCGGACAAGCAGCGCCAGTACCTCTTCGCCAACGCCCTCTACATCAACGCTCTGTACTACCACCGAATCGGGGCGCTGAGCCTCAACGAGCTGTACGGGCACCTTCGGATGATCTGCCGCAACGACATCTTCCGCGAGTACTGGGCGGCCACGCGCCGCCATCGCGAGAGCCTGCCCGGCTCGTCCGAGGAAGCCAGGCTGGGCACGTTGATGGACGACCTGGTCCGCGACATGGACGCCCTGGTGCGGGAGCAGGAGGACGGGGAACAGTGGTGGGTGGTGGGAGAACTGCCAGAGGAGTGACGGCGTCAACTCACGGCATGGATGGGAAGACGCGTGGCTGGCGCGGGCTGTACTCTTCCCCGAGTCTGATGCGGTGAAACACCCCGCAAGCTTCGCATCCCCTGTGCAGGGCTGCCTTTCCCACGAGGGCCGGCGGCCACTCATGAGTTCTTCCGGGCCCCCTCATGAGCTATCCGGACGAAGGAGGCCATCAGCCCGTGCAGCGTCCCACGCACCCCTCGGCCCGTCCCTCGACCAGGCTAGGAACGGACTTGAAGATCGTGCGTCGAGTCGGCGCCTCGCCCCGGGAGCGCGGCAGCGTCTCGGGGCAGAGCTGCCCCGACATCTTCGAGCTGAGCGACGGCAACTTCGCCGTCATCGGCACAGAGGCCACGGATGCTCTTGACGCGGAGCTGCCGCCCGACGCCTCACGGGCAGACTACGAACGGATCGTCGTCATCAGCCGCGAAACACTGCTCCACGCGAAGGCGGACATCCCCGATGCATGAGTGACGGGCACTCATCCGCCCTCCCCCCCCCGTGGCCTCGACGCGAGCGGCGTCGAGGCCCGACGGTTCTCCGGCCCCCATGCCGCCGCCGACACCGCCACCGGCGGTTCCGGGCCCACGCACCGGACCGCCGGTCGGATGATCTCCCGGTCCTCCGCGTGTTCCACCACGTCGGCGCTCCAGCCGACCACTCGGCCGTCGCGAAGGTCGGAGTGAACCTCGCGCGCGGGAGGCCGCAGAGCTCCATGAGGGTGTCCAGGGCGCGGCGCGGCGCATCGCCGTGGCGGACGGGGCGCCGACGGCACCGACCATGGCCGCCGCCACCTCCGCGCCCGTCGATGCGATCACCCGTGCCGTGAAGGTGGGCCCGGCGCTCACCGCTCGCCAAGTCAGGTTAGGCTCACCTCTGTGAGTACGTGCACGACCGCGTCCCGGGACCTCGACGAGCCCCTCGCGGGTACCGCGGCGACCGCGAGGACCTGGCTGCTCCTGGAACAGCCCGGCCCTTGGGGTCCCAAGGCGCTCACCTCCAGCCACCTGGGCCGGGCGCTCGGCCGCGCCCTGGAAGCGGCCGCTGAGTGCACCGGCGTACGGATCGCGCTCATTCGCCGCCCCGGGCGGCACGCCGACTGCGGCACGCCCGCCGAACGGCAGGTCTACGTGGCGCACACCGTGCCCGGAAACGTCTGGCTGCACGCTGCCACGACCTCCGCGCCGGAGCGGCTGCTCGACCTGGACTTCGCCGCCCTCGGCACAGGCGACCCGCGCAGCTTCGACTCGGTCCTCCAGGGACGGCCGCACAGCGGCGACCCGCTCGCCTTCGTCTGCACCAACGGCAGGCGCGACCGCTGCTGCGCACTCCTCGGCCGTCCCCTCGCGGCCGAGCTGTCCGCCTCCGGCGTCCGCGGCGTCTGGGAGGTCACCCACCTCGGCGGCCACCGCTTCTCCCCCACAGTGCTCGTCCTGCCGTTCGGATACGCGTACGGGCGGGCCCAGGCCGCCCACGTCAAGGAGGTCCTCCAGGCCGTGCGCGAAGGGCGGGTCGTGGTCGAGAGATGCCGCGGCAGCTCCGCCTGGGAGCGGCCCGCGCAGGCCGCGGAGCTCGCGGTGCGCACGGCGGCCCAGGAGTACGCGGCGGGAGCGCTGACGGTCCTGCGCACCGACGGCGCGGCGCCCCGTTGGAAGGTCACCGTCGCCCACACCGACGGCCGCCTGTGGCGCGTCGTCGTGGCCCAGGGCGCCTCGCTGCCGCCGCGCCCGGAGAGCTGCGGCTCGGTGCTGGGTTCCCCGGCGCGGATGGACGTGGTGTCGGTGCGCGAGCTGCGCACCGCGGTCACCGTCCACCCGGCGCACTGCTGAGGCGCGGGCTCCGCGCGGGACGAGGGCGGCTCCCCGTGACGGGCGGCACCCGCACCGCACAGGAGATCCACGCCACACCCCTACGGCACGGCGCGCCCGTCCCCGTACCGTCGTACCCATGAGCCCCTCTGCCCCTGCACGACGACTGCGTCTCGGTCTGCCGCGGCGGATGTTCTCGCAGGTCCTGCTGATGCAGGTGGCGATCGCCGCGGGCGTGGCCGTGCTCGCCACCGGGCTGTTCCTGGCGCCGCTCAGCCGTCTGCTGGACGACCAGGCGATGCGCCGGGCCCTGGCGATCGCGCAGACCACGGCGGCCCAGCCGCAGATCGCCAGGGATCTGCGAACGACGCGGCCGTCACCCGACGGGCCCGTGCAGGCGGAGGCCGAACGCATCCGCAAGGCCAGCCACGCCGAGTACGTCGTGGTGATGAACACAAGGGGCGTGCGCTGGTCGCACCCGGACACCTGGCAGATCGGCAAGATCGTCTCCACCGACCCGAGCGAGGCCCTGGCCGGCAGGGAGATCATGCAGATCGACAGCGGCACCCTGGGCCGCTCGGCCCGCGGCAAGGTGCCGCTGCGGGACGCCCACGGCCAGATCATCGGGGCGGTCTCCGTGGGCATCGAGTACGACAGCGTCCGGGCCCGGCTGATCCACGCGATCCCGGAGCTGTTCGCGTACGCGGGCGCGGCCCTGGCGATCGGTGCGCTGGCCGCCTATCTGATCTCGCGCAGGGTTCAGCGGCAGACCCGTGACCTCGCCTTCTCGGACATCTCCGCACTGCTCGCCGAGCGCGAGGCGATGCTGCACGGCATCAGGGAGGGCGTCGTCGCCCTGGACCGCGAGGGGCGGGTGCGTCTGGTCAACGACGAGGCGCAGCGCCTGCTGGGCATAGGTGACGAGGTCGTCGGTCGCTCCCTCGACGACGCGCTCGGCGAGGGCCGTACGACCGATGTGCTGGCCGGACGGGTCACGGGCACCGACCTGCTCACCGTGCGCGGGCACCGGGTCCTCGTCGCCAACCGCATGCCCACCGACGACGGAGGCGCCGTCGCCACCCTGCGGGACCGCACCGAGCTGGAGCAGCTGGGCCGCGAACTGGACTCCACACGCGGTCTGATCGACGCCCTGCGCGCACAGGACCACGAGCACGCCAACCGCATGCACACACTTCTGGGACTGCTGGAACTGGACATGTACGAGGACGCCGTGGAGTTCGTCGGCGAGGTCGTGGGCGACCACAGGGCCACGGCGGAACAGGTCACCGAAAAGATCCACGATCCGCTGCTCGCGGCCCTGCTGGTGGGCAAGGCCACGGTCGCCGGCGAGCGCGGGGTGGCCCTGTGGATCGCGGACCGGACACTGCTGCCGGACCGGTTGATCGATCCCAGAGGTCTGGTCACGATCGTCGGGAACCTGGTCGACAACGCACTCGACGCCGTCGCGGGCACTCCGCACGCGCGCGTGGAGGTCGAGCTGCGCGCGGAGGGGCGCACGGCGGTCCTCAGGGTGCGCGACACAGGTCCCGGAATACCCGCCGAGCGGCGGGAGCTGGTCTTCACGGACGGGTGGTCCACCAAGCAGCCCCCGGCGCACGGCAAGCGCGGCATCGGGCTGTCCCTGGTGCGCCGGCTCGCCGAACGCCAGGGAGGCAGCGCCCGGGTGACCGAGGCGGACGGAGGAGGCGCGGAGTTCGTCGTCGTCCTCCCCGAGGCGCTCGAGGGACCGGAACCGGCCGCCGCAGACCGCGGGGTCCTCGTCCCCGCGCATCGGACACCGGCGGACAGGGCGCCGGCCCCGGACACACCTGCCCCGATCCCCGAGGAGGAGTCGCGATGACCCGGCCGATCGACGTACTGGTCGTGGACGACGACCCCCGGGTCGCCCGGGTGAACGCCGCGTATGTGGAGAAGGTCGCCGGCTTCCGGGTGGCCGGCCAGGCGCACAACGCGGCCGACGCGCTGCGGCAGATGGAGACGCTGCCCCACCTCGACTTGGTGCTGATGGACCACTACCTGCCCGACGAGACCGGGCTCGCGGTCGTGCAGGAGATGCGCCGACGCGGCCATCAGACGGATGTGATCATGGTGACGGCGGCCCGTGACATCCAGACCGTCCAGGCCGCGATGCGGCACGGCGCGCTCCAGTACCTGGTCAAGCCGTTCGCCTTCGCGGGCCTGCGCGCCAAGCTGGAGGCGTACGCCGAACTGCGGCGCACCCTCGACGGCGGTGGTGAGGCCGAGCAGGCGGAGGTCGACCGGATCTTCGGCGCTCTGTCGGCGGGTTCGGAGCCGGGGCTGCCCAAGGGGCACTCGGCGACGACGGCGGAGCTGGTACGCCGTGCCCTGGTGGACGCACCGGGGCCGCTGTCCGCCCAGGAGATCGCCGAGCGGACCGGGCTGAGCCGCCAGACCGCCCAGCGCTACTTGAAGCTCCTGGAGCGCACGGGACGGGCCACGCTGACCCTGAAATACGGCGACGCGGGCCGCCCAGAACACCGCTACGTGTGGGCGACCCGCGCCTGAGGCACGGCCGTCGGGCTCAGCCCGTGGCCTTCTTCACGAACTCCGTGGTGTACGTCTTGCCGAGGTCGATCGTGGCGTTCTTGATGTTGGGGTTGAACGCCTTGAGGACCTTCTCGACGGTCTGTGGGCCGTCCTCGGGCATCACGCCGTCCTTGGTGAACATCGGGAGCGTGCTTTTGATGGCGCTCGCGTAGAGCGTCTTGTTGCCCTGCGAGTAGTCGGCCGGCATCTTGGCGGCGATCTCGTTCGCGGAGTGTGTGGACATCCACTTGAGGGTCTTGACGAACGCGTTGGCGAGCTTCTGGACGGTGTCCTTGTGACTGTTGACCCAGTCGGTCTGCATGTACAGGCTCGATGACGGGTACGGGCCGCCCAGTGCCTCCTGCGACCCCTGCGGTGTCCGCATGTCGACGAGCACCTGGCCGAGGTTCTTCTGCAGGACCGTGGCGACGGTCGGGTCCGTGGTCATGCCGGCGTCGATGGAGCCCTGCTGGAGGGCGGAGATGAACGTCGGACCGGCGCCGACGGCGACCGGGCTGAACTCGCTGACCTGTACACCGTTCTTGACCGCGAGGTACTTGGTGAGGAAGTCGGTCGAGGAGCCGAGGCCGGTGATGCCGAGCTTCCTGCCCTTGAAGTCCTTGGGCGAGGTGATGTCCTTGGCGCGCTTGTCGGAGACGATCTCCACCTCGCCGGGCGCGTGCGAGAACTGCACCACGGACTCGACGTTCTTGCCCTTGGTCTGCAGGTCGAGCGTGTGGTCGTAGAAGCCGACGGCACCCTGGACCTGGCCGGAGACGAGGGCGGTCTCGGCCTGCACGCCGGCCGGCTCGCTCAGCAGTTCCACGTCGAGACCCTCGACGTCGAAGTAGCCGAGCCGCTGGGTGAGCATGGCGGGCAGGTAGATGACCTTGTCCAGGCCACCCACCATGATCTTGACCTTCTCGCCCTTGCCGTCGCCCTTGCTGCCGGAGTCCGACGAGGCGGTGGTGGCCGCGTCGTTGGCGCAGGCGGTGAGCGAGGTGACGGCGAGCAGGCCGGCCGCGGCGAGGGCGGCGATTCTGGCGGACTTGCGCATGGTGGTTCACGTCCTTGTGAGAGGGCGGTGCGGGAGGAAACTGCAGGCGATGAGGGGGGTGTTGACCGGGGCCTTCGGGACAGGTCAGTGCCCGGAGTCCGACGGCTTCCAGCGGAAGATGCGGCGCTCGGCGAAGGTGAGCAGCCCCTCGGCCACCAGCGCGACGACCGCGAGGATGACCATCGCGGCGTAGACACCGGCCGCGTTGAAGGTGCCCTGGGACTGGGCGACGAGCAGGCCGATGCCCTTCGTCGCGCCGATGTACTCGCCGACGATGGCGCCGATGAGCGCGAAGCCGAAGCTGACGTGGAGGCTGGTGAAGATCCACGAGGTGGCCGACGGGATGACGACCTGGAGTGTCACCCTGCGGTCACTGGCGCCCAGGATGCGGGCGTTGGCGACGAGGTTGCGGTCGACCTCGCGGGCACCCTGGAAGGCGTTGAAGAAGACCGGGAAGAAGACCAGGACGACGGCGGAGGCGACCTTGGAGGACGGTCCGAGCCCGAACCAGATCACGAAGATCGGGGCGAGGACGATCCTGGGAATGGAGTTGAGCACCTTGATGTAGGGACCGAGGACATCGGCGAGGAAGGCGATCCGGCCCAGCGCGATACCGAAGACGACACCGGCGATCACGCCGATGATCCAGCCGAGCAGCGCCTCGTGGAGCGTGACCCAGATCTGTTCGCCGAGCGCTCCCTGCGCGGTGCCGTGCATCACCCAGGTGGAGATCTGGTCCCAGATCTTCGACGGCATCGAGAAGTTGAACGGGTCGATGACCTTGCCCCGGGAGAGCACCTCCCAGAGGCCGAGCACGGCGACCAGGAGCAGCACGCGGACGAGCAGGACGACGGCCTTGCGTCTGCGGGCCGCACGCGCGCGTGAATGAGCTCGGTCGGGTTTGGGCGTGTCGACGGGAGCGGGCGCGGAGATGACCTCAGGCGACATGGGCGGCACCCCTCTCGCGCGTGATGCGGACCTCTTCACCCAGGGACTCCCAGATCTCGCGGTAGATCTCGATGAACCGCGGCTCGAGGCGCACCGACTCCACCTTGCGCGGCCGGGGCAGGTCGATGTCGAAGACCTGCTTCACGGTGGCGGGTCCTGCGGTCATCACGACGACCTTGTCGGCCAGCGCGATCGACTCCTCCAGGTCGTGGGTGACGAAGACGACGGAGGCGCCCGTGCCCTCCCACAACTCCAGCAACTCGTCCGACATCAGCGCCCGGGTCTGCACGTCGAGCGCCGAGAACGGCTCGTCCATCAGCAGGATCTCGGGGTCGTTGACGAAGGTGGCGGCGAGGGCGACACGCTTGCGCTGGCCGCCGGAGAGCTGGTGCGGGTAGCGGTCCTCGAAGGCCGCGAGCCCCACCCGGGCCAGCCACTCACGGGCCTTCTGCCTGGCCTCCGCCTTGGACACGCCCCGGAAGCGCGGACCCGCCATGACGTTGGACAGGACCGTGCGCCAGGGGAACGTGGCGTCCTGCTGGAAGACGAAACCGACCTTGTCGCCGACTCCCGAGACCGGCTCGCCGGCGACCAGGACCTCGCCCTCGGTGGGCTCCTCCAGGCCGCTGACCAGGGTCAGGGTCGTCGACTTGCCGCATCCGGTGGGGCCGACGACGGCGACGAACTCGCCGCGCCCGACGGTCAGGTCCAGGTCCCTGACGGCCGTGTGCAGACCGCCTGACGGGGTCCGGAAGGTCTTGCTCGCGCCCCGTAGCTCGATGGCGGGGCTGGTCTGTGCGCTCATGGCCCGGGACGGTAGGTGTGGCGCGGGCCACGGCAGGAGTCTTCTGGGCGCAACCTCGACTTCTGCTTGCAAGAGTCTGTTGTGCTCATTTTGCTCGCGCTACAACTGCGGAGCCGAAACACGGGCGTAACGCCCGCATGGCCTTGGGAGAAAGAGGCCCGATGATTGACGTCCTGGTCGTGGACGACGACTTCCGTGTCGCCGAGATCAACGCCAAGTACGTGGGAAAGGTTCCCGGTTTCCGGGTCGCCGCCCGCGCGCACAGCGCTGCCCAGGCGCTCGCCGCGGTGGAACGCGCCCCGATCGACCTGGTGCTGCTCGACCACTACCTGCCCGACCAGACGGGGCTCGAACTGGTCCACCGCATGCGCGAGCGCGGTCACGGCACCGACGTCATCATGATCACCGCTGCCGGCGACGTGGCGACCGTCCAGGCCGCCATGCGTCTGGGCGCCCTGCACTACCTGGTCAAACCGTTCACCTTCGCGGCCCTGCGCACCCGCCTCGACTCCTACGCCGCCCTGCGCCGCACCGTCGACCGCGTCGGCGGCCGGGGCGTGGCCGGCCAGGAGCAGGTGGACCGGATCTTCGGCGCCCTGCGGACCACACCCGCGGTCTCGTCGCCGAGACTGCCCAGCGGCCACTCCGAACCGACGACGGACCTCATCTGCGAGGTGCTGCACCGGGCCGGCCAGGCGCTCTCCGCGCACGAGGTGGCGGCCAGGACGGGCCTGAGCCGCTCCACCGCCCAGCGTTATCTGCGGCACCTGGAACAGGCGGGCCGACTGCGGCTGTCCCTGAAGTACGGCGACACGGGGCGGCCCGAGCACCGGTACGCGTGGGTGGCGCCTTAAAACGTGAAAGGGCGCCCCGCCGCGCCCGTACGTCGGCGGGGCGACCATCTGTCACACCGCGCCGGCGCCCGTCAGCGACCGCACCTCGGTCTCCGCGTACTTGGCCTCGTCCGGCGCCTCAGGCGAGGTGACCGTGCCGAGCCAGCCCGCGAGGAAGCCGAGCGGGATGGAGACGAGGCCGGGGTTCTGCAGCGGGAAGTACTGGAAGTCCACGGCCGGGAACAGCGATCCGGGGCTTCCCGAGACTACCGGGGACAGCAGCACGAGCCCCAGTGCGGGCACGAGTCCGCCGTAGACCGCCCAGACGGCTCCGCGCGCGGTGAAGCCGCGCCAGAAGAGCGTGTACATCAGCACCGGCAGATTCGCCGACGCCGAGACCGCGAAGGCGAGCCCCACCAGGAACGCCACGTTGAGGTCGCGGACCAGCAGGCCGAGGGCGATCGCGACCACGCCGATACCGACGGCGGCGGCTCGCGCCACCGCCACCTCGCTGTGGGCCTTGCTGCTACGGCGCCGCAGTGAGGGATAGAGGTCGTGGGCGACGGCGGCCGAGGCGGCGAGGGTGATCCCGGCGACGACGGCGAGGATCGTGGCGAAGGCGATCGCGGCGACCATGGCGAACAACACCGTCCCCCCGGTGGTGTCCGCACCGCCGCCCAGTCGCTGCGCCAGCAGCGGCACCGCCGTGTTCCCGGCCTCGTTCGACGCGCGCACGGCGTCCGGCCCGACGACGGCGGCCGCGCCGAAACCCAGCACGATCGTCATCAGGTAGAAACCGCCGATGAGCCCGACCGACCAGACGACCGAACGGCGGGCGGCACGCGCGGTCGGCACGGTGTAGAAGCGGGAAAGGATGTGCGGCAGCCCGGCCGTGCCCAGCACCAGCGCCAGGCCCAGGCTGACGAAGTCGATCCGGGCGGTCCAGTCACCGCCGTACTTCAGCCCGGGGGCGAGGAAGGCGTCCCCGTGCCCGCTCCGCTCCGCCGCCGTGCGCAGCAACGCGTCGACGTCCCCGTGGAACCGCACCAGCAGCGCAGCCGTCAGCGCGACCGTACCGCCGAGCAGCAGGACCGCCTTGACGATCTGGATCCAGGTGGTGGCCCGCATTCCGCCGAGTGCCACGTAGATCACCATGAGCGCGCCGACGACGACCACCGTCCAGGCGCGCGCAGCCGTGCTCGTCCCCCCGAAGAGCAGCGCGACGAGGCTGCCCGCACCCACCATCTGTGCCACCAGGTAGAGCACGGACACCGTCACGGAGGACGACCCCACCGCGATCCGCACCCGCCGCTCGCTCATTCGTGCCGCGACGACGTCGGCGAGCGTGAACCGCCCGCAGTTGCGCACCAGTTCGGCGACGAAGAAGAGCACCACCAGCCAGGCGACGAGGAAGCCCACCACGTACAGAATCCCGTCGTAGCCGAAGAGTGCGATGAGCCCCGTCACGCCCAGGAAGGAGGCTGCCGACATGTAGTCGCCCGCGATGGCAAAACCATTCTCCATCGGAGAGAACAGCCGCCCGCCGGCGTAGAACTCCTCCGCCGACCCGTGCCGGTCACGGCTCACCCAGGTGGTGATCGCCAGGGTGATCGCGACGAACACGCCGAACAGCAGCAGCGCCGGCGTCTGGTGGTGACCGCTCACCGCTCGCCACCCCTGAGCGGCCGTGTCAACTCCTGGGTGTCCCAGCGCAGATCGAGCGCGGCGCGGTCCCTGCGCAACCGTGCGTGCCGGGCGTACGCCCACGTGAACAGGAACGTCGTCAGGAACTGCCCGAGCCCCGCCAGCATCGCCACGTTCACGGCTCCCGCCACCGGTCGCGCCATCAACCCCGGTGCCGTCTGGGCGGTCACCACATAGCCCACGTACCAGGTGAAGAAGACCACGAGACCTGGAACCACGAACCTCCGGTACCGGCTGCGCACCTCCCGGAACGCCGCGCTGCGCCGCACCTGCAGATAGACGTCGGCGACGCGGTCGGCGCCTTCGTCCTCCCGGCGTGCGGAGGGCACGACCGGGGCCGGGGCGCCCGTCCCGTCCAGCTCGCCCCAGCCGGACGCGAGCGCGTCGTACCAGGGGTCGTCGTACTCCGCCCGCCCGGCCGCTCCCGCGCTCGCCGAGGCCGGATCACCGCCGTGGTACTTCTCGACCGAACTCTCGGGACCATCCCCGCCTCCGCGGGAACGATCATGGTTTGACCTCATGCCCAAGCATGGACAGAGCCGGAAGATCGCAGACCTTCTTCCCTCCGCGCTTCACCCCATCAGGTGACTCACCGCGACGGGGGTCGGACCAGCCCCGTCGCATACGCGTAACGCACCGCCCGCGCACGGTCCTTGAGCCCTGTCTTGGCGAAGAGATTGTTGATGTGGGTCTTCACGGTGGCCGTCGAAACATGCAGTCTGCGCGCGATCTCCGGGTTGGTCAGCCCTTCGGCGATCAGTACGAGCACCTCGGTCTCCCGTGCGGTGAGCCCGTCCGGCGCCCGGGCGGCCGCCACCGGCTCCGGCTCCGCCAGCCGCTCCAGCAGGCGCCGCTGGATGCTCGGCGACAGCCCCGCCTCCCCGGACAGCACGCTCCGCACGGCCCGTACGATCTCGTCCCCGCCCGCGTCCTTGGTGAGATAGCCGCGCGCCCCGGCTCTGAGGGCCGGGAACAGCGACTCGTCGTCCCCGAAGGTGGTGAGCACGACGACCTGGGTTCCGGGGTGCTCGGCGCGGATGCGCCGCGTCGCCTCCACGCCGTCGCAGCGCGGCATGCGCAGGTCCATCAGCACCACGTCCGGGGCGAGCTCGGCGACGAGCCGGACCGCCTCCTCACCGTCCCCGGCGGCGCCGACGACCTCGATCCCGGGCAGCAGACCGAGCAGCATCACGATGCCCTCGCGCACCACCGTCTGATCGTCCGCCACCACCACCCGGGCGGGCTTCGCGCTCTCCTCCTCCGTCATACGGGCACCTTCAACGTCACCACGAATCCCTTCTCACCGGGCCCTGCCTGCAGCGAGCCGCCCAGCAGCTCGGCACGCTCCCGCATGCCCAGCAGACCGTACCCGGCCCCCGACCCGGCCAGCCCGCCCGGCGAACCGCCCGAATCGCGGACGTCCAGCGTGACTTGGTGCTCGGCGTACTCGAGCCGTATGCGCACCTTGGCGCCCGGAGCGTGCTTGCGGACGTTGGTCAGGGCCTCCTGAGCGACCCTGCGGACAGCCTGGGAGGCCTCGGCGGGCAGCGGCCGACGCTCACCCGAGAAGGTGATGTCGGCACCGTCCGACGCGGAGACGAGCTCGCTGAGGAAGTCCTCGAGCGGGGACATCTCTCCGCGCAGCGCGGAGAGCGCCTGCCGGGTCTCGGCAAGCCCGTCCCGGGCCATCCCCCGCGCCGCCACGACCCGTTCCAGGATCGTCTCGCGTTCTGCCCCCGCCTCGATCAGCAGCCGGGCCGCCTCCAGATGCACCAGCTGCGCCGAGAGGCTGTGCGCCAGTACGTCGTGGATCTCCCGTGCGATCCGCGCGCGCTCCGCCAGGGCCGCCGACTCGGCCTCGGCCGCCCGCGCGGCCCTCTCGTGGGCGAGCAGCCGCAGGGCGCTGCCGCGCGCCTCGGCGTCGAGGCGCAGGACATAGCCGGCGAGCGCGATCCCGACGACGGTGACCGCCGTGGTCAGCCAGGCGTCGTCGGTGACCGCCGCGTACGCCCCCAGACCGAGGCCGGCGGCGGGCGCGGCGGCTGCGAGGGGCAGCCGCTCCAGGGCTCCGATGGCACAGCCGCACCACAGAACCATGGCGGCGACGCGCAGGTCCGCCACGTACGCCGTCGCACCCATTGCGAGCAGCGCCACGAGCAGGGCGACCGAGGGCAACAGCCGGTGGTGGAAGGTGGCCCGGAAGAAAGCCCACGCCCCTGCCGCGCACACCAGGACTCCGAACGCGGCCACGGCGATGCCCCACGAACGCAGGCTGCCGTCCGTGAACGTCGTCCACAGGAGCATGCCGAGGGCGACGAGCCGTGCGATCCGGGCGAGTCCGCGCCGGGCGGCGGAGACGCCGGCGCGGGACAGGGCCTCCTGGGAGGGCCAGCGTGTCCACGCGTACTCCGTCACACGGACTCCTTCCTCAAGGGCGAGGTCACGCGGTCACCGCATGCCGGGCCCCGCAGCTGAGCGGTGGACACGGAACGCGACCGCCAGACCAGGATCCCGCTGCGCACCAGAAGGGTGGCGGCGAGGGCGAGGAACAGGGCCGAGCTGTTCTGGTGGACGCCGAGGGCCGCGCCGATGCCGAAGAGGCCGACGCGCAGGCCGATGCCGACGATCCACACCGCGACGCCGGCCTTGGTGCCGCGGCTCCAGACCGTGCCGTCCGGCTCGGTCCATATGCGGGTCGTCCAGGCCCAGCCGGCGCCCGTGGCCAGCCCGATGAGCAGCTCGGCCCCGACGAGGAGGGCGGACTCGGCGTGATGCTGGGGGTCGAGCACGCCGGGCTCGCGCACGGCCAGGAAGGCCAGGACGGCAGGGATGACCCACCAGCGCCGGTCGGCCGAGATCCGGCGCGCTCGGAACTGACGCACGAGGATCAGGACGACTGCGGCGGTGATCAGCAGGGCGTCGGTGGGCCCGGACATCGTGGCCTCCGTGGGCGAGGAAGGGCGTTGTCGCGGCGGGTGCCGTCGACGCCTTCGACGCTACGGAAGCCGGTGGGGCGGTGGATCGGAGCCGGGGTGGAACGTGGGTGGATCTCGGGCCTGCCTCGGCTCCACCCAGGGGTGGAGAGCCCGCGAACACGGTCAGCAAGCCGCATACGGCCGGGAGGCACGCCGAGGCGCCTCCTCCCGGCCCCCGGGCACCGCTGCCCCGGCCGGCGCAGCGGCTACGCGTCGATGCGGGACCTGTCCAGTGTCGCCGCCGAGCTGGAGATGAACTCCTTGCGCGGTGCCACGTCGTTGCCCATCAGGAGGTCGAAGACCTGTTCGGCGGCTTCCAGGTCGGAGAGGTTGATCCGTCGCAGCGTGCGGTGGCGCGGGTCCATCGTCGTCTCGGCCAGCTGATCGGCGTCCATCTCGCCGAGGCCCTTGTAGCGCTGGATGGAGTCCTTGTACCGGATGCCCTTGCTCTGGAACTCCAGGAGCTTGTCGCGCAGCTCGCGGTCGGAGTACGTGTAGACGTACCTGTCCTGGCCCTTCTTCGGCTGGATCAGCTCGATGCGGTGCAGCGGCGGCACCGCGGCGAACACCCGGCCTGCCTCGACCATGGGCCGCATGTAGCGGTGGAACAGCGTCAGGAGCAGGGTGCGGATGTGGGAACCGTCCACGTCGGCGTCGGTCATCATGATGATCTTGCCGTAGCGGGCCGCGTCGAGGTCGAACGTGCGGCCAGAGCCGGCTCCTATGACCTGGATGATCGCACCGCACTCGGCGTTCTTCAGCATGTCCGTCACGGACGACTTCTGGACGTTGAGGATCTTGCCGCGGATCGGCAGCAGCGCCTGGAACTCGGAGTTCCGCGCGAGCTTCGCCGTGCCGAGCGCGGAGTCGCCCTCGACGATGAACAGCTCGCTGCGGTCGACGTCGTCGCTGCGGCAGTCGGCGAGCTTGGCGGGCAGCGAAGAGGACTCCAGGGCCGTCTTGCGGCGCTGGGCGTCCTTGTGCTGCCGCGCCGCGATACGGGTGCGGGCGGCGGCGACGGCCTTCTCCAGGACGACCCTGGCCTGCTGGGCGGCATCACGCTTCGTGGAGGTCAGGAACGCCTTGAGCTCCTTGGAGACCACGTTCGTCACGATGCGGCGCGCCGCGGAGGTGCCGAGGACCTCCTTGGTCTGCCCCTCGAACTGCGGTTCGGCAAGGCGCACCGTGACAACCGCGGTGAGCCCCTCGAGCGCGTCGTCCTTGACGATGTCGTCCTCGGCGACGCGCAGCAGCTTCTTGGCGCGCAGGACCTCGTTCATGGTCCTGGTGACGGCCTGCTCGAAGCCGGCGACATGGGTGCCGCCCTTGGGGGTGGCGATGATGTTCACGAACGACCTGAGCGTCGTGTCGTAACCGGTGCCCCAGCGCAGCGCGACGTCGACGCCGAGCTCCCGGGTGACCTCGGTGGGCGTCATCTGGCCGTGGTCGTCCAGGACGGGGACCGTCTCCTTGAAGGTGCCCTGTCCGGAGAAGCGGAGGACGTCGCAGACCGGCTTGTCGCTCGCCAGGTACTCGCAGAACTCGCTGATCCCGCCGTCGAAGCGGAAGGACTCCTCGCCCTTGCTGCCGCCCTCGCCGAGCCCGTACTCGTCACGCACGACAATGGTGAGGCCGGGCACCAGGAACGCCGTCTGGCGGGCGCGCTGGTGCAGCGTCTCCAGGGAGAGCTTGGCGTCCTTGAGGAAGATCTGGCGGTCGGCCCAGTAGCGCACGCGCGTGCCGGTGCGGGTCTTGGGGATCTTCTTGGTCTTGTGCAGGCCGCTCTTGGCCTCGAACTTCGCGTCCGGGCCGTCGGCGGCGAAGACGCCCGGCACACCGCGCCGGAAGCTGATCGCGTGCGTGTGACCGGCACGGTCGACCTCGACGTCCAGGCGCGCGGAGAGGGCGTTCACCACAGAGGCGCCGACGCCGTGCAGGCCGCCGGACGCCGCGTAGGAGCCGCCGCCGAACTTGCCGCCCGCGTGCAGCTTGGTCATCACGACCTCGACGCCGGACAGGCGGGTCTTGGGCTCGACGTCGACCGGGATGCCCCGGCCGTTGTCCCGCACCTCCACCGAGGCGTCGTCGTGCAGGATCACCTCGATGTGGTCGCAGTAGCCGCCCAGGGCCTCGTCGACAGAGTTGTCGATGATCTCCCAGAGGCAGTGCATCAGGCCCCGGCTGTCGGTGGAGCCGATGTACATGCCCGGGCGCTTGCGCACGGCCTCGAGGCCTTCGAGGACGAGCAGGTGCCGCGCGGTGTAGTTGGAACCGTCCCGGTCTGCTCCGGTCAGCAGCGCTGTGGACGGCACGGACGTCTCGGCGGTCACGCGGTTCGCTCCTCGCTGAATTTCAGATGGGACCCCCTGGGGTGAGGGCCGGCTTCGGTCGCCGGTCCGAGGGTACCGAGGCCTGGTAGAGCCGTTGTAACGCAACCCTCGTCGGCACCTAAGAGTAGTCCAGAGTCGTACGGACGTTCGATCCCTCGTTGGGGGTGAAGTACATATCACGTTCCCTTCGAGGCATGAACCATTTAGCCTCGGGGCACGTCCTCATCCACAACCGGCAACCCGCCGGGAGGACGGACAACCGACACACAGCGCGAACCCGTACGACACAAGAGACGTAATACGGCACATTCGCCGCCAACCGGCAGCAGACAGCCGGCTCGGAAAGATTTTTTCGAGGGGAAGCCGCGAGCGGGAACGTTTTCGGCCTGGTTGGATGTTGACCCTGGTACGACAGCTCGTCGAGCTAGAGAAGAGGCGACGTGACTACTGTTCTGACACACGCGAGCCCGCTGACGGCCGCTGACCGCTGCGACCGTTGCGGCGCCCAGGCGTACCTGCGCGTCGTCCTCCTGAGCGGCGGAGAACTGCTCTTCTGCGCCCACCACGGCCGCAAGTTCGAGCCGGAACTCAAGAAGATCGCCGCTGAGATACAGGACGAGACGGAACGACTCACCTCCGTTCCCGCGAACGCGTCCGAAGAGGAACGCTGACCCTTCGGGTCCACGACGAGCCGACACCGGCAGCGCCGCCGGTGAACGGGCGGCCACCCCATCCGGGGAGTGGCCGCCCGCACTCGTAGGACGCCCAGGGCCGGCGCCCGCGTGACGCACACCGACCGCACACTCCGTGCCGGCGACAGCCCGCACGGATGTGCCCTTTCCCGCGGCGCGAGGCGGCGCCCGGCGGCGCCGCCCTCAGTGCCCGCCCCCCAGCGCCTTGACGGCCTCCGAGACCCGCGTGTAGACACCAGGTCGCCCCGGCTGCCCGCAGCCGCTCCCCCAGGACACCACGCCGATCAGGCGCCCATTGGCGACCAGCGGCCCTCCGCTGTCCCCCTGACAGGCGTCATGGCCGCCTTCGGGCGCCCCGGCACACAGCATGGAGGACGCGACGTATCTGCCGTCCAGACCTCCGGGGTACGCCCGCTCACAGGTCGCATCCGTCAGGACCTGGAGGCTGGCGGCCCGCAGGGTGCTCGTGTAGGTGGCATTCCCCGTGACGTCCCCCCAGCCGTACACCGTCGCCGACGTGCCCGGCGTATAGGCCGGATCCCCCGCGGGAGCCATGGGGAGGACCGAGCTGGCGGGAAGCGGGGTGGCCAGGGTGACCACACCGAAGTCCCCGGTGTTCGTGTAGCTGTTGTACTGCGGATTGACCCATGTTGAGGTCACGGGGATCTCCTCGCCCTGGCTGGACGTGAGGTCCGTACGGTCCGCGATCACCTTCAGATCCCGCACCCGCCCGGGCGGTGCTCCAAGGACGGCCGCGCTCAGACAGTGGGCGGCGGTCAGGACCGTGGAGCGGTCCACCACCACGCCTCCGCAGAACTGCCCCGCCCGGGTACCTCCGAACCGGTCACGACTGGACAGGGCGACCGTCCACGGGCTCTGGGAGATGTCGACCGGAAACCCTCCGATGACAACGCTGTCTGCCGTCGCCGGCGCCGGTGCCGTCAGCTGTATCAGGGCTGCTGCGGCCGCCAGCGCCAGGGATCGGACGTAGGGGCGAGGCATGCGCTCTCCTCACTGTCGGATGGTCGTAGAACACCCACAGTGATTCAGCTCGCCGCATCCCGCACACGCAAAGGGGCCACCTCCCGTAGGAGACGGCCCCTGATGACGTACGGCCGAGGGCTAGTCGAGGTAGTCGCGCAGCACCTGGGAGCGCGACGGGTGACGCAGCTTCGACATCGTCTTGGACTCGATCTGGCGGATGCGCTCACGGGTGACGCCGTACACCTTGCCGATCTCGTCGAGGGTCTTCGGCTGACCGTCGGTGAGACCGAAACGCATGGAGACGACGCCCGCCTCGCGCTCGGACAGCGTGTCGAGCACGGAGTGCAGCTGCTCCTGCAGCAGCGTGAAGCTGACCGCGTCGGCCGGGACGACCGCCTCGGAGTCCTCGATGAGGTCGCCGAACTCGCTGTCGCCGTCCTCGCCCAGCGGGGTGTGCAGCGAGATCGGCTCGCGGCCGTACTTCTGGACCTCGATGACCTTCTCCGGGGTCATGTCGAGCTCCTTGGCCAGCTCCTCCGGGGTGGGCTCACGGCCCAGGTCCTGGAGCATCTGGCGCTGCACGCGTGCGAGCTTGTTGATGACCTCGACCATGTGCACCGGGATACGGATGGTGCGGGCCTGGTCGGCCATGGCCCGGGTGATCGCCTGACGGATCCACCAGGTGGCGTACGTGGAGAACTTGTAGCCCTTGGTGTAGTCGAACTTCTCGACCGCGCGGATCAGACCGAGGTTGCCCTCCTGGATGAGGTCCAGGAAGAGCATGCCGCGCCCGGTGTAGCGCTTGGCCAGAGAGACCACCAGACGGAGGTTGGCCTCCAGGAGGTGGTTCTTGGCGCGGCGGCCGTCCTCGGCGATGATCTCCAGCTCACGCTTGAGCTTGGGGGCGAGCTTGTCGGCGTTGGCCAGCTTGTCCTCGGCGAAGAGGCCGGCCTCGATGCGCTTGGCGAGCTCGACCTCCTGCTCGGCGTTGAGCAGGGGGACCTTGCCGATCTGCTTCAGGTAGTCCTTGACCGGGTCGGCGGTGGCGCCGGCCGCGGCGACCTGCTGCGCGGGCGCGTCGTCCTCGTCCTCGTCGGAGAGCACGAAGCCGGCGCTCTCCGCGCCCTCGGGCTCCTCGCCGGCCTTGACGGGGGTCTCCTCGATGACGTCCTCGTCGAGCAGCTCGGCGTCGTCCTTCTTGGCGGCGGTCGTCTTCTTGGCGGTCGTCTTCTTGGCGACGGTCTTCTTCGCGACCGTCTTCTTCGCTGCCGCCGCCTTCTTGGCCGCAGTCTTCTTGACGGGCGCGTCCTCAGCCGGATCGTCGGCGACCGGCACCTCCGGGGCGGCGGGGGCGGTGTCCTTCTTGGTGGTCACCGTCTTCGCCGGGACGGCCTTGGTCGCGGTGCGCTTGGCCGGACTCTTCGCTGCGACGCTCTTGCGGGTGCGCTTGGGCTCTGCGGCACTGACCATCAGCGTCACACCCTCTTCCTCGAGGATCTGGTTGAGGCTGCGCAGTACGTTCTTCCACTGAGTGGCCGGAATCTGGTCAGCTTCGAAGGCCCGACGCACATCGTCGCCGGCGATCTGCCCCTCAGCCTTTCCCCGCTCAATGAGAGCCATGACAGAGACGGACTCGGCGATCTCCGGCGGGAGCGTACGGGATGTGCTGGCCGACACGAACAACCTCTCGGAACGTTGGAAAACGGCTTCCGGCCCCGTCCACAACGGACAGGAGCCGACCGCCGGCTTGGGGATGGGCCGACGGCGCGGGCGGGGGCCGGGAAGATGCACAGCGCCGCGAACGACGTCCGTATTCCCTCCTCGGCTGTCACCTCTTAGGTCATCGCGCAGCCCCGCAGAGCGTTACGTCCAATCTACGTGGCCCGGATCACACCCCGTAACCGCTCAAAAACGTCCAGATGCGGGCAGACGTGATCGCCCGATGCCACTGCCGACGCTCGGCCGTCGACTGCTTCACACCACCGCGTATCCCGGAAGCCGCGTCTGACACAGGGAATCCGTATCCGATACCCGGGAATCCGTCGCCGGCCCGAGACCCGCGGTCGCCACCGGGTCACCCCATGACCGGCACCGGATCCCCGACGACTGTGTCACTCCGGCACGGGGGCGGGGCGCCGGTCTCCGTCGGGCTCCGCCGGGTCCCGGGAGGATCCGACGGAGTCCGACGGCAGGCGTACGGCACTCCGCGGCCACCGGCCGTGCGGGCCGGGTGCCGCCCACCCCCCTGTTCGCATCGCCGACGGTGTGCGGTCAGTGCTCGCGCGGCGCGGGCACCACGCGCTCCACCTCGGGGTGGACGGTGAGCAGTTGCCGCATGGCGCCCTCGGCGGCCGCGCCGTCACCCGCGGCGAGCGCGTCGACGATGCGGGCGTGCTGCGACAGGGCCGCGTCGTTCGGGCGGTCGCACCCGGTGACCGGGCCGCCGGAGACCTGGAGGGCGGCCGAGACGATCCCCGAGAGGTGCTCCAGCATGCGGTTGCCGGCGACCTGGATGAGCAGCGAGTGGAACTCCGCGTCGGCGCGCGAGAAGGTCAGGGAGTCGCCCTGCCCCATGGCGTGGCCCATGATCTCGACCATGTCGCCGAGCCTCTGCTGCACCTCCTCGCGCCCGTGCCCGGCGGCGAGGCGCGCGGCGAGCGGCTCGATGGTCCAGCGCAGCTCGCTCAGCTCGCGGCGCTGGTCGTCGCGCTGCGGCCCGAAGGCACGCCATTCGATGATGTCCGGATCCAGGAGGTTCCAATCGCTGACGGGGCGTACGCGTGTTCCGACGTTCGGGCGCGCACTGACCAGGCCCTTGGCCTCCAGGACGCGCAGCGATTCACGGACGACGGTCCGGGAGACCTCGAAACGCTGCCCGATCTCCTCGGGCACCAGCGGGCGGTCGGCACCCAGGTCCCCGGAGACGATCATCTGGCCCAGCTGCTGGACGAGTTGGCCGTGCAGTCCGCGCCCGCGGCTGCCCGCGGGGCGCCGACCGACGCGCCCCAGGTCCGGCTCCCCGCCCTCCCACGAGGGGGCGCCGACGCGGTCGGCGGCGGGCGCCGCGGCGTAGGGGTAGCGGTCGAGTTCGCCCGGTCCGGCCAGGCCGGAGTCTGCTGAGCGGGCGGCGGTCATCATGGTGTGCGCAAGGGTACTCACGGATCCTTTGTCGGCGCCCTCTCCAACTCCCTTGAGGTCTTTGGTGAAAAGCACACGAAAGGGTGATCGCTCACGGCGTCGCAATTGACGCCTTATCGGAAAGAAATGGGCGCTTTTCAGGGGAGTTGCGACACAGGGGGACCGGATCGACACGCACTGTTTCATCGGGCTCTGCTGCGCAGGGTTGTGATCAGGTAGGCACACAGCAGGGCGGTCAGGGACAAGGTCAGTGCCCCGCCCACGGGTTGGGCGACCATGCGGGCCGCCGCGGCCAGGTACCTGTCCCCGCCGAAGGGCCACCGCAGCAGCATCAGGGCGGGCATCCGCTCGGCGAGGCCCGTCGCGGTCCGCACGGACGGCCCGGCCAGCGCCTTCTCGACCAGGGGTACGACGACGACAGGCACCGCGAGGACGGCGGCGAGCCCGGCGGTCGTGGACCGGAAGAGACCGGCGGCCAGCACACCGGCCCAGGCGCATCCCGCGACCAGCCCGCACCAACTCGCCACGAGCGGAAGCCGGTCGGCGGGAACCTGGGCTACCTCCCGCCCGTAGAGGAGGTGGAGCGACACCAGGTCGCACACGGCGGCCAGGACGGCCAGCGCCAGCGCCGTGGCCCCGGCGACGAGGAGTTTGGCGGCGAGCAGCCCCAGACGGCGCGGGACGGTCCCGCGGGCCGCCGCCAGGGCGGGATGTCGGAACTCATCGCCGAAGGCGTGGGCACCCAGCAGTCCGGCGCCGAGCGCCGCGGGCGGCAACGGGAGCTGTTGCGGCCAGGCGGCCAGCAGGCGGCGCTGGGGAGTGTGCCCGGCCCGGGCGAGGAGGATGGAGAGCAGGACCGAGGTGACGAGGACGGCGGCCGCGGTGGCGTAGCCGATGCCGATCCCGGCCGCGCGGCGCAGTTCGTAGCGCAGCGGGCGCAGGGGGCTCGGGACGGACCGGACGTCGACGGGCGGCGACAATGGGGGCAGGTCGCCCGGTTCGGGTGCCCCGGCGGACGGGCCCGGAGCGGCCTCGGCACCGGCGGTCGGCCCCATGTCACCGATCTCGTCGGCGAGTTGGTGGACGAGGATGCCGTGCCGGAAGGCGGTTTCGCCGATGTCGGCACACGTACTGCCGTACACCGACAGCCGGTTGCCGCCCTCCTGGACGATCTCCACCGAACGCTGCGCGGTCCGTGCCTCCTTGGCCAGCAGGACGCCGAGGCGGGCGGCGTGCGGGCTGCGGACGGCCACGCGGGGCCGCAGCCGGGTACGGGCGAAGTCGGCGGCCGGCTGGTCGGCGACGAGACGGCCCTGGTCGAGGGTGACGACGTGATCGGCGGTGCGCGCCGCCTCCTTCGGGTCGGCCGTGGTGAACAGGACGGTGCCGCCCTGGGCGGCGTGCGCGCGCAGTGCACCGTGCAGCCAGCGCCCCTCACGGGCGGAGAGCCCGCCCGCGGGGTCGTCGAGGACCAGCGCGTGCGGGTCGGCGAGCAGGGCGCAGGCGAGGCCCAGGCGGCGGTCCATGCCACGCGAGAGGTTGCCCAGGCGCTCGTTGCGCAGGCCGACGAGTCCGACCGCGTCGAGGACCTCGTCGGCGCGCCGGGCCGGCACTCCCGCGGCCGAGCACAGCATGCGCAGTTGTCCGCGGACCGTGCGCGCGGGATGACCGGGGACGTCGCCGAGCAGCACGCCCACCTCACGGGCGGGGTGGGCGATGCGGTGCAGCGGACGGCCCCGGAAGTAGGTGATGCCGCGGCCCGATCGAAGTTCGAGCATGAGCCTGAGCGCCGTCGTCTTGCCCGCACCCGAGGATCCCAGAAGCGCGGTGACGTGGCCCGCGTGGGCCTCGAAGGACACGTCGTCGACGGCGGGCGGAAGGTCCTTGCGGGGGGTGCTGGTCAATCCGATCGCCTGGATCACTCGAAGCAAGATAGCGCGATATGCCCATTTTTTCGGGAACCTTGCGGACGGACAGGCTCTCACTTTGATCAGATATAACGTGATCGGACATATGTCCGGAGCTGACGTCGGCGACCGGAGGTCCACGACCGACGCCGACGGCGCCGGGAACTCACCGACAACGGCCGGCTTCCGGCAGCCGCCCCTGGGGGTCGCGCCCCCGTGATGCCGCCGGTCAGACCTCAGGACGCAGCATCGGCGGGTTGAGCAGCGTGGCGCCGCCCGCCCGGAAGAGCTGTGCGGGGCGGCCGCCCTGCCGGGTCGTCGTGCCGCCCGTGGGGACGAGGAAGCCGGGCGTACCGGTCACCTTGCGGTGGAAGTTGCGCGGGTCGAGCGCCACGCCCCACACGGCCTCGTAGACCCTGCGCAGCTCACCGACGGTGAACTCGGGAGGGCAGAAGGCAGTGGCCAGCGAGGAGTACTCGATCTTGGATCGGGCGCGCTCGACGCCGTCCGCGAGGATCTGCGCGTGATCGAACGCGAGCGGAGCCACCGGTTCACCGGCGCGGCCGTACCCGCCTTGCTGGAGCAGCTCCTCGACCGGCGCCCAGCGGACGTTGCTGGCGTCACCGCCGGCCCGGGGCGCGGGCAGGTCGGGGGCGAGCGCGAGATGGGCGACGCTCACCACCCTCATCCGCGGGTCACGCTTCGGGTCGCCGTACGTGGCCAGTTGCTCAAGGTGGGCGCCGTTGTCGTGAACCGGTACGGACGGGTCGTGGGCCCGCAGTCCCGTCTCCTCGGCCAGCTCGCGTGCGGCGGCCTGCGACAGGTCCTCGTCAGCCCGGACGAAGCCGCCCGGCAGCGCCCACCGGCCCTGGAAGGGCGGCTCACCCCTGCGCACCGCCAGCGCACACAGGGCGTGACGGCGTACGGTCAGCACGACCAGATCCACGGTGACGGCGAAGGGCGGGAAGGCTGACGGGTCGTAGGGCATGCCGCGATCATAGTCGTCTGCCTGACGATAAACACTCCCTTCCGCGACCGCTTCGACGGCTGATCCACTTCTGTCCGATACAGATCTCATCGACAGCCGTCCTCCGTGCTGCCGCACCACGTCATCCGAGGTCACACCCCCAGCTGCAGCCCGTCGGCGGCCTCCTCCACCATGGCGAGCCCGAGCCGGCCCACGCGCACGGAGAAGGGTGCACCGGCCAGCCTCAGTCCGGTCAGGACGACCTCACCCAGCGGGGCGCTGCGGACCGGACACAGGGTCACCGTCCCGGCGGGCGCGTCGGGACGGATTCCGGCGAGCGCGGTGAGCAGCAGCACCCCGGCGGCGGCCGCCGTGGCGGCGGGCCTGCAGGCCGCCGGATGCGGCAGCGGCGCGCTGCCTTCCGCCCGTGGCTCGCCTGCGAACATCTCGGGCAGCCGGTGTCCGAACGCCTCGGCCGCTGCCAGCATCCCCCCGAGCAGGCCGCCCGCCTCCTTCTCGTACCCGGCGGCGGCCAGTCCCGCGACGGCGACCGCCGTCTCCTGGACGCGCACCGCTCCCCCACGGTGTCCGAACGGGTTGTACGCCGCCTCCCTGGCCGCCAGGCCGCGCAGTCCCCAGCCCGAGTCCATGGCGGGGCCGCCCAGCAACCGCGCGAGCTGCTCGGTGCGCACCTTGTCCAGCAGGCCGGACGCCAGGGTGCCGCAGCCGAGCAGCCCGGTGTCGAGGAGGTGGGCGGCGCCCGCGCCGAGGTGCGGTACGAGGCGTCCGTCGCGGGTGCGAGCGGCCGCCGGTCTGCCCCCCGACCGGTCCTCGATCCAGAAGTCCTCGCAGAACGCGTCGCGCAGCTCCCCGGCCCATTCGCGCAGCTCCGCCCCGCCCGGTCGCTCCCATGCGTCGAGCAGGTCGGCGCCGACCACCGCGGCGCGGTGGGCGTACGCCTGGGTCTCGCAGCGCAGCGGCCCGGCCGGCTGCGGGTCGGGGAGGTAGACGCCGTCACCGACGGTGGTGCGCAGCCACCGCAGACAGTGCTCGGCCGCCGGCAGCAGCTCCTCCGTCTCACGCTCGGGAAGCCCCCAGCGCCACGCTTCCGCGAGGAGCACGGGGAACAGCAGGGTGGCCTCGGTGCCCGTGCAGCCCGGTGGCAGATGCACGCCAGCGTCCCGGCGCGGCCCCGGGATCATGCCCGACCGCAGGCCCGGGCCGCCGATCTGGGTACGGGCGAGGATCCGCAGCGTGCCTGCGGCCAGCCGGGTGCCGAGCGGCAGCGTCATCCGGGCCGCCGCCAGGGACTCCGCGGGCGCCGGGCCGCAGCGCCACGGCGCTCCGGCCGCCAGCTGGATGTCGGAAGGGTGCGCGGGGTCCCGGAGCAGCAGGGCCCTGAGGTCCTCGACACAGGTGTCCAGCAGCGGCTGGACTCGGGGGTCGTCCCCGGTGGCCCGGGCCTGTGCGAGCGGGCTCGCCGCCCCGTGTCCCACCGCTCTGACCGGGGCCGCGCCGTCCGGCCGCAGCCGCAGCTCCACGCTCCGCGTCCCGCCGGGCGGCAGTTCCAGCTCCCAGCGCAGGAGCCCCGCCGAGGCGAGGGCGTCCGTGGGGGGCGGTGCGGCCGTGACCGCGCAGTCGCCCTTGTGACAGGACCAGCGCAGCCCGGAGGCATGGACGGTGGCAGGGAGTTCTGGTCCGGTGCTGCCCGAGGCGATCTCCCCCAGTTCCGCGAGGTCCGTGCCGAGGGCCACCTCCACCGGCAGCCGCAGCGCGCGCGGGGCCGCGCTGTGCAGGGTGATCCGCTCCGTGCCGTCGGCGAACCGAACGCGCTCCACGACGACGTCCGGATCCGGTCCCGCGTCGGGGGACGCATGCACCGTCCCCACGAAGCGGGCCCGGTCGGCCGCGACCATGCGGGCCTGCACGGGAAGCGGCTCCCTCCCGGCCACCCGCACCTGACAGCGGGAGAGCACGCGCCGGCCCGCTCGGTAGAACCCCTCCAGGCCCTGTCCCGTCAGCTGCCCCTGATCCGTGGAGATCACAAGGCCGGGTAGGGCGACGCAGATCAGCGCGGTGTGGGCGGGCGGCAGGTCGGCGACTCGGCGCGGCGCAGCGGGCAGGGGCGCAGGGCCGGTCTGGGGCCGGTCGACGGGTGGGGCGGGAGCCGGTGTGCCGGCCGGCATCCACGACACGGCCGGTGGGGCGCCCCGCGAAGGCCGGGGCTCCGAGGGGCCGTGGCGGGGACGCCGGTTGCCGTCGGGGGCGGAGAACGGTGCGGGCAGGGGCATGAGGCGACTTTCTCTGCGCTCGGTACGCCTGGGGTGCGCCCGGAGCCGGGTGGGCGGCCCCGGAGAGGGTCGTGAGCGATGCGGCGGCGCGACCCGAGCACGGGTTCCGCCACTCAGGTGAACGGATCGCGCCTGCCCGGGGTCACGCCCGTGGGAGGGAAGCCGACCGAACGGCGGTACACCGCGAGGCAGGACGTGCTCATGTGCCGCCCTCCTCCGTACACCGGCCGGGACGGCGACGGGAACCGGACCGGCTGGTCGCCTCCTCCGCCGCCCGCTGTCCCTCGCCACCGGGCGGGATGTCGGCGGGACGCCGCCGACGGGCCCTGACCCCCTCGGCGGGACCACGGGTCGGCCGGCTGCCGCCGCTCGCCGGGCGGACCCTGCGCCTTGGCCGGGGAGTGGCAGGGGCACGGGTGGGCTGCTGCGGGGTGGGCGCCCCGGTCGCGGCCGGGGGCACGGCACCGGCCGGGAGCTCGGTCGTGTCATCCGGCATCATGGCGGGCGGCGCCCCCTGCTCCCCTTCGCGGCCGGTCCGTTCCGCACGCAGGCAGCGGCGGACGGTCTCCGGGTCGAGGCCCTCGTTGCAGGCCTGGTGCAGGAGGCGGGCGAAGAGGTAGTCCGGGTCCGCGCCCAGTGCCATGGCCAGGGCTTCACGGGCCTCCAGTTCGTCGCCGGTCGACCAGGCCACCCATCCGGCGAGCGTCAGCGGCGCCGCGGCGTGCTCGCCGTACGCGCCGACACAGCGACGGGCCAGGGCGCGCCACAGCCGCAGCGCCACGGCGGCCTCCGCGCCCTCCATCCACTCCGCCGCGCGGTCGCGGGTCATGCGGTCCTGGAGGCCGACGATCAGGGCCGCGGCCTCGTCGTGCCCGAGCAGCTCGTCGTCGCGCCGGTCCGCCGCCGGGGCTGCGGACACCGGCGGGGCCTCCGCGAGCCGGGCCATGACCCGCTCGGCGAGGGCGAGTGTCTCGGCGGCGGCCCCGTCGCGGGTGTCGTCGTCCAGGATTCTCCGGACGAGCGCCATGCTCGCGGCGTCCAGCGCGGCTTCCTGATCGAGCGCGGCCGACGTCTCCCAGGGACTGAGCCTCGCCCGGAACTCCTTGAGCGTGCCGCGTACCTGAAGGCCCGCGTAGGTCGCGGCGGCGGCCAGGACGGAGGTGCCGGGCATGCCCAGCGGCTGCCCCTCGGAAGGACAGCAGCCGGGGCTTGGGCACACGTACGACCAGAAGCGGCCGTCGGAGAGGCAAAGGGCCTCCACCACGGGCGCGTCGAGGCTGCCGCACGCCGTGCGCAGCGACTGGGCCAGCGGCCGGAGGCGCTCCATCACATCGCGTCCGGTCTCCCCGCTCGACGGTTCCTGGACCAGGTAGGCGACCATGCTTTCCGGCCGGGCACCTCTGCGCTCGCTGCCGGTCACCAGGCCGCGCGCCAACTGCTGTGCCGCGGACGGCCAGTCGCCGGGCTGGGTGGGGATGCCGAGCCGTGCGCGCCCGCCGAACCTCCCCCGCCCGTCCCGGTCGTGCAGTGCCACCAGCACGATGCTGTCCTCCGGGCGGTACCCGAGCAGGTACGGCAGGGCGTCTGCCAGCTCGGCCGGGGTGCGCAGCGTGACCTGTGTTTCGCCCGGGCCTCCCGTCGAGCGGCCGTGTCCTGCGTAGGCGGTGGGCTCGCCGCTGTGGTGTGCGGATCCGTGCATGTCTCCGATGCCGGAGGGGCCGGCCGCTTCGTCGTGGTTCGTCATGCCGCGACCATCTCGCGGATCTTGGAACTCCGCTTGGCCTGTGGACAACCATGACCATGGGCACGCCAGGAGTTGTCCACAGGCAGCCGGGACTCGCTCGCACGATGTCCGACCGATCGGGTTGCCTGGACGCCATGACCGACGAACACCTGCGCCCGACGACGGACGCAGCCCCGCACATCGCGGCACACGACCCGCGGACCGCGGCCGCCACCGGCCCGAGCGCCCCCGCCACGGCCGAGGGCGGCCCCCATGCCGCTGCCGACGCGCAGGGTCCGAGGGAAGGCGCGGGCCCCGGGTCGGCGGTGACGCCGACCCGGGGCCCCTCGATGCGAACAGCTACGTCAGCCGTCGGACTCCGACGACGGGATGTAGGCGCCCGGCACCTCGTTCGGCGCGTAGATCTTGCTGTCACCGGGGTACGGCTTGGACCAGTTGTGCGTCTCGTACCACGTGAGACGGTTCATCTGCTCGGGGTTCGCGAAGTCGGGCACCGCCTTCGTACCGGTCAGCCGCTGGTGCGACTCCCAGGCCTTCCACTGCGCCGCGACCTTCTGCTCGGCCGCCGGAACCGTCACGGACGTCTGCGCGGGCGCCGCCTTGGCGTCCTGCGGCGCCGGGGTGTCCGAGCCACAGGAGGGCTGGGTGCTCAGGCCGAGGGTCAGCGAGGTCCGGTTGGGCTGCGCCTTGAACGGCGTGTAGTCCGGCTTCGGTGTGAAGGCTCCGAACATCGGGGTGGCCGCGCTGTCCATCTGGTTCATCGGGTGGATCCCGAGGATCTGCTCGATGGTGCGGATCATCGTGATCTGCGAGTAGTAGTGGTTGTCGACCCTGCCGTGCTGGGCATAGGGGCTGATGACCTGGACCGGGGCACGGTGGCCGTCGACGTGGTCGAGGCCGGCCTGCGAGTCGTCCTCGACGACGAATATCGCCGAGTCCTTCCAGTACTTGCTGTGCGTGATCTCGTCGACCATCTTGCCGACCGCGAGGTCGTTGTCCGCGACCTCGGCGGCCGGGCTCGCCGGACCACCGGTGTGGTCGTTGGAGAACCAGAACATGTTCAGGTTCGCCGGACCGTTCTTCTCGAAGTCCTGCTTCCAGATCTGTTCCTTGTAGACGTCCGGGACGTTGAGGTCGAACAGCGGGAAGCCGGGCACCGACACCTTGTTGAGCGACGGGATCGCCGAACCCGTCTGAATGGGGTAGGCGGTCTTCTGCCCGGTCGCCTCCATGTTCTTGGCGTCGCAGTACAGGTTCTGCCAGGTCGCGCCGGCCGGCTTGCTCTCGATCGACTGGAACTCGCCGTAGTCCTTGACGGACTTGCCGGCCGCCTGCGCACCGGTCCAGATGAACCCGGACTTCTGGTGGCCGAGAACGTCGTCCTCGGTGTCGTAGCTGCGCGTGTACTCACCGGCCGAGGACTCGGTGTACTCCGGGTTGTCGGACTGCATCAGCCAGTTGTGGCCCTCGGCGGAGTTCGTGCCGACGTCGTAGAAGTTGTCGTACAGCCCGAACTGCTGGGCAAGAGCGTGCTGGTTCGGTGTCACGTTCTCGCCGAACTGCGTGAGCGACGAGTCGCCGTTGCCCTTCGCGATGTCACCGAAGACCTGGTCGTAGGTCCGGTTCTCCTTGACGAGCAGGAAGACGTGCTTGATCGTCGAGGGGGCGCCGAGCCGCGTCGGGACCGGCACCGGCTGCGCGTTGCTCTTGCCCTTGGCGAGCTTGACCGAGCCGGCGGTCCAGCCGTTCTGCTTGAAGACCTTGGCCGTCTCGGACCTGATGACGCTGTCGTCCGGCAACGTGAACTGCGTCAGGCTCGACGTCGTGTCGTGGGTGCCGTGCCCGACGTTGGTCGTGGGGCGGCGGGCGTCGATGCCACGGGTGTTGGAGACGACGACCTTCTTGCCGACCGTGGTGATCTCCGAGGGGAAGTAGTCGGTCGGGAGGAGTCCGACGAA
This sequence comes from Streptomyces sp. NPDC107546, assembly GCF_055639175.1. Lineage (NCBI taxonomy): Bacteria > Bacillati > Actinomycetota > Actinomycetes > Kitasatosporales > Streptomycetaceae > Streptomyces > Streptomyces sp. NPDC107546. The sequence goes on along the minus strand of NZ_JBVKBA010000001.1, from coordinate 66,484 downwards.
ACCGGCCGGCTGCTGCGGGGCGGTGTAGCGGTAGACAGCGACCGCGTTGGCGCGGCCGAGCGTCACCAGCAGGTGACCGTCGTCGGTGAGCGTCACCGCGTTGGGCTCGTAGCCGACCGACGCCTCCGGCCACGGCTGGGTGGCGATGGTCTGCACGACCTTGTCGTTGGCGGTGTTGATGACCGACACGTTGTTGTCGGTGGTGTTGGTGACGAACACCGCCCCCTTCTTGGCGTACACCGCGGTCGGGTGCAGACCGACGTCGATGCTCCCGACGGCGGCGGACGGGTTCGCCAGGTTGATGACGCTGACCGTGCCGGTGGTGGAGGCACCGGTGTTCGGGTTGGCCGGCACCTGCGTGCCGTAGGAGTTCATCGTGGTGTCGCCGGCCTTGGCCGGACGGCCGCCCTCGTTGCTGACGTAGAGCTTGTTGCCGACCAGGGCGATGCCACGGGGGGCGTTGCCCACGGCCCAGCTCTGCTTGATGGTCCCGGTCGCCGCGTCGATGGCGACCACCCGGTTCTGGCCGTTCACCGCGGAGTACACGGTCGAGCCGTCGGCCGAGAACACCGCCGCGCCCACCAGCGCGTGCTTGGAGCCGTCGGCCGGTATGGAGATGGTCGTCGGGTTGGAGAGGGTGCCGTCCGCGTTCACGGTGAACTTGGTGTAGCCGTCGCTCTGGCCCAGCCACAGCTGCGAGCCGTCGGGCGAGTACGTCGGGCCCTCCTGGCCGACGGAGCCGCTGCTGATGCGCAGGTCGTCCGCCTTGTTGCTGCCGACCTTCTGCTTCACCTGCCCGGTCTTGAGGTCCATGATGACCAGCGCCGCGTCACCGTCGGCGATCGCGGCCGCGAGGTGGCTGCCGTCCGGGCTGACCGACGACGACATGATCTTGCCGTCGTTGATGACGGTGCGGCTGCCGTACGGGGCGATGTACTGGTCGGCGGATACGACCTGGCCGTTGGCGGTGACCTGGCCGACCTGCTGGGTGCCGAACTGGTGCGTCTGGGCAACAGCCGTGCCCGTGACGGCGAGGGCGACAGCGATGCCCGACGTCACCAGCACAGTCCGGCGGCCGACACGTCTACCGAAAAGGCTGATCTGCTCCTTCTCGATGATTCGACGCTGTCGTGTTACCTGCATGGAACTATCCCTTCGAGGAGGTGTCGAGCAGCTCGACGTTGCCGTCGAACTGCCATAGGGGGTTCGGGGCGTCCCCGGTGGGGGTACGGACCAGGAAGTAGCCGTTCACTTCCTTCGGTCCGTCGCCGTCGGCCACGAACCGCCCGTCTGAGGCGACGTCAAGTTGGTAGATGGCCGTCCCTGCGGCCGCGACGCCGGGGAGATGCCAGGTGACGACGCAACGCCAGTCGTTGCCCGCCCCTTGCGGGGCGACCTGGCCGTCGCCCTTGTTGCACGCCGCCGTGGCCTTCAACTGCGCCTCGGTGACGGCTGGGCGGTGGAGCTGCTCGGTCTGCATGCGGTAGAGGTGGGCGAACGCCGTGGCCACCGACCGCTGGACCTTGTCCTGCTCGATCCCGGAGCCCGTCGACGGGGTCCCCACGGCGACCGCCGCGACGGTGAGGGCGGTCAGTCCGACCAGCGGCAGGAGCCCGGTGGTGACCGCGCGGCGCCCGGAACCGTCGTAGGCCGGGTTGGTGAAGTCGCGCCGCAGGAAGAGCAAGTACGCCAGCCCTGTCGCGAGCACCGCCCACAACAGGCTGACCACGATGCCGATCAGGAGTGGACCGACCTGCGCCGGGCTGGTGAACAGACCGTTCCAGGAGATGAAGGCGTAGCCGGGCAGGGCGAGGCGCACGGCGACGGGCAGCGGCAGCATCTGGGCGACCTGCATCGCGAGCGCGACGACCGGGGGCAACAGCAGCCCCATCGGCGACCGGCCCAGGGCGACCGACCCGAGCAGTCCGATCGCGGCGAGGGCCAGGGTCGGGGCGAGGGCGCAGACCCAGGCGAGCAGGACCTTGCCCGCGGCGTCCCCCGGCGCGAGCAGGTGGCCGTCGAGGCCGACCAGCGGCTGGTTGCCGACCGCCACGATCCCGCCGACCGTGCTGGAACAGGCCAGCCCGGCCACGAGCAGCAGGATGACGGTGAGGCTGGCCAGTGCCTTCGCCGCGAAGATCCGCCTGGGCGACCGGACGGCCACGAGCAGGTGGCGCCAGGTGCCGAGCCGGTCCTCGGAGGCGAACACGTCGCCGGCGACCACCGAGGTCAGCAGCGGCAGCGCCCAGGTGCCCGCGAAGCCGAGCATCACCAGCGGCCCGGCCCACCCGGTGGCGTGCATCCAGCGACCGAAGAGGGTGTCGGCGGGGAGCGTGCTCTGCCGGCTCACCCCGGCGACGAAGAGCGCCGGCACGGTCCAGCAGGCGAGGACCAGCAAGCGGACCCGCCACTGCGAGACCAGCTTGACGAGCTCGAAGCGGTAGCCGCGCGCCACCGAGACGCGGGGAGCACGGGCGACGACGACGTTGTCATCGACGACGGTCGCGGTCATCGGGCGGCCTCCTGCTGCTCGGTGAGGGCGAGGAACGCCGCTTCGAGCGGCGACACCAAGGGGGCGAGCTCGCGCACCGCGACGCCCGCGTGCACGAGCCCCACCACCAGTTCGTCGAGGGCGGGCACCAGCGCGCGCACCACGAGCAGCTCCTCGTCGTGCGGTGCCCCGGCGTCGTCGACGACCCGTATCCCGGCGGTGTCGGCAGCCAGTCGGCGGGCGGCCCGCGGGTCGGAGGTCCGCAACCGGTAGTCGAGTTCACGGTTCTCGGCGGCCAGCTTGCCCAGCGGGCCGGAGAAGACGACCCGTCCGGTGGCGATGATGGTGACCTCGGAGCACAGTGCCTCCAGGTCGTCCATGCGGTGGCTCGAGAGCACGACGCTGGTTCCGTCCGCCGCGAGGTGGGTGAGGACACGGTGTACGTGTCTCTTGCCCGCCGGGTCCAGGCCGTTGGAAGGTTCGTCGAGCACCAGCAGCCGGGGCTTGGTGAGCAGGGCGGCGGCGAGCCCGAGCCGCTGGCGCATGCCGAGGGAGAAGCCGCGGGCCCGGTCGTCGGCGACATCGGTGAGTCCGACCTGGTCGAGTACGTCGTCGATCGCGGTCGTCCGGGCGTCGTGGCCGCGGAGTGCGGCCAGTGCGGCGAGGTTCTGCCGGGCCGTGAGCGAGGGGTAGAGACCGGGCCCGTCCACGAAGCCGGCAACACCGTCGGGAGCGGCGAACGCCCGCCCGACCGCCGTACCCAGGATCTCGAGGCGGCCGCTGTCGGCGACGGCCAGGCCCAGCAGGAGGCCGAGCAATGTCGTCTTGCCGGCGCCGTTCGGTCCGACGAGGCCGTGGATCTGACCCTGTGTCACATCCAGGTCGATGCCGTCGAGTGCGACGACGTCACCGAAACACTTGGTGATGCCGCGAGCCCGGACTGCGAGGAGTCTGCCCATGGGTCCCTTCTTTCGAGTCCGAAGGGACCCTAGGGACGACACACAACCCAGACGCAGACGGCTGGCTGAACGTACGCGGAACGAATCGTCAAGGCGTCGGCAAGTCGTGTGCAGGAGCAGTCGGCAGGGAGCCGGGCTCGGGCAACGCGCGGACGCATCGCGTCCGTACCGAAGTACCGTGGTGCCCGAAGTACCGTGGTGCGCTTCGACGCGCCGCCGGCACGAAGCAGGCGCGCGCGGTGCGCTTCGGTTCACTCTTCGTCAGGCACGTTGAAGCAGACGCCGCCGGAAGCTGAGCGTGCTGCAACCGGTCGCAGCCGGGAAGCGGACGCGGGCCGGGGGAAGCTCAGCCTGCGACAGCGAGGACCAATGGAAGGACCTGTTCGCTGCCTGCCCGGCGCAGGAGGCGGGCAGCGACTGCGAGGGTCCAGCCGGAGTCCGTGTAGTCGTCCACGAGCAGGACGGGTCCGGGAGAGCCGACCAGGGCAGCGGCAAGCTCCTCAGGGACGGTCAAGGCGCCGAACAGCGCCCTGAGCCGCTGGGCCGAGTTGCTGCGGCGTGCCGCGTGCGCGCCACTCGGCCCGGTGTAGGTCAGGGCGCCCAGGAAGGGGAGGCGGCCGATGTCCGCGATGCCCTGGGCGAGGGAACCCACCAGTTGCGGGCGGCTCCGGGACGGCACGGCGACGACTCCCACCGGCCGGGCAGAGGCGTCCGGGGCATCCGGCGCCCAGCCGCCCGGAGAGCGCGCCCAGTCGGCGAGGACCGCCACGGCCGCCCGCAGGACGTCGTCGGGGACCGGCCCGTCGGGCGCGTTCTCCGCCAGCAGAGGGCGCAGACGGTTGCCCCAGCCGATGTCCGAGAGCCGCCCCAGGGCACGTCCGGTGGAGCACTGCTCGGTGGCCGGGATGCGCCCCTTGAGGTCGATGCCCAGTGCGGGCATCCCCGTCGGCCACATGCGGCGCGGCTCGACCTCCACCCCGGGGCGGTCCAATTCCTTGGCCGCCCCTGTCAACGTCTCGGCCGAAACAGCGGAATCGGCCCAGGGCCCTGCGCAGTTGTCGCAGCGCCCGCACGGGGCCGCCCCCTCGTCGTCCAGCTGCCGGCGCAGGAACTCCATCCGGCACTGGGACGTGCTCACGTAATCGCGCATGGCCTGCTGCTCGGCAGCCCGCTGCCGCGCCACCCGGGCGTACCGCTCGGAGTCGTAGACCCACTGCTCGCCGGTGGAGACCCAGCCGCCCTTCACCCGCTTGACCGCCCCGTCCACGTCGAGCACCTTCAGCATCGTCTCCAGCCGGCTGCGCCGTAGATCCACCGACGCCTCCAGGACCGGCACGGACAGCGGCCGCCCCGCACCGGCGAGGGCGGAGAGGGTCTGTCGGACCTGCGCCTCGGGCGGGAAGGCGGTATCGGCGAAGTAGCGCCAGATGGCCTCGTCCTCCTTGCCCGGCAGCAGCAGCACATCGGCGTGGGCCACACCGCGCCCCGCACGCCCCACCTGCTGGTAGTAGGCGATGGGCGAGGACGGCGAGCCGAGGTGCACCACGAAGCCCAGGTCCGGCTTGTCGAAGCCCATGCCCAGCGCCGACGTCGCCACCAGCGCCTTGACCCGGTTCTCCAGCAGGTCGGCCTCGGCCTGCAGCCGGTCGGCGTTCTCCGTGCGCCCCGTGTAGGAGGCCACCCGGAAGCCGCGCTGCCGCAGGAAGGCGGTCGCCTCCTCGGCCGCGGCCACCGTCAGCGTGTAGATGATGCCGGAGCCCGGCAGCTCGTCCAGATGCTCGGCCAGCCAGGCCAGGCGGTGCGCGGCGTCCGGCAGCTCGACCACACCCAGCCTCAGGCTCTCCCTCTCGAGCGGGCCGCGCAGCACCAGGGCCTCACCAGTGCCGGTGCCCAACTGCTCGGCCACGTCCGCGGTGACCCGCGCGTTCGCGGTCGCCGTGGTGGCCAGCACCGGCACGCCGGGGGCAAGGTCAGCGAGCATCGCCCGCAAGCGGCGGTAGTCCGGCCGGAAGTCATGCCCCCAGTCGGAGATGCAGTGCGCCTCGTCGACCACCAGCAGACCGGTCGTGGCGGCGAGCTTGGGGAGGACCTGATCGCGGAAATCCACAGAATTGAGACGCTCCGGGCTCACGAGGAGAACGTCGGTCTCGCCGCGCTCGATCTCCTCGTGAATGGTGTCCCACTCCTCCAGGTTGGCCGAGTTGATGGTGCGCGCCCGGATACCGGCCCGCGCCGCCGACTCCACCTGGTTGCGCATCAGCGCCAGCAGCGGCGAGACGATCACCGTCGGGCCGGAGCCGCGCCGGCGCAGCAGCGCGGTGGCGACGAAGTACACCGCCGACTTGCCCCAGCCAGTGCGCTGCACCACCAGGGCACGCCTGCGCTCCCGCACCAGAGCCGCCACCGCCTGCCACTGGTCCTCCCGCAACCGAGCCGAGCCCCCCGGGTCGCCGACGAGCTCGGCGAGGATGGCGTCGGCTTCAGCGCGGAGCTCGAGTTCGTCCATGTCCCCATGCAACCCGATGGCACTGACAATCGGCCACTTCACCCAGCGTGACCAGCGACTCGCGAACGGTCCACGGACGACGCACTGAAAGGCGCTCGCCGGGGCGGAGAGGGTGTTGCCGCTGGTCCTCGCGTGCAGGAGTGACCCGCCCCTTCGCTGGGAACACACTGGGCAGAGAAGTAGAGGGGATGAAGTAGAGGGGATATAGGCCACACATCACCAAAAACCGGTCGGCGGCCCCAATTGCTCGTTGCCGCAACCCAGTTCGACGGGAAGAATTGAGGTCCGCTCCCCGCACGGCTCGTCCGTGATCCGGCAGGGCTCTGCCGCGGTGTGCGCCCCCTCAGTCCCACCCCGCCCGCACTGTGGGCGCGTCAGCCGAAGGGAGGATCGTGACCTTCGGATTCACTCCGCCCTCGGCGGCATCCCTGGCAGATTCCGCCGACCCGTCCGCCGCTTCCGCCCATCCCGTGGCCCGACTGCTCGAGCCGGCGGAGTGGGCGGCCGCCGAGATTCCCCTGCTGCGCAACCCCCGCGACGTCGTCAGCGGGCTGCACGCCCGGCACCGGCCACGCCTCTCCACGGCCGTGGTGGCCGTCCTGGATCCGGAGGAACGACTGTGCGCGAGCGCGTCGTTCACCCGGCGTCCCGCCCCGGCGGACGGGTGGGTGTTCCGTAACGCGCTGCTGGCCCAGTTGCGCCGGGTCATCCCCCACGACCTGCGGCGCCGGACGCCGGTGCGGACGGCGGTGCTGCTCTACTGCCGTGAGGGCGACACACGGTGGACGGAGGAGGACGGCGCGTGGATGTGGGGCCTGCGCGACGCGTGCACGTTGCACGGGCTGCGCTGTGGTGCGTACATCACACTGACGCGCGATGGCTGGCAGGTTCTCGGTGAGGATCGCGGGGGCCGCCGCCCCAACGCGGAGTCGACGCCCGAGGAGTTCGATCCGGCGGGCATGCCGCTGCACCAGCCTCGCACCGGGGGCGCTTCCTCGGACCTGCTGCGCCGGGCCGCCGCCCGCTGAGCGGCACGGCACCGTCGCAGCACCGCCGGGAGCGGCGACGTACCACGGCGGGATGCCACCGCACCACCAGCCCGTGAGTCCTCGCCTGGAGGCGGCGGCCGATCGCGGCACACCGCCCGCGAACGGGCCGCACACCGGAAGAGCACGGAAGTCGCCCACACCAGTGACCCGACGACCGGCCGTCTGTACAGCGGCACCGCCGGCCGGTACGGCGGCGCTTTCCACCGACATCGTCATTGGCCACCGACGTGCGTCGATGCCCACCGACGTTCGTCTTTGCCCACCGACGTGCGTCACTGTCGTCAGTTGCCTACAGACGTGCGTCATTGCCACCGACGTGCGTCGCTTCCTACCGACGTGCGTCGCTGTCTAGCGACATGCGTCGACCACAACCGATGTGTGTCCCTGACCCCCACACCGGCAACCCGACCGCAGAAGGGCATGGCGAAAGACAGCGCCGTTCCGGTGCCGTCGGCGCTGCACGCTTCGGCCGCGGCGGCCGAAGCCCGAACCGGCTACCCGACTCGGTCCGCGCGCGAAAGGCGGGACGCGAGCCGACCGGGCCGGGCCGCTCAGACGCCCGCGCCCAGCACCGAGTCGATCTGCTTCGGGTCACCGCAGACGATCAGCAGGGCACCGGACCGGCTGAGCGCCAGCGGAAGCGTGGCGGCCACAGTGGCGTCGGCACCGCCGTTGACGGCGACCACGACCACCGGTCGGGTGGCGGCGCGGGAGGCCACCGAGGCGTCGGCGTAGAAGACGTCGTCACCGGCGTCGTGCTGCGCCCAGTAGGCGGCCTCACCGAAGGACAGTTCGTGCGCGGCCCACGGGTGCGGCTCGCCGGTGGTGATCACCAGCACGTCGCCAGGGGCGCGACCGGACTCCAGCAGCAGGTCGACGGCTTCCTCGGCGGCATCCAGCGCACCCTCGACCGAGGCCGGGATCAGCTGGATCTGCGGAGTGGAGGCGGAAGCGGACGGTCCGGGCTTGACCGGCTCGCGCGGGGTGCGCTGAGCAGGCATCGGCCGGATGGGCCCCGGACGTCCGGGGCGGGCAGGGGCCGCGGGGCGGGGGCCCGGTACGGGACGGGGGGTCGGCGCGGTACGGCCGCCGGCCGAAGTGGCGCGGGGACCCTGGGCACTCTCGTGAATCTGAGGCTCCTCGGGAATGAGAGGCATGAGCTGATTTTTATCAAACGCCGAAGCGACCGGCGTCGGCGGGTGGCACGTCAGTGCGACCGGAACCGGTCAGAAGTCGAAGCCGAGCTGGCCCTCGATTTCCGGAACGCTTCCGTCCGCCCAGCTGCGGACCTTCTTGAGGTGCCGCCACTGGGGCAGCGCATCAAGATACGCCCACGACAAGCGGTGGTACGGGGTGGGGCCCCGTTCCTCCAGTGCGGCCTTGTGCACCGGTGACGGATAACCGGCGTTGGCCGCAAAACCGAAGTCTGCATGGTCGATACCCAGTTCGGCCATCATTTTGTCGCGGTGAACCTTGGCTATCACCGAGGCCGCCGCGACCGCCACGCACGACCGGTCGCCCTTGATCACCGTACGGACCTTCCAGGGCGCGCCCAGGTAGTCGTACTTCCCGTCGAGGATGACAGCGTCGGGGCGGACGGGCAGCGCCTCCAGGGCACGTACCGCGGCGAGCCGCAGGGCCGCCGTCATCCCGAGGTCGTCGATCTCCTCGGGGGAGGCGTGACCGAGGGCGTAGGCCGTGACCCACGTCTGCAGCAGCTCGGCGAGTCGGGTGCGCCGCTTGACGGTCAGCAGCTTGGAGTCGGTGAGGCCCTCGGGCGGTCGGCGCAGACCCGTGACCGCCGCGCAGACGGTGACGGGACCGGCCCACGCACCGCGCCCCACCTCGTCGACACCGGCGATGACCTTCGCTCCGGTCGTTGCGCGCAGGGAGCGCTCGACGGTGTGAGTAGGTGGTTCGTACGGCATGGCGCCCTTAGCGTACGCCGCCGGGATCGCCGTGCGACACCCCGGTTTCCCCGGGCGACGGGCCACGCGTCGGCGGCCGCCCGGAAGGACGGCGAAAGCGCCGCCCCGGCCGGGCCGTCGCGACGCCCCGGGAGCCGGATCAGTCCCCTGCCGGACGCAACAGCGGGATCATCAGCCGGTCGATCATCTCTTGGATCTCTTGATCGCTCCATTCGCACGCGCTAATTTTTGTGCGGTACATCATCATCGCTGGCATGACGTCGAAGACATATCCGTTCGCGGCATCGGGTCGCACTTCTCCTCGCTCGATTCCATGCGTGATGACCTGACGCAGCAACCTGACGCTCGGCTCGATGACGCCCTCGTAGATCACACCCTGGAAGCGTTCGGCCTCCAGAGTGTCGCATTCGTGAATGACAGAGCGAAGGGCGAATCCAGGGCGCGAGTACATGGCGTCGCGCGCCTGCCGGCACAGGGCCAGCAGGTCCTCCCGCAGGGTCCCGAGGTCGGGCGCCTCGTCGAAACGCGGCAGTCCGGCCTGGAGCGCGTCCGCGACGAGGTCCTCCTTGGACGGCCAGCGACGGTAGACCGCCGCCTTGCCGGTCTGCGCACCGGCGGCGACGCCCTCCATCGTCAGGCCCTTCCAGCCGACCGTGCTCAGCTGCTCGAGCGCGGCGTCGAGGATCGCGCGTTCGAGCACGGCACCACGCCGGCGGAGCGAGGCCGGCCGGGAAGAGGCGGCCGTCCAGGACGAAGTACCCATCTGTGTTCTCCGTTGAGCAGCGGAAGCGGGGATTCCGAGGATAGGCGAGCAGTTGGGCTGCGCAGCACGGCAACGAAGTCAGTGAACGCTTGCGTTCACTGACGGGGACTCACTACCGTGTGGCAGGGAAAGTGAACGCGATCGTTCACTAACGCATTCGTGGGGGACCCATCGTGACAACCTCTCCTTTGATCGAGGACCAGAAGCCGAAAGCCGCCCGCCGGGAGGGGCGTCCCGGCATCGCGCTCACCGTCATCGCGGCCTGCCAACTCATGGTGGTACTCGACGCGACGATTGTGAACATCGCGCTCCCGCACATTCAGGACGCGCTGAAGTTCAGCACGACCGACCTGACGTGGGTCGTCAGCGCCTACACGCTCACCTTCGGTGGCCTGCTGCTTCTCGGCGGGCGGGCCGGTGACATCCTCGGCCGGCGCCGGGTGTTCATGACGGGCATCCTGCTGTTCACCTTCGCCTCGCTGCTCGGCGGACTCGCCCAGGAGCCCTGGCAGTTGCTGGCCGCGCGCGCCCTGCAGGGCGTGGGTGGCGCGATCGCGTCGCCCACCTCACTGGCGCTGATCACCACCACGTTCGCCGAAGGCCCGGAGCGCAACCGGGCGTTCGGAGTCTTCGCCGCCGTCTCGGCCGGTGGCGGTGCGATCGGCCTGCTGACCGGCGGCATGCTCACGGAGTGGCTCGACTGGCGGTGGGTCCTCTTCGTCAACGTGCCCATCGGCGTGCTGATCGCCGTGCTCACACCCATGTACATAGGCGAGTCCGAACGCCATCCGGGCCGCTTCGACATCGCGGGCGCCCTCGCCTCGACGGCGGGCATGGCGTCGCTGGTGTACGGCTTCATCCGCGCCTCCGAGGACGGCTGGCGGGACAGCGTCACGATCGGGTCCTTCGCTGCGGCCGTGGTGCTGCTGCTGGCGTTCGCCCTCATCGAGAGGCGGGCCAGGGAGCCGATCACGCCGCTGCGGATGTTCGCCGACCGCAACCGGTCGGGCACGTACGTGATCATGCTGAGCCTGGCCGCGGCGATGTTCGGCATGTTCTTCTACATCGTGCTCTTCGTGCAGAACGTGCTGGGGTACACGCCGATCTCGGCGGGCGTGGCCTTCCTGCCGGTGACGGTGGCGATCGTGATCGGCGCCGGCCTGTCGCAGCGGTTCCTGCCGGTGCTCGGCCCCAAGCCGTTCATGGTGGTGGGCGCGACGCTCGTGACGATCGGGCTCGGCTGGCAGACGTTGATCACGCCCGACAGCTCGTACGCGGGCGGTGTGCTCGGTCCCATGCTGGTGTTCGGCTTCGGGATGGGCCTGAACTTCGTGACGCTGACGCTCACCGCGGTCTCGGGTGTCGCCCAGCATGAGGCGGGGGCGGCCTCCGGTCTGCTCAACGTCACCCAGCAGGTGGGCGGTTCGCTCGGTCTGTCGATCCTGACCACGGTGTTCGGGACGGCGAGCAGGGACGAGGCGGGCAGGCAACTGCCGAAGTTCCTGGCGAACGGTACGGCGGAGCAGAAGGCGGAGTTCGCCAAGACGCACCGGTTGCCGGCTCCGTGGGGGAACGAGGTGCTCGCCCACGGCATCTCGACGGCCTTCGTGCCGGCCGCCGCGATGGCGATCCTGGCTCTGCTCACGGCCGCGGTGGTCATCCGGGTACGCAAGAGCGACCTGGAGGCCCTGGCGGGTACGGCAGGCCCCGCCGCAGGCTGAATGATGCCCCCACCGGCGTCGTCCTCCGCTGAGCGACCGGAGGACAACGCCGGCCGGAAGCGACCGGGGCGGCGGCGAGGGAGCAAGATGCTGCTGTCGGCGGGCAGCCGGCCGACCCCACTGACGGGGTTCCGCTCAGCGGTCCCCGTCGGCTACGAAAGCGACGGCGCCCACTCCGGCAGCCGTTCCGTTCGCTGCAGCCACTCCCCCGGCGGCGCCCCCGCCTTCCCGGAGGCCACCACACCGCCGACGATCGCGCACGTCGTGTCCATGTCCCCGCCCACCTGGGCGGTGGTCCAGAACGCCCTCGGGTAGTCACCGAGGGCGCGCGCGGCCGACCACAGCGCGAACGGCACCGTGTCGTGCGCCGTCGTACGCCGCCCGCAACCGAGCACGGCCGCGACCGTCGTCGCGTCGCCGTAGTCCAGCATGTCCCGCGCCCGCCGCAGCCCCGCCGCGACGGCGCTCCTCGGTACCAGCGCGATCACCCCGTCGAGCAGGGCCTCGGCGCTCGGCGGCCCCGCCGGATCCGCGGCGAGGGCGGCCGCCGCGGCCACGGCCATGGCACCGGCCACGGCCTCGCGGTGCTGGTGTGTCGTGTACGCCGAGATCTCCGCCTGGTGGGTCGCCTGTTCCGGGTCGTCGGCGTACCAGGCGCCCAGCGGCGCGATCCGCATCGCCGCGCCGTTGCCCCACGATCCCTGCCCCTTGAAGAGCGCCGCCGCCAGCTCGCGCCAGTCGCCGCCCTCCCGGACGAGCCTCAGCAGGCGGCCCACCGCCGGCCCGTAGCCGCGGTCGAAGTCGTGGTGCTCGGCGAAGGAGCGGGCCAGCTCGTCCTGGTCGATGCGCTGGTGCGTGGCCAGCACGGTCACCACCGAACAGGCCATCTCGGTGTCGTCCGTCCACTGCCACACGCCCGGCGGCAGCTCGCGGCGCTGGAGGAGCGGATAGTTCGCGGGCACGAAGAACCGTGAGCCCAGCGCGTCCCCCACCGCGAGTCCGCGCAGACAGGCGAGCGCGCGTTCCAGGCGCCCGAGCGGAGAGAAGTCAGAGGTCATCGCCCTGCCACTCTAACCGGTGACCCAGTACGGATCCGGGTCGCGCCAGCGGTCGAAGGGCCGGTCGAGCCTGTACTTGCCGTTCTCCTGCAGCAGGAGCATGCGCGTCTCGCCGTTCCCGGGGTTGGACAGCGACTCGAATTCCGCGACCGTCCAGTGGAACCAGCGCATGCAGAAGAGCCGCATGGCGAGCCCGTGGGTCACCAGGAGCACGTTCGGCGGGTGGTCGGGCTCCTCGAAGCTGCGGAACAGGCTCTCCAGGAAGCCGCCCACCCGGTCGTACACGTCGGCGCCGGACTCGCCCTGCGCGAAGCGGTAGAAGAAGTGCCCGTAGGCGTCGCGGTACGCCTTCTGCAGCCGTACGTCCTCGCGGTCCTGCCAGTTCCCCCAGTCCTGCTCGCGCAGCCGGGGCTCCTCGCGCACACGCACGAGATCGGGGTCGAGGTGGAAGGCGCGGAGCGTCTCATGGGTACGGCGGTAGGGGGAGACGTACACGCTGACGCGTTCCCTGCCGAAGACCTCCCGCAGCCGCTTGCCCGTCTCCTCCGCCTGTCGCCAACCCCTCTCGGTGAGCGGCAGAGCGTGGTCGGGCTCACGCTCGTACACGGAGTCATCGGCGTTCCCCACCGACTCGCCGTGTCGGACAAGGACGATGCGCCGTGGTCGTGCCATGCCAAAACCCTAGATCGAGTGACGGGCGAACGGGCAGTGGAGGGCCTCCATAAGGCACAGGTCACACCGGAGCCACACCCAGAGGTCCGTCCGGTTTCGGAACGGTGGTCGTCAGACCGTCCACGTCGGCTCCAGCTCCACGATGTCCCCGGTGAGCGCCGCGATGTCCGCCTCCGTCTGTGCCCGCAGCGCGAGCCGCTCCACGCGCTCCTCCCGGTACTTGCCGTGCTCCGCCGCCGACTGCCACATGGAAAGGATCACGAACTCATGGCCCGGCGCCTCGCCGAAGAGGCCGCGGATCATGCCGGGGGAGCCCGCCATGGCCGGGTTCCAGACCTTCTCCTGCATCAGCGCGAAGTGCTCGGCGCGCTCCTCGTGGACCCGGCAGTGCGCGACACGCACCAGGTCGGCGTCGGTGAAGCGCGGCTCGAAGCCCGTCTTCACATCGAAGCGGTGGTCGAAGAGCCGGACCTGCTGATCCTTGAACGTGCCCGCCTGCGCGGCGGCCAGCCGGTCGTGCGAGCGCGCCATGAAGGAGTCGTAGAAGGCGCGGCTCTCCCAGAACGCGAAGATGTGCGCCACGCCGGGCCTGACCCGGCTGAAACCCCCGCCCTGTCCCCGGAAGCCCGGCTCCCCCAGAAGCCCCGCCCACTTTCGCTGCCCCCGTTCGAAACCGCGGCGGTCGACCACGGTGCAGCGAATCCACTTGACCAGCACCGCGCCATCGTAAGGCCAGCTTGCGTGGCGTTGGTCACGCTCCCGCGCAGTGCACCCGAGCGAGCGCCCCGCGCGCGAGGCACAATGGACAACTGGCCCTCATGGAACGGGAGTTCCCGCAAGGGCAGTTGACAACGGGGAGGGAATGGGAGATGACCGGTCTCAACAAGGGCATCCGCAAGGTCGAACTGGCGGTGAAGTGGGACCCGAGTCCCTCCGACCAACCGCCCACCGACCTCGACATCGTGGCCGCGACCTATTTGGCGGATGATCCCTATGGGGCCCCCGCCTATGTGGTGCACTTCGACAGCCGCTCCCCCGACGGCACGATCTACCTCAACCGCGACAGCCTGGACGGCAAGGGCTTCGGCTGGGACGAGGTCATGACCGTGGAGCTGTACCGGCTCGACGGCCGGTACGCGCGCGTGGTGGTCGGCGTCGCCATCCAGCAGCGAGCCGGACGCAGGACGTTCGTCGACGTCCTGAACCCGGCGCTGCGGGTCCGTGAGGACTACACCGTGCTCGCCCAGGACGACTTCGGGGGCGTCCTCGGCGCCACGGCGGCGAGGGTGGCGGAGTTCGTGCGCGACTCCTCCGGGGAGTGGACGTTCCACCCGGGCGTCCACGGCTTCGACACGGATCCGGAGGGCTTCGCCCGCGTCATGGGCCGGCCGCTCTCCTAGGGCCCGTCACGCCGAAGGGCGGCACGACCGGTGGTCGTGCCGCCCTTCGGGTGCAGGTCAGCTGCAGCCGCTCGTCGAGCCGCAGCCCTCGCAGATGTAGCACGAGCCCGCCCGCTGCATCTTGGTGCCGCAGGAGAAGCACAGCGGGGCGTCCGCCTGGATGCCCAGCTGCATCTCCACCAGCTCGGCGCTGGTGTGCGCCTGCTTCGGGGCCGGCTTGGCCGCGGCGGACTCCGTCCTCGGCGTGGCCACCGCCTTCAGCTCCTGGGCGCGCGGGGCCGACTGGGCCAGGCCCTCGACGTCGACCTCCTCGTCGTCGATCGGCTCGTAGGAGCCGGTCTCCAGGTGGCGCTGACGCTCCTCGGCGGAGTGGATGCCGAGCGCCGAGCGGGTCTCGAAGGGAAGGAAGTCCAGCGCCAGACGGCGGAAGATGTAGTCGACGATCGACTGCGCCATCCGCACGTCAGGGTCGTCCGTCATACCGGCCGGCTCGAAGCGCATGTTGGTGAACTTCGAGACGTACGTCTCCAGCGGCACGCCGTACTGCAGGCCCACCGAGACGGCGATGGAGAAGGCGTCCATCATGCCCGCGAGGGTGGAGCCCTGCTTGGACATCTTCAGGAAGACCTCGCCGAGACCGTCGTCCGGGTAGGAGTTGGCGGTCATGTAGCCCTCGGCGCCGCCGACGGTGAAGGAGGTGGTGATGCCGGGACGGCCCTTCGGGAGGCGCTTGCGGACCGGGCGGTACTCGACGACCTTCTCGACCGTCGGCTCCGCGGCGGGCTGCTGGGCCGGCTTCTCGGCGGTCTCCTTCTTCTTGGCGGAGAGGGGCTGGCCGACCTTGCAGTTGTCGCGGTAGATCGCGAGCGCCTTGATGCCCATCTTCCAGGCCTCGAAGTAGATCTCCTCGACCTCCTCGACGGTCGCCGACTCCGGCATGTTGACCGTCTTGGAGATGGCGCCGGAGATCCACGGCTGGATCGCGGCCATCATGCGGACGTGGCCCATCGGGGAGATGGCGCGCTCGCCCATGGCGCAGTCGAAGACCTCGTAGTGCTCCGGCTTGAGGCCCGGCGCGTCGATCACATTGCCGTGCTCGGCGATGTGGGCGACGATCGCCTCGATCTGCTCCTCCTGGTAGCCGAGGCGGCGCAGCGCCTGCGGCACGGTGCCGTTGACGATCTGCATCGAGCCGCCGCCGACCAGCTTCTTGAACTTGACCAGCGCCAGGTCGGGCTCGACACCGGTGGTGTCGCAGCCCATGGCCAGACCGATGGTGCCGGTCGGGGCGAGGACGGAGGCCTGGGAGTTGCGGAATCCGTTCTTCTCGCCGATCCGCAGCACGTCCTGCCAGGCCTCGGTGGCCGCGGCCCACACCGGGGTGTCCAGGTCGTCCATGCGGACGGCGGTGGCGTTGGCGTCGGAGTGCTGCTTCATGACGCGCAGGTGCGCCTGCTCGTTGCGGGCGTAGCCGTCGTACGGGCCGACGACCGCGGCGAGTTCGGCGGAGCGGCGGTAGGCGGTGCCGGTCATCAGGGAGGTGATGGCACCGGCGAGGGCTCGGCCGCCGTCGGAGTCGTAGGCGTGGCCGGTTGCCATGAGCAGGGCGCCCAGGTTGGCGTAGCCGATGCCGAGCTGGCGGAAGGCGCGGGTGTTCTCGCCGATCTTCTGGGTCGGGAAGTCCGCGAAGCAGATCGAGATGTCCATCGCGGTGATGACCAGCTCGACGACCTTCGAGAAGCGCTCGACGTCGAAGGACTGGTTGCCCTTGCCGTCGTCCTTCAGGAACTTCATCAGGTTCAGCGAGGCGAGGTTGCAGGACGTGTTGTCCAGGTGCATGTACTCGCTGCACGGGTTCGAGCCGTTGATGCGGCCGGACTCCGGGCACGTGTGCCAGTGGTTGATCGTGTCGTCGTACTGGATGCCCGGGTCGGCGCAGGCCCAGGCGGCCTCGGCCATCTTGCGGAAGAGGGTCTTGGCGTCGACCTCCTCGATGACCTCACCGGTCATGCGGGCGCGCAGGCCGAACTTCTCGCCGTTCTCGACGGCCTTCATGAAGGTGTCGTTGACGCGGACCGAGTTGTTGGCGTTCTGGTACTGGACGGAGGTGATGTCCTCGCCGCCGAGGTCCATGTCGAAGCCCGCGTCACGCAGGGCGCGGATCTTCTCCTCCTCCTTCACCTTGGTCTCGATGAAGTCCTCGACGTCCGGGTGGTCGACGTCCAGGATGACCATCTTGGCGGCGCGGCGGGTGGCACCGCCCGACTTGATCGTCCCCGCGGAGGCGTCGGCACCGCGCATGAAGGAGACCGGGCCGGAGGCGTTGCCGCCGGAGGAGAGCAGTTCCTTGGAGGAGCGGATGCGGGAGAGGTTCAGGCCGGCGCCGGAGCCGCCCTTGAAGATCATGCCCTCTTCCTTGTACCAGTCGAGGATCGACTCCATGGAGTCGTCGACGGACAGGATGAAGCAGGCGGAGACCTGCTGGGGCTGGGCCGTGCCTACGTTGAACCAGACGGGGCTGTTGAAGCTGAAGATCTGGTGCAGGAGGGCGTACGCCAGTTCGTGCTCGAAGATCTCCGCGTCGGCGGGCGAGGCGAAGTACTTGTGGTCCTCACCGGCCTTCCGGTAGGTCTTCACGATGCGGTCGATCAGCTGCCTGAGGCTGGTCTCGCGCTGGGGGGTGCCGACGGCACCGCGGAAGTACTTGCTGGTGACGATGTTGACCGCGTTCACCGACCAGAACTCGGGGAACTCGACGCCACGCTGCTCGAAGTTGACCGAGCCGTCGCGCCAGTTGGTCATGACGACGTCACGGCGCGCCCACTCGACCTCGTCGTACGGGTGCACGCCGGGGGTCGTGTGGATGCGCTCGATACGCAGCCCCTTGGTCGCCTTGGCGCCCTTCGCTCGGGAACCTCGTGCCGGACCGCTCGCCGTCTCTGTCATGCCGCCTCCCTGTATCGGGCAAAAACGCCCTGAAGTGCCCTTTTCTTCCCATGGCACGGTGTTGTGTCTGCTTGTCACGCGCGTCCTGCGGGCGCGCGTGACGGGTCTGTGTGCGCCGCCGACGGGGCCGACCCGACCGGGTCGGCCCGCCCGTCAGTCGGCGGCGGTGGCGGGCAGGAGGGCGTCGGCCGCCCCTCCGGACCCGCGGTCGGTTCTCTGGCGCTCCGCGTCGGTGATCTCGTGGTCGTCCTCGTCCACGGCGGTGCGCTCCCGCTGCTGCCTGAGTTCCGCGATGGCGGCCTCGAAGTCCTCCAGCGAGTCGAACGCCCGGTAAACGGACGCGAACCGCAGGTAGGCGACGAGGTCGAGCTCCTGCAAGGGGCCGAGTATGGCCAGGCCCACGTCGTGGGTGGTCAGCTCGGCGCTCCCGGTGGCCCGCACGGCCTCCTCGACCCGCTGGCCGAGCTGGGCGAGTGCGTCCTCGGTGACAGGCCGCCCCTGACATGCCTTGCGCACGCCGTTGATGACCTTGGTACGACTGAAGGGCTCGGTGACTCCGGACCGCTTGACCACCATCAGCGAACAGGTCTCCACGGTCGTGAAACGACGGGAGCAGTCGGGGCACTGGCGGCGCCTGCGGATGGACGTGCCGTCATCGGTCGTACGGCTGTCGACGACGCGGCTGTCGGGGTGCCTGCAGAAGGGGCAGTGCATGGCTCCATCCCTCCTTTTCAGCACGACGCATAGACCTCATGGGTCTCATTGGCCCCACGAAGCAGCCCCAAGCATAGGCGATCTCGGTGACCGCGAAGACCGGGGGGACCACAACTTGTGGGTCACTACTGCAATCCAACCACTACATGTAGCGATTGGCTCATACATTCGGCGACGACACGCGCGCCACGGGCGTGTCGGCATGTGCCGCGCGGCCATACCCGTTCGGGCCATGCGCGGATACGGTGGACGCCACATGGAGAAGCGGGGCCGGTCCACGGTCCGCGGCGCATCGGATGGCAGACTGGGCGCCGTCCGTGGCGGCCCACAAGGCCCTCGCCCCGGTGGTGAACAGTACAGCAGCGGGTACTTCCGCCTGCCGGAAGCAGCGTCCGCTCAATACACCTGGAGTCCTGATCACGTCAGGCAATTCCCGGTTTTTCACTCGAACGTGTGTTTGGCGCAACCTTTCGAAAGCAACTACCGTTGTGCTGCACGGGAGACCATCGAGAGGGGCCGACGACGTGACCACCACCGCAGACAGTGCCACCATCACTGCCCAGGACCGCCCCCAGGGCCGACCCGAGCCGGTGCATGCCGTGAACGAAGCCACGAACCCCGAGGGGCCCAAGAGGTCCCTGCCCGGCCGGCCTCCAGGCATCCGGGCGGACAGCTCCGGGCTCACCGAGCGGCAGCGCCGGGTGATCGAGGTCATCCGGGACTCGGTACAGCGGCGCGGCTACCCGCCGTCGATGCGGGAGATCGGCCAGGCCGTCGGCCTCTCCAGCACCTCCTCGGTCGCGCACCAGCTGATGGCACTGGAGCGCAAGGGTTTCCTGCGCCGCGACCCGCACCGTCCGCGCGCGTACGAGGTGCGCGGCTCCGACCAGGCGTCCTCCGTGCAGCCCACCGACACCGCGGGCAAGCCCGCCGCGTCGTACGTCCCCCTGGTCGGCCGGATCGCGGCCGGCGGCCCCATCCTCGCCGAGGAGTCGGTCGAGGACGTCTTCCCGCTCCCGAGGCAGCTCGTCGGTGACGGTGAGCTCTTCGTCCTGAAGGTCGTCGGCGACTCCATGATCGAGGCCGCGATCTGTGACGGCGACTGGGTCACGGTCCGCCGCCAGCCGGTCGCGGAGAACGGTGACATCGTCGCCGCGATGCTCGACGGCGAAGCCACCGTGAAGCGCTTCAAGCGCGAGGACGGCCACGTCTGGCTGCTGCCGCACAACTCCGCGTACCAGCCGATCCCGGGCGACGAGGCGACGATCCTCGGCAAGGTGGTGGCGGTACTGCGGCGGGTGTGACCCTCCGCGGCGGGCGCACGGACGCCCGCCCCTGATCCGGGCCCCGGGACCCCTGCGCCGGTTCCGGGGCCCCATGCTGTCCGCGGCCGGGCACACCGCCCTCCTTCCCGGCCAGTGCACCGCCGCGGACCGCGCTCTTCCCTCCCCGCGACCACGCCGGCGCGTGGCCTCGGCCCCCCGCCGGCGCGGAGGGCGGGCACATGCGGACGGGGAGCTACGCGCCCTGGGCCTTCGCCGCCGCGTCGATCGCCGCCAGGGACTTCCGGACCTGGTTGCGGTCCGTCGTGTACCAGAAGTCGGGCAGGGACGCCTTCAGATAGCCGCCGTAGCGGGCCGTGGCGAGCCGCTGGTCCAGGACGGCGACCACACCTCTGTCACCGGACGCCCGTACGAGCCGGCCGGCGCCCTGTGCCATCAACAGCGCGGCGTGCGTGGCCGCGACGGCCATGAACCCGTTGCCCCCGGCCTCCTCGACGGCCTTCTGGCGGGCACTCATCAGCGGGTCGTCGGGCCGCGGGAAGGGGATCTTGTCCATGACCACCAGTTGGCAGCTGGGGCCGGGGACGTCGACGCCCTGCCAGAGCGACAGTGTGCCGAAGAGGCACGTCCTCGGGTCCGCCGCGAAGTTCTTGATCAGCTCCACGAGGGTTTCCTCGCCCTGGAGAAGGATCGGCAACTCGGGGATACGGGTGCGCAGCTCCTCCGCGGCGAGCTGCGCGGCCCGCATCGATGAGAACAGGCCCAGGGTGCGGCCGCCGGCCGCCTGGATCAGCTCCGTCAGCTCGTCCAGCATGTCCGCACGCTCGCCGTCCCGGGCGGGGCGTGACAGGTGCTTCGCGACATACAGGATGCCCTGCTTCGGATAGTCGAACGGGGATCCGACATCCACGCCCTTCCACTTCGGCACGTCGTCGCCCTCCGTGCCCTCGGGGGCCAGGCCCAGTGATGCCCCGACGCCGTTGAAGTCGCCGCCCAGCTTCAGCGTGGCGGAGGTGAGGACGACCGAGCGGTCCGCGAACAGCTTCTCCCGCAGCAGCCCCGACACAGACATGGGGGCGACGCGCACAGAGGCGCCGAAGCGGTCATGACGCTCGTACCAGACGACGTCCCACTCGGAGCCGTTGGTGATCCGCTCCGCCACGTCGTGCACGCTCTCCACGGAGGCCAGTGCCTGCTTGCGCACCGCGTCCTCGTCCTGGACGGACTTGTCGCGGGTCGCGCCGATCGCGGAGATCACCGTGCGGCAGGCGTCGCGCAGCGCCATCAGTGCGTACGCGAGGTCCTCCGGGATCTCCTCCAGACGGCCGGGCAGGGCCAGCTCCATCAGCCGCTCGAAGCCCTCGGCTGCCGTCTGGAGCTGGTCGGCGGCCTTCTCGTTGACGAGTTTCGCCGCGCGGCGCACCGCACGGTTGACCTGGCCGGAGGTGAGCTCTCCGGTGGCCACGCCCGTCACCCGGGAGACCAGCTCGTGGGCCTCGTCGACGATCAGCACCTCGTGCTGCGGGAGGACCGGGGCACCCTCGATGGCGTCGATCGCGAGCAGCGCGTGGTTGGTGACGACGACCTCGGCGAGCTTGGCCCGCTCACGGGCCGTCTCTGCGAAGCACTCGGCGCCGTACGCGCACTTCGAGGCGCCCAGGCACTCCCGGGACGACACCGACACCTGGGCCCAGGCGCGGTCGGAGACGCCCGGGGTGAGGTCGTCGCGGTCGCCGCTCTCCGTCTCCTCGGACCAGTCGCGCAGCCGCAACAGGTCCTGGCCCAGCTTGCTGGTGGGCGCCGCGGCCTCGAACTGGTCGAAGAGGCCGTCCTCCTCGTCCTGCGGCACTCCCTCGTGCAGGCGGTGCAGGCACAAGTAGTTCGACCGGCCCTTCAGCATGGCGAACTCCGGGCGGCGACGCAGCAGCGGGTGGAGCGCCTCCACCGTGCGCGGCAGGTCCCGCTCGACGAGCTGCCGCTGCAGCGCCAGGGTGGCGGTCGCCACGACCACGCGCTCCCCGTGCGCGAGCGCCGGCACCAGATAGCCCAGCGACTTTCCGGTGCCGGTGCCGGCCTGGACCAGCAGATGGGAGCCGTCGTCGATCGCCTCCGCGACGGCCTGGGCCATGGCCACCTGGCCGGGGCGCTCCGTGCCGCCGACGGCTGTGACGGCTGCATGGAGGAGTTCGGGGAGTGAGGGCTTTGTCATAGCGCGACCACCCTACGGTGCGGCACTGACAAACGGGCGCTGCATCCCTCGGCGCATGGAAGGCTCATGTGGTGGTGCGGGGGTGCCGGGGTGGTGTGATGCGGGACAAGCTCGTTACGCACAGTGATGAAGCTGGTGGAGGACGCTAGAGCAGATGGCGTAGGGCCCGGTCCCGGACCATGAGGGCGGCCCGCTTGTCGGGCAGGTCGACTTCGGCGGAGAACCGGAAGCCGGCTCTCAGGAACGCGGCGATGGAGGGCGTGTTGCGCAGGTCGGGTTCGGCGACGACCCGCGCGCAGGAGGGACGCCGGTCGAGGACGAGGTCGGCGACGCAGCGGAGCAGTGCGGAGCCGAGGCCGCGCCCGCGGTCGGCGACGCCGCCGATGAGGAGGTGGATTCCGGTGTCGTGGGGACGGGCGGGGTAGTTGCGGGCCAGGGGGTCGAGGTCCGCACGATAGATCTCCCAGTAGCTCATGGGAGTGCCGTCCAGCACGCCGAGGCAGGGGACACTGCGTCCGTCGCCGGCCAGTTGGGCGTACAGGTGCCGCTCGGTGACCGAGGCATCTCCGGCGAGTTCCCAGAAGACCGCCACGGCGGGGTCGTTCATCCAGCGCACGATCAGCGGGAGATCGCGGCCGAGGTGGACCGGCACGAGGTGGAAGACACCCACCGGCGTGGTCGTGGCGCCCCAGTCGGCGACATGGTCGAGGAGGTCGTCGTCCGGCGGAAGGGCCGACGTGCCCGGCTCCTGCTGGACGCGGAGCGCCAGGAACTCCCCGGGCAGCCGTAGATCGAGGGTTTCCTCGCAGTCGGAGCCGGAGTTCGGGCCGGTGCCGGATGGAGCGCCGGCTCCGGGGCCCGGGGTGGTGACGGGCTCCACGGAGGCGGTGCCGGTGTCGGTGCTCGCGTCGGTGGGAGACACGGCGACGCTCCTCTCGGAAGACGGGACGGGTCATGTTCCTCGGGGATCAGGGCGGTGTGTGACGGCCAGGTCAGTGATGGAGCGGGTTGGTGATGGTGACGTAGACGGACTGGGTGTCCACCGGGCCGACGAGTTCGTCGAGGCCGTGCAGCCGGGTCAGCAGATTGGCCTTGCACTTGAGGACGGGTGAGTCGAGCAGAAGGACCGGCAGTGACGTGCGCAGCCGGTCCGGACCGGTGGCGGCGTCGGCGAGGAAGCGGCGGAAGGCGGCGAGCAACAGCCGCTCGTCGGCGAGGCCTTGGGAGCCGAACGCGCCGACGAGACCGAACACGTTGTTGATGCCGAGGTAGTAGGCGAAGCGTTCGTCGGTGACCTCGTCGGAGACGAACGTGTCGCTGTGCTCGCCGATCCCGGGCAGCCGTGCGTCGAGTTCGGCGCGGCGGGACGCGCGGAAGTAGTAGCCCTGGTTGTCGCGGTAGCGTCCGCCGTCGGGCCAGCCCTCCGCGTCGAGCAGGAGCACGGTGTTCTGCTGGTGTGCCTCCAGGGCGACGCCGGCCTCGCTGTCCAGCCAGAGCACCGGGCGGACCACGTGGTGGAGGTAGCGCAGGAACCACTCGGTGGCGACGGCCCCGCGCGAGCGGCCGGTGCGCCCGGCGAGACGGGTGACGATCTCGGCGAGCCGGGAGCACATGGTGGGGCGCCGCTGTCCGTCGGGGTGCGGGCGGGGCCTGGGCGAGACGAGTCCGGCGACGCAGGAGGCGTCGACCGCCGGGGCGAAGGGGTTGTGGCGGATCACCACGTCAAGTCCGGCCAGGGGGTTGCCGTCCTGGTCGTCGACGGCGACCCAGGCCGGGTCGCGGACGATGTCGAAGCCGGGGTGCGCTGCGCGCCACTGCTTGCCGAGGCCGCCGCGCAGCAGGCGGTGCACCTCGACGCCCCGGTCGAGTTCCTTGCGGAGGTTCTCCCGCCGGGAGTTGGTGATGCGCAGGCCCAGCGACAGCTTGAGCATCGCGGGGGCGCCCGAGCGGTGGACGGTGCGGACGGAGGAGGTGGGGTGCCAGGACGTGCCGTGGGGGCCGAGGTCCCGGAGCAGTCCGGCGTCCAGCAGGGCTGCCACCTCGGCGCGGTGCCGGATCTCGCGCGCCTGCCAGGGGTGCAGCGGCAGTGCGGTGAAGCCCGGGGGCAGCGGGAGGTCCGGGCCGGCGAGCCGTTCGGTGAGCAGGTCGGCGGACACGGGCCGGCCGCCTTCCGTCCATGCCGAGTCGGCCGCGCGCACCGACGGCGCGACCGCGAACCAGTGCAGCGGGAAGGAGCCCCGCAGCTCGGGTGAGTAGAGCCGGGCCTCGGTGTCCGAGAGGCCCTCACGGCTCTTGGCCGTGGGGTGCGTCGGATGTCCGAGCAGCAGGGCCTGTTCGGCGGAGAGGAAGAGGTCGGCGCCGTCCACGGGACGCTCGCGGCGGTCGGTGAGGAAGGTGGCGGTGCGGCGTGCGGAGTCGGCGACCCGGGCCAGCAGGTCGGTGACGAGGTTCGGCACGGCGCCCGGCTCCGGGGCCGGTGCGGCCGCGGCGGGGCCCGGGGCGGGGGCGGGGGCCTGTGCGGCCACGGCCCCCGCCGTCTCCCGTGCCAGCAGTGCCGCCACCGTCACCGCGTCCACGGGCGAGGCCTGCTCCGGGGCGCCGGCCAGACGGGGCAGACCGAAGCGGTGCCAGCCGGTGGGGGACCAGTGGTGGACCTGGACGAGCAGGGCGGTGCCGGCGGCGAGGAGCGGGATGCGCAGCGTGTTGTCGGCGGGAGCGGGGAGGTCGTTCTCGCGGACCCAGCAGCGCAGCAGGTTCTCCACGGTCGCGGCCTGGGCCGCCGTGTGCGGGTCGGGGTGGTCCAGAGGGTCCGCGGCGGTGCCGCGCGGCTCGTCGGCCTCCGGTGTTGTCGGCTGCTGTGCAGGCAGCGTGTGGGATCCCGGGGGCGTGTGGGATCCCGGGGGCACGGCGGTCTGCGCGTGGTCGGCGCCCCGCGTGGGGGCGGGGCCGTGACCGTCGGAGGCGGGGAGGTCGCTGTCGTGGGCGGGGCCGTCGTGGGCGGGGCCGTCGTGGGCGGGACCGTCGTGGGCGGGACCGTCGTGGGCGGGGCCGTCGTGGGTGGGGCCGTCGTGGGTGGGGCCGTCGTGGGTGGGGGTGGCGTGGGTGGGGGTGGCGTTCAAGGGCGTACCTCGTGAGGTCGTTCCAGCTCGTACGGCGACGGGCCGGTCGGTGTGGGAGCGGGTGCGGTGCGGGAGCGGTGACCCCGGGGCCGGTGAAGGTCGCATGGGTCCACCGAGGTCGTGCCGGGCCGTCGGCCCGGTCCTCGTGCCGGCGAGGGGCAGGGCGGGCGGGCTCAGGGATGGACCACCGGCCTTGCGGCCACCGCGGCCACCGCGTCGGCGAGCCGGTCCAGGACCGCGTCCGTCTGCTCGTCGGTGATCGTCAGCGGCGGCAGCAGGCGGATCACGCTCGCGTGCCGCCCGCCCAGCTCCACGATCAGACCACGCCGCAGGCACTCCCGCTGCACTGCGGCGGCCAGCGCGGGCGCTGCGGGGCGTGGTCCGGTGCCCCCGGGCAGGGAGGCCGGGGAGTCCGGGGAGTCCGGGAGCGCCGGGTCGGATGCGGACTCGGGGTTCACCAGCTCGATGCCGATCATCAGCCCCCGGCCGCGTACGTCCCCGACGCACGGGAACTCGGCGGCGAGGCCCCGGAGTCGGTCCAGCATGCGGGCGCCGAGCATGGCCGCGCGCTCTGCGAGGCGGTTCTCACGGACGTACGCGAGGGTCGCGGTGCCGGCGGCCATGGCGAGCTGGTTGCCGCGGAACGTGCCGGCGTGGGCGCCGGGTTTCCACACGTCGAGGTCGTCGCGGTAGACGACGACGGCGAGCGGCAGGCTGCCGCCGATCGCCTTGGACAGGACCATCACATCGGGCACCACCCCGCTGTGTTCGACCGCCCAGAAGCGTCCGGTGCGGCCCACGCCCGTCTGCACCTCGTCCGCGATCAGCGGGATGGCCCGGGCCTCGGTGATTCCCCGCATACGGCGCAGCCACGCGTCCGGCGCCGGGTGCACCCCGCCCTCGCCCTGGACCGGTTCCAGGATCATCCCGGCGGGCAGCGGCACCCCCGACTTGGTGTCGTCGAGGAGGGACTCCGTCCAGCGGGCGGACAGTTCGGCGCCGCGCTCGCCAGCGACCCCGAACGGGCAGCGGTAGTCCTGGGGGAACGGCAGACGGGTGACGCGGACGTCGCCCGCGCCCCCGGACGCCTCGAGCGCCCCCGCGGTCATGCCGTGGTAGGCGCCGGTGAAGGCCAGGATGCCCTTTCGCCCGGTGGCCGTGCGCACCAGTTTCAGTGCCGCCTCGACGGCGTCCGTCCCGGCCGGTCCGCAGAACTGCACGCGCGCGCGATCGGCGAGGGCGGGCGGCAGGGTGCGGAACAGCTCCGTGGTGAAGGCGTCCTTCACTGGCGTGGCCAGATCCAGGACGTGCAGCGGCGCACCCGAGTCGAGGACCTTCCGGATCGCCTCCAGGACCACCGGGTGGTTGTGGCCGAGGGCCAGCGTGCCGGCGCCGGAGAGACAGTCCAGGTAGCGGCGCCCGTCGGCGCCCTCGATGGTGAGCCCTCGCGCCCGCACGGGCACGATCGGCAGGGCGCGCGCGTAGGTGCGCGCCGCGGACTCGCGCGCCGACTGCCGCCGCAGAATGCCTTCGTGCGCCCCGCGCACACGCTCGGCTCCTGAAGCTTCCTCGCTCCCCTGCTCGGCTCCCGTACGCCCCTCCGACGCGCCCTCCACCGGCACCACCGCAGTCTCCGTCACGGTCACGACGTCAGTTCCTCCCGCTGTTCAGAGGCGATGGTCGGGGGCCGGGCCGGGACGGCAGGCCCCCGCACCTACCAACGACCCGATCGGCGCGGGGAAGCGGGCGGGCGGAAGATCGTTGGATTCGGGACGATCGGCCGGATCAGACGGCTGTGGCCGAACCGTTGCCGTTCCGTGGGAACTCCCCCACAGCGGACGCATAGTGTGTGATGCCGTTCAGCGGAGGCGGACGATCATCCGTTGCCCACCGTCGTCCTCGGCGGTACGCCACTGCCCGACACCGTTCCTTCCAGGGGGAGTTCCACCATGCGACCGATACGACCGCTCTTCGCCGTCCGCTCGGAAGGCGGTGCGCGCCGCAGACTCTCCCCGGTGCCGGCGGCGGTCGGCCTCGCCGTGGCGCTGGCGCTGACCGCGACCGCGTGCGACTCGGGCGGCGACGCGCACGCGGGGGCGAGTGCGTCCGCGTCCTCCACGGGCGACGGCAAGATCAAGATCCCGGGCGACATCAAGCAGAAGCTCAAGCAGCACGGGATCGACATCGACAAGTGGAAGAACGGCGCCTGGAAGAACTGGAACAAGGACGACTGGCTGCGCGAGGCCGACGATTTCATCAACCCGATCATCAAGGGTCTGTGGAACCCGGACCGGATGCGCAAGGCCAATGACCCTGCCAAGAAGGTCGACGCGGGCGACCTCTCGAGCGACCAGGGCGTCACGGACCCGACCCCGGCGCCGGTGAAGGCGCAGGCGGTGCCGCCTGCGTACCACGACAACGCGCCCACGGCGGGAAAGGTGTTCTTCGACTCCCCCAAGGGCACGATGGTCTGCTCGGCGACCGTGGTGGAGGACCCCGCGCACCCCGGGAAGTCCAACCTCGTGTGGACGGCGGGCCACTGCGTGCACGCGGGCAGGAACGGCGGCTGGTACCGCAACATCGCGTTCGTACCGGCGTACAACAACTCCGGACTGACGGCGGCCGGGTTGAGGAACACGACGCGGCAGGAGATCGCCCCGTACGGTGTCTGGTGGGGTGACTGGGCGCAGACCTCCGAGCAGTGGATCGAGCAGGGCGGCGAGACGGGCGGCCAGGGCGCGTCGTACGACTTCGCCGTCATCCATGTGACGCCGGAGCAGGGCAACGGCGGCAAGTCCCTGGAGGAGACCGTCGGTTCGGCACTCCCGGTGAGCTTCGACGCGCCGGCCGTTCCGAAGGTCGACAGCATCACCGCGACCGGCTACCCGGCCGCGCCTCCGTACGACGGCCAGAAGCTGTACCGGTGCCAGGACAAGCCGGGCCGGCTGTCGCTCGGGCGGACGGACCCGACGATGTACCGCATCGGCTGCACCATGACGGGCGGTGCGTCCGGCGGCGGCTGGGTGGAGACGGGCGCGCACGGCAAGCCCGCCCTGGTCTCCAACACCTCCATCGGCCCGGTGACCTCTGGCTGGTTGGCCGGGCCGCGACTGGGCACGGTGGCCAAGGGGGTCTACGAGGGGGTCAGCAGGAAGTTCGCGGACCAGTGACGCGCCCCGCCTCGCCGTCGTTCGTCCCCGGAGACCCGTGAAGAAAGCGAAGCCCGCTCCCTGTCACAGGGAGCGGGCTTCGAACCTTTGCGCAGTGGATCAGAGCGCGGGAGCCGGGGCGTACGGCGCCAGTTCCGCCGCCAGCTCCTCGTGCACCCGGGCCTTGAGCACGGTGCCCTCCGGGGTGTGCTCCT
The DNA here is from genome assembly GCF_055639175.1 of Streptomyces sp. NPDC107546. NCBI lineage: Bacteria > Bacillati > Actinomycetota > Actinomycetes > Kitasatosporales > Streptomycetaceae > Streptomyces > Streptomyces sp. NPDC107546. The sequence continues at coordinate 38,302 of NZ_JBVKBA010000001.1, read as the reverse complement.
CGGAGATCACCTCGCCCTCGGAGTGGGCGCGCGCGACCAGCCGGCCGTGCGTGTAGGGCACCAGGGCCTCGATCTCGACCGACGGCCTCGGCAGGTCGTCGTCGATGAGCGCGAGCAGTTCCTCGATGCCCTGGCCGGTGCGGGCCGAGACCGCGATGGCGCGCTTCTCGATCCGCAGCAGCCGCTGAAGCACCAGCGGGTCCGCCGCGTCCGCCTTGTTGATCACGACGATCTCGGGTACGTCGGTGGCGCCGACGTCCGTGATCACTTCGCGCACGGCGGCCAGCTGCTCCTCCGGGTTCGGGTGCGATCCGTCGACCACGTGCAGGATCAGGTCGGAGTCGCCGACCTCCTCCATCGTGGAGCGGAACGCCTCTACCAGGTGGTGCGGCAGGTGCCGTACGAAACCGACGGTGTCCGCCAGCGTGTACAGCCGCCCGCTCGGGGTCTGCGCCCGGCGCACGGTCGGGTCGAGGGTCGCGAACAGCGCGTTCTCGACCAGGACGCCCGCGCCGGTGAGGCGGTTGAGCAGGGAGGACTTGCCGGCGTTGGTGTAGCCCGCGATGGCGACCGAGGGCACCTTGTGGCGCCTGCGCTCCTGGCGCTTGATCTCGCGGCCGGTCTTCATCTCCGCGATCTCCCGGCGCATCTTCGCCATCTTCTCGCGGATCCGCCGCCGGTCCGTCTCGATCTTGGTCTCACCGGGGCCGCGGGTCGCGAGGCCGCCGCTGCCGCCGCCCATCTGCCGGGACAGCGACTGACCCCAGCCGCGCAGCCTCGGCAGCATGTACTGCATCTGGGCGAGCGCGACCTGCGCCTTGCCCTCGCGGGACTTCGCGTGCTGGGCGAAGATGTCCAGGATCAGGGCCGTACGGTCGATGACCTTGACCTTGACGATGTCCTCGAGGTGGATCAGCTGGGCCGGGCTCAGCTCACCGTCGCAGATGACGGTGTCCGCTCCCGTCTCGAGGACGACGTCGCGCAGCTCGTTCGCCTTGCCGGAGCCGATGTAGGTGGCCGCGTCGGGCGTGTCACGGCGCTGGATCACACCGTCGAGCACGAGCGCACCCGCGGTCTCCGCGAGGGCGGCCAGCTCGGCGAGGGAGTTCTCCGCGTCCTGCACGGTCCCCGACGTCCACACCCCGACGAGCACGACGCGCTCCAGGCGCAGCTGCCGGTACTCGACCTCGGTGACGTCCTCGAGCTCGGTGGACAGGCCCGCGACACGGCGCAGGGCCGCGCGCTCGGAGCGGTCGAACTGGTCGCCGTCCCGCTCTCCGTCGATCTCGTGGCTCCAGGCGACGTCCTCTTCCATCAGGGCATCGGCCCGAAGACCTTCGGCGTAGGCGTGCGCGAGGCGCTTGGTGTCCTGGGAAGGGGAAGAAGAGGAGGTCATTGGGTCCTTACGTCGATGGGAATCCGGTTGCGGTGACGGAGTGGCGGCCGTGGAGGGCCCGTCACAGACGTCGTCACCTGTCACAACGCTCGAGTGCCCCGGAGGATTCCCGGTCACCCGCCCCGAGGGGGCCGCGCCGCCGACCTGATGATGGTCCCACGGCACGGCCCGTCCCGTCATCCGACTTGTTCGGTGCCTTTGGCGCTCTCGGCGGGCTCGCTCTTCCAGTCCGGGTGGCCGGGCATGGGCGGGGTCTTCTCGCCGTAGAGCCACCCCTGGAAGAAGGCGCTCAGATCGCGTCCGGCGGTGTCGGACGCCAGGCGTGCGAAGTCGGCCGTGGTCGCCGTGGAGTCGTGGTGCAGGGCCACCCAGGCCCGCTCCAGGCGCTGGAAGGCGGTGGCACCGATCTCCTGGCGCAGGGCGTACAGCACCAGGGCGGCTCCGTCGTAGACGTTGGGCCGGAAGATGCTGATCTTCTGGCCGGGTTTCGGGGGCTTGGGCGCGGCGGGCGGGCCGCCGGAGGCGCGCCAGCCGTCGGAGAGTCCGTACGCGGCCTTCATCCGAGTCTCCAGGGACCGGTGCGCCGTCTCGTCCGCGTACAGGGCCTCGTACCAGGTGGCGTGTCCCTCGTTGAGCCACAGGTCGGACCAGGTGCGCGGGGTGACGCTGTCGCCGAACCACTGGTGGGACAACTCGTGCACCATGATCGACTGGATGTACCACGCGGGGAAGGCGGGCTCGGTGAACACGTGTTTCTCGAAGAGGGACAGCGTCTGCGTCTCGAGCTCGAAGCCGGTCTTGGCCCGGGCGATCAACACCCCGTAGGTCTCGAAGGGGTACGGGCCGACCTTCTTCTCCAGCCAGGCGATCTGGTCGGGCGTCTTCTCCAGCCAGGGTTCGAGCTCCGCCCGGTCCTCGGCCGGGACCACGTCGCGGACGGGGAGGCCGTGTGGCCCCGTGCGGTGCAGGACGGCGGTGCGGCCGATGGACACCTGGGCGAGTTCCGTGGCCATGGGGTGTCGGGTGCGGTAGGTCCAGGTGGTGGTTCTCCCGCTTCGCCGCGTGCTCACCGGGACACCGTTCGCCACGGCCGTGTAGTCGTCCGGCGCGGTCACGTGGATCGTGAACACCGCCTTGTCGGACGGGTGGTCGTTGCACGGAAAGACCAGGTGGGCGGCGTCCGCCTGGTTGGCCATGGCGAGCCCGTCGTCGGTGCGCACCCAGCCGCCCTGCCGGTCCTTGGCGGAGACGGGGTCGCTGGTGTGCCGCACGGTGATGCGCAGCAGGCTGCCCTTGGGGAGCGGGACGCCCGGCGTGATCACCAGGTCCTCCCCCGCGCCGGCGAAGTCCGCAGGCAGGCCGTTGACGTCGACGGACTCGACCGCGCCGTGCGCGAAGTCGAGGTTGACGCGCTCCAGCCGCTGGGTGGTGCGGGCGTTGATGGTGGTGACGGCGGCGAGCGGCTTGCTGTTGTCGCCGGTGTAGGTGAAGGAGAGGTCGTACGACCGGACGTCGTATCCGGGGTTGCCGAGCGTGGGGTAGAGCCGGTCGCCGACGCCGAGGGGGTCTGCGGGCGAAGGGGCGCTCGCGGCGATCAGACAGCCGGAGACGGCACAGGCGAGCAGGGCCGCCTGGGCACGGCGGACACGTGGCGTGACGGAACGAAGGCTGAGCGGCATGGAACACCGCTATCAGCGCGCACTCCGCGGACGTGTCCGACGCGCATCGGTCCCACCCGAACGGGTTCAGCCGGGGGGACGGCTGATCGGGTGAGGGCCGCCTGGCGGGTCCGGCGGCGGCCGAACGGGAACGTCCGGCGGAGGCGGTACGGGGGAGGCTCGACGGCCCGGACAGGCAACCCCTGCGACAGCGTCAGGACGGTCGTCGTCGGCGTCAGTGCACGGTCGTCGCAGGGTGCTGGGCTCTGCTCACGTCGTACACCCCCGGCACGTTCCGCATCGCTCTCATCAGGGACGGCAGATGGGAGGCGTCCGGGAGCTGGAGCGTGTACGTGTGGCGTACGCGTTGCTGGCTCGGGGGCTCGACCGTGGCCGAGACGATGGCGACGCCTTCCAGAGCGATGGCCTCGGTGAGGTCCGCCAGCAGGTGCGGGCGGCCGAAGGACTCCGCGACGAGCGTGACCCGGCACTCGGTGGTGTCCCCCCAGCGCACACCGACCTCCTCGCGCCCGGCGTTCTTCATGCGCTCCACTCCGGCGCACTCGACGCGGTGCACGGTCACCACGCCCCCGCGCACGGCGAAGCCGGTGACCTCGTCCGGCGGCACCGGCGTACAGCAGCCCGCGAGCCGCACGGAAGCGCCGGGCAGGTCCACGACGGCGTTGGCGGCGCGCACGCCGGGCGCGTCCGTGGTGGGGCGCGCCGGCAGCGCCGGCGGGCGTGCGGCGGTCCCGAGGCCGGTGGCGTGCGCGTCGGCGCCGTCCAGCGGGTCCCGGGCGTCCGGCGCCGACGCGCCACCGGGGGTCTCGGCGGACACCGGATGCGCCGCCAGCCATCGCTGGATCGCGATCCGCGCGGCCGGCGTGTGGGCGTGCTCCAGCCACTCCCGGGACGGCTCCGAGGCCGGGTCCTGGCCCATGAGGAGCTGCACGGTGTCGCCGTCCTTCAGGACTGTGCTCAGCGTCGCCAGCCGGCCGTTGACCCGGGCGCCGATACAGGCGTGCGCGTCATCCCCGTACTGTGCGTAGGCCGCGTCCACACAACTGGCGCCTTCCGGAAGCCCCAGCGCGCCCCCGTCGGGGCGGAACACGGTGATCTCCCGGTCCTGGGCGAGGTCCTCGCGCAGCGAAGACCAGAAGGTGTCGGTGTCCGGCGCCGCCTGCTGCCACTGAAGCAGCCGGGAGAGCCAGCCGGGCCGGGTGGGGTCGGCGCGCTCGCCGTCGGCCGGATCGTCGGAGGCGGGGGCGTAGGGGTTGCCGAGCGCGATCACTCCGGCCTCGGCGACCTTGTGCATCTGGTGGGTGCGGATGAGGACTTCGGCGACCTCGCCGCCCGCCCGCGTGACCGCGGTGTGCAGCGACTGGTACAGGTTGAACTTGGGGACGGCGATGAAGTCCTTGAACTCCGAGACCACCGGGGTCATACAGGTGTGCAGTTCCCCGAGGACCGCGTAGCAGTCGGCGTCCTCGTTCACGAGCACCAGCAGGCGCCCGAAGTCCGCGCCGCGCAACCGGCCCCGCTTGCGGGAGACGCGGTGGACGGAGACGAAGTGCCGTGGCCGGATGAGGACTTCGGCCGGAATCCCGGCCTCGCGCAGCACCGTGCGCACCTGGTCGGCCGTCTCGGCGAGCGGATCGTCGCCGTGCGCCGTGTTCTCGGCGATGAGTTCCCTGGTGTGCTCGTACTCCTCGGGGTGCAGGACCGCGAAGACGAGGTCCTCGAGTTCGGTCTTGAGCGCCTGGACGCCGAGGCGCTCGGCGAGCGGGATGAGCACGTCCCGGGTGACCCTGGCGATGCGTTCCTGCTTCTCCCGCCGCATCACGCCGAGCGTGCGCATGTTGTGCAGCCGGTCGGCGAGTTTGATCGACATCACGCGGACGTCGTTGCCGGCGGCGACGAGCATCTTGCGGAAGGTCTCGGGCTCGGCGGCCGCTCCGTAGTCGACCTTCTCCAGCTTGGTGACACCGTCGACGAGGTAGCGCACCTCCTCGCCGAACTCCTCGCGCACCTGCTCGAGCGTCACATCGGTGTCCTCGACGGTGTCGTGGAGCAGGGAGGCCGTCAAGGTCGTGGTCTCGGCACCCAGTTCGGCGAGGATCAGCGTCACGGCAAGGGGGTGCGTGATGTACGGCTCGCCGCTCTTGCGCATCTGTCCCCGGTGCGAGGACTCGGCCAACAGGTAGGCCCGGCGCAGCGGTTCGAGGTCCGCGTCGGGGTGGTGGGCGCGGTGGGCCTCGACGACGTGGCCGATCGCGTCGGGCAACCGGTCGCGGGTGGCGGGGCCGAGCAGCGCGGCCCGGCCCAGCCGGCGCAGGTCGAGCCGGGCGCGGCTCTTCCTTCGGTGGACCCCGGGCGTTGCAGGGGCGGGGTCGGCAGGGTTCGTGGCCTCCGCACTCATTGGGCACCTCCGGCTGCGTCGACCGGCGGACGGAGTGCCTGCTGGCGTTCGCGGCGCAGGGGCTCGCGACGGTTCCCCGTCCCGGCCGGTGCTTGATGCTATCGAGCCCACCACGCCTGCCCGACCGGCTCTCGCCGAGCGTGAAACGGATCACCCATTCGAGCGATGTCCTGAAGGTTTACGCGTTTCCGCCAGGGGAATTCGCTCCGGCCATGGATTCCGGCGTTTCCACCGGCCCGGAGCTGGGGATCGGAGCACGGGAAGCGGCTGGGGCTGTGATCCCGAGCCGTACGGCGGCAAGGCCGAGCGCCCTTTTCGGCCACCGTGCGGTGCGCCACGTCACCGCCCGCGTGCCACGCCGTGCTTCGGCGCGCCGTCCGTTCGCCCCCTCAAAGGGCCGCACCATGGCTCGAGTTCGGGCAGCCGCAGGAGCCGGGGGGGAGACTCCTCCCACCCGTTCGCCCGGGGACTTCAGCCCGCGCGACGACGTCGTCGAGCCGCGCGCGTCAGCGGGCCGCGGTCCGGAGCCACTCGGCGTCGATCTCGCCCTCGGCGACGATCACCGCCGGGCCGGTCATCTCGATCTCGCCGTCCGGGCGCTCGGTGATCACCAGGGTGCCGCCCGGGACGTCCACGGTGTACGTCACGGGGGTGCCCGTCACGGCCGGGTCCGTGCCGTCGCGGCGGGCCGTGGCGACGGCCACCGCGCACGCGCCCGTGCCGCACGAGCGGGTCTCCCCGGAGCCGCGCTCGTGGACGCGCATCGCGACGTGGCGAGGAGCGCGGTCGACCACGAACTCGACGTTCACCCCGTCCGGGTAGGCGGAGGCCGGGCTGAAGGGGGGCGGGGTGAACAGGTTCCCTGCGTGCGCGAGGTCGTCGACGAAGGCGACCGCGTGCGGGTTGCCCATGTTCACGTTGCGCGCGGGCCAACTGCGCTCGCCGACACTGACCGTGACCTCCCCCGCGGGCAGGACGGCCCGGCCCATGCCGACGGTGACATCGCCGTCCTTCGCGAGGTGGACGGTCTTGACACCCCCGCGTGTGGCGATCGCGAGATCGCCCTCGGTCACGTGACCGGCGCGCTGGAGGTGGCGCGCGAACACCCGTACGCCGTTGCCGCACATCTCCGCGACCGAGCCGTCGCTGTTGCGGTAGTCCATGAACCACTCCGCCTCCCCGGCCATCTCCTCGGCCTCGGGGTGCGCGGCGGAGCGCACGACGTGCAGCAGACCGTCGCCGCCGATGCCCGCGCGGCGGTCGCACAGGGCGGCGACGGCGGCCGGGGGCAGGTCGATGACGTTCTCGGGGTCCGGGATGATCACGAAGTCGTTCTCCGTGCCGTGACCCTTGAGGAAGGCGATCCGCGTGCTCATTCCTCGATCGTACGGGGTGGGTACGACAGCGGTGTACGGCGAGGTCGGTAGGGCAGCGGCGCCAGTCGCGTCCGGCGAGGGCGGTCAGCGCAGCCGGGCCACGCGCCACACGGCCAGTGCGACGACCGCGACGACCACCGCGGCGTACCCGAGGACGACACGCCAGTCCGGGCGCCGTCCGGAGCCGCGCTGCGGCAGGCCGGGCCAGGTGTGACCGACGCGTCGCGCGGCCATCATGCCCCAGCCGGCCGCGCACGAGCAGATCAGCAGTCCGAGCATGGCGACCACGGCACCGCCGTCGCCGAACTCGAACGCCAGCGGGAAGGCGAACATCAGGGAGCCGACCGCGGCCAGCCCCACGATGGGGGCGAGCTGCCAGATCCGCAGCCGACGCTGCGGGCGCAGCTCGACCTCGACCTCGGGCCCGGTGGACAGCTCGTCCATGTCCGGCCCGTCGGCGGTCACACCGCCCGGGAGCTGCTCGTCGGGACCGTCGGAACTGAGCCTTGGGTCCTCGTCCTGCGCGGTCCCGTGCTGCGCGCCTTGTGCGGTGTCGCGAGGGCCGGCCTCCATCGCCACGCGCCCTCCCAACTCGGACTCACTCGGTCGATCGAAGCTCGATGATGGCATGTCGCATGAGGCCCGGATGACGGCCGGAGCGTCCCGATGCCATCACGTGATCAGGCTGTAACCGGTCGTTCGATCAACGCCAGCGCGAGGTGCGGAAGTTCCCCGAGGTCGTCCGCGGCACCGCTGAGCCAGTGCACCCGCGGGTCACGGCGGAACCAGGAGTCCTGACGGCGCGCGAAGCGCTTGGTGGCGCGTACGGTCTCGGCGCGCGCCTCTTCCAGCGTGCACTCCCCCGCGAGCGCCGTGAGCACCTGCTGATATCCGAGCGCGCGCGACGCCGTACGGCCCTCGCGCAGGCCCCGCGCCTCCAGCGCCCGTACCTCGTCCACGAGCCCCGCCTCCCACATCCGGTCGACCCGGCGCGCGATCCGCTCGTCCAGCTCGGGCCGGCTGACGTCGACGCCGATCTGGACGGTGTCGTAGACCGAGTCGTGACCCGGCAGGTTGGCGGTGAAGGGCCGGCCGGTGATCTCGATGACCTCCAGGGCCCGGACGATCCGGCGGCCGTTGCCGGGCAGGATCGCCCGGGCGGCCTCCGGGTCGGTGGCCGCCAGGCGCGCGTGGAGTGCTCCGGAGCCGCGCAGGGCGAGCTCCTCCTCGAGCCGGGCGCGCACCTCGGGGTCGGTGCCGGGGAACTCCAGGTTGTCGACCGCGCCGCGCACGTACAGCCCCGAGCCGCCCACCAGGACGGGCCAGCGGCCCTCGGCGAGCAGCGCGTCGATACGGGCGCGGGCGAGGCGCTGGTACTCGGCGACGGACGCCGTGACCGTCACGTCCCAGACGTCCAGCAGGTGGTGCGGGACACCGCCGCGCTCCTCGGGCGTCAGCTTGGCGGTGCCGATGTCCATCCCCCGGTAGAGCTGCATGGAGTCGGCGTTGACGACCTCCCCGCCGAGCTGCTGGGCCAGGAATACTCCCAGATCGGACTTTCCGGCCGCGGTCGGACCGACGACGGCGATGACCCGCGGTGCGGGGGCTGCACTACTCACCGCAACAGTCTCGCAAACCTCCGGACCCCGCCTCGAACGAGTTACGTGACGCCCCGATCGGGGGGTCGTTGCCTGTTGCGTGGTTCCGGTCACCGGTTCGAGAACGGGTGACCTGGGGCGACGCAATGGGACACACCGGGCTACGCGGTATTTCGCCCGCGCGAGTAACGTATGGAGTTGATATGGGCGTTTTTGCACGGCTTCTCCGCAGGCCGAGGACGACGGAGGAGGGCCGGTCGGCCGAGGCGGAGTCCGCACAGGCGGTCGAGGGTGCCGAGGCGGGGGCGACGGACGAGGTGAAGGACGCGGGCGCGGCCGAGTCCGACGGGAAGCCGGAGGGAGCGCCGCAGAAGAGCGCGGAGGCCGCCGCCGACGACGGGGTCGGGATCCCGAAGCAAAAGTCCGCCGAGAAGGCCGCCGACGACGAGGCCGACGAGGGCGCCCGTACGTAACCGCTTGAGCCAGGGAAGAGCCAGGGAAGGTGGACCATGGGCCTCGTGGACAACCTGAAAGCCAGGGTCTCGGGCCTCGCGCAGCAGCACGAGGACAAGGTCGACCGCGGTCTCGACAAGGCCGCGAAGGTGATCGACGAACGGACCAAGGGCAAGTACAGCGACAAGATCCACACGGGCACGGACAAGGCGAAGCACGCGGTGGAGCGCCTCGCCCACCGGGACACCGGCCCGTCGACCGGCGAAGCGGCGCCCCCGGAGACACCACAGCCGCCTTCGGCGTCCTGAACACGCTCCGGACAGCGCGTCACCCATCGGCGGACGGCCGCGGGGCCACGGCCTCCCGGCCGTCCGCCGTGTCGCGGTACCCCGGCAAAGGCCTCCCGAGCCCGGCGGCCGCACTCACGGGACCGCTACGACCAGGCGGCCACCACGTACCCCACGCCGTACGGCGCCTCGTCGTACAGCAGGCTGCCGTACAGGCGTACGCCTTCCGCCGCGCCCGCGAGGATCTGCCAGGGTGCCCGGCCGCGGGCCTGCAGTTCGTGGGCCAGGGCCGGGTCAAGGGACCTCAGGGCCGTCACGTCCGCCGCCCCCAGCGCCTGCGCGACCTCCGCGTCGAAGTCGGCCGCGCGCTCGTCCAGGTAGCCCGGTGCCTTCACCGAGCGGCACGCACTGGCGTCGCCCATGATGAGCAGGGCCGTACGCTCGGCCTGGGCGGCGAGCCCGGCTCCGACCTCGGCGCACCGCTCCGGGGCGAGGAGTTCCGGCACTCCCAGCCCCTCTACCGGCGCGCAGGCCCAGCGCGTGCGCTCCAGCAGCCACGCGGCGACCGCGAGCGACGGCGGAAGCTCACGCTCCTGAGCCGTGCCGCCCGCGCCCAGCCGCACGTCGACGTCCACGCCGAAGCCCCGGAACGACCCCCGCGCGCCCTCCGCGTAGGTGCCCTCCTCGCCCTCCCCAGCGGGCCCGACGACCACGAGCCGGTCGGGACGGGCGGCGGCGAGCACACCCAGCGCGTCCTTGCAGGCGGCACGGGCGCCGTCCAGTTCGGGCGCCGCACCCGCGGCGACCTCGGGCACGAGCAGGGGCGGACAGGGGCAGACGGCGGCGGCGACAAGCATGATCCGCAGCCTAACCGGGCCGGAGGCTGCGTACGGCGGTGACGGTGGCGCCGCGTACGGCGGTGACGGTGGCGCCGCGTACGGCGGTGACGGCTGCGTCAGTCGCAGCCGCAGGCGCCGGCGGTGGCCACCGGCAGCGGCGCGGGCGCGCCGATCTTCGGCAGACCCAGCATCACTCCGGCCGGCTTGGCCGCCTCCGCCGCGTTCCGCTTCGCCCACGCGTCGCCCGCCCGCGTGCGGCGCACGTCGAGGACGGACCCCTCGGCGAGGAGGTGGTGCGGGGCGGCGTAGGTCACCTCGACGGTCACCACGTCACCCGGGCGCACCTCCTGCTCCGGCTTGGTGAAGTGGACCAGGCGGTTGTCGGGGGCGCGGCCGGACAGCCGGTGGGTGGCACCGTCCTTGCGCCCCTCACCCTCGGCGACCATCAGCTCCAGGGTGCGGCCGACCTGCTTCTTGTTCTCCTCCCAGGAGATGTCCTCCTGGAGGGCGACGAGCCGCTCGTAGCGCGCCTGGACGACCTCCTTGGGGATCTGGTTCTCCATCTCGGCGGCCGGGGTGCCGGGCCGCTTGGAGTACTGGAAGGTGAACGCCTGCGCGAACCGCGCCTCGCGCACCACGTGCAGCGTCTGCTCGAAGTCCTCCTCGGTCTCCCCGGGGAAGCCGACGATGATGTCGGTGGTGATCGCGGCGTGCGGGATGGCGGCGCGCACCTTCTCGATGATCCCCAGGTAGCGCTCCTGGCGGTAGGACCGGCGCATCGCCTTCAACACGGCGTCCGAGCCGGACTGCAGCGGCATGTGCAGCTGCGGCATCACGTTCGGCGTCTCGGCCATGGCCGCGATGACGTCGTCGGTGAAGTCGCGCGGGTGCGGGGAGGTGAAGCGGACGCGCTCCAGGCCGTCGATCTTCCCGCAGGCACGCAGCAGCTTGCTGAAGGCCTCCCGGTCGCCGATGTCGGAGCCGTAGGCGTTCACGTTCTGCCCTAGCAGCGTGATCTCGGAGACACCCTCGGCGACCAGGGCCTCCACCTCAGCGAGGATGTCGCCGGGGCGGCGGTCCTTCTCCTTGCCGCGCAGCGCCGGGACGATACAGAAGGTGCAGGTGTTGTTGCAGCCGACGGAGATCGACACCCAGGCCGCGTACGCGCTCTCGCGCCGCGTCGGAAGCGTCGACGGGAACGCCTCCAGCGACTCGGCGATCTCGACCTGCGCCTCCTGCTGCACGCGGGCGCGCTCCAGCAGAACGGGCAGCTTGCCGATGTTGTGCGTACCGAAGACGACGTCCACCCAGGGCGCCTTCTTCACGATGGTGTCGCGGTCCTTCTGCGCCAGGCAGCCGCCGACGGCGATCTGCATGCCGGGCCGGACGGCCTTCTTCGGCGCGAGGCGGCCGAGGTTGCCGTAGAGCCGGTTGTCGGCGTTCTCCCTCACGGCGCAGGTGTTGAAGACGACCACGTCCGCGTCGCCGTCGGCCCCCTCGGGCGCGCGCACGTACCCGGCCTCTTCGAGCAGCCCGGCCAATCGCTCGGAATCGTGGACGTTCATCTGGCACCCGTAGGTGCGGATCTCATAGCTCTTGGGTGCGTGAACGTCCACTGCGGGGCTCCGGTCGCTGCTGCTGGTCATGCGTCAAGGGTAGGCGGTCGCAGGAACCCCCTTTATCGGTTCCTGGCAACAGCGGCCGACATGACCTGCCTCCACCTGCGGAGACGGCCCGTATGCCACCAGGAGAGGCTGACGCTGGGCCTGCGAGCGGACAGCGGCCTGGACGACGCCTTTCCACGGTCGCCGGTGACGCTGACGAGGCCGAGCACCGGGCCGTAAGGAGGTTCTGGGAAGGTGATGCGTCAGCGCATGGCCGCTGCGTCGAGCAGGGCGGTCACCGTGGGCGCGATGAGCCCCGTCAGTTTGTCGGCTCGGATTCCCGCGCGGGCACTGGCGCCGTCGAAGACCAGGCTGAGCTGCCGGGCCAGCAGGTCGGGATCGCTTGCGCCACCTTTCTCGGCCTCGGAACGGAAGAAGGCCGTCAGGTTCTCCTTGACCTCGTGGGCCACCCGGCTCGCAGGATGCCTCTGATCCTTGAGCTCGATCTGTACCGCCAGATACCGGCAACCGCGGAACTCGGGTGCACCCGCCTGTGATTCCACCTGCTCGAAGACGTACAGAATCCGCTCACGGGGTGAACGGACGTCGTCCGCCGCGGGGAGGAGGGTCGCCACGTAGGCAGAGGCGCGCTCCTTCAGGCTTGCTGCCAGCAGTTCGTCCTTGCTCTCGAACAGCTGGTACATGGAGCGCTTCGACACCCCCGCCGCCCTGCACAGCGCCTCGATGCCGATGCCGACACCCTCTCGGTAGGTGAGCGTGGCCGCCGCCTCCAGCAGCCGCTCTCGGGGACTTGCCTTCACTTCGGTGGTCATACGGCGAGATTAACCGGAAACGGGCGAAATGAAAACCGATCGGTTTCCAGAGAGTGTCCGGACAGAGGCTCGGCGACGGCCCGCGGGAAAGTCCGTCGCCGGGCCATGACGGTGTGCGCGCCCGGCCGTCCCTGCAGGGCGACACACACCGGGGCCACAGCGGGCGGTGTACGCGCAGTGGCCCCATGTCGTTGCGGGTGTTACCGAGGGCATGGTCGACCTGGCCGCGCGCTGCAGTCATCCGATGCTCCTGGCGAGTCGGGTTCAAGACTCGCCTCCACGGCGAGAAACCGATCAGTTTCACCACCGTAAATCGATCGGTTCCACCTCCATGGCGACGTAGACCCCACGCGGCCGGCCCCCTCCTTGAGCTTGCGCCTGGAAACCAATCGGTTTACCTTGATGGAAACCGATCGGTTTTCCATTCTGTGGAGGCAGTCATGACCGCTTTGAAGGGCGCAAACGTCTTCGTCACCGGCGGCAGCCGGGGCATAGGCAAGGCACTGGTGGAAGAGCTGTACGCGCGCGGCGCCGGCAAGGTCTACGCCACGGCCCGCGACCCGCGCGGCGTGACGCATCCCGACGCTGTCCCAGTGGCACTGGAGGTCACCGACCCGGCTTCCGTGGCGGCGGCCGCCGCACAGGCGCAAGACGTCACCGTACTGATCAACAACGCCGGTGCCGCGGTCGGCGCGTCCTTCCTCGACTCCCCGGTCGACGACGTACGCCGGGAGTTCGAGACCAACTTCTACGGCCCGCTCCTGGTCACCCGGGCCTTCGTGCCCCTCATCGAGCGCAACGGCGGCGGCCACATCCTCAACGTGCACTCCGTGCTCTCCTGGCTGGCCCTCGGCGGCTCCTACAGTGCCTCCAAGGCCGCCCTGTGGTCGCAGACCAACTCCCTGCGCCTGGAGCTTCAGCCGCGCGGCATCGCGGTCACCGGACTGCACGTGGGATACGTGGACACGGGCCTGACGGCGGATGTCGACGCCCCCAAGTCCGACCCCCGTGACGTCGCCGCACTCGCCCTCGACGGCGTCGAGACGGGAGCGTACGAGGTGCTCGCCGACGACATCTCGCGACAGGTGAAGGCGGGCCTGGCGGGTGACCTGGCTGGGCTGTACGCCCAGCTGGCGAAGTAGGACCGGGAGCCGGCGAGATGCCCAGCCAGGGGTCACGTCCCACGATTCACGTTCCGGGGACCACCAGCCACACCATCGCGCCGCGCGCGGGACGCCACAGCCGCGAGGGAACGCTGCGCTACCTCAAGGCGGGCAGCGGTGCTCCCGTGGTCCTGCTGCACACCGTGCGCACGCAGGCCGAGCACTTCCGTCTCCTCATCCCGTTGATCTCGCACCGGTACACCGTGTACGCCCTCGATCTGCCGGGGATGGGCTACTCCGAGATCGTGCCCGGTGCGTCGTACGACGAACCGGCGATGCGCGCGGGCGTCAAGCGGCTCCTCACCGAACTGGACCTCCAGGACGTGACGTTGGTCGGCGAGTCCATGGGGGCGGTGCTCGCCCTGACCACCGCGGCCGATCTGCCGGAGCGGGTACGGCGCGTCGTCGCGGTGAACACGTACGACTTCCGCGGTGGAATCGCCCGGTCCGGTCTCCTGGCCCGTGTGGTGGTCAGCGGTGTCCTCACTCCGGGAGTGGGCCCGGTGATCGCCGGGGTGGAGCCCAAGGCCGCCCTCGGCAAGATCCTGCAGGGCGGCCTCGGCGACAAGAGCGCACTGCGTGAGGACTACGTGGACGAGCTCCTCCATGTGGGCAGCCGCCCCGGCTACCCGACCGTTGCCCGGGCCGTGTACCAGAACCTGCCCGGCCTCATCGCCGCCCGCTCGCGCTATCCCGAGGTCAAGGCACCCGTCCACCTCGTCTACGGAGAGAAGGACTGGTCCCGGCCATCGGACCGGGAAGCCGACAAGAAACTGCTGCCGGCCGCCGACTTCACGCAGGTGCCGAAGGCCGGCCACTTCATTGCCCTGGAACGGCCCGATGTGCTGGCCGACCTGTTGAACGCGGTGGCATGAGACCCCGAGACCACTGAGGCCACGCCTGAGGAGCAGTGCATGGCGGAGATCCAGAGGGCAGCAGGCAGCCCGCCGCCGGAGGCGATGGCCTCCCACCAGCGGACCTGGCTGTCGGCGATCTCCGCGGTGCAGCCTTCCTCGGCCGGCGGACCGGGGGAGTTCGGCTCGGCCGGGTGGCGGCGGCGCGGCTGACGGAAGCCGAAGGCGGACGCGGCCGACGTGATGGCGGTCGGTGACTCGGGTCGGAGATCGCCGGCGAGCGAGACGGGACCGTCCCTCACTTGACGGCCCCGCTCGTGGCGCCGGCGGCGATGTGGCGCTGGGCGATGACGAGCAGCACGGCCGCCGGGGCGGATGCCAGGACCGCGGTGGCCATGATGGCGTTCCACTGGTTCGTGTGCGCGCCGATGTACTCGTAGATGCCGAGGGTGATCGGCCGCACGGTCTCCGTGGTGGTCAGTGTGAGGGCGAAGAGGAAGTCGCTCCAGGCGAAGAGGAAGGTGAAGAGCGCCGCGGTGATCAGCGCGTTGGTGCTCAGCGGGAGCACCACGGAGCGGAAGGTGCGCAGCCTCCCGGCGCCGTCCACGCGCGCGGCCTCGATGATCTCCCTGGGGATGCCCTGCATGAACGAACGCAGGATGATGATCGCGAAGGGGACCCCGGCGGTGGAGTCGGCGAGGACCAGTCCGAGGGAGGAGTTGAGCAGTCCCAGGTCGTTGTACGCGCTGTAGAGCGCGTTGGCCACGGCGATGCCCGGCACCATCTGTGTGATCAGGACGCCGAAGAGCACGAGGTTGATTCCCCGGACGGGGAGGTGGGCCAGCGCGTAGGCCGCCGGCGCGGCGAGCGCGAGGCTGAACGCCACGCTGCCGAGGGCCACGACGAGACTGGTGACGAGGTTGCGTCCCTGATCGCGCAGTGCCGTGGCGTATCCGCCGAGGTCCGGGTGGAGGGGGAACCAGCCTCCCCGCAGTGGGTTGCCCGCCGGCTGCAGCGAGGCGTTCACCATCCAGTAGACGGGAAACAGCATCACCGCGAGCAGGACGATCCCGACGATGGTGGACACCAGGCCACGGCTCGGTGCGCGCTTCACGGGACCCCCTGTCAGGCGTGCTGGACGCGCCGGTGGACGCGCAGATGGACGAAGGCGAAGAGGAGCGAGACGGCGACGAGTACGTTGCTCATCGCGGCGCCGCGCCCGAACTCGAACTGCTGGAAGGACAGTTCGTAGGACCGGGTGGCGAGGGTCTGGGTGGCGTCGGCCGGTCCTCCACCGGTCACGATGAGGATGAGGTCCAGCACCTTGACCGTGTAGACCACGCCCAGCACCAGCACGACGTCGGCCACGGGGCGCAGCAGTGGCCAGGTGACATGGCGGAACGACGCCACCGGACCGGCTCCGTCCAGCTTTGCCGCCTCGTACAGATGCGCGGGGATGTCCTGCAGGCCGCCGTACAGGATCGCGGTGTTGAACGGTATGCCCACCCAGATGTTGATGAGGATCACCGACAGGAGCGCCTGCGAGGTGCCCGTGAGCCAGGGTATGCCGGACGACAGGAGGTGGAGGTCGCGCAGCGCCCTGTTGACGACTCCGTCGTCGGTGTCGAGCATCCACCTCCACGTCGTTCCGGAGACGACCAGCGGCAGCAGCCACGGCAGCAGCAACAGCGACCGCAGTACGCCGCCGAGCGGGAACCGGCGCTGGAAGAACAGGGCGAGGGCCAGACCGACCAAGAACTGCCCGGCTATCGAGCCGACGGTGAACAGGACCGTCGTCAGCAAGTCCGCCGAGAACAGGTCCGAGGACAGGATCGTCGCGTAGTTCCGCAGCCCCGCGAACGGCGCTGCACCGGTGTAGAAGGTCGCGGTCGTGTAGTGCTGGAAGCTCATCACGACGTTCTTGACGACCGGGTAGCCGAAGAACAGCAGCAGGTACGCCACCGCGGGCACGATGTACATCCACTGGGCGACCGGTTCCCAGAAGCCGGCCCGGGCCGCAGCCCGGGCCCTGCCGCGCGCGGCCTCGTCCTCGTCAGGAACCGGTCGCGATCTGCTGCGCATGCCGGAGCGCTTCCTGCGGTGTCTGCTCGCCGGTCAGGGCGGCCTGGATGGCGGTGTAGATCCCGGTCGCCGCCTTGGGCCACTTGACGCCGAGTTCGCCGGTACGGGCTCGGGCCTTCTCGACGCTGTCGACGAAGGCGGCCATCGACGGGACCTGCCCGGCGTAGCGGGACGCCACCGCGGGGCGGGAGGGCACGGTGAAGTACTGCTGGGCCAGGGCCAGCATGTTCGCGGAGTCGTTCAGGCAGGCGAGTACCCGGGCGGCCTTCTGCTGCCGCGCCTTGGACGCGGTCTGCGGGACCGTCCACACCTCACCGCCGAGCGGGGTGACAAGGGTCTGCCCCTTCTGGCGGACGGGGAGGGGGACCACACCCCAGTGCAGGTTCTCGGCCTTGTTCAGCTCGGAGATCCGCCAGGGGCCGTTGACCATCATGGCCGCCTTGCCGGCGACGAACTGATCGTGGACATCGGCCTGGGTCCAGTTCAGTACGGACTTCGACATGGCTCCGCTCTTCACCAGGTCGACCCACAGCTGCAGTGCCTGCGCGGCCTGCGGGGTGTCCAGTCGCCTCTCGTCCCCGCCGTTGGACCACAGGAAGGGCAGGAACTGCCAGGCGCCCTCGAAGGTGGCGTTCGCGTCGACCGCCATGCCGTAGCGTCCCGGGCGGGTCAGCTTTGCCCCCGCAGCCTTCAGCTCGTCCCAGGTCGTCGGCACCGCGACACCGGCCTCTGCGAGCATGTCCTTGTTGTAGAAGAGGGCGATCGTGCTGACGGTGGGCGCCAGTCCGTACACCTTCCCCTCGTAGGTGCCCGCCGAGAGGATGCCCTTGGCGAAGCCGCCGGAGTCGATGCCGTACCGGTCCAGGGGTGTCAGCGCGCCGGTCTGCGCGATCTGCTGCAGGTCGGGGTTGTCCAGCATCAACAGGTCGGGAAGGGTCCGCGACGACGCCTGCCGCAGCACGTTCGGGACGAGCGAGGCCCCCGGAACGCTTCTGTGCTCGACCGCTACGCCGGCCGTCTTGCCACAGGCGGTGAGGCGCTCGCCCCATTGGGCGTGCTCGGTCGGGTCGGTGTAATAGTCGAGCGCGGTGATGGAGGTCACCTTGTCCGTGGCGGACCGGGATCCGGATCCGCCGGTGCACCCGGTGGCAGCCAGAGCGAGAGCGACAGTTCCCAAAAGGGCGGTGATCCGCCGTGCCGAGGGTCTGGCGGGTGAAACCATGGTGGTGCCTTCCGACTGACAGCGGTCGCCGGAGTTTCGGTCTCGAAGGCGAAGGCGGAACCAGGCACCCCCGACGACTCGGCCGGCGTGAGCGTGCGGGCGAAAGTCAGGCCGCCGCGTCGCCGAGGAGAAGGTCCATTCCGGCGACTTCCCGTTCGAGCAGGGACATTACCTCATTCAACTGATCAGAAGGTATGCCGAGGCTCTCAGCCGTCGCCGCGATCAGTGCTGTGTCCCGCGGCTTCCCGGATCATCGCCGCGACGGCGCGGGGCTGTGAGAGCACCGCGGCGTGCGAGGCGTCCAGTAAGTATTCGGTCGCCGCCATGCGCTGTGCCATGAAGCGCTGAGCGGTGGGGTTGAGCATCCGGTCGGCTGCCGCGATGGCGTACCAGGACGGCTTGGAGGCCCATGCCGGCGGGCCCGACCTGCCGGTCAGGGCGCTGCGGGCGATCGGGCGTTGCGTCACGGACAGCACGCGGGTGACGCGGGGCGGCAGGTCCGCGGCGTACACCTGCGGGAACCGTTCCCTGCGGATGTACAGCTCGCTCTCCGCGCCGAGCCGGGCGGGGAAAGCGGCGGTCGAGGTGGCGTCCCTCGACGGCATGGGGTCGAAGCGGCCGGTGATGTCGAGGAGGCACTCTCCGGCGTCGAGCCCGAACGCCGCGACGTAGCACAACGCGACGGTGTTGTCGGCGTCGGTGGCGGCCTCGGTGATGACCGCGCCACCGTAGCCGTGGCCGACGAGCACGACCGGCACCTCGATGTGGCGCACCGCGCTCCGGACGTACGCGGCGTCCTCCGACAGGCCGCGCAGCGGGTTCGCCAGGGCGCGCACGGTCAGTCCGGCGGCGTGGAGGAGGCTGATGACCCCCGCCCAGGACGAGGCGTCGGTGAACGCATCGTGCACGAGCACGACGGTCGGCGGTGCGGGAGGGTGTGCGTGCACGTCGGTGGCCTCCGAGTGAGTCTGGCCCCAGCCAAGCGCGTTCGGACGGCGCGGGCATCGCGTGAACGTACCAACAGGCCCGCTCCGGGCGCCTCCGGTCGTGCCCGGTCGTCTCCGGTCGTGCCCCGTCGCTTCCACTCGTCTCCAGTCGTGCCCGGTCGTCTCTAGTCGTCGCGCAAGGCCATCACCATGTTGGCGAGTTGGACCCGGGAGTTGACCGACAGCTTCCGGAAGACGGACGTCAGATGAGTGTTGACCGTGTGCGGGGAGACGACGAGCAGGTCGGCGGCCGACCGGTTGGTGTGGCCCTCGGCGATCAGGCGCGCGACCTTCTTCTCCGAGGCCGTCAGCGCCTCCCATCCCCGGACAGGCCGCTGCCTGCTCGCCGCCCTGCGGCTTGGGGCCCCCGCACCCGTGAGATCGCGCTGTACGCGTGCCGCCGCGGCATGCGCGCCCGTCGCTGCGAACGCGGCATGGGCCTGGGTCAGTACGGCCACTGCCTGCGGTTTCCGGCCCGCTGCCAGCAGTGCCTTTCCGAGGTCGGCGCAGGCGGCGGCCCGCACCAGCGGGCGAGGGCTTGCCTTGAGCAGGTCGACGGAACGTTCCAGCAGGGGGAGATCGTTTTTCAGGAGCCCGAGGGCCTGCGCCGCGACACCCGTGGCGGTGGGCACGGCCGGATTGCGCTCGGCGTGGGCTTCGGCCTGAGCCGCCAGATCCTCGGCGAGCCCGTGGTCCGCGCCTCGCAGGGCCATGCGTACAGCGGAGTCGACCCAGGTGCGCAGCAGCCGCCAGCGCATGAAGGGACCTTCCTGCTGCACCTGACGGATCTTGTCGACGGCGAGTCCCACGTCCCCGTCGTCATCGGCGAGGACCGCTTCCAGGAAGCGCACCGCGGCCGTGTTGCCCGGGTTCGGCTTGACCGCCAGTCTTTCCCGCGCCGCCGCCAGGTGCTGCCGCGCCGCGTCCCGGTCGCCGCGCAGCAGGGCGATCCGGGAGCGGATCACGCGGGCGTTCACCTGCTGGACGAGGACCTGTACGTCGTCCTCCAGACGCTCCATGGTCACGAAGTCGGCCTCGGCGTCGTCGAGCCTGCCGAGGCCCAGATGCTGCTGGGCCTGCGCCCACAGCAGCATGGCCTCACGGGACGACCCGGCATCGTCCGCGGCCCGCAGAAGCAGCCGTTCACCGCAGCCGTAGTCGTCCAGGTGCTGGTACGCCACGATCTCCTCGGGAAGGAACGCGGAGTCCACGGCTCTGAGCGCGGTGAAGCGCTCCAGTGCGACGGCGTTCTCACCCGCGTTGAGAGCGATCTCGCCGAGCCCGAACAGGGACAGGACGTGCGCGTCCCGGTCACCGATCGCGATGGCCGCACGCAGCGCGTTCTCGCCGGCCTCACGCGCTCCGCCGAGATCATGGCCCCGGGACAGGGCCAGCGCACGCAGGGCGGCCAGCCTGGCCTCCACCTGCGGGGCGGCGCCCCCCACGGCGAGGGCCGTTTCGGCCCGGCGGCGCAGCTCCTCGGCGAGATCCAGGTTCCACAGCGTCCCGCCGAGGGCCGCCTGCAGCCGGCCGAAGGCCTCCAGGGGCGGGCGGCCGGCCAGCAGCCGGTCGCCGATCGCCAGCGCCGCACGGTTCCTGCCGGCCCGCGTCAGGCACATGATCGCCTGCTCCCCCACGTCGAACCTCAGCGGCCGTGTGGCCGGCACCAACTCCAGGGCCCGCGTCATCAGGTCGGCCGCGAGGCCCGGCGTGATGGGCAGTACGTCGTCAGCGGACCGCCGCAACAGCGCCACCGCTTCCTCGTCCCCGGGCTGTGCGCTCCTGAGGATGTGCGACACCGCGTCGATGGGCTGGTGGCCCGTGGCGACGAGGCGGTGGGCGGCCTGTCGGTGCAGAGCCTTCCTGGCCGACGGCGGGATGTCCACGTAGACCGCCTGGCGCAGCAGATCATGCCGGAAGACCAGTTGCTCGCCGTCGTCGTCCAAGAGACCGGCGCGCACCACCTCCTCGAGCGCCCCGATCAACGTGGCGGACGGTCGGCCGTGGAGCGCTGCGGCGTCCTCGAAGCCGAATCTGCGCCCCAGCACCGCTCCCATCTGCAGGAAGCGCAGCGCTTCGGGCCGCAGGGACCTGAGTCTGCCGCGCACACCCACCACGAGCCCTGGGGGCACGGACTCACCCGAGGCATCGGCGGTCCGCAGCCCGGCGAGCATCTCGACCGCCAGAAACGGGTTCCCGCCGGCTCCGTCGAGCAACTCCCGCACCCGCTCGTCGACGGCTGCCCCCAGTGTGTCGCCGGCCAGCTGGCCGATGGCCGCACCGGACAGCGGGCCCAACGGCACGGTGACTGTGGGGAGTTCGCCCCGCGCGGCGGCGACGATCTCCTCCGCCGGACCAGGAGGGACCTGTCGCCCGGTCAGCATCCACAGAACCGGCGAAGTCCGCAGGCGGGCCGGAAGCTGCTTCAGAGCGAACAGGCTGAGCGGGTCGGCCCACTGCACATCGTCCAGCGCGATCAGCACCGGCACGCTGGCGGCTCTGGCCTCGATCGCCTCCGCGAGGCGCTCCACCAGCCAGATCCGCCGGTCATGATGGCGCGCGAGATCGGCGAAGGTGTCGCCGGAGAGCAGCGGCTCATCGCCGTGCAGCACGCAGGCGGCCAACGACGAGAGTGGCACGATGTGATGCAGTTCATCGGCCTTGCCGAGGCCGGCCGAGAACCCCGCCGCCCTGGCCGTGGCGACCGCCTCGAGCAGCAGCGTGGTCTTGCCGATGCCCGGCTCCCCCTGGATCAGGGTCAGCGCGCCGCTTCCGGTGCGCGTCACCGAGGCGATCAGTGTCCGCAGCTCTTCGAGCTCTGCCTCTCGGCCGCGCAGACCGCTTCGGGACAGCGATCCGCCTGACCCCGCCACGCACGCCCCTCCCAGTCCGCACCCGCCGACCGAAGCCGGGCCCGTTCCACGCCGACCGGTACCTCCGCACCTTCGGCGTCGGCTGCCGGTTCCGTCACGACGGCTCCGGCAGGCGCGGACGACGAGCCGGAATGCCCACTATCGCAAAAACGGCAGCTCAGTGCATCCGGCACAGGGGGCGAGTGACGTCGGCCACTCGGTCGGCGAGCGCGCCGGCAGGGCCGGGCGCAATCACGGTGCGGGCACGCCGACCACACGGGGCGCCCACGCCACGGAGTCCCGCCACTCGACGGGGGACATCCCGTAGACGTCCCGGAACACCCGGCTGAAGTGGGCGGGGCTGGTGAAACCCCAGCCGCGGGCCACCGCTGCGATGGTCCGGCCCGCCGCGTCCCGGCGGGCGAGGTCACGTCGGCACTCCTGCAGCCGGCGGCGCTGGATCCACCGGCTGACCGTCACGTCCTCGGTCTGGAACAGCTTGTGCAGGTAGCGGACGGAGATCTGGTGGGCGCGGGCTATGGCCTCCGGCGTCAGGTCCGGATCGGCGAGGTGCCGGTCGATGAACACCTGGATGCGCGCCAGCAGCATCCGGGCCGCGCTCGGCGTGTCACCCGCCTGCTGATGAAGTCGCTCTTCGATCAGGACGGTGAGAAGGTCGACGACGTGGCGGGCCAGCGCCGCGCCGGTGGCCGGCGGGTACGTCGCCGCATTGTCGACGAGCTGGGTCAGAAAGGGTGCCAGCAGCGAGCCTGCCGTCGTGTCGGGGCGGATGGGTGAAGCGGTGAGCCGTCGCAGGTCGGACTCCTCCAGGCCCAGCAGCCGGCGCGGCAGGACAAGTGATTTCGTCTGGAACGGATGCGGGAACTCCATCCGTAGGGGCCGTGCCGTGTCGCAGAGGACGATCTGCCCGGGATGCAGCTGCGCCTCGCGGCCGTCCTGTTGGACTTCGGCGACACCCCTGACCAGGAGCTTGACGACCAGGTGCTCCTCTTCGCCCGGTGCGATCAGCTGCGGAGTCCGCCGCGCCGACAGGGGATCGCCGTCCACCGTGGCGACCCGCAGATGGCCCAGCCGGGACGTGCGGATGGTTCCCGAGCAGACCTCGTCGGGGACGGCGATGGCAACCGGGGCGAAGGTCTGGGACAGCGCTGCGCGCCAGTACGCCAGTCTTTGGCAGGCGGGCACCGCATCGGTGCTGTAGGCGGTGCCGGAGACCTGCCTCACGGGTATCGGTGTCGATTGATCCGTCGACATGATCTGCGCCCTTCAGCCGGTGTGCTCTATGGACACCCTGCCGACGGGCGTCGGTCGGCACATCGCGTGAATCCGCTAGATCCGGGGTGCGGAGCAGAGGTGCCGAAGATGCGGGCCCGGTCGTCCGGCCACCTCCTGACGCGCGCCGCCCTGAAGTGCGACCGGTCCGGCCGAGCGCGCGCAGATCACCGCCTCGCCGCTGCGGGCGAACTGGAGGAACTGGCCGGGCTGCAGGAGTCGAGCCTGCGCTGCCGCACCCATTGGTACACGGAAGAACCTCATCCGGCAGTTCTCGGCGTAAACGGCTTGCTCATTTCGCACCCCGATCATCGGTTCCTCAGGGGAGGTTTCTGTGCGACAACCTAAAACCCCCCAGGAGTGCGCCTGGTCGAAGAACGTACGAGGTGTTGTCCGAGAAAGAAGAAGCGAACGCGGACTTTGCCGGATTGATGGGCGCCCACGAACTCAGGCGCGCGACACCGGCCGGTGAGCGTCCCGCCACTCGCTGGGGGACATCCCATAAGCGGCCCGGAACACCCGGCTGAAGTGAGCGGCACTGGAGAAACCCCAACGGTGTGCCACCGCGGCGATGGTGAGACCGGTGGCCTCCCGGTGGCCCAGATCTCGCAGGCACGCCTCGAGTCGGCGGCTCTGGATCCAACGGCTGACCGTGCCGTCCTGGCCCTCGAATATTTTGTGCAGGTAGCGCACGGAAATGTGATGGGCGCGGGCGATGGTGCGGGGAGTCAGGTCCGGGTCGGCGAGATGCCGGCCGATATACGCCCGGACCCGCAGCAGCATCGCCGCATCGCCGCTCGGCGTCTCCTCCGAGGTCCTGCCGAGTTGTTCGTGGGTCAGGACCGTCAGCAGGTCCACGACGTTGCGGGCGAGCAACGCGCCGGTGTGGGGTCGATACGATCCCACGGTGTCCGCGAGCCGGGACACCAGGACGGACAGCAGTCCGCCCAGCGCCGTGTCGGAGCGGAGGGGAGACGCCGTGATCTGCCGCAGCTCCGACTCGCTCAGGCCGAGGACCTTCCGGGGCACCACGAGGGACTTGGTCTGGAAGCACTCGGGGAGAACGAGCCGGACCGGGCGTGCCATGTCGTAGACGAAGACCTCCCCGGCCCGCAGGGCCACGTCGCGGGTGTCCTGCTCGAGTCGGCCGCCCCCTCTGGTCAGTTGTTTCACGACCACGTACTCGTCCTCGTCGCCCCGGGCGATGAGCCGCCGCGTGCGCACGACCTCCAGTGGATCGCCCTCCACCGTGGTGACCTGGACCCGGCCCAGGGGCACCGTGCGGATCGTCCCGGAGTGCACCTCGTCGGGGACCGACATGTCCACGGCGCCGAAGGTGCGGGACAGGGCCTCGCGCCAGTAGGTCCGTCGTTGGTGGGCAGGCACCGTGGCCGTGGTGAGCACATGACCGGCGAAGCCCTGTTCGCCGGCTTGCGGTGCGCCTGGCGTCATGGTTCAAGCCTTTCAAACCTCCCGTGGCCGGCTGCGGGGGAAGCTCCAGTCGGACCGATGAGCACCGGACGCCGGCGTCCGCGGACCGCATCCCGACCGGTCTCAGTCGAAGCGCAGGTCGGAGAGCTGCCGTTCGAGCGCGGTGATGTCGTCCTCGGGTGTCTCCTCTACCGGGCGGGCGGCCATCAGGGCGGCCAGCTCCCCCGCCGCCCGCCGTATCCGCGCGGGCAGACCCTCGGTGTACTCGTCACCGCCGGATCCCCAGTCCTCCGACGCCGCGTACACCGCGGTGGGTACGACGGTGGCGCGCAGATGGGCGAAGAGCGGGCGCAGGGCGTGCTCCAGGACCAGGGAGTGGCGGGCCGTGCCTCCCGTCGCCCCGATCAGGACCGGTGTCCCGGTGAGGGCGTCCGGGTCGATCAGGTCGAAGAAGGACTTGAACAGCCCGCTGTAGGAGGCGGTGAACACGGGGGTCACGGCGATCAGGCCGTGGGCGCCCGCCACCGTGTCGACGGCGGTGGCCAGTTGGGGCGACGGGAAGCCGGTGACGAGGTGGTTGGCGACGGCGACGGCCAGTTCCCGCAGCTCGATCACCTCCGTCTCCACCTCGTGGCCCTGGGCGGCGAGTTCCCCGCGGGCCGACTCGGCGAGACGGTCGGCCAGCAGGCGTGTGGACGACGGGGTGCTCAGCCCCGCGGACACGGCGACGAGCTTCATGCGGCGGACACCTCCTGGACGGAACGCAGGGACTCGTGGGTGGGAGCGTCCGGCACGTCGGCCGGGCGGCCGATCGCGAACTCCTTGCGCAGCACGGGCACCACCTCTTCACCGAGGATGTCGAGCTGCTCCAGGACCGTCTTCAGCGGCAGTCCCGCGTGGTCCATCAGGAACAGCTGCCGCTGGTAGTCGCCGACGGTCTCACGGAAGGACAGCGTCCGTTCGATGACCTGCTGGGGAGAGCCCACCGTCAGCGGGGTCTGCTCGGTGAAGTCCTCGAGGGACGGCCCGTGCCCGTAGACCGGCGCGTTGTCGAAGTAGGGGCGGAATTCCCGTACGGCGTCCTGGGAGTTCTTCCGCATGAACACCTGACCGCCGAGACCGACGATGGCCTCCTCGGGTCGACCGTGCCCGTAGTGGGCGTACCGCCGCCGGTAGAGCTGGACCATGCGCCTTGTGTGGTCGGCGGGCCAGAAGATGTTGTTGTGGAAGAAGCCGTCGCCGTAGAAGGCGGCCTGGTCGGCGATCTCCGGGGAGCGGATGGAGCCGTGCCAGACGAACGGCGGTACGCCGTCCAGCGGCCGGGGCGTGGACGTGAAGCCCTGCAGCGGCGTGCGGAACTTGCCCTCCCAGTCCACGACCTCTTCGCGCCACAGCCGGCGCAGCAGGGCGTAGTTCTCCTTGGCGAGGTTGATGCCCTCCCGGATGTCCTGCCCGAACCACGGATACACCGGGCCGGTGTTGCCGCGCCCCATCATCAGGTCCACCCGACCGTCGGCCAGGTGCTGGAGCATCGCGTAGTCCTCGGCGATCTTCACCGGGTCGTTGGTGGTGATCAGTGTCGTGGCGGTGGAGAGGATCAGTTTCTCCGTGCGCGCGGCTATGTAGCCGAGCATCGTGGTCGGGGACGACGGCACGAACGGCGGGTTGTGGTGCTCGCCCGTCGCGAAGACGTCCAGACCGACCTCCTCCGCCTTCAGCGCGATGGCGACGATCGCCTTGATGCGCTCGTTCTCCGACGGGGTACGGCCGTTGGTCGGATCGGGGGTGACGTCCCCCACCGAGAAAATTCCGAACTGCATGGGGGCCTCTTCGTTCCGGCAATTGTCTGGGTTCCGGAAATGTAGGCACCGGCCGGACGGTCGTCGTGCCTGTGCGTGCAGGGGAACTTGCCCGTCAGCGCCCTCTCCCCGGCCCGGCGTGGTGGGCCGCGCGCCGTCCGACCCCGCAGGTGCGGCGTCGGACACCGGCCGGAGACATGCGGGAGCCGGGCCGCCCTCGTCACGGCGGCCCGGCTCCCCTCGGGTCACTTCGCCAGGAAGGCGAGGAGGGCCTGGTTGACCTCCTCGGCGTGGGTCCACAGCAGGCCGTGCGGAGCGTCCTCGATCTCGACGTAGTCGGCGGACGGGAGCGCCTTGTGGAACGGTCGCGCGGTCCCCTCGATGGGCAGAATGCGGTCGCCCGTGCCGTGCAGGATCAGAGCCGGCACGTCGATGGCCGGGATGTCGGCCCGGAAGTCGGTGTACCAGGTCGACGGCGCGGCGGCCGCGGCGAAGAAGCCGCCGCCCGCGGCGACGTTCCAGCTGTTGCGGACGGCCTCCTCGCTGATCCTGGTGCCGAGGTTCTCGTCGAGGTTGTAGAAGTCCTTGTAGAAGTCCGTGTAGTAGGCGTAGCGGTCCGCCTTGACGGCCGCGACGATGCCGTCGAAGAACTCCTTCGGGGCCACACCGTCCGGGTTGTCGTCGGTCTTGAGCAGGCAGGGCTCCAGCGAGGCCAGGAAGGCGACCTTGGCGACCCGGGCGGAACCGTAGGTGGACACGTACCGGGCGACCTCACCGGTGCCCATCGAGAACCCGACGAGGACGGCGTCCCGCACGTCGAGCGTCTCCAGCACGGTGTTCAGGTCGGCCGCGAAGGTGTCGTAGTCGTAGCCGGTCGTCGGCTGGCTGGACTGCCCGAAACCGCGGCGGTCGTAGGTGATCACGCGGTAGCCGGCGTCGAGCAGCACGGCGCTCTGCCGCTCCCAGGAGTGGCCGTCGAGCGGGAATCCGTGGATGAGGACGACCGGCTGTCCGGATCCGTGGTCCTCGTAGTAGAGGTCGATGGCGGTGGAGTTCTCCTGGCCCACGTTGATGTACGGCATGTGTTGCTTCCTCGTTTCCGGATGGATCGGGTTGCATGGCTGGGTACCCGGTCACGCTAGGGCGGGCGCCGCGCCGCCGGTTGCCGCGCAGTGCACCACTGCTTGCCCCGGGATGCAGAGTTCACCTCCACCGACAGGCCTGAGACGCGGACGCACCTGAGGCGGGTGCCGCACCGAACGCGCCTGACCCGGCCCTTCCGGCCGGGAGGCAGCCGTGAGCTCACTGTGAGCGGTCCTCCAGATACCGGGTGTGGGTCTCCTGCCGCCGCACCTCGGCCTCGCGCACGGCCACGGCCAACCGGGCCGCCTCGTCGTGGAGGAGGCCCAGCTGCCGTTCCAGGTGGCGCTCCGGGGGCTCCTGTCCCGGCGCCAGCCGGCTCCACCAGCGGGTTCGCACGAACGTGTCGACGGCTTCCGGCACGTCCTGCCGCACGGCCCGTGACAGGGTGTGCACGCCCTCGGGGTCCTGGGCGAGCACCTCGGCGGCCCACCCGGGGTCCAGCAGCGCGGCCAGCAGCTCGGTGAGCTCGGTCAACCGCCCGGAGGCGGCGGGCGGCAGCTCGACGTCCGTCAGGTAGCCGCGCAGCTTCTGGAAGTCGGCGCGCAGTTCGCCCAGTTGCGCGGACGGGTCGGGGAAGTCGGGCGGCGCCGGGCGTTCGGGGGGCGCGATCAGCGCGCCCGCCCCGTAGAGACCGGCGACCACGACGGGCCAGTACGCGCCTGCGACGCCCGTGAAGGTCAGGACGAGGCCGACGAGTCCCAGGGCGCTCCCGGTGAGGTTCTTTCGGGACTCGACGTAGCTCATGAGCCTATTGGTAGCCACGGATCTCCTCGAAGGCTCCGTCGAGCGACTCCTTCTGGGCGTCGAAGAGGCGGCCGCCGGTCAGTTCGGCGATGTGTTGCAGCTCGGCCCGGTCGGAGTCGCCGAAGAGGATGGGGAAGACCGGGATGTCGCGCTGGTGGCCGTCCAGTCGGCGGTGGAAGGTGCCGAAGTCACCGGCCTCGGCGCCGGTGGTGTTCTCGCCGTCCGTCATCAGCACGATCGACGTGAAGGTGTCACGGTCGTCGCCGAGCTGCCGGTACGCCTTCTCCAGGGAGGTGTAGATCGCGGTGCCGCCGCCGGCGTCGAGAGCGCGGGTGTCCTCGCGGATGGCGTCCAGGCCCTGCTGCGGGGCGGTGGGCTCGACGACATGCGTCGTCACGTTCTTCACGTCCGACCCGAACGGCATCAGCGTGACCTCCTCGCGGTCACGGAAGTCGCCGGTGAGACCGAGAAGGGCCTTCTTCAGCCTTGTGAGGCGGTCGCCCTCCATTGATCCGGAGGTGTCCAGGACGTAGACAGTCCGGGAAGGCCGGCGCAGCGTGTTCTCGTAGGAGTCGAGGAGGTGGTCGGCGACGGAACGGGTGCCCGGGAACGGCATTTCGCGCCGCCTGCCGGTGTCCAGACCGGCGGCCGGCGTCACGGACGCGACCACCGGGCGGCGGTGCGTACGGTCGGTGATCAGCCGCTGCACGGCCGGGGTGCGCAGGGCGTCGGCGAGGCGGCGGACGTCCTCGCGGGTGCCCGGGCTCGTCGACGCCAGGGAGGAGAGCGGATAGTCGGCGGTGACGACGCCGTCGCGGGGGCGGATCACGGTCAGGCCCGGGATGCCCTTGAGGACGGACTCGTAGTTGAGCAGGGCGTCGACGTCGTCTCGGCGGGCGTAGGCGGAGGCCAGCCATCCGGACGAGCCCGATGTCAGTTTCTGCCCCTTGAAGAACTCCTTGAGCCGCGGGGTGGCCCTGGCGACGTCCGTGTCGGTGAGGGCGGACTGGGCGCCGGACAGCCCGGAGGCCACGGAGATCAGCGTGGAGAAGCCCGAGTTGGAGCGGGCCGGGTCCGTCATGCCGTAGGTCAACCTGCCGTCCCGCA
The DNA here is from genome assembly GCF_055639175.1 of Streptomyces sp. NPDC107546. Classification (NCBI taxonomy): domain Bacteria; kingdom Bacillati; phylum Actinomycetota; class Actinomycetes; order Kitasatosporales; family Streptomycetaceae; genus Streptomyces; species Streptomyces sp. NPDC107546. The sequence goes on along the minus strand of NZ_JBVKBA010000001.1, from coordinate 9,163 downwards.
CGGCCTGCTCGATCTGCGACCACGTCACCTGGTCGGGCTTCCAGTGCAGGGCGTCCACCGTCTGCGGCTTGACCCCGATGGCGACCGGACTGGACATGACCGGCGTCTCGGAGACGACCTTCTTCGCGGCGTCGGGGCGCAGCCGGAGGTAGTCGTCGGAGGAGAGCCACAGCGCGTCGTACCGCCCGTCCACCTTCCCCTTGGCGAGCAGGTCGACGGCGTCGAGGGTGCCCATGTAGGTGGGGCGGACCGTGATGCCGGTGGACGTGCGGACCTGGTCGAGGACCGGGGTCATGTCGCTGAGCTCGCTCGAGGCGAGGATGCGGAGGGTGCCGGGTTGCGGGGCGCCGTCGTCGACGGTGCCCTCAACGCTGTGCTTCTGCGCCGTGCACGCCGTCAGCAGGACGACGAGGCCGGCGAGCACTGCCGTACGCCGTCTCCGTCTCATGCGAGCCCTCCCTCCAGCGCCCCCTGCGACCGGCTCCGCTTCAGATACGCGCTCGCCTGCTGCAGTTCCGCCGTCAGCGACTCCACGGTGGCCGCCATGGTCTCGGTGGCCTGGACCTTGTAGGTGTCGATGGCGTCGAGGGTGCGGTAGATCTGCTGGAAGGCCGAGCGGAGCGTTTCCGCGCCGACCGCCGGATCGGCGGCGATGCGCTGGATCTCGCCGCTCTGGGTGGCGAGCATCTCGGAGTTGCCGCGGATCAGGTCCTCCGTCGTGCCGCGCAGGGCGTTCACCTGGTCGACGACCTTGCGCTGGTTGTCGAGGGCGGAGGCCAGCATCACCGAGATGCGCAGGGCGGAGACGGTGGTGGTGGCGGCGCGGTCGACGCCCTTGATCAGTTCGTCGTTGTTGCGCCGTACGACGTCCATGGCGAGGTAGCCCTGCGCGCACACCGCGAGCTGGGTCAGCAGGTCCTGGTGCTTCTGGCGGACGGGGAAGAGCACGTCGGCACGGAGGGTGTCGGCCTGTGCGGGGTCGGTCGCCTCGACGCCGGTGATGTGCTGCTCGACGGCCGTGTCCAGGGCCTCGGTGAGCACGACGTACTCCTGGAGCTTGCCCATGGTCTCCCACAGGCGGACGCGTTCGGTCTGCAGGGCGGCGTTGTCACGGCGCAGTTCGTCCTGACCGCCGCGCAGGGATCCCACGATCTTGTTCAGAGTGCCCTGTGCGGAGGCGTACTTGGCGACGTGGTCGCACAGCTTGTTGCCGCCGGGGAGACGGGAGAGGAACTTCCGCCCCTTGCTCGCCGGCAGGTCGCGCGGGTCCAGGTCCTCGACCACGCGCCGCAGTTCGACGAGCGAGCCGCCGACCCTGGACCGGGCGTCCTCGCCCTTGCCGGGCAGGCTGCGCAGGGTGCGTTCCAGCATGCGGTTGGACTGGGCGGCGGCGGTGCGCATGTCGCTCGCGCCGAGAGCGGTGATCTCCCCGACCTTGCCGGCGAACTCGGGCGAGCGGGCGTCGAGGGCGGCGAGCCCGTCCACGTAGGCGACGGCCTTCTGGGCCATCTCCGCGCGGACGGAGTCGTCGAGCGGTACGAGCCCGCCGGCCTTCTCGCGCGGCACGGGTGCGACAGGCTCGGGCGGGGTGAGGGTGAAACCGTCGTTGTCGATGCCGGTCATGTCTGGCCCCCCTGGTTCCGGGCCCGGCGCGCCATCTCGTGCAGCACCGCGGAGGTCGGCACGGGCGCCTGTCGGATCCCGGTCAGCTTCTGGTTGAGGTACGAGGTGTACGGGGCGGTGGCCGCCGTGAACTCGGCGGCGTCGCCCTGCGGGCGGAACCCGTGCCGGACGGCGAGCTCGCGCAACGCGGGGTCGGCGCCGAGGAGTTTTCCGAGGTCGCGTCCCGCCTGGGTGAGCGGCACGACCGTGTGGTCGCTGTTGGCCGTGGTGTCCGGGTACAGGACGCTGAGGTCGTCCGCGCCGTGGCCCTCGCGCAGCAGGGACGCCACCTGGGACTCGTACACCAGGACGAGCGGGTTGCCGACGCCGCTGACGAAGTCGCGGAACGCGGCGTCCGTGCTGGGTTGTTGGGCGCCCTGAACGCTGATGAGCTTGCGCAGAAGGGGCGCGGTGCGCTCGACGTCGGCGTCACCGGCCGCGACCCGGCCGCCGTCGGCCACGTAGCCGGCGGCGGCGAGGTAGAGGGCGCCGGAGTTGGAGGTCTCCGGATCGGTGGTCGCGATGTAGAGGGTCCCGGTCAGCTCGGCGTGCGCCTGGGCACCCTTGAGCTGCTGCCAGGTGCGGTCGTGCCGCGCGACGTCGAGATAGGCGGTCATGTGGAGGGTGCCGCGGTCGTGGTCGAGGGTGGCGAGCCCGTTCTCGGCGAGCACCTGAGCCGCGCTGCGGTGCGCGACGACCACCAGGGGCGAGTAGAAGGGCCGCGGCAGGGGCTGCCGCGCGTGGTACTTGACGGCCAGCGCGTCGGCCGGCGCCTGGCTGGAGGGGAAGGCGAAGTCGTAGCCCTTGAGGTTCATCTCCTCCATGGCCCAGGAGCCGGACGTCTCGGTCCTGACGGTGTAGCCCTTGGCGGCAAGGGCCTTCACCACGGCGGGATCGGCGAAGTAGTCCGCCTTCTCCGATCCGATCACGCCTCGCACGGTCTTCGTTGCCGTGCCCGTGTCCCGTCCCTCACGGCCCGCCACGACGGCTGCCACGACGCCGCCGATCAGCAGCACCGCGAGGACGATTCCTGCGATACGTCTCACGCGAGGAGCCTTCTCCCGGAACCCAACGTTCCGCACGGCGTCGCATGAACACCGGGTGACGGACGGATCCCGGTATGCAACGGGAACGGGGGGCTCCGGTGGAGGAGGAGTGAGAGGAAGAACGCAGGCACCCGCATCCCACGCCCCGGCAAACGCTGAACGCGACGCCTATGCACGGAGAATTCTTGACATGAACACTTCCCATGAGTGGTTGCCCGCTGTACCACATGAGAGCCGGCTTTCCCGCTCTGGGAGGTTTCGTGAGACGCATCAAGTCGCTGTCAGCCCTTGCCACGCTGAGCCTCGCGATCATGTTCAGCCTGGTACTCACCGGTCCGGCACATGCCGCCGGACCCGCGTACGTCGCGCTGGGAGACTCGTACTCGGCGGGCAACGGCGCGGGTAACTACGACAGTTCGAGCGCCGACTGCCACCGCAGCTTCAGCGCCTACCCCTACCTGTGGAAGAACGCCCACGCGCCGTCCTCGTTCGCCGACACCTCCTGCTCGGGCGCGGCCACGACGGACGTGACGGGCAGCCAGCTCGGCCCGCTGAACTCCGGCACCGGGCTCGTCTCGCTCACCGTGGGCGGCAATGACGCGGGCTTCTCGGACGTCATGACCACCTGTGTGGCCGGCTCGGACGCCGACTGCGTCAACCGCGTCGACCAGGCCGAGAGCTACGCCCGGAACACGCTGCCCGCCCGCCTGGACGCCACCTACGACGCGATCCGCGCCAAGGCGCCCAACGCCAAGGTGGTCGTGCTGGGTTACCCGCACATGTACACCCTCGACGTCTTCTGCGTCGGCCTCAGCGACACCAAGCACCGCAAGATCGACGAGGCCGCGGACGTCCTGGACGGCGTCATCGCCGACCGGGCCGCCGCCCACGGCTTCGTCTTCGGGGATGTGCGCACCACCTTCAAGGGCCATGAGCTGTGCTCCGGCGACGGCTGGCTGCACTCCCTGGTGGCCTCGCCGAGCTGGGAGTCGTACCACCCCACCGCCACGGGGCACGCGAACGGCTACTACCCCGTTCTCAACGCCAACAGCTGATCGCAGGCGAGCCGCCGAAGCGCCCGACGCCGGGCCAGTGGCGCACCTCACAACACTTCAGCGGTTGCGCAACTCTAAAGTTCAGACATGGATCTTCATGTCGCGACGAAGTGGGAGACGGCGGTGCTCGCCGGAGGGCCGGCCGACGGCCTGCGCATGCAGGTCGCCGGTCGGCCCTCGGTGCTGCAGGTGACGTACCCGTGCCGGGTCGAGTCCCCGGCGGACGGCGTACGCGTGGATGCGCTGTACGTCTACCGGCGCCAGCTCGGAGTGAACAGCGAGCCGCTGGCCTACGGCTACGACAGCGCCAGCCCCTGACGGGCGCGCCCTCAGCCGGCGGCGGCCGGCGGCCGCTCCGTGGCCGTCTCCGCGGAGGTCCGCACGGCCGTCGGCTCCACCGGAGTGGGCGCGGACGTGGCGGACGCGGACGCGTTCTCGTCCTTCATCGCCTTCGCCTCGCTCTTGAGGATGCGCATCGACTTGCCCAGCGCCCGGGCGGTGTCCGGGAGCTTCCTCGACCCGAACAGCACGATGACGACGATCGCCACGATCAGCAGGTGCCAGGGTTCCAGTCCGTTACGGAGCATGACGCGCCCGCCCTTCCTCGCCTCGGCCGAGGACGCCTGCCGCCGCTCGTCCGTGCCATGTTGGTTGCTACGTTGCGCAACTGTACAACCCACGGTCGGCGGCGAAACCGAGCCGAAGACGAATCGTGCTGAAACCGACGGGACCCGCCCGGCCGGTCAGCGCCGCGCGACGGACCGTCGTTCGTAGCGCGCTCTGACCGTCCACAGGGCGAGCGCGTACAGGGCGAGGACTGCGGCGAGCAGCAGGTAGTACGCCACCGGCAGCGCGGTCAGGCCGAGCGCGGAGCCCAGCGGGGACAGCGGCAGCAAGAGCCCCACGGCGGCCAGAACGGCCGCGGCCCGTCCGAGCGGGCCCGGTGCGCGTCCCTCCGCGACACGCCGGCCGGACCTCAGCAGCAGCATCACCAGGGCCTGGGTGAGCAGGTTCTCCGTGAACCACGCCGAGTGGAACACCGCGTCGTCGTCCAGCGCGTCCGGCCCGTGCAGCGCGAGCGCCAGGACGCCGAAGGTGGCGAGGTCGGCGACCGCGTTGAGCAGTCCGAAGCCGGTGATGAAGCGAAGGAAGTCACGCGGCCTCAGCACGGTGGGCCGGGCGAGTGCCCGAGCCGCGGGGCGGTCGTAGGCGAAGGCGAGCTGGGCCGCGTCGAAGCACAGGTTCTGGGCGAGGACCTGGGCCGGGAGCATCGGCAGGAAGGGCAGCAGCAGGCCCGCCGCGAGCATCGCGACGACGTTGCCGAGGTTCGAGGAGAGCGTGACGCGCAGATACGAGGCGATGTTGCCGCTGGCGTGACGGCCGGCGGCGACGGCGTGGTCGATCGCGGTGAGGTCCTTGTAGGCGAGGACGACGTCCGCGCTCTCGCGGGCCACGTCGACGGCGTCGCGCGGGGCGACGCCCACGTCGGCGGCGTGCAGCGCGGGCACGTCGTTGACGCCGTCGCCGAGGAAGCCGACGGTGTGCCCGGCCGCGCGCAGATCGGTGACGATCCGGGCCTTGTCCTCGGGGGTGCAGCGGGCGACGACGGTCGCCGCGGCGTCGTCCGGGGCGCCCGCGGTCCGCACCCGGCCGGGGTCGAGGCCGAGGTCACGGCAGACGCGGACCGCGGTGCCGGGGTGGTCGCCGGTGAGGATCCGCACGCTGACGCCGCGGGCGGCGAGGTCCCGCAGGGCGCGGGCGGCGGTCGGGGCGAGGGCGTCCCGGAAGGTGACGAAGCCGCGGAAGGTGAGGCCGCGTTCGTCGGCGGCGCTGTAGGGGCGGGTGCGAGCGGGGCGGTCGGCGGTGGCGACCGCGAGCACCCTGAGGCCGTCGCCGGCCTCGCGCGCGGCCCGTGCCAGCAGGCGCTCACGCTCGGCGGGCTGAAGCGCGCAGCGCTCCAGTACGTCCTCGGCGGCGCCCTTGACGACGAGGAGGTGTCTGCCGAGGCCGCCGCGGACCACGGCGGTGGCGCGCCGGCGGTCCGGGTCGAACGGCAGAGCGGCCACGCCCTCGCAGTCCTCCCAGGCGCCGTCGGCCGCGTCCAGGATCGCCTCGTCCAGGGCGTCGGGGGCGGGCAGGTCGGCGAGCTGGAGGGTCCACCAGGCGCTGACGGCCGCCCAGCGCAGCACCTCGGGCGCGTCCTTGCCGTCCCCGTCCAGGGCGCGTTCGACCACCGGTCGGTCCTGGGTGAGGGTGCCGGTCTTGTCCAGGCACAGCACGTCGACGGCGCCGAGGTCGTGCAGTGCCGGCAGGCGTTTGACGATCACTCCCTGGCTGCGGGCGAGCAGGGAGGCGCCGCGGGCGAGGCAGGTGGTGACGATGACCGGCAGCATCTCGGGAGTGAGGCCGACGGCGACCGCGACGGCGAACGGCAGCGTCTGCAGGCCCCGGCCGCGCAGCGCCGCCCCCGCCATGAGGACCAGCGGCGGGGTGAGCAGCATGAACCGGATCAGCACCCAGGAGATGCCGTGCACGGACCGGTCGAAGGCGCTCGCCCCGCGCGCGGCGGGCGTGCCGTGGGCCCGGGCGAACCGGGTCCTGGCGCCCGTGTGAAGGACGAGCGCGGTGCCGCTGCCGGAGGCCACGCTGCTGCCCTGGAAGCAGAGATGGGGCTGGGCGAAGAGTCCGCCGCCGAAGGCGCCGGGGACGTCGGGCGCGCTCTTGGCGACCGGCGCCGACTCGCCGGTGAGCGCCCCCTGATGCACGGTCAGCCCGCTCGCGCGCAGCAGCCGTACGTCGGCGGGGACCAGGTCGCCGGGCGCGAGCCGGATCACGTCGCCCGGCACCAGTTCGGCGGCCGGTAGCTCGCGCTCGAGCGGCGGGCGGTCCGCTTCCGGTCGGCGTACCACGGTCGCGGTGGTGGCGACCAGGTCGCGCAGCGCCGCCATGGAGCGGTCGGCCCGGTGCTCCCCGGTGGCGCGCAGGACGCAGCTGACCACGACGAGGGAGAGGATCACACAGGCGGTGCCCCAGGCGGTGACGCTCGCCGAGACCAGGCCCAGGCAGAGCAGCACACTTGTGAACGGGTCGCGCAGTCCGCGGACGAAGCGCCGGGCCCAGGAGGCCGTTCGGGCCTCGGGGAGCAGATTCTCCCCGGCCTCACCGAGCCGGGCCTCCGCCTCCGCCTCGGTGAGCCCGCGCAGACTGCTCTCCAGGCGGCGCAGCTCCTGAAGGGACGTGGGGCCGCCGGCGCCGTGGTCCGGGCCGGGAGGGGGTGTCGGCGCCGCGGCGGTCTCAGAGGCCACGGAGCCGGGGTGCCGGCACATCGGCCGGGGCCGCACGGTCGGTCAGCCGGCCGACCAGGAGGCGCACCACGGTCACCACGTCCGCGTCGTCGACGAAGTACACCTGGCGGCGGCCCTCACGGCGGGAGCCGACGAGTCCGGCGAGCTTGAGCTTCGTCAGGTGCTGGCTCACAGCGGGCAGAGCGCCGCCGACCCGCTCGGCGAGTCCGGTGACATCGCTCTCGCCCTGAGCGAGCGCCCACACGATGTGCAGCCGCGCGGGCGAGGCCAACAGCCCGAAGGCGGCGGCCGCCTGGGACAGTACCTCGGCGGACGGATCCTCGAAACCACCGCCGACTGCCGTCACCGTGGGCCTCCTGTTCACACCGGGGTCATCTCGTCCTTGCAGTGGTTCAGTCTAGGCGGGGTCGTCGGCCACGGTCGCAGAGCCGGACGCCGGGCGGTGCTGTCCCCACCGCTCCGCAGGCGACCAGCCCTGGCGGCGCAGGACCGCCGAGACGTCAGGGGCGCGGTAGTGGTCGCCCTTAAGGACCTTGCCGTCGGCCCGGCGCGACACCGTGCCGTCCGGGCCGATCTTCGTCATGTTGGCGCGGTGGATCTCGGCGATGACGGCATCGAGGTCGATGCCGTGCACCAGGGCCGTCCCGTACGCCACGTACACCAGGTCGGCCAGCTCGTGCGCCAGCCGGTCGAGCGGGCCGGTGACGGACACCTCGGCGACCTCCGCCGCCTCCTCGGCGAGCAGCTCACCGCGGTGCGCGGCCAGCTCCGCGGAGACCTCCGTCGGCTCGGACCGCACGTCGAGACCGAAGGCGAGGTGGAACTCACGGACGAGGGAGGCGGGGGAAGGACGCATCCGCCGACCCTACCGTTCGCCGGCACCCGTCCTCGGCCCTCCCCTTGTCGGTACCGGCCTGGTCACAGGGGCCGCGGCCTGGCAGGATCGCGCGCATGCTTCAGGCACTCCCCCGTATCGGCAGACGCCGCGCGCTGCTGGGCTCGGCGGTCGCGTGCGCGGTCCTCGGGCTGCTGCTGTGGTGGCTGCTGCCGATCGGCGAGGAGTCCCCGAGCGGCACGGTCACCTTCAGTACGGGTACCCCCAGCGGCGTCTACGAGAAGTACGGCACCCTGCTGCGGCAGACGATCGCCCGGGACATGCCGCGGCTGGACGTACGGCTGCAGAACAGCGACGGGTCGCAGGAGAACGTGCGCCGGGTGGCCACCGGGCAGGTGGACTTCACGATCGCGGCGGCCGACGCGGTGGAGACGTACCGGCTTCAGAACGGGCCCGGCGCCGGCCGGCTGCGCGGCTGCGCCCGCCTGTACGACGACTATGTGCACCTGGTGGTGCCGCGGTCGTCCCCCGTGCGGTCGGTGGCGGACCTGAAGGGCCGCACGGTCGCCGTCGGGCCGGGCGGCTCCGGGGTGCGGCTGATCGCGGAGCATGTGCTGAAGGCGGCCGGGCTGGACCCCGAGAGGGACATCACGCCACTGTCCGACGGCATCGGGACGATGCCCGGGCTGCTGAGGCAGCACCGGATCGACGCTTTCTTCTGGTCGGGCGGGCTGCCCACCGGAGCGATCACGGATCTGTCGCAGCACCTCCCGGTCCGGCTGGTGCCGATCGGCGGCGACCTGGTGGCGAAGCTGCACGCGCAGGGCGGCGCGTCCCGCTACTACCGGGCCGCGGTGATGCCCGCCGACGCCTATCCAGAGGCGCAGCAGGGCGTCTCCGTACAGACCGTGGCCGTCGCCAACCTCCTGGTCACGCGTCAGGACATGAACGCCGACCTGACCGACGAGCTGACCCGCGTGGTCATCGACAGCCGCGACCGGATCGGCGCGCAGGTGCACGCGGCACAGCTGGTGGATCTGCGCACGGCGATCTACACGGACCCGCTGGAACTGCACGATGGCGCGCGGCGGTACTACCGGTCGGTGAAACCGTAGTTCGGGGCGCCGGAAGCGGTAGGTCACGCCCTGAGGTCGGCTCGCCGTCGTCGGGGCTTTGGGGGGAGACACAAACCGGGAGAGAGGGGGGGGCGGAAGAGAACAGGGAGGAGAGGAAGGAAAGGAGGGGGGGGTGTGTTCCTGC